>CBCTFZ010000074.1:0-1582 GCA_965146355.1 uncultured Emergencia sp. | reverse complement strand
AAAACCGCTTATGAAGTATCCATCCTGCAGATGGAGCCTTTAGAGACAGACCATAGTCAAGAATGAAGGAATACGGGAGTTTTTTGTGCTTTGACCTTAAAAATCTATTGATGTTCCCGCCTTTTCTATGATACAATATGAAAAGTGTTTGTAAACTTTGTTTGAATCCGGAAAAGGAAGGATGTGGATTTATGTTTAACAGAGAAGGTGCAGATAACAGCACCTATAACGTAGAAAATTTTGAGTTTATCAAAAAAACTTCTCCGAAAGTGGGAGAACTCATTGAACAGGAATATAACAGACAGAAGAATAACATCGAGCTTATCGCTTCTGAAAATTACTGCTCCGAGGCAGTGCTGGCCGCCTGCGGCAGCTGTCTTTCATGGAAATACGCCGAAGGCTATCCTTATGTAAGAACCTCCGGCAACACCAGCAGATATTATGGCGGCACCAAATTTGTCGATGAACTGGAGGAATACTGCTGCGATTTATGGAGAAAGGTTTTTAATACGGATTATCACGTAAACGTACAGCCCCACAGCGGTTCTCAGGCCAACTTCGCCGCATATAAAGCAATCCTTAAGCCGGGCGACACCATCTTATCTTTGAGCCTGGATAACGGCGGCCATCTGACCCACGGTTCTTCCGTCAACTTCAGCGGAAAGCTTTACAACATGGTATTTTATGATGTTGACGAAAAGGGCTTTATCGACATGGACGACGTGAGAAAGAAGGCTCATGAATATAAGCCGCAGCTGATTCTCACCGGTGCATCTGCCTACGCGAGAATTATCGACTTTGCAGCTTTTGCTGAGATTGCAAAAGAGGTGGGCGCTTATTTCATGGTGGATATGGCTCACATCGCTGGCCTTGTGGCCGGCGGCGCTCATCCGTCTCCATTTGAGCATGCTGATATCGTAACGACTACGACCCATAAGACCCTGAGAGGACCGAGGGGCGGCCTAATTTTTGCCAGAAAAGAACTGGCGAAGAAGATTGACAGCGCCGTATTTCCTTACGCCCAGGGCGGACCGTTAGAACACGTCATCGCAGGTAAAGCAGTCTGCGCCGAAGAAGCGCTGCAGCCTGAATACAAGGAATATGCGGAGCAGGTAGTCAAAAACTGCAAAGCCTTCGCCGATGAATTTCTGAAGCTGGGCTATAAGATTGTGACCGGCGGCACAGACAACCACGTGTTCCTGCTGGATTTGCTGGAATTTCCTTTCAGCGGCAAGGATTTGCAGGACAGACTGGACGAGGTAGGCATTACCCTGAATAAGAACTGTGTGCCGGGAGAAAAGCGTTCCCCGAAGGAAACCAGCGGCGTTCGTATTGGTACAGCGCCGATGACTACAAGAGGTTATAAGGAGGAAGATTTCAGAGAGGTAGCACATAAAATTGACGCCGTTATCAAGGAAATGGCCCAGGAGAAATAAAACATAAGCAAAGAGACCCTTCACCCGGAGGGTCTTTTTTATGGAAGCGAGAGCGAGATGTCCCGCAGAACGGTGATGAGATGTAGGTGCGGGACGCATTTGCCTGGGGTGGCAAGGGCGAGACGTCCCGCAGAGCGGCGATGAGA
>CBCTFZ010000073.1:0-1655 GCA_965146355.1 uncultured Emergencia sp. | reverse complement strand
TTGTACCGATATTGATATGCGGTTTGGTTCTCTCGAATTTTGCTTTTGCCATTTTCCGTTTCTCCTTTTAATTAAGAAATAAATTAAAATAAAAAATTTGGAGCTGTTGAGCAGACTTGAACTGCCGAACCTCTTCCTTACCAAGGAAGTGCTCTACCTACTGAGCTACAACAGCCTGTCATACAAGAATAATCCTACTATATTTTTGCCCGATTGTCAACATGAAGAATCCATGAAAGTACGATATTTTTGATATTTTTTTAATCATATGGCCGGTTTAGGGCTGCCGGTGCCGGCTACTGTTTCACGTACTCGCTGCGAAGAAGAGAATAAATAATCTGGTCCAGATATCCTCTTTCCGCTTTATAGTTCTGCCGCAGGACTCCGTCCCTGTGCATGCCCAGCTTTTCATAGAGAATGATGCCCACCTCGTTGTCAGGATATACATCCAGCCAAAACCGGTTGGTCTGGGTTTCCTCAAAGGCGTAGCGAATCAGCGCCTCCATGGATTCCCTGCCGTAGCCCGCGGCTTTTTCAGAAATCGCAATGCGGCGCAGCTCAAAGATATGAGATTTGAAATCCAGGCGCACCAGCGCGTATCCTACGATTCTTCCGTCACTCTTTTCCTTAAAGATAAGGAGCAGATGGTTGGGGTCCTTTATTTCATCGCGGTGCTCATCGGGCGTTCCAATCCACAGGTAATCCCTGTTTTCCGGGTGGGACTCCAGCGCGATAATCTCTTCGATATGTTCTTCTCCCGCCTCTTCAATCCAAAGGCGTTTTGTTTCAATTCTAACCATGTTAAATTCCTCAGACTTCTAATTTTCCAAAAACAACTGTATCTTCTTTTTTATCCGCTGAATCGCATTGTCTACGGTCTTAGGGGACTTTCTCAGAGAAAAAGCAATCTCTCGATAGTTTTTTCCTTTCAGCATCTGGCTCCATATCCTGTTTTCCAGAGGACTGAAGATATCCCTCCCATTGGCTTTTAGAAAATCCACAACCTCTTTCATCAGCATCATGGCTTCAGGGTCCGTATCGGCGCTGTTTGCCGCAAGGCGCTCAGCCAGCGCCGGAGTTTCTTCGCTGTCGTGCTCCTGCTGCGCGCTGAGAGATACCGATTCGTTGAGAATCTGATGCTTCTGGCGGTTAGCGGTTTTAATGGCAGTGATAATCTGACGGTTGACGCAGAGTTCAGCAAAGGTACGAAAAGATGCGTTCTGTTCCTGGTCAAAATCCCGAATTGCTTTGAAAATACCAATCATGCCTTCCTGTACCACATCCTCGTTATCTCCGCCTGCGATAAAGTAATGCTTAGATTTATTCTTCGCCAGCGCCTTATATTTCTGAATCAGATACTCATAAGCCGTACTGCTCCCCTCCTGGGCCATTTTTACGATGGACTCGTCGGTCAGAATGTTCAAATCCTTATTTTCCATCTCTCTGCCTTCTCACCTCGTACATCAGAACCGCCGCCGCATTGGAGGCGTTCAGAGACGTAATCTTGCCCGTCATAGGCATGGAAACTACAAAGTCGCATTTTTTCTTTACCAGCTGACTGATACCTGCTCCCTCGCTGCCAATCACCACGGCCAGCTTACCGGTTAAATCCTGCTTGTAATAGACTTGGCCGTCCATATCGCAGGCCGCAATCC
>CBCTFZ010000072.1:0-2806 GCA_965146355.1 uncultured Emergencia sp. | reverse complement strand
TTTGAGACAGCTTGATTATATTATCATCTTTCCCCTACCTCTGTCAAGTGGTTTTCAATAAAAAGTTTTAAAATTTTAATACCATATATCAATATGATTCCGATATTCAAATGTATACTATTTCTGTCTGCGTTTTTTCACAAAGACTGCGCCCGCTGCAATCAATGCTGCAACCACCACTGCGGCGATTATCACATAGGGAGCCTTTGATGGCTTAGGATACTTTTCGGCCATGTTGTCAGCAGTCAGATTATCCGTCAAACTGTACATATTAATAGTATCGAGAAAATCCCCTTGGACAACTCTCTCACCATCACTGTAATCCAAAAGTTCACCGCCCATAGCGACCGAGTAAAACTCCAAGCCGCTCTTCTCCATACAGCCTGCAAAGCACCAGCCCGCAGCCGGAGTATATCCGGTTTTTCCGCCTTTCATGTACTGGCTGTATGGGCTTTCGTAGCGGTCGTCAGGAAATGCTACGTAATTGGTTGTTGCGTAAGCAAATCCTTTATCCCGCATATTGGAGGCGGGAACCTCGCCTTCGTTCAACTCTGTACACTGCCGAAACTTTTCAAAAGTCATAGCATATTGCAAAATCTTTACCATGTCCCGCGGCGTCGTATAATGGTCATTGGATGCAAGTCCAATACAGTCAGCGAAATGGGTGTTTTCGCATCCAATCTCCCCAGCTTTATCATTCATCATCTGGATAAAATCGCTGTAATTTTCGCACATATCAAAGGCGAAGGCTGTAGCAGCTTCATTTCCCGAAGGAATCAAAAGATATTTCATACACTCCTCATAGGAAATAACTTCCCCTTCCAGCAGATGCTTTTGCGGAACCATGTAGCTGCAGTAATAATGTCTCACTGCATCTTTCGATACGGTCAGGTTTCCCGTTAAATCCGGATTCTTTTCCAGAACCAGAATGGCCGTCATCACTTTCGTCATGCTGGCAGGTGGCAGCTGCAAGTCGGCTTCCTTCTCATACAAAACGGTGTCGGTAGTGGCCTCATATAGGATTGCCGCCTTACAGTTCGGCGCCATGTCCGTGTCTTTTTCCGAGGTTTCCGCAAGTGCAGCGTCGACCTGAGCGCCGACAACAGCAAAGACTATCAGAACAGATACAATTACCGCTGCCTGAAGGCGTTTTTTCCAATTTCCATAAAACAGCATTGTTATAACTCCTTTTTTGCTATTTAACCAGGTGAATATCTTTTTCTATATATCTGCAGCAAATATCCTTCCCATAAAGTCCTCGGTCCGCGTATTCCATTTCGCCGTATTGATTGTCATAAGGGTCGTCGCGCCAAAACTTTTTCGCAGGCTGCAAATCCCGTTGAAACTGGCTATTGATTGGAATCCGGAAGGGGTCTGCATTGCCGAAGAAATAATTCCACCGCTGGAAGTTACCTTTATGGTAAGCGCTGCCTCCGTAAGAAAGGTCGGCGTAAACCCACCCTATAGACGGCACGTAAAACATCGCCCAGTCATGGCCGCCGACCGCTCCCGGTTTCGCATCTATACCTGACTGCCATCTGGCCGGAATCCCGCAAATACGGCAAAGCGTAATGAACAGCAAAGATTGTACGCCGCAGTCGCCTCGCTGATTGACGGCGCAGTATTCCGCAATATTATCGATGGCCGCATAGTCTCTGACAAAGCGATAGCGTACCTTTGTGGTGATATAATCATAAATTCGCCGTGCCGTAATTAAAAGATTACCCTTCGGGTCAGCCAACTCCTCTGCCAAAGCGCAAAGATACGGACTAAACTGTATGTGGGGCAGTTCTTCTTTCAAATAAGTTTTCTCCGACTCCGGAATTGCCGTCTCCGAAACTTTCTTAAAATCAGCCGCAGCCAAATCCCTATAACGTGTCACATGGTCGAAAGCGTATTCTACGGAAAAGACCTGTCCATCCGAAAACTGTCCCTCAAAATATACTGTCGGCTGTGGTTCTCGGTTGGAAGGAAGTCTGGACGCCTCTGGACTAATCTGCAGAATTTCCAGATTATGAATCTGCTGTCGCTCCACCGGCAGCGGTACATGTACACGGAGAACCTCTTTTTCAAATGCCCCTGGCGCTACGGAGATTTCTTGACGAATATGAATATGAGCAATATTTTCCTTACCATCCTCCAGGCGCCCCATCAAATCCTCCATTGCCAACTCCTCATCCGAAAGCCGCAGCTTCTCTGCGGCTATACGTTGTTCCTTTTCACCAACAAGCTCCGGATACACTTTCAGTAAAGTTCCTAAAAAGCTCTTAATGTAGCGAACCTCTCCTTCCAGGTAAACCCAGTCCATTTTTCCGTCCATATGCAATTCATCAAACTTCTCTGCGGTAAAGGAAGGTATCCTCTCCTGAACAAGCTTTATAGCCTCGTCTCGAGTATACAGGTAGTTGTTCTCAATATGTGCTAAATTCTCATATTCCAATTGCAGCCGACGGCTCAGCGGCTCAGGAAGTGACTGGGTGAGCCGTCTTTCAATCAGCTGACGGGCCTTCTCAAAATGTCCGCTCCATTTTTCTTTCAGAATGTCTTCCGGCAGAGGAACCGCCAGATCAGCTAGGTAGTTATACTCAATCATCGTCAAATTCTCCTTTTAATTTCTTTCTATGAAATGGCAGCTTATGGTGAATAACGCAGCAAAGCCGCGCCTACTATTTGGATTTCATTTTAGCATACTTTTTCAGTATTATAAATGACGAATATGACAAGACAATCAAAAAGAAGCGGCGGTCAAAGGGTGGTGAGATGTTTTTGTGCTAAACGAAATAAACGCTGTAAATTAGCACAACTT
>CBCTFZ010000071.1:0-4120 GCA_965146355.1 uncultured Emergencia sp. | reverse complement strand
CCACCCTCGCCGCCGGTTTGTCCATTCGACTACACAGGGGTAAAACCCTTTCCCAAATAACCTTTCAGATATTTTTCGCAGAGTGCCAGAGTATTTTTGTCATAGGTCGTCACGTAATATTCCCAGGTACCGCCGTCTTCAAAACGGAAGCGGAGCGTATATTTTTCATCGGCCAGGAACTGTCCTTTGTACAAAGTCTGCATAAGACTTCGTTCTTCCGCGTCTTCCAAAATGGCCTCAGGCAGTTTTTCTATCAAAGCGTCGTAGTTGTCGCTGAAGCCCGGCAGCTGGTCGTTGAGACTCTGAATTTTAGAGCGCAGCAGTACTGTTTCGTCCAGTCTTTCTCGGTAAGCGGCGCTTTTGTACAGATGATTATAGGCTGCAAAGACTTTGTCCGACTCTTCAAGCTGAAATTCGTAACGTCTTTCCAGGGTTTTACCATTTTTCAGCTTATAAGACAGATAAATGGTGTCATAAACCACGGACGGGTCATAGTCTTCAGCCTCCTCAATAAAGGCCCGATGCAGAGCCAGAATATCTTCAAAACTTTCTAAAGAAGTATATACTGCATTGCCGTCTGACTGACCTGCGGCGCCGCTCAGTGTAATCGACTGTATTTGGGAAGCATTGGGAACCCTGGTTTCAAAACCTGTGACGTCGAAGATGGTAAAGCTGCAGAAAACAGCGGCGAATACCAGAAACAGGCAGTAACCTTTCAGAGTTTCCCTGTGAAAAACCTGCAGTCTCTTTTCCAGAATCATCCTTCCTATCAGATAGAACAGCAGTGAACCGATAAGGGCCAGGCAGAGGGAACGGACCGTTGTATCGCCGCCCCAAACTCTTATGCTGCTCAGGCCGAAAAGGGCCATGCCGATGAAGGCAAACAGCAGGCAGACCAGTTTTCCGGCGGCCGGGAAGAATACAGTATCTCCCGCCCTCTCCAGCGGCAGTCTTTTATACAGTGCGGCTGCAAGGAATATGAACAGCAGGGCGAAAGAGATATATGCGCCGCAATACAGAAGTTTATCAAAGTATTCCCAGGCTCCGTAAAAGCGAAGCAGTGGGGAAAAGTCCGTGGTGCCCAGAGGCGGTGCGGTAAACCCTTTCAAAAAGCGAAACAGATAGTTGTTGACAAGAAAAACTGTGACCGGGGCAATACCGTTTAAGAACATGGCTAAAAGCACATGGACCGCAAGATTTCCCGCAATAACCCCTGCCAGAAGCGCCAAAGCATATACGAAGGTAACAGCTATCAGCGCGGACAGCGTCCAATCCAGGTAATAATCCACGTAACTTATGGGTATATAGACATCCGGCGACTCGATGATTTCCTTCCCGGAAGCAGTCTGCAGTGCGCATACGACTATGAAACACAGTCCGCTGATTACGATGGGAAATACGGCCAGGAGCCAGCCTGCAAAGGCGTGACTTCTGAACAGTGTTTTTCTGCTGAAAGGCAGCCCGTGCACAAAGACAGAAGAAGCCTTGCCGTGCAGGTAGGAAAAAACGCTTGCCGCAGCGGAAATTGCGCTGACAGAAATCAACGCTATCTGAATGCTGTTTGCGTAAACGTTGTGCTGAGAATTTAGACTGACGGAAATATATTTATCCGCGGCGTCAAGGAGCGGGACGGCCCCGACAATAAAGTAAATGAGAAATATCATGGCCGGAATCAGCCAGTAACGCTTCACATCTTCTTCTACCAGTTTTGCTGAAATATTAAAGGAAAATCTGGTTGATTTCATCGTCCTCACCTCCCAATTCGTAAATAAAAATTTCCTCTAAGGTCAAAGGCAGTATATCGAAAACTATGGGTGTTCCTCCGGAAGCAGAAATGACTTCTCTGATTTTCTGCAGAGAGCCTCTGACAACCCAAAGTTCTACTGAACCCTTTTGCTCCCTGTGCAGAATTTGCAGAGAGTCAGTCAGCCCTTTGGGGCAGCCCTCCTTGCCGAAAGATATCTGCACTTTATGCATGCTGTGTTTGACAGCGTCTAAATCCTGCTGCAGCTTCATTCTGCCGTGATGGAGGATTCCGATATCATCGCAGATTCCCTCCAGTTCCCGTAGATTGTGAGAAGATATCAAAACCGACATCTGCCTTTCAGCCACCTGGTCTACAATGAAACCCCACACTGTTTTCCGGACCAGAGGGTCCAGGCCGTCGATAGGTTCATCCAGCAGCAGGCAGCTCGGTTTGGCCGCCAGGGCTAGGGCGAAGGCTGCTTGTTTTTTCATGCCTTTGGAAAAGCTGCGGAGGTGCTTACCCGTATCCAGCTTGAACAGACTTATCATCTCCATAAAATTTTCTTGGTTCCAGTCCCTGTAAATTTTGCTGTAAACGCGGGCCAGGCTGTTCAGGCTGCTTCCGGCGGGAAACCATAAGGCGTCGGATATCAAGCCTATTTTCTCTTTCAGCGGCGGGTTATCGTAAACCGGTTCGCCTTCCATCAGGACATACCCTGCGTCAGGCTTTAAAATACCCGCAAGAAGGTTGATGACGGTGGTTTTGCCTGCACCGTTGATACCGATTAAACCGTAGATAGACCCCTTCTGCACGCAAAGGTTTAAGTCGGTCAGGGCAGGTACGCCGTCAAAGGTTTTTGATAGATTTTCTGCTTTAATCATTTGTTATCTCCTTTCCTCAATTGCCGCAAAGACGATTTTTTTCGCCTCGTCTTCAGTCAGCCCCAAATACTGCAGCGCCTTGAACGCGTCAAATATTTCTTTTTTTATCTCTTCTATGCGCCTCTCGTCAGGCATAATTTTACCCTTGTCAGCAACAAAGGTGCCTTTGCCGGCGGCAGAGTAGATGAATCCTTCTCGCTCAAGTTCGCGGTACGCCTTTTGGACGGTATTGGGATTGATGGTTAAATCTCTGGAAAGTTCTCTGACAGAGGGCAGCTTGGTATCCTGCGGCAGCGCCTCTGTCATAATCAGCTCTTTAAAATTGTCGATGACTTGTTCATAAATAGATTTGTGACTGGTTAAATCAAGCTGAAACATAAATCTCTCCTTTCCCTGTAATCTCATCTGTGTACTAAGTGTACTATATGTAATAGTACACTGTCAAGAGGAAATTAGACAAAAAATTTTAAAGAACTGTTTGAAGCGAAAAGCAGGTGTTGTTTTCCGGTTCGCGGTATAATACATGAAAGGTGTGGAATCCTAAGGCGAAAAAGGAGGACTTTATGATGGAAGAGGAAAAAAGAATTTGGCCCGGAGAGGAGCTTTTAACAGAATTTGCGGATATGCTGGTCCGGGAGGAACGAAGCCGAGGAACCATAGAAAAGTATGTGCGGGACGTGAAACATTTCGGCAGATGGCTTGCGGAAAACAGTCTGGAAGTAAGCAAAGAAACAGGAACTGCCTGGCGGGAGGCGCTTCTGGAGCAAGGATACCAGCCGGTCACCGTAAACAGCATGGTCTGTGCAGTCAATACTTTCTTTAAGCTGATGGACATGGAACATCTGAAGATAAAAACTCTCAGACTGCAGCGGAAGCTGTTTCAGGAGGAAGAGCGGAATTTAAGCAAGGGTGAGTTTCAAAGACTGCTGCGTCAAGCGGAAGGAGAGGGGAATCAGAGACTTGCCATGATTCTTGAAACCATAGCGGGAACCGGTATTCGGATTTCAGAACTTTCCTATATCACTGCGGAGGCGGTGAAAACAGGGCGGACGGCCATCCGGCTCAAGGGAAAGGTGCGTACCATTCTGCTGCCGGCCAGACTGTGCCAAAAGCTGAAGTTATATATGAAGAAAAGGGGCGTTGGCACCGGGGTGATTTTCCGCACTGGAAGAGGAAAAGCCATATGCCGCAAACAGGTTTGGGCAGAGATGAAAGCCCTGGCTGTGCGGGCCGGCGTAGAGACCGGCAAGGTGTTTCCACATAACCTGAGACACTTGTTTGCCAGATGTTTTTACAAAGAAAATCGGGATTTGGCAGGACTTGCCAGTCTGCTGGGGCACAGCAGCATAGAAACGACGAGAATCTATCTTTTGAGCACAGAAGCCAGCAAGCAGAAACAGCTTGGAAGAATGCGGCTGGTGTGCTGAGGGTAGGAATAAGACAAAATGTATATTTTGTCTTGGGAAACAATGTGAACTATAGAGTTGTTTAT
>CBCTFZ010000070.1:0-4405 GCA_965146355.1 uncultured Emergencia sp. | reverse complement strand
AAACTAAATGAACAAGATTAAGATTGCCTGGCTTTTTCCTGACACACTGTATCTTCACGGGGAAAGAGGGAATATACTGGCACTAGAGAGGATGAGCGCTCTCAAGGGCCTGGAAACTCAGGTTGATAAGATTGACTTTGACACAGAGGGATTTTCCCCTATGGACTACGATATCATTTTCTGCCCGCCGGGAGAGATGGTTTCTTGTCCTGTAATTCTGAAGTGGCTTGCGCCGTATAAAGAAGCCTTTGAGAACTTTGTTGCATCAGGGAGACCGCTGATTGCAACCGGTACATCCGTGGCTCTTTGGTGCGGCAATATCCGTCGAAGGGACGGGAGCTCTTTTGAGGGTATGGGGCTGCTTGCAGCAACCGCTTCGGAAAATGACGCCGTTTATGGAGACGATGTATATTTTGTCTGCCAATATGGCGGCGCAGAGATGGAGGTTCTGGGCAATCAGATTCAGATGGCAGACTTTATCTCTGACGATGCGGAACCTTTTGGAAGGCTGCTCTACGGATACGGAAATACCGGCAAGAATCGCCAGGAGGGATTTGTCAAAGGGAACTCTATTTTTACCAATACCCTGGGGCCGATGCTGGTCACTAATCCGTGGCTGACCGAGAAAATAATAGAGACGGCATCAGAGAACAGAGGACTTGAGCTGAACGACCAAACCGTTGATATGTCTTTGGAATATCAATCCTTTGCTACCAAAAAAGAGTTTATAGAGAATAAAGTGACCAGACTGACCAACTGTAAGAAGGGAGAATAGAAATGTCATTTTTAGATAAATTGACGGACGCGGCGTCCACACTGGGCGACAAGGCCAACGACGCTATTGAAATTACCAAGCTGAAATCGAAAATCAACAGTGAAAAGAAAGCCGCGGAGCTGGAAATGGCTCAGATTGGGCGTATTTACTATGAAAAAATGAAAGCGGGGCAAATCACTTTAGATGACGACGTCATGGAAATCTGCGGGCGAATCGACGCACACTACAAGGTGATTGAAGACACGGAGAAGACCCTGGAACTATACAGCCAGGATTGAGCCCGCTTCTGGCAAAAACGACATAAAACCGACCTTCTGATTTCCGGATTTGGGCTTTGAAGGTCGGTTTCACTTTACCGGCGGCGTCGGGTGCTTTTGAGAGCCTTTTACAGCGGAACAATCAGTTCTGTGCCAATCATCAGATTGTAAGGGTCTATGGAAGGATTCGCGCGCATGATATCATCCAGCTTCGCGCCATGTTTTTTTGCAATTAAGTACAGAGTGTCGCCGGCTTCTACCGTATGTGTGATTGTAGAAGGCTGGGGCGTTTCTTCCGGCTTCGGCAGCTGGGAAGGGTCTCCCGGGATACACAGTTTGGTGCCGATTTGCAGATTGTACGGATTTGTAATCTGATTTACCTTCATCAGAAGGCTGACAGGCAAATTGTATTTCTCTGCAATGGTGTACAGCGTATCTCCGGCCGAAACGGTATAGACGTCAATACATACAAGGGTATTATTCATAAAAAACCACCTTTCATTTTTATCATACTAATATAATATTTCCAACGGGGAACAAATGTGATAAAATGATAAGAAATATATTGGGAAAGGAAAGATTATATTGAAGAGATTTTTACGTTCACCAGCACTGGTACTGATATTGATACTGATTGTTCTGCGCATGATTACCGACCCGTTTGTAAGCGCGGGAGACTGGCTTATGGACAAGCTGATGATTCTGCCGGGTATTCTCATCGGGTTGTCGTTTCATGAGTTTGCCCACGGCATGACGTCCCATCTTTTGGGCGACCCGACACCTAAAGCTCAGGGCAGGCTGACTGTCAATCCGGCTGCCCACATCGACCCATTCGGTTTCATCTGCCTGTTCCTTGCAGGCTTCGGCTGGGGCATACCGGTGGAAGTAGACCCCCGTTATTATAAACACAGAAGGGTAGACGAACTCCTGGTATCCCTGGCAGGGGTTGTGATGAACCTCATTATCGCAATCTGCTTTGCCTTCGCTTTGAAAGGACTGATATTCTGGAATCCTGCATGGCTTAGCGGGAACATGGGAGAGATTGTACTGGAAGTTATCGTCGGCGTTATACAAATCAATGTGGTGCTGATGGTTTTCAATCTGCTGCCGGTACCGCCCCTGGATGGCTTCAGCGTTCTTACGGAAATTTTCAATCTTCGGAAATACCGCTGGTACTATGCAGTATATGATAAAGGCTTCCTGATTTTGCTTGCTTTGATTATATTCAATGTGACAGATTTCGTCTTAGTGCCTTGCGTCAACTTTGTTTACCAGGCCATTATCAATCTGATTTTGTATTAGAGAAAACCCCTTTGCCGCAGGCGCAGAGGGGTTTTATGGTGAAAATAGAAAATTATTAGCACTCTACCAAAGTGAGTGCTAAAAAGTGCTTTACTTTTTGGAAGAGGGGGTATAAAATAGAAACAGAGATTAAAACTAGAGCAAATAGATATTGATAGATGGGGGTGACGAATATGAATATCGAAAAATTTACGCAGAATGCACAGTCCGCCATTATGGACTGCCAAAATATTGCAATTTCAGAAGGACATCAGATGCTGGACGGGGAACATCTGCATCTGGCGCTTCTGATGCAGAAAGAGGGACTGATTCCCAAACTCCTGCAGTACATGGAGATAAATCCTTCCTATATGATTGCAGAACTTCAGGAAGAGATTGAGAAGCTGCCGAAAGTTTCCGGCGCTGCCGATAACATTTACGCCAGCAGGCGTCTCAATCAGCTTTTGATGCAGGCTGAGAAAGAAGCGGAGCAGTTTAAAGACGAGTACGTCAGCGTTGAACATCTTTATCTGGCCCTCCTTTCCGAGAGAGGCACGCCTTCGGCAAAACTTTTTGCCAAGTATCAGATTGACAAGAATCGGTTTTTAGACGCCCTTTCAAAAGTCCGCGGCAATCAGCGGGTGACAAGTCAGAATCCGGAGGACAACTACGATGTTCTCAACAAATATGGACGCGACCTGGTAGAAATGGCAAGAGAGGGCAAGCTGGATCCGGTAATTGGCCGTGACAGCGAAATCAGACATGCAATTCAGATTCTATCCAGAAGAACCAAGAATAATCCTGTGCTGATTGGAGAACCGGGCGTAGGTAAAACCGCAGTCGTAGAGGGACTGGCTCAGAGAATCTTAAACGGAGATGTGCCGGAGGGCCTGAAAGATAAAACCATCTTTGCTTTGGACATGGGCGCTCTGATTGCAGGGGCCAAGTTCAGAGGCGAATTTGAAGAACGTCTGAAAGCCGTCCTCAACGAGGTGGAAAAGTCTAAAGGCAGAATCATTCTGTTTATCGATGAAATCCATAACATCGTAGGAGCAGGCAGAACAGAGGGCTCCATGGACGCAGGCAATCTGCTGAAGCCGAAACTGGCAAGGGGTGAGCTCCACTGTATCGGCGCCACCACCCTGGACGAATACCGCAAATATATTGAAAAGGACGCGGCTCTTGAGAGGCGTTTCCAGAAAGTGCTGGTGGACCAGCCTACCGTGGAGGACACGATTTCCATTTTAAGAGGTCTGAAAGAACGGTTTGAAATCCATCACGGCGTCAGAATCACAGACAATGCGCTCATCGCCTGCGCAACACTTTCCGACAGATATATCAGCGACCGGTTTTTACCGGATAAAGCCATAGACCTGATGGACGAAGCAGCCTCCAAGATTAGAACGGAAATCGACAGCATGCCTACGGAGCTTGACGAAATTTCCCGTAAAATCATGCAGCTGGAAATTGAGAAGCAGGCCCTTGGCAAGGAGACTGACAGAGCTTCCGCCGCCAGACTGTCCACCCTGGATAAGGAATTGTCCCAGCTGAAAGAAGAAAACGCATCCATGCGGGCGCAGTGGGAGAATGAAAAAAAGGCCATTACCCAGCTGAAAGGCACCAAAGAACAGATAGAAGAAGTAAAACGCCAGATTGAGGAAGCGGAACGCAAATACGATTTGGAGAAACTGGCACAGCTGAAATACGGCACTTTGCCGGAGCTGGAAAAGAAGCTGGCGGAAGAAAAGCACTCTGCCGAAACGGCCGAAGAAAATCGGCTGCTGAAGGAGGAGGTCGGCGAAGAGGAGATTGCCGAGGTGGTTTCCGGCTGGACCGGCATTCCGGTGGCCAAGCTGGTGGAATCAGAGAAAGAAAAGCTGCTGAAGCTGCCTGATATACTGCACCATCGGGTTATCGGGCAGGAAGAAGGCGTCCTTGCAGTATCCGAATCCATTCTTCGTGCCAGAGCAGGTCTGAAAGACGAGAACAGACCTATCGGCTCCTTTATCTTCCTGGGCCCTACCGGCGTAGGTAAGACGGAGCTGGCAAAAGCTTTATCTGAGTCTCTCTTCGACTCGGAGAAAAACATGAT
>CBCTFZ010000069.1:0-5018 GCA_965146355.1 uncultured Emergencia sp. | reverse complement strand
CGCTGGCCCTTCTTTTCGCGGCGTCAGTCACCGCTTTCGCAGGAGATACTATTACCTCTCAGGGACAGAGTGCTTCCGCACAGGTTAAGGGAACTTATGTGCAGGGAGGCTCCTCTGCCATCGTCTACAGCGTGGATATTACCTGGGGCAGTATGGATTTTATCTATACGGATACTGCCGGCGGAATATGGAATCCGCAAACCCATAACTATGACGGCGGCACACAGGCCGGCTGGAATTATTCAGAGGGCGCCAACAGGATTACTGTAACCAACCATTCTAACGCTGCCGTAACAGTGTCTCTTCAGTATAACCCGGATTCAAACTACAGTAATATCACAGCTTCCTTTTCGCAGCCTACCCTTAGCCTGGCTACCGCGGAAAACACCGCCTTTTCCCAGGCGCCATCAGGAAGTTCAGAACTTACCCTTGCCGGAGAGCTCTCCTCCAGCACCACCACAAAGACCAACATCGGCGTGGTAACCGTAACCCTTGGAAACAGTTGATACAAAAGCCATGAAGAATAAAAGTGTTTATCTGTCCGCCGCCCTGTGCCTCCTTGCTGTGGCAGCCATGACAATATCCCTTGCACTGACCGGCGGCAGGTCAGAACAAGGGGAGTTTACACCCCCGCCCTTTGAAGCAGAGGCACAAAGCGGCATGCCTGATACGACAGACAGCAGCTGGACAAAGGTATACCAGAACGGTATGAATTTCTCCGCTCACATTTGCGGCAGAGTCGTACCAAAGGACGAATCGGCAGAGTTATACTTTACCAACGACGACGGCAACAAGGTCTGGCTGAAGCTGCGCATCCTGGACGAAAAGGGAACTATTCTTGCAGAAACAGGACTCTTAAAGCCCAACGAATATGTAAAGACCGTTCCCTTTTATACAACGCCTGGGGAGGGTACAAAAATCAGCCTGAAAATCATGGCCTACGAACCGGATACTTACTACAGTGCCGGAGCCGTAACGTTAACCACAACCATAGGAGGATAAAGCAATGAAAAAAATCGAATGCCTTATTGCCGCGGTCATACTGCTGTCTCTTTGTGCCGTACCGGCACTGGCGGCGGAGTACAGCGTGCCCGCAGAGCAGGAAATCAGCGTTTTCGCAAAGGCTGTCTATACTCTGCCCGACGGTTGCTATGATGCGGAAAATCGTGACGGCGATTATGAGGTAACATTGCCTGACGGCACGCAAATCACAGTAACCCCTGACAATGGAGATACAGCCCTGCGCCTGGTAATCTATCCGATTACCCAAAAGGATGGGCAGGCTTATCAATGGTTCTTAAAGCATACGACCTCCCTCGGTACCGATTTGCGGTTCTACGATATCTATTTTATAGACCACCTGGGCGCCCGCGTCGAGGTAAATATGGCTGCCGCCGTGCACATCACTCTGCCTCAAGGCTACGGCGTCCCCAAGGCTTTTGCCCTTACATCGGGCGGAGCAGCAACAAAACTGGATTCAAAAGTCAGGGATAATGTCCTCAGCTTTACAATAGAAAGAGGCGGTTACTATGTCATTGCTGCAGCGCCGGCTTCGTCGCCGCTCACCCCGTCACAACCCGGCTATACCGGCACTGTTGCTTCAGTCTCCCCTCAAACCGGAGACAGCAGCAATCTGTACCCATGGACGGTTTTACTGCTCATATCCGGCCTTTGTATAGCCCTTACAATATTGTGGGTCAAAAAAAGAAAGACCGATGATAAAAATTAATACAGGCAGCTCACCTCAGCGCCTGTTTACAGCCTTTCCTCAAATTGCTCATATACCCGGAATGGATATATGAGCAAATTTTTTTAAATAGAGAATTTCCCGCAAGGCCCTCTTTGGAGCAACTTGCGGGAAAGACTAAAGATATTCTGTTCTTATCTGTTTTCTTTCATTTTCGCCGGGTCGCTGACAGATAGCTTCTCCGCCGCTCTGGTAAAATTCAGACATTTGGCGGCTTCCATAAAGCACTGCGCTTTCATATCTATAAACATGGTGACTTCCCTTCTATGACTGTGTGGCTTTTTTCTATTGCAGGCTTTCGTCCTTTGCCAGAACCGGGCCGTCGTATGCAAAGGACGGCATCAGCTCCAGCTTAAACTTATTCATCTTCCGCTTATAGTCAATCTTGGCTTTCACCTCTTCATCTTCGCAGACGCCGGTTCTGATATAAGTATCCAAGGCAGCATAAGTGAAACCCAAATTTTCCTCGTCAGAGAGTCCCGAAAGTCCGTCGATAGGCGTCTTTTCTACCAGCTTTTCCGGCAGTCCAAGTTCTCTGCCGACGGCCTTTACTTCCTGCACGGTCAAATGGGCCAGAGGGCTGAAATCCCCTGCAGCGTCGCCGTATCTGGTGGAATAACCGACCCAGTCCTCGGACAGATTGCATGTGTTGGCCACACGTCCGTTCATGGATTGGGCCACGGCATAAACCGACGCCATACGAAGCCTTGCAGGCAAGTTGGTTTTGGTCTGTTTGGTAATCTCCACCGGCAGTTTTTCCGTAATTTCCGAAAGCAGGCCGTCGAATCCCGCCTTAATATTGATGACGGCGTGGTCGATTCCAAGATGGGAAACTAAAAGCCTGGAGGCGTCGATATCGGCCTGCTCACCGTTGGGCAAAAGTACACCGTATACCCTATCCTTTCCCAGGGCTTTCACGCAAAGCGCCGCCACAACGGAGCTGTCTTTTCCGCCGCTGACGGCCACTACAGCCTTGCAGTCTTTTCCGTTTACTTCAAAGAAATCACGAATCCACTGGACCACATCTTCTGTTACCTTTTTAACATCGAACTCATACATGATTATTCACCTACTTCACTAAAATCTGACATGCTTTCATGGCCTCTAATGCCGTACTGTGGCTTTCCGGCGTAACCCCCGCGCAGCGCTCACCGTCTACAATCACTGTGGTTTCGGGATAAGCTGCTTTCAAAATCATGGCGTTGGAAATAACGCAGATATCGGTGCACACACCGCAAAGCTCAATTTCGTCCGGGGCTTCCCCGCCCAGCTTTTGGGAAATCCACGCCGGAAGGTCAAGGCTTCCGAAAGTCGGTTTATCCAGAGTATTTTCGTCTGCAGCCTCATCTGCCAACTGGTCGATAATCTGCCATCCGTCAGTGCCTTTGATACAATGGGGCACCGGCAGCAGTCTCCCCTCCTGGGTTTCCATATAATCCTGACTGTGGGTATCCCGGGTAAAAAACACCGGCAATCCCTGCGCCCTGTATTCTTCAATCCGCTCTTTAATAGCGTCAATTATCCTCTGCGCATCTTCATTTGCCAGGGCTCCGGTTACAAAGTCCTTCTGCATGTCGATGACGACTAACACTTTCTCTTTATTCATTGTCCTATCTCCCGTCGTGCTCAGATATTGATTCTAAAAAATAGTATACCATATTCTTCCCTAAACCAAAAGGGGATATTCGGAAAGCCTGTCTCTACTGCTGTCAAACGATGCTAGCTTCGTGGCGCTGCTGGCAGGCGCCCTGCTGCCAAAAGGTGCTAGCCTCGTGACGCTGCTAGCACATCTGCTGTCCCGCAATATCTTCGAAAAGTCAGCTGCGGGATGTCTTGGTGCGCATTGGCGAGAGCATGGCCACCGACTGCGATACGCTCTGTCCCGCAATAGCTTCGAAGAGTCAGCTGCGGGATGTTTTTATAGAAAACAGGGGGGTATCTGGCGACCCGTAAAGCATTTTTTGATGTTTTGTAAGCAAATATATTCCAGTTTATGTAATAATTTACCATTTTCTCTTAGAAGAATGGGCTTTCTATTTCAAAAATCCGCTTTTATCTCTGTTTTTAAGCTTCCGCTCTCGCCGTCAGGCGTCTTTTACACGAAAAAACATCCCGCAAAAGCCGTGAAATGCTTTGTGCGGGATAAAGGCCCTTGAAATTTCCTGGCGTATACCCCCTAGGGGTATATTTTATAATATTGTATCGTCACTGATTTTTCGCTTCCCTAATGCGCAGGCTCATCAGGCTGGCAAAGGCACAAAGCCCTGTATCCAGCAGCCAGAGTACTTCATATCCGCCGGTTGCTTCCAGCAGCACACCGCCCAGCCACGCGCTGAAGAAAGCGCCAATCTGATGACAGAGAAATAAAAATCCAATCAGAGTCGCAACCTGTCCGATTCGGAAGTTCTCATTGACAAGGCCTGAAGTCGGTGAAACGGTAGCGTCGCCTGTGAGTCCAAGCCCCACAGAAAAAAGTACTGCCGTCGCCAGATTTTTCGGCATCAAAAAAAGGTAAGCAAGCACCCAAAGGGCGCGAAATCCATAGTAGAAACCGACCAATCGCCCTTTGTGAAGTCTGGTACTGAGGAAACCGGACAACAGCGCGCCCAGAATCGTTGCGATACCGTAAACAGAAAAGGCCCAGCTGGCGGCGCCCGCATCAATTCCATAGGAAATATACTGGGAAAACAAATGGGATTCAATGATTACCATATGAAATCCACAGGTAGAAAAACCTGCAATAAGCAGCCGATACGTCCTATTGGAGAAAGCTTCCCGAAAGGGCAGAGGTTCTTTGATTTGCTTCTCATCAGAAGCTTCGCTGCAAGCAGCTGCCGCGTTCTTTTTCGGATCTCCTGCGGTGACTACAAAAGCGATTGGAATCAACGCTGCGACCGGAATGAGAAGGGTCGTCAGTGTCTGAACCAATCCGCCGGTTTCCAGCATTGTCTGCAGCACCGGCGACAAAATAAACGCTCCCATACCGGCTGCAGCATTGAGCATTCCGGAAATCGTCATAGCATGAACAGGTCCTACAAAATGAATTGCTGATGTTAGAATCAGTCCAAAGGCAAGGGCGCCTCCTCCGCAGCCAAATAAAATTCCCAGAGAAAGCAGCAGAACAGCAAAAGAACGTGCAAAAATCATCCCCAGTAGACTCATTCCCATAAGTACTGCACCTAAAGACAGTACAAACCGGTTTGACCGCCTTGAGGCAATGATACCGAACACTGGTTGAGTAGCTCCAAAAGTCAGCTGCATCACTGCAATG
>CBCTFZ010000068.1:0-5410 GCA_965146355.1 uncultured Emergencia sp. | reverse complement strand
TAGTTCAATTCACAGAAAGCCTTAACAAAGCATTTACTATTGGTGGTACAAGCTCTCGTGAGAAAGCTATGGCAATGTACCAGCTGACACAGGCAATGGGTTCGGGAAGGCTGCAAGGAGACGAGTTCCGTTCCATCATCGAAAATGCACCGCTTCTTGCAAAATACATCGAAGATTATATGCGAAATGTAAAAGGTGCAACAGGAACGATGAAGGAATGGTCCGCACAAGGTATGCTGACTGCCGATGTAATTAAAAATGCCGTATTTAATATGACTGACGAAGTAAACGCGAAATTTAATGAGATGCCTGTGACCTGGGGGCAGGTATGGCAGATGATGAAAAACGCAATGATAAGGTACACACAGCCGATATTAAAGGTGATAAACTGGCTTGCAAATCATTGGTCTATTATCGGTCCTATTGTTATGGGCGTTGCATCGGCACTGGCGTTTTATTGGTTATGGACGAATGCTGTAATGCTTGCTACCAAGGCGTGGACGGCAGCGCAGGTGATACTAAACGCTGTAATGATGATGAATCCGATTGGTCTCATAATTATGGGCGTCATTCTTCTGATTGCATTAATATATGCCGTAGTCGCAGGGATAAACAAAGTGGCAGGAACTTCTATATCTGCAACGGGCATAATTGTGGGTAGCGTTTACTGGATAGGCGCTGCGATATATAATACGATTATGTTTATAGGGAATTTGATGATGGGCCTTGATGCTATGATTCGGGCAATATGTTCGAATATAGTAATAGCATTTCAAAACAGTATCGCAAATGTGCAAAGCTTCTTCTGGAATCTCCTTGCAACAGCAACGGAAGTAATTTCCCGCATTGCAAATTTATTGAATAAGCTACCATTTGTTAATATTGATGTCGCAGGTCTTGAAAGTTCGGCTTCTGGATTTAGATCAAAAGCAGAAGCAGCACAAAGCAGAAAGCAGAAGTATCAAAATATTGTTAATGCCGGAAACAAGGGCTTTGAAACCTATAAATACAAGAACCTCAAAGATTCATACAGCAAAGGCTATAATAAAGGTAGGAAATGGGCAGGAAAATTCTCCGGCGCAAACATACCGGGCTATAGCGGCGCAGACTTTTCTGCAGGAAATACGCCGTCAGGTCTTGGTAGTCTTGGTAAAGATGTGGGAGATATTGCAAAGAATACTGCGAAAACCGCAAAAGCTACCGAAAAATCATCAGAAGATTTGAAGTGGCTTAGGGCGATTGCAGAACGAAAGGCGATTAATAAATTTACCACAGCAAAAATCAAAGTCGATATGAGCGGTATGAATAATAGCATTAACAGCGAACTCGATATTGACGGTGTGGTAACGCATCTTGAGAACAAACTTACAGAGCGGCTTGCCGTTGTTGCAGATGGTGTGCATATTTAAGGGCGGTTTGAATATTTATGCCGCATACTTAAACAAATAAATGTATAACACGATTTTAACACAGGGTGCCACATAGGGTGCCACATCTCTGCGGTATAAAACGGTATAAAATGACCGTCAAAAAAGAAATGTAAATAAATGTAAAGACCCTGTAACTATTGAAAAATCAGTAATTACAGGGTCTTTTTTATTGGTACTTCCAAGGGGAGTCGAACCCCTGATTCAGCCGTGAGAGGGCTGCGTCTTGACCACTTGACCATGGAAGCATATGAGTAAATAAAAATTGACGAGTTTTTTTCTCAGTTATTGAAATCTCACGCTATTTATTATATACTTAACTGTGACTATTGTCCAGTAATTTTTTTAAATTTATATAAGAAAAAAGGAGAAAGCTATATGAGAAAATTCAGAAGTACACGGGGAAGCAATCTGGAGTTGACGGCAGCAAAGGCTATTATCCGAGGCATCGCGGAGGATAAGGGACTGTACATTCCTGCGGAGCTGCCCAGCTTACCTTTCAACACGGAGGATATGATTGGGAAATCTTATCAGGAAATTGCTTTCAAAGTAATAGGAGCTTTCTTTGATGATTATACAGAAGCAGAAATGGAGCACTGCATCCGCGGCGCTTACGATGAGAAATTTGAGGCTGCTGAAATCGCGCCGATAGTAGAAGCCGGTGGAGCCTACTTCCTTGAGCTCTATCACGGCAAGACTGCAGCATTTAAAGATATGGCGTTGTCTATCCTTCCGTACCTTTTGACTACAGCCATTAAAAAGGAACAGGAGGACAAGAAAATCTGCATTCTGACAGCTACCTCCGGCGATACGGGAAAGGCTGCTTTGGAGGGTTTTGCCGATGTTCCCGGCACAGAAATTATCGTGTTTTTCCCAAATCAGGGTGTCAGTCAGGTGCAGGAAAGACAGATGGTGACGCAGGAGGGGGCCAACACCCATGTCTACGCCATCAACGGGAATTTTGACGACGCTCAGACCGGCGTAAAGAAAATCTTTAACGATGATGCTTTTGCGGAAAAGCTGGCGGCGTCAGGCTTCAAGCTGTCCTCTGCAAATTCCATCAATATCGGGCGGTTGGTACCGCAGGTTGCTTATTATGTTTACAGCTATATCAAGCTGGTGGAGAGGGGCGTTCTCAAAAACGGAGAACCGATGAATATCGTAGTGCCGACCGGTAATTTCGGCAACATTCTCGCAGGCTACTACGCAAAGCAGATGGGTATACCTGTAAACAAATTTATCTGTGCTTCCAATGAGAATAAAGTGCTGACTGATTTCATCAATACAGGCGTTTACGATATCAGAAGAGAGTTTTATCTGACCAATTCTCCGTCTATGGATATTCTTATTTCCAGCAATCTGGAGAGACTGCTGTATCATCTGTCCGGCGGTAACGGAGAAGAGATTCGGGCGCTGATGGAGCAGCTTGATACCCAAAAACACTATCAGGTCAGCCATAAGATTAAAGAAGGTCTTTCAGACTTTTACGGCGGCTATGCCGATGTGGCCGCCACTGACGACACTATCGGCTATATGTACGAAAAGTACGGTTATTTGATGGATACCCATACTGCCGTGGCCTACAAGGTTTATGAGGACTATCGCGAAAAAACAGGGGATACCACGCCGACTATCATCGCTTCTACGGCCAGCCCGTACAAGTTTGCAGAAAGCGTGGCCAAGTCTATCGGACTTTCCGACGAGGAAAATGGTTTCCGCTATGTGGAGGCCCTGGCCGCAAAGACCGGTGTAAAAGTGCCGAAAGGACTGAAGGATTTGGACAAGAAAGAAATCAGGCATACCGGCGTTATCGATGCAGACCAGATGCAGCGGGCTGTAGAAGAAGCAATCAAATAAAAACGCAAAGAAATAAAACCTGCCCAATCCATATCGGTTGGGCAGGTTTTTAATATCAGGATTCTGACTTTTCCAGCTTTACTTCTTTAGCGACAAACATCAGAGCTATGTAAAGAACGGTCACGATAATCATTGCCATCATCAGGAGTCTTTGATTGGTTCCAAAGAGTCCCGCAGCGCCCAGGAAGACCACTCCGGCCACATTTCCCATGAACATCAGCAGACCTTCAGAGGTTCCTTCGGAGGTCGGATAGCAGGACTCCGCGGCAAAGGTCAGGGTCAGCGGTGCGCCGCCTACTATGAAGAAGCCGTAGAGAGCGGCTGCCACAGCCATACCGCCAAAGCCTTTCATCACCAGGAACAGCGCAAAGCCGATACAGCCGATGATATTGAATATAATCATGTAAGGAAGCCTTCTGTGCTGTTTATCTCTATCGGAAATCATGGAGAGGACCAGACTTCCGACGATACCAATTCCAAGAATAATCACGCCGATGATTCCCACCTGGGTTGCGTCTACGCTGTTTCCTGACAGGTCGCGGAGAATCGGCTCGATGAGAGTAAAGAACGTATTGAATACGCCGAATACGAAGAAAAACATCAGCAGCGCCAGAATAAAATTCTTCTTTTTCAGAGCATACTTAATGCCCTCCAAAAAAGCGGAACGTTCTGCCAGTTCCTCCGGACATGGAGGCGTCGGCGGCTGTTCTTTTACGAAGACCAGGAACAGGATTGTGGATATGACGCCTATGACGCCGTATACCATCAGCATACTTTTAATGGATAGCCCCACATCCAGCAATACCGGCGTCAGCAAAAGTCCCACGCACATGCCGAAGTAGCTGCAGAGAAGTCCTACGCTGTTTGCGGTGGCCCGCTCTCTTTCCGGAAACCATTTTCCGGCCACCAATCCCGGTGAATTGAGCAGGAACGGCTGGGCGACGGCAAAACCGACGGTGACTACTAAAACCATGGTATAGCTGTCTCCGAACAGTCCTCTCAGCAGGGCACAGATGCCGGTGAGAACCACGCCGAAGCCCACAGCTTTTTTAAAGCCGAACTTTTCAAAGGCAATCAGAGACGGTATGGAAACGATAATCATGCCTGCCATAAAGATAATGGATAATAGACTAATTGCGTTTTCACCTTCGGCTGCGTCAGTAAACCCGTAATATTGCCATGAGGCTGTGGTAATGGAGAAAAAAGTTGTCCACATGAGCTGAATTACGCCTGTACATAATCCGTAAATCCCTAATACGACCCAACGATATCCGTATACCTGATACGCTTGTTCTTTCATTGCTTTTTCACCCTCCTTTTTGCATCCACCGGTCACATCGGTGGGTGGTGTCAGACTGTTACAGTCAGAACTTTTATTATTTTGAATCTTCAGTCTAATTGTACTCCTGTACAAAAACCATGTCAAGTCCGGCAGAAAAGTTAATACCGCTTCATACATAAGTTTTTTTGCAAGCCGCCCGCAGGTCGGATTGTGAGGTAGTAACCCAATAAAAAAATTATGACAAAAATCAATAAACCTCTTGCAAAAGTTCTCATTTTATGTTAAATTATAATGGTGCTTGGAGGATTGACCGAGTGGCTAAGGAGCCGCATTGGAAATGCGGTAAGGCGTAACAGCCCCGTGGGTTCGAGTCCCATGTCCTCCGCCAAAAACAAGAAAGACGGGTTGGGGCACCCTCCGTAAGGAAAGTGCCCCAAAGCCTTGTATTTCAATATAGTTTATTTATGTGTTGGTAACGGTGTAGCCTGCGGCTATGCCGTTTTTTCGGATTTCCTGTTCCTTAAATGCTCTTGGAACAGGAAATCCATTTCTTCTGGCGTTGGCTCTCTGACAATGCCCATGCCATTGTAGTAGATTTCCAGATTCTGATACCTCTTGCCATCTCGATATTCTGGCTTGGATACCACAATCTTTTCAATAAATTCGTGTACGATTTCGGGGGTTAATTCCGTAAGCTGCGTGACACGCTGTACCTTGTCGATAAATCTCTGCAAGCTGTCGCTTTTATCCGTTTCGCTTTCAAGGTATGTTTCCATCTCTGGAATAGCGGATTTCAGCTTTTGCTGTTCTTCCTCAAAAGCCATAGACATTGTGGCGAAGCGTT
>CBCTFZ010000067.1:0-5556 GCA_965146355.1 uncultured Emergencia sp. | reverse complement strand
CGGCAGAGCAATCTGCTGAAGCTGCAGAGCCTCAATATGATTGGGACGAAATATGGGCCAGAATCTTTGAGGAGGGGGAGGACATCAAAGGCAGCTTTAATCTGATTCGGGCAGGAGCTGTGCTGGCAGGCATCAGCGATGTGGATTTCAAGGTTATCGCCCAGAATGATTTCACCAGAAACTATGTAGAAGCAAATCAGCAGCATATCTGCAGACTGATGGAAAAGATTACAGGCAAGCGTCTGAAGCTGGTCTGCAGGACGGAGGAACAGGCTGATGAAAATCCTTCCAAAGAAGAAGAGGCAAAGGAACTGGCCCGGAGAATCAGCAGTGAGCTGGGAATTGACGTGAAGGTTCAATAGTATTTTAATAGAAAGAATAGGAGGACACTAACTATGGGAAGAGGTATGAGAGCAGGCAAGAAGCCTAAGACAGGCGGCGGAGGCGGCAACATGCAGAAGCAGCTGCAGCAGATGCAGGCCATGCAGCGGCAGATGGAGCAGATGCAGGCGGAACTGGAGGAAAAAGAGATTACAACCACCTCCGGCGGCGGTGCGGTCAGCGTGACTGTAAACGGCAAAAAGGAGATTACAGGGCTGACCCTGGATAAGGATGTGGTAGACCCTGACGATGTGGAAATGCTGCAGGATTTGATTATGGCTGCAGTCAACGAAGGGATGCGCCAGATTGATGAGCTTTCAAATGCAGAGATGGGTAAGCTGACAGGCGGCCTCAACATTCCGGGACTGGTATAATGAAACAGTACCCGAGGCCTCTGGGCAGGCTGATTAACGAATTATCCAAACTCCCCGGTATCGGCGGGAAGACGGCCCAGCGCTTAGCCTTCCATATCCTGTCTTTAGAGGACGGAGAAGCGCGCGCTTTGGCCGCATCCATTACCGAGGCGAAAGAAACTATGAAATACTGTTCTGTCTGCGGCAATCTGACCGATCAGGACCCGTGCGTTATCTGCACGGACAAAACCCGCAGACAGGACGTTATTTGCGTGGTAGAAAGCACTCGGGATGTCATGGCGATGGAGAGAATCAAGGAGTTTGACGGTCTTTACCACGTACTTCACGGGGCTATTTCTCCTATGGACGGCGTAGGCCCTGAGGACATAAATCTGAAGCAGCTTATCGTGCGCCTGCAGGGCAGCGATGTGAAAGAGTTGATTCTGGCCACCAATCCCAACATCGAAGGGGAGGCTACGGCCATGTATATCGCCAGACTGATTAAACCCTCCGGCATCAAAGTCAGCAGAATTGCCAACGGTATTCCTGTAGGCGGAGACCTGGAATACGCCGATGAGGTCACTCTGCTGAAGGCCATGGAAGGCCGAAGAGAGCTGTAGGCAGTTTACAGTCTTATACCCTCTTTTTTTGCCAGCTGAAGTAAATAAGCATATTTTTTCTTTGCCGCAAGGAGATTATAAGAAGCGTAATCGATGGCGGCAAAGTCAGTCAGCTCGTTGCAGAGAGTAGTCGCCTGTTCCAGTTCGGTACGGGCGCTTTTAATATAATCGAGCATTTTAATTTCGTTAGATTTCAATATCATCACATCCTTGGAAGTATTTAATTCTATTTTATTCCGTTTTGGCATATTTTATACAACTAGCAATTTTTTAATGTGGAGGAGTTGTATATGGGAACAGAACTGGGAGTATTCCTCACCTTTGGCGGCGCGCTGATTTTAATATTTTTACTGGGAAAAGCCCTGCTGATTCCTCTGAAAGTGATTCTGCGGCTGCTTGCCAACAGTCTGGTCGGGGCGGTCCTGATTATTGTAATAAATTACATCGGCATGAATTTTGGGATTATGATACCCATTAATGTGGTAAATTCCATCACAGTGGGTATATTGGGAATCCCAGGGGTTGTCATGCTGCTGCTTCTGTGCAATTAAGGGGAGGAAATTTGTATAAAAGGTGCATAAGATTTGTATATTTTCATGTATATTGTATTTCTTTCAATACAATCTTGACAATGGCGCTGTAATGTATTAAAGTAGATTCATTATCGTTTTTAAAACAAAAAATTAGAACATCTAACAAATTTTTAGTTCGCAAGAAAAGAGAATTGGAGGAAAATCTTATGGCTAAAAAGAGAATGAAGACAATGGACGGCAACACCGCCGCTGCACAGGTATCCTATGCTTTTACCGATGTAGCGGCGATTTATCCTATCACCCCCTCATCTACCATGTCAGAGGTAGTAGACGAGTGGGCAGCCTACGGAAAGAAGAATCTTTTCGGACAGACTGTCAGAGTGGCAGAGCTGCAGTCGGAAGCCGGCGCTGCAGGTACGGTTCACGGCGCCTTATCCTCAGGGGCCCTGACGACGACTTATACCTCATCTCAGGGACTTCTGCTGATGATTCCCAACATGTACAAAATTGCCGGAGAAATGCTGCCGGCGGTATTTCACGTAGCGGCAAGAACCGTGTCTACCCATGCACTGTGCATTTTCGGAGACCATTCCGACGTCATGGCTACCAGGCAGACCGGCTTTGCCATGCTGGCTTCAAGCTCCGTGCAGGAGGTCATGGACCTGGGTGCGGTGGCTCACCTGTCAGCAATCAAGGGCAGTCTGCCCTTTGTCCACTTCTTTGACGGCTTCAGAACATCCCATGAAATTCAGAAAATAGAGACCATCGAATATGACGAGCTGAGAAAGCTGATAGACCTGGAAGCAGTAGACAAGTTCAGAAAGAGAGCCTTAAACCCTGAGCACCCTGTAATCCGCGGTACGGCACAAAACCCGGATGTGTTTTTCCAGGCCAGAGAGGCTTCCAACAAGTTCTACAACGAGCTGCCTGAGATTGTAGTAGAATACATGGACAAAATCAGCAAGCTGACGGGCCGCAGTTATAAGCCTTTTGACTACATAGGCGCTCCTGACGCCGAAAATGTCATCGTAGCCATGGGTTCAGTCTGTGAGACCATTGAGGAATCCATGGAGAAGCTTCTGGCGGAGGGTCATAAGGTAGGCTTAATCAAAGTCCGCCTCTACAGACCTTTTGTAAAGAAATACTTCATGGAAGTTCTGCCTAAAACTGTAGAGCGAATCGCAGTCCTCGACAGAACGAAAGAACCGGGCGCCATCGGCGAGCCTCTTTACCAGGATATTAAGACTATGCTTTACGGCGAAAAGTACGCGCCGGAGGTCTACGGCGGAAGATACGGACTGGGCTCCAAGGACGTGACGCCGGGCATGATTGAAGCGGTCTTTGACAATCTGTACCACAAGCATCCCAAGGACCATTTTACGGTAGGTATCGAAGACGACGTGACGGGACACTCCCTGGGATATACCGTGGGCATTTCCAGAGAGTCGGAGGGCACCATCAAGTGCAAATTCTGGGGGCTGGGTTCTGACGGTACAGTAGGTGCCAACAAGACGGCCATCAAGATTATCGGAGACAAGACGGACATGTACGCTCAGGGCTACTTCGCCTACGATTCCAAGAAATCCGGCGGCGTCACCATTTCTCACCTCCGCTTTGGAGATCACCCGATTAAATCTGCCTATCAGATTAACCGGGCCGACTTCGTAGCATGTCACAATCAGGCCTATCTGCGCCAGTACGATATGCTGAAGGATTTGCAGAAGGGCGGTACATTCCTGCTCAACAGTCTGTGGAAGCCGGAGGAGATGGACGCCCATCTGCCTGCCAGCGTGAAGCGGGCTCTGGCGAAAAAAGAAGTCAATTTCTACACCATCGACGCCTGGGCCATAAGCGAGGCCATCGGTTTAGGCAGCAGAATCAACATGATTATGCAGGCGGCTTTTTTCAAGCTGACAGAGGTCATTCCTGTAGAGGACGCAATCAGATATCTGAAAGAAGGTATCGAAAAGACATATAAGAAAAAGGGTCAGCAGATTATCGATATGAACTGGAAGGCTGTTGACGAGGGTATTAACGCCATTCAGAAGGTGGAAATTCCGGCAAGCTGGCTGGATGCGGAAGACCCGAAAGAGAAGCCTCTGGATGTACCGGAATTTATCGAGCAGGTGCTGATTCCGATGAATCAGCAGGAGGGCGATGATTTGCCGGTGAGCACCTTTGTGGAAAGAGCCGACGGTACGTTCCCTCTGGGTACCAGCAGGTACGAGAAGAGAGGCGTGGCTGTACATCTGCCGAAGTGGGATAAGAGCAAATGTATTCAGTGCAATCAGTGCTCTTTCGTATGTCCTCACTCCGCCATCAGGCCGGTGCTTTTGGACGATGAAGAGAAGGCAAAGGCTCCGAAAGCCTTTGAGACCATTAAGGCTCAGGGCGCCAATCTGGCCGGTCTTCACTACAGAATGCAGCTTTCAGCTCTGGACTGCATGGGCTGCGGCAACTGCGCCGACATTTGTCCGGCCAGAGAAAAGGCGCTGAAAATGGAGGCTTATGCCGATGTAGTCAGCGAAGCCGATAACTGGGAATACGCCATGACCGTGAGAAAGAAAGACCTTCCGGTAGATAAGAAGAGCGTAAAAGGAAGCCAGTTCTTCCAGCCTTACTTCGAGTTTTCCGGCGCCTGCGCAGGCTGCGGCGAAACCCCATATCTGAAAGTTATCACCCAGCTCTTCGGCGACAGGATGATGATTGCCAACGCTACGGGCTGCTCGTCCATCTGGGGCGCGTCTGCGCCGTCCATGCCTTACTGTACCGATGAAAAGGGCCACGGCCCGGCCTGGGCAAATTCCCTCTTCGAGGACAACGCCGAGTTCGGCTACGGTATGCTGCTGGCAACCAAGCAGATTCGCGACAAAATTGAGGGCAACATGAAGGCTCTGCTGGAGCTGGATATCGACGACGAGATGAAGGACGCCTTTAAGGACTGGCTGGAATACAAGGACCACGGCGAAGAGTCCATCGCCGCCAGCCAGAAGGTACTGACGGCCATTGACAATATGGAAACCACGGACGAAGTGCTGAAGCAGCTTTGCGACAGAATTTTAAGATATAAAGACTATCTGGTTAAGAAATCCGTCTGGGCCATCGGCGGAGACGGATGGGCCTACGATATCGGCTACGGCGGTTTGGACCACGTGCTGGCTTCCGGTGAAAACATCAACGTGCTGGTATTCGATACCGAGGTGTATTCCAATACAGGGGGCCAGGCTTCCAAGGCAACCCCTGCCGCAGCCATCGCCAAATTTGCGGCCTCCGGCAAGAAGATAAAGAAGAAAGATTTGGGCATGATGGCCATGTCTTACGGCTACGTTTACGTGGCCCAGGTAGGCATGGGGGCAGACAAGGCTCAGTTTATGAAAGCCGTTGCCGAGGCGGAAAGCTATGACGGTCCGTCCCTTATCATCGCCTACGCTCCGTGTATCAACCACGGTATGAAGAAGGGCATGGGCAAGTCCCAGGAGAGCATTAAGGACGCAGTAGAATCCGGGTACTGGCATCTGTACAGGTATAATCCGGAGCTGAAGAAGCAGGGCAGAAATCCGTTCATTCTGGATTCAAAACCGCCTGCTAAGCCGTTTAAGGACTTTATCATGGGTCAGAACCGATATGCTTCCCTGGCAAAGGAATTTCCGCAAAGTGCGGATAAACTCT
>CBCTFZ010000066.1:0-6004 GCA_965146355.1 uncultured Emergencia sp. | reverse complement strand
CCATAAAAAGGAAACGGAAACCATGACGATAAAAGTTTTCGCGAAAAAGCTGAAGGACTATCTGCCGGACCTGAATTTCGGCACCGTGAAAAAATCCAATATAAAGATTAAATCTCACACCGAAGGCGGCAGAGTGGATACCGTTAAAGTAGGAAAAGAAACCGTCTCCGGTACGGATATCCGCGGCGCCCTGGGTCTTTACTCCACCAGATTTGATATAGACTTTATCGGCAATAAAAAAATTGTCATCACCACTGCAGGCTCAGGTCACGGCGTCGGCATGAGCCAATACGGCGCCAACGGACTTGCCGGAAAAGGAAAAGCCTACTGGGAGATTCTCGCCCACTATTATCAGGGAACTTCCCTCAGTGAAAAGACTTCCCAGTAGCCCTTTTCCTGAAGGAGGGGCGGCGCCGGAAGCCTTGGCAGTTTTCCGGACAGCAAATACTCCTGAAACATCCACACTGTCTCAGGAGTATCTTGTTCATCAGTCTTCGATTCTGAAAATATTAGCGCCTAGGGCTTTGAATTTTTCCGTGAACTTTTCATATCCTCTCTCGATATGATAGATTTCAGAAATCTCCGTGGTTCCCTGAGCTACCAGCCCTGCAAGAACCATAGCTGCGCCGCCCCGCAAATCGGTAGCGATAACCTGCGCCCCCTCCAGAGTCTTTGCACCCTGAATCATGGCCCGGTTACCCTCGGTTTTAATGTTGGCGCCCATACGGTTCAGCTCGGCCACGTGCATAAAACGATTTTCAAAGACCGTTTCGATGACCGTGCTTGAGCCGCTGACGGTAGTCAGAAATGCCATGAACGGCGACTGTATATCCGTTGGAAATCCCGGATATGGCAGGGTTTTCAAATCTGTGGCAACCAGATTCGGATTATCCGCAATGACATACATGCCCTCGTCGCCCATCTCAACGGTAACGCCGCATTCCCGCAGCTTGGCGGTAATCGGCTTTACATGGTCCGGCACCACATTTTTGATTAGAATCTGTCCATGGGTAATAGCGGCTGCCAGCATAAAAGTTCCTGTCTCAATTCGGTCGGGAATTACTGTATGCTGCGCCCCCCTCAGCTTTTCTACACCTTCAATTTTGATGGTATCTGTGCCTGCGCCTTTAATTCGCGCCCCCATCTTATTGAGGAAATTGGCCTGGTCTACGATTTCCGGCTCTTCCGCCGCATTCTCAATGTAAGTGGTACCCTTAGCCAAAACCGCCGCAGACATGATGTTCTCCGTCGCTCCGACGCTTGGGAAGTCCAGATATATGCTGGCGCCCACCAAGCCTTCAGGTCCGGCGATGGCCTCCACGTAATTATCCTTAACGATAATCTCCGCACCAAGGGCCTCAAACCCCTTCAGGTGCAGGTCGATAGGTCTGGCGCCGATGGTACAGCCTCCGGGCATATGCACCTTGGCTCTGCCCTTTCTGGCAAGAAGGGGCCCCATAACCAAAAAGGACGCACGCATCTTGCTGACTAAATCAAAGTCCGCTTCACACTTCAGAATTTTCTCCGTATTTATCTCAAGAATTGATTCTTCTAATTCGTTTATCTCAGAACCCAGGGAACGTAAAATCTCCTTCATGACCTCTACATCACGAAGAGCCGGTACATCCCGGATTACACATTTTTCCTCTGCCAAAATGGCAGACGCCATCAGCGGAAGCACTGCGTTCTTAGCGCCGCTGATTACTACCTCTCCATTTAATGGCCCGCTCTTTTGAACTAAAAATTTCGCCACTTCTCTCCTCCAATAACTATCAGTATACTAATAGTATACTAACGATTCCCCTTTTTTTCAACTAATGATGAAAAAAAAGCCCACTCGAGACAGGCTTTTTTTATATTTTTCAATTTATCTTTTACAGTTTCTTCATTTCTTCGATGCAGTTTACGCATACCGTTTTGCCGTGAATCAATCTTACGTCGCTGACTTCTCCGCAGAAAATGCAGGATGGCTCATATTTTTTCAACATAATATACTGGCCGTCTACGAAGATTTCCAGCGAATCCTCGGTTTTAATATTTAAGTTTCTTCTCAGTTCTACCGGAATGACCACTCTGCCCAGAGCGTCCACCGGTCTAACAATACCTGTTGCTTTCATCATAAACTCCTTTCAAACTGGTTTAGATTCCCTCTGTTACTTACTTTTCTTTTTCTTTTTATCTTCCTCTTCGGACTCTTTATGAAAAATTGCCGCTAAAGTTCCAAAAGCCTTAACGAGATTGGATACGGCTCCAACTAAATTCTGCTGTCCCTTGACGGCCTGCGAGAAATCGGCCACTGCGGACTGTATATCCTCCACCACCGAGTCCATCTGCACAGCCTTTTCTGCTGCAATCCCGGATATTACGGAAGCATCTTTCAGAATCTTATTGGTTTCTTTCATTGACTTAATCAGGTGACTCATAAAGACAATTATATATACAACCAACACAGACAGTGCCAGTAATAGAAGACAAATCAACGCAACCTTAATATCAATTTCAACAACCATCAGAGAACCTCCTCACCCTATTATGGTTCATTATACCGTTTTTACCATATAATAGCAACCTTTTTTCTTTAAAATTCATTTGTTTTTTCATAGATTTTTAATATTTCATCGGAATACGTGCCGTTTTCCTGATGTACGTACAACGGGTCCAGCAGTTTCAGCTCCCGATTACCGTTTTTCACACAGTGAATCAAGACGATATTTGGTTTTTCCATAGGCTTCCCGCTGACAAAACGCATCTCTTTGGGTTCCAAACCGTATACCCTGCAGCTCTCGCAGATATCCACCAGACGAGCCGGCCTGTGAACCATGTAGAAATCCCCTCTGTCCCGTAAAAGCCTGGCGGCCGTCTTCACAAAATCTTCCAAAGCCGCAGTAGTCTCATGGCGTGCGATGGCCTTAGCCCGGTTGCTGCTTTCTATACCTCTGCTTCCCGCCGTATAAGGCGGATTGGCGGTCACAATATGGAAGCTCTCGGAAAGCTGCCCCTTTCCAAAATCCAACACATCTTCGTGAAAAAAATGAAGTCGTCCAGAAAGGCCGTTATGCCGACAATTCTTCAAAGCCAGCTGATAAGAGTTGTTCTGTATCTCCACGCCGCCAATATAGGCAGCCTCCGTCTTATGGCTCAAAATCAGCGGTACAATGCCGGTTCCGGTCCCCAAGTCCATAATCCTGCAGCAGGCTTTTCTTTTTCGCGCCGCCTGAGACGCAAAATCCGCCAGCAGCACCGCATCCACTCCGTAGCAAAATTCCTCCGGCTGCTGGAAAATTTCCAGACCTCCAAATCCGGTATCGTCCAGACGCAGTCCCATAATTTACTCCTTAATCAAAGCCTTCAGCTCATCGATATATTCGGCGTCCACTTCTTCCAGAATATTGTTATTCTGTCCGTGTCCATGTTTTTTGTGTCCCAGTCTCCGAATTTCTTCCTTTTTATATGTGTAAATTTCAGTTCCCAGCTTTTCGTCTCCGTTTTCATCCTTCTCGCCGGAATACAGCCTTACCTTAATCTTGTTCTCAAGAATATTGGTTTCCACAACTTTTCCCATACCATCTCTGGTCTTAATCTTTTCACCGTTATCAGGCATACCCTTGCGCAGCTCCATGTATATATCGTTTTCGTACTTGAGGCAGCACATGAGACGGCCGCAGATACCGGAAATTTTCGTCGGATTGAGGGACAGATTCTGTACCTTTGCCATTTTAATGGAGACCGGTTCAAAGTCGGAAAGCCAGGTGCTGCAGCACAGGCTCTTTCCGCAAGAACCGATACCTCCCAGCATCTTCGCTTCGTCTCTGACACCAATCTGCCTCAGTTCAATACGCATCTTGAAAACGCTGGCCAAGTCCTTAACCAGTTCTCTGAAGTCCACTCTGCCGTCGGCCGTAAAGTAGAAAATAATCTTATTATTGTCAAAGGTATACTCTACGTCGATTAACTTCATCTCCAGACCATGCTTATCGATTTTTTCCTGACAAAGCTTCAGGGCTTTCTCCTTTTTCTTCTCGTTTTCCTCATGGCGTCTAATATCGTCCTCATTGGCAATTCTGACGATTTTTTTCAGCGGCTGAATCACTTCTTCGTCTCTAATTTCGGTAATCTCCATTGTAACCGTACCAAACTCCAGACCTCTGGCAGTCTCTACGATAACATTATCGCCGCAAGCTACTTCTAATTCATCAGGGTCAAAATAATATACCTTTCCAGCATTTTTAAATCTTACCCCTGCTACTTTTACCATATTATTATCCTCCAATTTTCAGAATCAAATTCCTGATTGCATATTTATAATTTACATTGGCAAGAAGGTCTCTCCTCGCTTCCTCTATATATTTAATATTGATAATCATCTTCTCTTTACGCACAGGCAGCGGCTCCTCTCCGGTTAAATATCCTCGGTAAAGCCGTTCCAATCCGTCCAGCAGCTGAAAGGCGTCCTTTCTTTCCTTTACAATTTTCCCCAGGAAGTCCTTCAGGTCGCAAAAGTAAGCCCCCTGGGTTATCATGCTCACAAGTTCTTCAGCACTTTCCAGCTTCACATTCTCCGTATTGCTGATAAAATTTCCCAGCCGATAGACAATACATCTTGAAGTAATGGTCTGCAGCAGATTTTCCGTGTTCTCAGAAAGGAGTATCATCACCGTCCCTGGATTGGGTTCCTCCAGGGTTTTCAAAAGCCGGTTCTGGGCTCTCGCCGTCATGGTATCTGCATCTTCAATGATAGCTATATTGCGCATACCGCCCGTCGGCTTATTCTTCAGTTTCTCCTGCAAAGCGGAAATAGCAGCATCTTTCAGAGATAAGTCATCGGCCCTGACCGTGTACATATCCTCGTAATTATCATGGTCAATTTTTCTGCAGATTACACACGCGTCACAGCCAAATCCTGGATTTTCCCTGCATAAAACAGCCTTGACAAAATCCTTGGCAAAGGCAGCTTTGTCGATACAGCTGTCTCCTTCTATGATGTAGGCATGGGAAACATTCCCAGAGGCGATGGCCCTGCTGATTCTTTCTGTAAGTCTCCCAAATTCTTTATAATCTCTTAACGACATATCTCTCTGCTCTCTAAAATGCTGTCAATGTGAGAAAGCACTGTCTCTCTGATGGCCTCTTTATCCTTTCCTGCATCAATTTCAACAAAGCGGTTGGGATAAAACTTGGCAATCTCCCTGTATCCAGCATAAACTCTATTATGAAACTCCAGCTTTTCCTGTTCCAGACGGTCCTGGCTCTCCTCCCGGATTCTGGACTTTCCAATTTCCGGTGAAATTTCCATGAGAAAAGTCACATCGGGCATACACCCGTCTACAGCCAGCTCATTGATAACTCTGACCGCATCGCCCAGTTCCCTGCCGTATCCCTGATAGGCAATACTGGAATCTATAAATCGGTCGCAGACCACAATCTTTCCCTCACGCAGTGCGGGCTTAATCAGCTGCTCTACATGCTGCGCCCTGCTTGCGGCATAAAGAAGCGCCTCCGCCATATCACACATTTCCTGATTTTCTTTATCCAATATGATACTGCGGAGCTTTTCTCCTATGGCTGTACCGCCTGGTTCCCTGGTAAAAACACAGGCAAGACCTCTCCGATTAAAATATTCTTTTAAATACTCTATCTGAGTCGACTTTCCTGAACCATCCGGCCCCTCTAGTGTAATAAAAAGTCCCTGTTTCATCATCTACTCCTAGTGTTTCCTAGTTGCATCGTCTACAATTTTTGTAAAAAGATAAGCAAATCCGTAAGCGAGGGGGCTGCAAAGCAGAACACAGAATATTATTTTTAAAATTGTCATTCTCTGTTTTCCTCCTTCTTGTCCAAAATAGAAGCAGTCACCTGCCAAATTACAAAAATACAGGATTATTATATCACACTTTGCTGTCAAGATAAAGGATTTTCCCCATCCCGTCGCAGAACGGCAGGTCAAAGGGTGGTGGTGAGATGTTTTTGTGCTAAACGAAATAAACGCTGTAAATTAGCACAACTT
>CBCTFZ010000065.1:0-6150 GCA_965146355.1 uncultured Emergencia sp. | reverse complement strand
TGACTGCGGTCTTTTCGACGTACCCGCAATCGCCGCCCACTGCGTATGGTGTGAGGGGGAGGATTTCGACATTCTCAAAGAGAAAGGGGTTACGGTGGCCTCTAATCCGGTCAGCAATCTGAAGCTGGCCAGCGGTATCGCTCCTGTAAGCTCCATGCTGAAGCAGGGGATTTCCGTGGCTCTGGGTACGGACAGCGTAGCCAGCAACAATAATCTGAGCTTCTTTGAAGAAATGAAAACCTTTGCAATCTTAGCGAAAGTCAGAGAAATGGATCCGACTGTAGTAACACCTCTGGAAGCTGTCAAAGCCGCCACAAGAAACGGCGCTTTGGCTCAGGGAAGGCAGGACTGCGGACTCATCGCCGAGGGAAATAAAGCCGACCTGATTGTACTTCGCACCGATGTGCCCAATATGCATCCTGTTCATAATTTGCTCAATAACATCGTATATTCCGCCTGCGACGGCGATATCGTCCTGACTATGGCAGACGGCAAAGTTCTTTATAAAGATGGTGAATATACTACGATAGATATTGAGAAGACTATATTTGAAACCGAAGCAGCAACTGCAGAAATTCTAAAACAACTATAGAAAGTGAAAGAGAATTATGTCTAATAAGGGAAACAAATTTATCAAAGGCGCGGCTGTACTGGGTATCGCCGGCGTCGTCATCAAACTGCTTGGAGCGGTGTTTCGGATTCCGCTTACCAACTGGATTGGCGCCGACGGCATGTCCTACTACGGTTTCGCTTATACCATTTACGGGGCGCTGCTGGTGCTGTCCACCGCAGGGATTCCGGTGGCTATTTCCAGAATGGTGTCCGAGCGAATCGCAGTGGGAGAGTACAAAAACGCTCATAAAGTATTTAAAGTAGCGACCTCCCTGCTCTTTTGCATCGGTATTTTTTCTTTTGCCGTCTGCTTTTTCGGCGGCGAAGCCATTACCAAAGCACTGGGCAATCCTGACGCGGCCCTGGCTGTAAAAGCCATTTCACCTGCGCTGCTCTTTGTACCTCTGTTCTCTGCTTTCCGCGGATATTTTCAGGGAAGACAGAACATGAATCCTACGGCGATTTCAGAGATTACCGAGCAGTTAATCCGAGTGATTGCGGGACTTTTTCTGGCATATAAACTGCTGGATACGGGACTGAAGGAGGCTGCTGCAGGGGCGTCCTTCGGAGCGTCCGCCGGTTCTATAGCCGGTCTTGGCATTATTGTAATCATCTATATGCTGAACCGCAGAACCATTCATCGGAAAATAGACCTGAACAACAAGAATGTAGAGGATACAGCGGTCATTCTGCGAAAGATTGTGGCTATCGCCATCCCAATCATTATCGGAAGCGAAATTATGCCAATCATGACCCTGATTGATACGGGGATTATCATGACCAGACTGCAGGCCACCGGCTGGACCTACGAAGAGGCCAAAGTTCTGTACGGGCTGCTCAGCGGCTTCTGCAATTCATTGATTGCTTTTCCTCAGGTATTTACCCAGGCTGTAGCTGTAAGTCTGGTGCCTGCTGTGGCGGCCGCTTTTAAGATACATGACCGAAGCGGTGTGCAAAGCAATATTCAGCTGGGATACCGGATGACTATGATTATGGCCTTTCCGTGCGCTTTCGGCATCTTCGCTCTGGCAGAACCTATCATGCTGCTGCTGTACTCCGACCAAAAAGCCAGCGCCGTAGCTGCAGTGCCGACCTTGATGATTATGTCCATCAGCGTTATTTTTCTGGCGATTACACAGACTTCGGTGGGGGTGCTGCAGTCTATCGGAAAGCAGATGGTGCCGGTCATTCACCTGGCTATCGGCTGTGTGGGAAAAGTTATCGCTACCTATATTCTGGTAGGCGTGCACGATATCAATATCAAGGGCGCCGCCATAGGTACCATGGTCGCCTATATAGTAGCGTTGATTTTAAATAACCGGTCTGTAAAACACTACACCGGGGTTAAGTTCAACTATAATCTGACCTATCTGCGTCCTTGTATTGCTGCAGCTCTGATGGGAGTATGCGCTTTTGCGGCCCACAAGCTGATGACAGGTTTTCTGGGAAACAGCATTGCGACCCTTCTGGCTATCATGGTGGGCGCCGTAGTCTATGTTATCCTGATATTTGTGCTGAAGGCGATTACCCTTGAAGAGGTGTCCGCTATGCCCGGCGGTGCAAAGCTGCAGAGATTAATTAGAAAGTTTGTGAAATAATTATGAAAAAAGAGTATGAAGAATTATATTTAGCAAAAGATAATGAGGGAGAAGCCCTGGAGAGGCTTGTTAAAATTGTTTCGATTCTGCGCAGGGAATGCCCCTGGGACAGAGCGCAGACCCATGAGTCTTTGACAAAATGTATGATTGAAGAGGCTTATGAGGCGGTGGAGGCAATCAAGACGCAGAATGTGCCTAACCTGCGGGAGGAACTGGGAGATGTTCTGCTGCAGGTAGTCTTTCACAGCAATTTGGCAAGCAGCGAAGGGCGCTTTCATCTGGTCGATGTAATCAATGAAGAATGCGAAAAAATGATTCGGAGACATCCGCACATTTTTTTGGAAGAAAACGTAAAAACTATTGACAAAGTCCTTGAAAAATGGGAAAATGTGAAGAGCAGAGAACATAAGGAGCTTAGATATACTGACAGGCTGACCAGCGTGCCCAAAGCCATGCCGGCCCTGATTAGAAGCTCCAAAGTCCAAAGCAAAGCTGCCAAGGCAGGGTTCGACTGGGATGAGATTGGCGGTGCATTCGCCAAGATAGACGAGGAATTTGATGAACTTCTGGAGGCATATAAACAAGGTGACCCTGAGCACATAACCGAGGAATTTGGCGATTTGCTCTTTTCAATGGTCAACGTATCTCGTTTTCTGAATATCGACCCCGAGGAATCGCTTAATGAGGCTACGCAGAAGTTTATTAAGCGTTTTGACTGTATGGAACGTCTTGCGGAAAGCCGGAACATGGACTTGGGCGATATGTCGTTAGAAGAGATGGACAAACTTTGGATGGAAGCTAAGAAATAGTAAGTTCAATGCTTATGTATATGATTTAAGGAGGATTTATAATGAATAAGGCTGAACTCGTAGCTGCTGTAGCAGAAAAAACAAACTTTACCAAGAAGGATGCAGAAGTTGCAATCAACGCATTTCTTACAAGCGTAGAGGAAGCAATGGTAAAAGGAGAAAAAGTACAGTTGATTGGATTTGGTACTTTTGAAACAAGAGAAAGAAAAGCTAGACAGGGCAGAAATCCTAGAAAGCCGGAAGAAGTAATCGAAATTGCTGCCTCCAAGGCTCCTGTATTCAAAGCTGGTAAAGCACTGAAAGACGCAGTTAACAAATAAGCATGCCAATTACAAGGACAACCTCCGGTTGTCCTTTTTTCTTCCCAATTAGGCATGACAGAAAGGAGAATCTATGAGAATTGATAAATTCCTGAAAAATTCACGTCTGATTAAGAGAAGAACCGTTGCCAAGGACGCCTGCGATCAGGAAAGGGTTTCTGTCAACGGCAAGATAGTGAAAGCCGGGGCGGAAGTCAGAGAAGGAGATGTCGTCCATATTTCTTTCGGCAACAGTTCTCTCACCGCCAGGGTTCTCAAGCTGACCGAAAGCTGCAGAAAAGAGGACGCGGCACAAATGTATGAAATTATTGAAGAATAAAGAAGCAGCGGAAACAGAGGGCTATATCTGCCGCAGCATAAACAGGGCACAGCGGCAGAGGCCGGCTTGATATTTCCGGCCGCCTCCCGCTGTGCCCTGTTTATACTTAAAGAATATTCCTCAGATAGATTCCCTCGTTTTCGTGAAGGAATTTCAGCTGCTCCTGCAGAGCCAGCAGTTCGCCGCTGCTGTTGGATACATCCTCCGCTTTAATATACATCAGTGTTTTGGCGAAGGTGCTGTCAGCCTCGCTGATAGACTGGGTATCCAGAAAGAACAGCGCCTTTTTTCTATATTGGTGCCATTTATCGTATTGGACCCGGAATACCTCTTTCGCCTCATCCCAATCTTCATTTTCTATGGCGGGCATGACGGTATCCTCGCATGTATCGATGATGGGATTCAGGGTCTGATTGGAATAATAATAGAAAAGTCCCCAGCATCCAATCAGAATTGCAAGAGACAGTGTAGATGCAATCAGTGCTCTCATTTAATACACCTCGCTGGAAAATTTTTGTCTGGGCTGTGGAACCGGATAGACGTGGAACATGTTTTTCCCGTCATAAAAGGCTACGAAAACCTCCTCAATTCGCTCAATGCCCTTGGCCTGCAGCATACACAGCAGGGTATTGTAGTCAGTAGAGGTTTTTTCCAGATTTTCCTCATAAATGGTGCCGTCGCTAATCAGCACCACAGGGAGTTTTTCCTGGTCTGTTTTTGCGATGATGGAAAGCTCTCCGTTTGATTCCATAACCGCATACTCCACATCGGATATGGACGGACAATTTCCCAGACGCAGCTGTTCAAACAGGTCGTTTATGGTAATCCTCAGCTTCTCCATTTCCCTTACGTTAATCATCCCTTTGTCGATGATAATGCTGGGACGCCCGTTGATGAAATTCTTGAACCGCTCGTTTTTTATAGAAATGTAGGAAAGCAGTACCTGCAGAAAGAGCAGGGTAAATATGGCCATAGCGCCGTTAATCAGTGAAGACGAAGGTTCATCGATGGGAATAGACGCCAGCTCGGCAATCATAAACAGCACTACCATCTGAAATGTAGACATCTTGGAAAGCTCTGATTTGCCCATCAGTCTCAGGGCAAAGAGCACGACTAAATATAAAATGAGAGTTCTAATACAGACAATAATCAAAGTGCACCTCCAAATATTTGATAATCCCTATTGTGCGCCCAGGAGGGCTTTGTTATACTAATATTTATGGAAAATTACAAGAATAAGGAAATGAACCAGTGAACAACACCAACAGATTTAAAGCTTTTTACCTATGCGGCTACGGAGCCATGGGGGTGATGAACCCTTTGATAAGTCAATATCTCAGCGGTATCGGTTTTAACGGAACCCAGATTGGCACTGTGACTTCTGTGGCTACGGCCATCGCCGTCTTTGCGTCGGCATTTTGGGGAGACCGGTATTCTAACAGCCGGGACGGCAGGAAGGTCATCGCCTTTATCTGCCTGACTGCTGCGGCCATGGGGTTAATCAACGTTTGGGTTACGCCGTTTCTTCTCTTTGTCGTAACCTATGGCGTTCAGTACTTTTTTCAGGGGCCGGTCATGGGCGTTGCTGACGCCTTGGTACTGGAAAAAGACAACGAGAACTTTTCCGCTATCCGGCTTTGCGGTGCGGTAGGATATGCGGCTGCGGTCTTTGCCGGAGGAAGAATCGGAGAAGATATGGGTCTTGTAAGCATTTTCTATATCTATGCGGCTTTCTTCGTCCTGGCAGGGCTTCTTATTATGACAACCGGCAAAAGCGGACCTGTGGCAGCAGCGGGTAGCCGGGAGAAACGAGAAAGAATAGGATACGGGCAGCTGCTCCATGATAAGAAAGCTGTTCAGCTGATTATCTGCGGAATCTTTGTCATGGGCACCAACGTTGCCAACAACACCTACTTTAGCTTCCTGTTCAGAGACGGCGGCGGGACAGTGGCCGGAGTGGGAACGGCTTTTCTCCTTATGGTGGGCAGCGAAGCGCCGTTTATGGCTCTGGCGCCTAAGCTCTGTAAGAAGTTTTCTCAGGAAAAAGTCATTGGGGCAGCCATGGCCCTGTCGGCTCTTCGGTTCAGCTTTTACGCTCTTGGGCCGTCTTGCGAAATCCTTCTCGCCACTTTTTTCCTCCAGGGGATGGTCAACGGCGTACTTCTGACGGAATATGTGAAGTATCTGTCCGCCGTAGTTGAACCCAGATTCATCGGTCTTGCCGTAGCGGCGTTTTATGCCGTCAGCTCCAACGGGGGCACCATATTATGCAACTTTTTCGGAGGGGTGGCTATGGACTATCTGGGCAGCGTCGGCGTTTACGGGTTCTTCGGCGCGCTGAATTTTATCGGCGTTGTGCTGTATGTGATGTTTGGACTTCATAAGAAGAAACCGGAAGAGAGGTCTGTACGATAAGAAGATGGGGCGTACATAAAGGAAAAACCACTTGACAGAGGTAGGGGAAAGATGATAATATAATCAAGCTGTCTCAA
>CBCTFZ010000064.1:0-7587 GCA_965146355.1 uncultured Emergencia sp. | reverse complement strand
TTGTACCGATATTGATATGCGGTTTGGTTCTCTCGAATTTTGCTTTTGCCATTTTATATTTCCTCCAATGTCAGGGGCCGGTCCGGTATCCTAAGAGGAATCCGGACTGACCGCTAAAGGTTATTTTTTTAATTTATTTATTGCCGATTTTTTCAACTAAGCTGTCAGGCAATTTTTCAAAGTGGTCCATCTGCATTACATATACGCCGCGGCCCTGGGTCTTGGAACGCAGGTCGGTCGCATAGCCGAACATTTCGGACAGAGGTACCATACCTCTTACTGCCACTACGCCGTTGTTCATATCGGAGCCTTCGATTCTTCCTCTTCTGGAAGAAATGTCGCCGATTACGTCGCCCATGTATTCTTCAGGAACGGTAACTTCAACTTTGAAGATTGGTTCCAGAAGTACTGGTTTTGCTTTCTTGGCAGCTTCTCTGAAGGCCATGGAAGCCGCAATCTTGAAGGCCATTTCTGAGGAGTCGACTTCGTGATAGGAACCGTCGTACAGTTCAACCCCTACGTCCACAACCTGATATCCCGCCAGAGGACCGTTTTCCATAGCTTCTTTGATACCGTCCTCAATCTTAGGGATGTATTCCTTAGGAATCGCACCGCCAACGATGGAGTTGACAAATTCAAAGCCTGAACCCGGTTCTCTCGGATACAGCTTAATCTTAACATGACCGTACTGACCGTGACCGCCGGACTGCTTGGCGTACTTGTGGTCAACGTCAGCAGTGGTGCTGATGGTTTCTTTGTAGGATACCTGAGGCTTACCTACATTGGCTTCTACTTTAAATTCACGCAGCAGTCTGTCTACGATAATCTCCAAGTGAAGCTCACCCATACCGGCAATAATAGTCTGTCCGGTGTCTTCGTTTGTATAGGTCTTGAAAGTCGGGTCTTCTTCAGCCAGTTTAGCCAGCGCGATACCCATCTTTTCCTGACCGGCCTTAGTCTTAGGCTCGATGGCAATCTCGATTACCGGGTCTGGGAATTCCATAGATTCCAGAATAATCTCGTGCTTTTCGTCGCAGAGTGTATCGCCGGTAGTAGTATCTTTCAGACCTACTGCAGCAGCGATATCGCCGGAATAAACCTTTTCGATTTCCTCTCTCTTATTGGCATGCATCTGCAGGATTCTTCCGATTCTGCCCTTCTTGCCCTTGGTGGAGTTATAGATATAAGAACCGGAATCCAGCGTACCGGAATAAACTCTGAAGAACGCCAGCTTACCTACAAACGGGTCAGCCATAATCTTAAATGCCAGAGCGGAGAACGGTTCATCGTCGGATGCACGTCTTACATCTTCCTCTCCCGTTTCCGGGTTGACGCCTTTAATAGGCGGAATGTCAACAGGTGACGGCATATAGTCGATAACTGCGTCCAGCATCATCTGAACACCCTTGTTTCTGTATGCGGAACCGCACAGCATAGGAACCATCTCGCAAGCAATGGTCTGCTGTCTGATAATCTTCTTGATTTCTTCTTTGGTAGGCTCTTCACCTTCCAGGAATTTCATCATCAATTCTTCATCGCATTCCGCAACAGATTCAACCAGTTTTTCTCTCCATTCTGTGGCAAGGTCCATCATATCTTCAGGAATTTCTGTTACATCAAATTCCTTACCCAGCTCATCCTTGTAAATCTCTGCCTTCATTTCTACCAGGTCGATAATTCCAACGAATGTATCTTCCGCGCCGATAGGAAGCTGAACAGGTACTGCGTTTGCTTTCAGTCTGTCCTTAACCATATCAACTACTCTGAAGAAGTTCGCTCCCAGGATGTCCATCTTGTTAACGAAAATCATTCTAGGAACGCCGTACTTTTCAGCCTGTCTCCAAACTGTTTCGGACTGTGGTTCTACACCGCCCTTTGCGCAAAGTACAGTTACTGCTCCGTCAAGGACTCTCAGGGAACGCTCTACTTCTACTGTGAAGTCCACGTGGCCCGGAGTATCGATGATGTTGATTCTGTGGTTCTTCCACTGAGCTGTAGTTGCGGCAGAGGTAATTGTAATACCACGTTCCTGCTCCTGTTCCATCCAGTCCATAGTAGCGCCGCCCTCGTGGGTTTCGCCTAACTTATGGGTTCTGCCTGTATAGAAAAGGATACGCTCAGTGGTAGTGGTCTTACCGGCGTCGATGTGCGCCATAATACCGATATTTCTTGTTTTCTCAAGTGAAAACTGTCTACCAGCCATGATTACATTTCCTCCATAATTCTACAAAATCGAAAAAATCCGATTACCATCTGAAGTGAGCAAATGCCTTGTTTGCCTCAGCCATCTTATGAGTATCTTCTTTTTTCTTTACAGACGCGCCGGTATTGTTGGCAGCATCCATCAATTCTCTTGCCAGTCTGTCAGACATAGTCTTTTCGCCTCTGAGTCTGGTGTACTTTGTCAGCCATCTCAGACCTAAAGTCTGTCTTCTCTCTGGTCTTACTTCAATAGGAACCTGGTAGTTGGCACCACCGATTCTTCTTGCTTTTACTTCTAAAACAGGCATGATATTATTCATTGCCTTCTCGAATACTTCCAAAGGTTCTTCGCCAGTTGTTTCCTTAATCTGATCGAATGCAGAATAAACAATATTCTGAGCGATACCTTTCTTTCCATCGAGCATGATGCTGTTGATTAACTTTGCAACAACAACACTGCCGTATACTGGATCTGGAAGTACTTCACGTTTTGGTGTGTTACCTTTTCTTGGCACTTCTCTTCCCTCCTCGCTTGATAATTTTGTGAACTGCTGTGTTGAAGCCCTAACCCGATTTCTGAAAGAAATCGTTGGTAGGTCTCATACGAGAAATTCCCAAATCTTTGATTTGGTGAATTTTACCGTTGCTGCTCTTTTACAAAATTACCTGCACAATTGTTTCAACTTATTTTCGTAATTGCACATTTCTCTTCACCCGGGGCGGCTTGCGCCTTCCGGATTACTCTGGGGTAGCCCTGCAATTAAACGGCTTCCCAGTCTTACGGGGGTACTCGACTCTCATCAAAGGAGCCGCGAGCGCTTAATCTATATAAGTATGCGCCAAAACGCGCAGATTTATAATATATATTAAGGGCTCTTTCTATTCCCGATTGTTTCTAATTCATGTTAAAGAAATAAAACTATTTCTTCTTAGGTCTCTTAGCGCCGTACTTGGAACGTGCCTGACCTCTGTCGCTGACGCCGGAAGTATCCAGTGTACCTCTGATGATGTGATAACGCACACCTGGGAGGTCCTTAACTCTTCCGCCTCTGATAAGCACCACGCTGTGTTCCTGCAGGTTATGACCGATACCAGGAATATAAGCGGTTACTTCGATACCATTGGACAGACGTACTCTGGCAACCTTTCTCAAAGCAGAGTTAGGCTTCTTAGGTGTTACTGTCTTAACAGAAGTGCACACGCCTCTCTTCTGTGGTGAGTTGGTGTTAGTTGCTACTCTTCTTAAAGAGTTCATACCCTTACCGAGAGCAGGAGCTGTTGACTTCTTTACAGAACTGGTTCTGCCCTGACGTACTAATTGGTTAATAGTAGGCATTAGTTTCTCCTTTCTTTTTAAACTTTAATTTTCACAACCAAAATGACCCTTGAAGAGTTTTCCAGGGCCAATTTGACTCGAAATACGCTAATAGTCTATCACATATTCTTTCTCGACGCAAGAAAAATATTACGAAAATCCCATAAATTCCAGCAAATCCGCGGCCGAATTGGATTCTCCTGTAAAAAACTGCCTCTACTTCAGGCCCATCTCTGCAAGCCTTCTGTAATACGTGGACCGGCTGATACCCAGCGCCTTCGCCGCTTCGTCCTTGCCCTCCGGTGTGTTGCCGTAGACTCCAAAAGCCTGCCGGATATAAAGCTGCTCTATCTCCTTCAGCGGCTTCAGCTCCATGGCCCGGCCGTCCTCCAGTTGCTTTATGACCTTCTGCGGCAAATTCTTCGGCTGTATATACTGACCGCCGCAGTCGTTTGCGGCGTATTCCACCGCATTCTGCAGTTCCCGGATATTGCCCGGCCACTCATAGCCGCACAGTATTTCCTTTGCCCTGCTGTCCCAGCCGAGAATGTTTTTCCCCAGCATCAGATTGAACTTCTCCAGGAAGAAGTCCAAAAGCAGCGGAATATCGGAAGGTCTTTCTTTCAGCGGAGGAATATACAGCGGGATAACGCTGAGACGATAATATAAATCCTCTCGGAACGTTCCCTCTTCCACCATCTTTTCCAGATTCCTATTAGTAGCTGAAATGATACGGATGTCCACTTTTTTGTATTCGTTGGAACCCACCGGCTGTATCCGCTTTTCCTGAATGGCCCGCAGCAGCTTCGGCTGCAGGTGCAGCGGCATCTCGCCTATCTCGTCCAAAAACAGTGTGCCTTTGTCGGCAAGCTCGAATTTGCCCACCTGTCCGCCTTTCATGGATCCGGTAAACGCGCCCTCCTTGTGGCCGAAGAGCTCGCTTTCCAGCAGGTTTTCCGGAATGGCCGCGCAGTTGATGGCCACGAAAGGTCCTTTGGCGCACATGCTGGCGTTGTGGATAGCCCTGGCGAAAATCTCCTTTCCCGTGCCGCTCTTTCCCATGATGAAGATGTTGGAGGGCCCTTTAGCGAAGTGGACGGCCGACTTTTTCGCCTTCATAATGGCGGCGCTTTCCCCGATAATGTCGCTGAATTCCACGTTGTAGTCGTTATCTTTCAGGGTCTTGACGGATTTGTAGATATCGGAGCTGTTGCGGAACAGCAGCAGGCCGCCGGCATATTCCTTCTCCACCACCACAGGCTTAAACTGAAGGATATAGTCCACCCTTTTATAGGAAACTACCATCTTGTCAGCGGTCTTTGTCTCAAGACACTGGCGCATGAAGTCCGGGAGTTTGCTGTCAGAAAGAATCGCATACAAATCGTCCAGATGGTCTACCGCCGTCTTCCCTCCGCAGAACAAGCTGCGGAACATGGCGTTCTTATAGATAATCCTGCCGTCATTGTCGATATTGATTACCGCTTCGTCCAGGGACTCCACCAAAAGCCTGGTTCTCTCGCTTACAGTCTGCAGTTCTCTCTTGGCGAAGGTCTCTCTGACCTTTGACACCAGTAGGCCGGACAGATGTTCGATGAACCTGGCCAGCTGGTCGTATTTCTTGTTGAGCAGTTCCTTTCCAAATGCGTCAAAGGAGAACAGGCCAATTCCTCCGATAAGCTGGCCGTTATCCATAATCGGAAAAGCCACGATGGAATTGATATTGCACTGGCTGCTGTTGACGCACTCCGCACAGGCCGGATTCTCCCGCTTGTTGTCTTTCAGCAGAATCGGCTTTCTCTCCTGTATGCATTTTCTTACGATGGAGTGTTCAGACAGCGCGTCTTTGCTGTCCACCTGTTCCAGATTGCTGTCACCCAGAACATTTCCGTCCCTATCGCAGATAATCACCTCCAGGTCCGTAGCCATTGCCACCACCCGGGTGGTCTCCGCGATGAAATCCCCGATTCGGTTCAAATCAATCCTGCCTGCCATAGCTCTTCCCCATTTCTCCAAGTTTGCTAAAATCTTGCGTTCATTATACCACGGCGATTCCGCTGAATCTAGAATTGGCAGCCGTGATTCAATGAACGCTTCCTTGCGGCAACGCCGTCGGAATCATTGCGTTCATTATACCATTTTCCGTAGTCTACGACAACAAAAAACCATCTGTCCACTTTAGTACAGATGGTTTTCAGAGGATTTATTAGTATGGGCCGTATCCTGTTAAAACAGCAACAGTCAGGATAATGCAAACCCAAGCGGACCACATGAGTACGAGAGGCAGGGCAAACTTAAACCATTTCTTAAAGGATACCCCTGCCAGCCCCAGAGAGGCCATCAGAATCGGATGTACCGGCGTAATCATATTCCAGAAGCCGTCGCCGCACTCAAAGGCCAGAACTGCAGTCTGTCTGGTAATGCCCAGGACGTCGGCCAGGGCTGACATAATCGGCATAACCACAACGGCCTGCCCTGAAGAGGACGGGATGATAAAGTTTACAATTCCCTGGGAAATATACATGCCCCAGGCCGCAACTACCTTTGGCAGATGGCTCAGCGGAATAGAAGTCGCGTAAACAATGGTATCCAGAATATTGCCGTCCTGCAGAACAATCAGCATAGCTCTGCCGAAGCACACCAGCATGACCGCAGGTGCAATATCCTTGCAGCCTTCCAGGAACTCGTTGATGGTCTTATTCAAACTGCCTTTATAATAGATGAGTCCGACGATAATACCCATCAGCAGGAAGATTCCCGCAAACTCAGTTAAATACCAGTCGTATTTCACTACGCCGAAGACGATGACGGCAATGGTAATCACCAGCACGCCCAAGATAACGGCGTCGGTTTTCACAAAGTCTCTTTCCTGATATTCTCTCAGGTTCTCCGGCAGTTCGTTAAGGTTTACTACGGCGCCGGATTTCTTAAATCTATTTCCATAATATACGGTGTGCACTACAGCGATGGCCAGCGCGCCTACGCCCAAGATAATTCTCAGACCCATGCCGCTGAACATGGGCAAGTCGGAAATTTCCTGGGCAATGCCGGTGTTGAATGGGTTGAAAGCACCTGCGGAGTAACCGCTGTAAAGACCTACCACCGCCATGGAAACGCCTACGATAGGGTCATAGCCCATGCGAATGGCTACCGGCACGAGAATCGCTACCAATGGAATGATTTCCTCTCCCATGCCGTAGGACATACCGCCTACGAAGAAAGCTCCCATGATTACCGTAACCAGAACAGCCTCTCTGCCCTGGCTTTTGTTGATTAGCTTATTCAGTCCAGCGGTGATTGCGCCGGATTTTGTGATAATTCCAAAAGCTCCGCCTACAACGAAGATAAACCAGGCGATATCTGACGCGTCGACCATGCCGTTATAGATGGCCTGAATCAGAGCCATGAAGCCTGTCGGGTTGGATTCGGCTTCTCCGTAAGTGCCCGGCACCACAACCGTTCTTCCAGTGGCTGCGTCTGTAGCTCGTTCAAAAACTCCGGCAGGTATAATATATGTAAGAATCGCGGCTGCAATAATCAAAAGGACCAAAAGTGTAGCAGTATCCGGAAACGAAATTTTAAATCTTTTCTTCTTATCCATGTCTTCCTCCATACTATCATTTCTAAAAAGTGCAGATGTGTACAATTCCTCCTGCTTTGTGATATCGCAAATACCATGCCAAAACTTTTTTACGTCAAAAATGACGGAAATTTCACCTTTTTCCGTCATTCTCCTTTCGCACTATGTCAACATGACATAAATTCCGCCGTTTTCCATCTCATATTGACACAAAACTTTCTCCGCTTTATTTCAGCAGGTCTTTTTTCGTGTCATTTTGACATATCCCTTGGTAAGCCTCTCCGCCTTTGTCTTTGTTCACAGGTTTTCTACCTTATATATAGGGCAAAAACCACGACAAAGGGCTGAAATTTTCTGGCACGCAACTTGCTTTATATGTGGATGTACAATTCACCCTGGAAATACAACACTACGAGCTGTAAGTTTTAGGAGGTAATATCATGGAATTAAAGAAGAATCAGGTTTTATTTTTAAGCGACGCCCAGATAAAGGA
>CBCTFZ010000063.1:0-7836 GCA_965146355.1 uncultured Emergencia sp. | reverse complement strand
CTGACCGCCAAACAGCGCGGCATCGAGGACGTTATTTCCAAGGTCAGCCACGAAAATTACAAGGATTTAATCGAGCGCATGGGCGTAGACATGGTTCTGAATCCGCTGAACATTACCGCCAGCAATATTCTGCGTTTCATTCAGGGAGATAAGAAAATTATTTCTTCTCTGCTGCTGCAGGGACAAGCTGAAATCATGGAGATAGTGGCCCATTCTCACATGCAGATTATCGACGTACCGCTGAAGAAGCTGAACCTGAGCAGCGGAGTTTTGATTGCCGCCATCCACAGAGGTCAAAAGGTTATTATCCCTGACGGCGATACGGAGATTAAATGGAACGACCGCGTCATTATCCTGAGCCTGCTGTCAGAGATAGGCGACCTGGAGAAACTTCTGAAGAATAAAAACTAGGAGTACACAATGAGCGTAAATTTTGGCAGTGTTATCAGAATGATGGGAATCCTGCTGCTGGTGCTGGGATGCAGTCTGATGCCGGCGCTGTTTGTGGCGCTGCTTTACTGCGAGTCGGTTTCCGCCAAGGCATTCCTGGCTACCCTCCTTCCCTGCCTCGCTGCGGGATTCATTTTAATAAAAGTATTCCGCCCTTCTCTGATACGATTAAAGGCCAGAGATGGGTTTCTTATTGTATCACTTTGCTGGCTCGTGGCTTCACTGATTGGCTCAGTGCCCCTCCGGCTCTCCGGCGCCATTCCAAGCTATGTGGACGCTTTCTTCGAGGTATGCTCCGGGTTTTCTACCACAGGTTCTTCTATCCTTACCGATATCGAAAGCCTCCCGAAGTCCATGCTGTTCTGGCGTTCTTTTACCCACTGGCTGGGAGGCATGGGTATCATCGTTTTCGCCGCTGCTCTGCTTCCGTCTATCGGTATGAAAGGCCAGCTTATTGCCAGCGCCGAAACTCCGGGACCGACCCTGGATAAAATTTCGCCCAGGTTTTCAGATACTGCCAAGAATCTGTACCTGGTGTATCTGCTGTTTACTGCGGCAGAAACCATTCTGCTTCTGTTTGGAGGGATGAATTTATACGACGCCCTGGTGCATACCTTCGGAACTGTGGGAACCGGTGGTTTTTCAACTTATAACGCAAGCGTCGCCAACTTCTCAAGCCCTTATATTCAGTGGGTGATTATCATCTTTATGACCTTGTGCGGCGTCAACTTCAACTTGTATTTCGTTCTGATTCGTCACGGTGTCAAACGGGTGCTCAGAGATTCCGAGCTGCGGCTCTACCTGACAATCATCGGCTGCACTGCTTTGCTTCTGGTGGTCAACCTGATGGCAAGCGGCACTTACAGGAATCTTGGCGACTGCATCCGGGATTCCGCCTTTCAGGTTACGTCAATTATCACCACTACGGGTTACGCTACCGCCGACTACGACATCTGGCCTACCTTCAGCAAAATGCTGATTTTTATGCTGATGCTGACGGGCGCCTGCTCAGCTTCCACAGGCGGCGGCGTCAAGATTGTCCGGATTCTGGTCTCACTGAAACTGGTACGACGCGGGGTATCCATGAAGCTGCATCCAAACAGAATTGTTTCGGTAACCCTGAACAAAAATCTGGTACCTCAGGAGATAGCCACAAATATTGCCAACTTTGTATTCTTTTACATTTTTGTGCTGTTTTCCGGCTCCCTTGTGATATCACTCAACGGATTTGATTTGATGACTACCCTTTCCTCGGTGCTTACCTGCCTGGGCAACGTAGGCCCCGGGTTCAACCTGGTGGGGCCGACTATGAACTTCTCCGTGTTCAGCGATTTCTCCAAAGTGGTCTTATCGCTGCTGATGATTGCAGGAAGATTGGAGCTTTTTACGTTCTTCATGCTGTTGTCGCCCCATTACTGGAATTCCAATAGGGCATAGATAATTATCATATATCGAAAAGGATTTGATTATGACTTATAACTTTCGTGTGATTCTGAGAACAATTTCAGTGGTTCTGCTCTTTACGGGAATCGGTATGCTGATACCCGTGGGCTACGCCGTCTACTGTGAGGAGGAAGGCGCTTCCCAGGGACTGTTCTTCACGGCAATATGCTGTATCTGCTTCGGCGCTTTGATATACAGACATCTCAAGTATTATACCCTGCGTATCAAAACAAGAGAGAGCTTCTTCGTAGCTTTTATTTGCTGGTTTGTGGTGTGTCTGGTCGGTTCCATGCCCTATCTGCTGGCACAAAACGGTTACTCCTTTGTGGACGCCCTGTTTGAGTCCGTCTCAGGCTGGACTACGACCGGCGCCTGGGTCATCGACGTGTCCACAATGCCCCGCAGTCTGATTCTCTGGAAAGCAATATCCAACTGGCTAGGCGGTATGGGACTTCTGCTTCTGACGGTTTCACTGTTTCCGGTGCTGGGAATCCAGGGGCAGAAGATGGCCGCGGCTGAAGTACCCGGTCCGGACCTTGAAAAAATGTCTTCAAGAATCAGCGATACCGCTAAGATTACCTACCGCATTTACATCGCCCTGACCCTGGTTGAGCTGATATTATTGCTGCCAAGCGGTCTGGACCCTTTTCACGCACTGATAAACACCATGTCTACTGTCAGTACGGCGGGACTGCTCAATGCCCAGACCACCTCTGTAATTACATTCAGTCCCTATGTAAAGACCGTCTTTACAGTCTTTTCACTGGCAGGCTCCATCAACTTTATGATGTACTTCTTCATGTACAATAGAAAATGGAAGAAGGCTTTCAGCATCGTGGAAATCAGAACTTATCTGGGCATGCTGGCAGGGGGTTCTCTGCTCATTGCAGCGATGCTGTACTTAAACGGGAATCACAGCACTTTTTCCAGCGCTTTGGGCAACGCTTTCGCCCAGGCCACAGCCTTTGCGGCCACCTCCGGCTATGAGATAGACGATATCAACCTGTGGCCCACTACCTGCAAAATGGTCCTTTTGATTCTGGTGCTTATCGGCGGCTGCGCCAATTCCACCAGCGGTTCTATCAAGGTGATACGCTTTATCATTTACTTCAAGATTATCATGAGAGGCATTTATAAGCGTATCCACCCAAGAGCAGTGAAGCCTATCATGCTGCAGGGAAAACCTGTCAGCGCTGCGGCGGCCTCTTCTGTTACGGTATATCTAATGCTGTATTTTGCAGTTTTCGTCTTCTCGTCGCTGGTTTTGGCTCTTGAAAATCAGGATATGGAGACTACCTTTTCCGCTGTACTGGGATGCCTGACCAATAACGGCACCGGCTTTGGAAACATTACCGGAGGAAACTACAGCATCTTTTCCTCTTTTGGAAAACTTTACGCTTCCGTACTGATGCTGGCGGGAAGGCTTGAAATTTATGCGATTATCATCCTCTTCTCCCATTCTTTCTGGAACTCTGACAGAGCAAGGTCCTGAAGAAATGGCTTTAAACGGCATATTTCCTCTGTAAAATACAGATACTACCCGCAAGGAGGATGAAATGACCGTAAAAGAACTGATGTCTACAAATATTTGCTTTGTAAAGGCTGACGCCGATGTTTCCGACGCGGCTGCTCTGATGAAAAAACACGATATCGGCTTTGTCCCCGTCTGTGACAACAAGGGATGTCTCATAGGTCTGATTACAGACCGGGATATCGTAATACGCGCCCTGTGCAGCGAGGAAAAGGAATTTTCCCACGTCACCGCAGCAGAAATCATGTCCGAAGAAATCGCTTTTGTAACACCGGACATGGATATTCACGATGCGGCCCGGGTTTTCAGCGAAAAAAAAGTACACCGTCTGCCGGTCCTAGAAAACTCCAGGCTGGTAGGTGTACTGTCCTTATCCGATTTGGCCAAAAAACGAATCTTCCTTGCGGAGGTAGGAGATATTGCGTGGGCCATGGCAAAAGGGTCAAAATAGTCTCAGACTGTATCGGGATGCCGCTCCGTGCCAAATCCGCCCATGAAAAATGCCGGTTTGGCACCGGCATTTCTCGTCCCCTTGCTGACCGGACGATTGGGGTCAGCGATGCAATTAAAAGACACTATGAATTTGCGGATATTTCTATCCCACCCCTCTTACAATACCTATCATAGTACGAAACAAAACAAGGGTCAATACCGGCCCGGTAAATTTAAGAATTATTAAGATTTAAAAAAAATCACAGAATCATCACCATATTTAAGTAAATATTCGTTGATTTGTTTAAATAATTGTTTTAATATAGTAGGTAGAAAGGAATGATGCAATATGACACAAAGAAACAAAAACAAGAGCAACTTCAAAAAAGGCTCAGTTGAAATGCTGCTTCTGCACCTCTTAAAGTCAGAAGGCGACTGCTATGGGTATCAGCTGTCCCAGCTGATTAACGAACGCTCAGGCGGTGTTCTGGTAATTCCAGAAGGCTCCATGTACCCTACTCTGTACAAGCTTATCGACAACGAGTACATCACTGACTACAAGAAAACTGTCGGCAAGCGAATGACCAGAGTTTACTATCACCTGGAGCCGTCCGGAGAACAGAGACTTGCTGAATTAGTAGAAGACTACATTGAAGTTGCCGCAGCAATCGAAACGATTATGGGAATCAAGAAATAATCAATCCTGAACCCAGTCGTAGTAGTTTGGAAAACTCAATTACCATGCAAAGTAAAAAAGCAGACGAAATCGTCTGCTTTTTGCATTTTATTTTAAACTTCTATAATCAGGGGTTCTGGAATCTCCTCCTGCACCATAAGAAAGTCAATCTGCCGTTCCTTAGGACTTGCGCCTGCCACTACAACTCTCGCCCGGTCTCCCAGGGCGTAAATCTTTCCGTTGTGCCTTCCCACGACCCTGTATTTTCCCTCTTCATAGTCGTAATAATCGTCCTTAAGGCTATCCAGCCGAACCATGCCTTCTACTGTATCAGGCAGCTGTACATAGATACCGAAACTGGTCACGCCGCTGATAACGCCTTCGTAAACCTGTCCCACTCTGGACTCCATATACTGCGCCTTTTTCATTTTTTCTACCTCCCGTTCCAGGCTCTGTGCCTTTCGCTCAGTGGCCGAAGCAATATCTGCCGCTGCGGCGGCGTCTGCCCGAAACTTCCGGAGCTTCTTTTCATCAGCCTTTCCGTTGATGGAGGCCTTAATGATTCTGTGAATGCACAGGTCCGGATACCTGCGGATAGGCGATGTAAAATGACAGTAATACGGGAAAGACAGTCCAAAGTGGCCTCTGCACTCGGTACTGTAAAAAGCCTTTTTCATAGAGCGCAGTATCACTGTACTGATGATATTTTCGTAAGGCTGTCCCTGGATTATCTGTAAGATATGATTGAGAGCCTTAGGGTGAATATTATCCGGATTTCCCGGCAGATTTAAACCGAAGCCGGATAAAAACGCCTTCAGTTCTACAATCTTGTCGGTATCCGGCTTCTCGTGGACCCGGAAAACAAAGGGATACTGCATCCAGAAAAAGTGCTCCGCCACGGTTTGATTGGCTGCCAGCATAAATTCCTCGATAAGCCTATTGGCGGTACGCCTATCCTCGACGCCGATGGACACAGGAACTTCCTCTTCGTCCAGCTCAATCCGCGCCTCGTCAAAGTCGAAATCCAGACTGCCCTTTTCTTTTCTCTTGTTTCTGAGAATCTCTGCCAGCTGTGCCATCAGACGTAAATCTTCACAGATAAAATCATACTGACTGATAAGGGTTTCATCGCCGTATTCCAGAATATCCGATACGTCGTCGTAATTCATCCGCGCTTTGGAATTTATGATGCTTTCAAAGATTTCATGACTCAGTATATTTCCCTTTCTGTCAATCTCCATCTGGCAGGACAAAGTCAGCCTATCCTCCTTTGGATTCAGACTGCAGATGCCGTTGGAAAGCGCCTTGGGAAGCATAGGTACCACTTTGGTAAGCAGATAAACGCTGTTGCCCCTTTTCAGCGCTTCTTTATCAAGATAACCATCCTCCCCTACATAGTGGCTCACATCGGCAATGTGAACTCCCAGCAGAAAATTGCCTCCCGGCAGCAGCTCAATGGATACGCCGTCGTCCAAATCCTTTGCAGATACACCGTCGATGGTGATGATATTTTTCTTTCGCAGGTCCTTTCTTCTGCCGATTTCCTCCGCCGTAATCTTTTCTTTGGCTTTGGCCTTAGCCTCCGCGTTGACTCTGCTTGGAAAGGTCTCGTAAAGACCGTTTGCCCGAATCAGCGCCTTGATTTCTCCTCCGGTCTCTCCAAAGCGGGCTACAATCTCTGTTACTTTGCCCTCAGCGCTGATATTCTTCTCCGGGTATCTGGTGATTTTAACAACTACCTTGTCCCCGTTGCCGGCGCCGCGAAAATCGGACTTTTTTACGAAAATCTCGTCGTTGTTCCGTCTGTCGTCAGGGGTAACAAAGCCAAATTTCTTATTTCTCTGGAAGGTGCCCACAACCTCCGTGGTTCCCCTCTCCAAAATTTTATCGATAATACCTTCTCTGCTTCGGGTACGCAGGTATTCCGGCAGCATGTCCACCTGTACTCTATCGCCGTGCATGGCGCCGTACATATTGCTTCTGGCGATGAAAATATCGCCGCCTTCTTCTCTCCTGACAAAACCAAAACCGGCCCGGGTCTTTTCCAGTACGCCTGTAATTTTTTCGTTTTTGATACTGTGTTTCTCTTTTCTCTTTCTCATTCTTCTATTGTATATGAAATCCTCCAGATTTGCCACAGATAATCGAAAAAGAAAACGCAGGGGAGAAGAAAAACCTCCCTGCGCTGTCCCTGCTGCCCTTCGGGCAGTCTTTCTTTTGGTTATTACTGTACCTGTGACTGTGTTCCGTTATCGGCGGTATTTTTGCTGACGTCGCCTTCCGTATTGGTACGATCGTCGGCGCCGTCTACTGCGTCCTCCACATCATCCGCGGCGTCCTCTACGCCGTCTTTGATGTCGTCGCCTAAATCTTCCGCGCCGTCCTTGATATCGTCAGCACCGTTTTCTACGTCCTGTTCCACATTGTTCTGCTGGTCGTCAGGAATGGCGTCGTTGTTGTCGTCCTTGCTGCCGCAGCTTGCAAAGACTAAAACCGTCATCAGTAATAAAGCCATTAGAAAAAATCTGGTCTTTTTCATGTCGAAACTCCTTTCTTTTTTCTAAGGTTATTATCTGACTTCCCGTTTAAATTATGAAAGGTATTATTCGGCAGTAAACCAAAGGTAATTTTTCCCAATAACTCAGCTGAGTAGCTTTCCCGCTGAAAACTTGTGCCGCTTAGGATTTACGACGAGGACCGATTCGTTCAGCTGTTCTAAAAGTTCTTCTGCACTGTTGGCGGTCTTGAAGTCCATCTCTTCCCGAAACAGAGGAATAATCTGGTAAAAATTCACTTCATCTCCATCGGGGAGAGGACAGATGTATTCCTCATTGTCGAATAGGGCCGGATGAATCAGCATACAGCCGCAAAGCTGCGTGCTTTCGTCAAAGGTATCGCCGTTATCGATGGTATGCCCCCATCCCAGCCAGGTATCTTCCTGAATAGGCAATCTTGCCAGAATCTTCAAAAGGCGAATAGGCCAATACCATTTTTCCTCTTCGCTATGTACATCCCAGTCCTCCGGCAGACAGATAGCAAGTTCAGCACGTTCAAGCTTATACTCTTTCAGCTCTCTCGGCACATCCATCAGATGGGCGCCCATGCCCATAGTAACCAGGGTATAAAAGTTTCTGTCCTCATCCGGCGGAATAATGCAGATATCCACGTGAATATCCGGAGACACAATTTCGTGAAAGACATTGTCGAACTCTCCAAAGGCTTCCGCAATGAAGGTTTCCACTGCGTCCAGTTCTTCTTCGCTGTAAAGTTCCTGTGGTCCATACTCTCCCTGTGACAAGCCTCC
>CBCTFZ010000062.1:0-8035 GCA_965146355.1 uncultured Emergencia sp. | reverse complement strand
CCGTAAACGGTGAAAAAGTCTATACACAGAAATCCCTGAGAGCAATCAGGACTGCCAAATAAACGAATAGAAAGCTGCCTCCTTTGACGGAAACTCCGCCAGGTGGGCAGCTTTTTTAATGAAAAGATTGGAACCCGGCAGGAAAGTGTGATATGATGGGAAAAGAAAAACAGACATGATGCTGGACAGCCGATTTGGCAGAAAGGTACTTTTTGAGATGTTATTGGACCATTATGTAAGCGCCATGGAATGTTGGAATGGGCGCATAGACAGTACGGAAGATTACGACGCTTTTCGCTGGCACCAGTGGGTGCGGCCGCTGGACCTGAACGAACCCCGGGAGGCATTCTCCGGAAAGCTGGGATTTGCTTTTATCGGATTTTGCAGTGAACAGGGTGTAGAGCGCAACAAGGGACGGGTCGGTACCGCCCTGGCGCCTGATTTTATCCGCAGGCAGATGTCCAATCTGCCGTGCACTTTTTCCCGGGAGGTTGCCCTCTTCGACAGCGGGAATATTCTCTGCCAGGATATTTCCATGGAGGAGGGACAAAGGCTGCTGGGCGCTGCCGTAAAAAAGATTTTAGACCTGAACCTGTTTCCCATTGTGCTGGGCGGCGGCCATGAGACCACCTTCGGCCATTTTCAGGGACAATTTGCCAAAGCGGCGGAGCAGGCGGCAAAACCGGATATGGGCATTGTAAATTTCGACGCCCATTTTGATATCAGGCCCTATGAGCAGGGAAGCTCCTCCGGCTCCATGTTTCGCCAGATTGCGGATATCTGCCGGGCTGAGAAAGTTCCATATCGCTATATGCCTCTTGGGATTCAGCGCCACAGCAATACGGTGCAGCTTTTTAAAACCGCAAAAGCCCTGGGGGTGGATTACATTCTGGCCAAAGAGCTGCAGCCTGCCAATTATGCGGCCGTATTGGAGCGGGTGGACACCTTTTTGTATCAGTGCAAAACTGCCTATATTACCATCTGCACCGACGTCTTCTCCTCGGCCTTCGCACCGGGGGTCAGCGCGACCCAGTCCTTTGGCGCGGACCCGGAAACGGTGCTTCCCATTATCAAGCACATTTTGCGGACGAGAAAGATAAAAGGCTTTGATATCTGTGAAATTTCTCCCAGATTTGACCAGGACAACACTACGGCAAATTTAGGAGCGGTGTTGATTTTTGCGGTGGTGGATACCCTGTGCAGGCTGGATAACCTCCACGTGCAGGAAGAGTTTTAGGCAGACTGAGATGGGGCTGCACGGAATAATATGGAAAATTTCCGGCGCTGCAAGCCCCCGGAAACTTTCTTCCGTCTTCGGATATTGACAAATTCGGGCCGTTTCCGTATTTCTGTCAATAAAACAGGAGAATTTCCGGCGGAACGAGGGGGATTTTTCATTAGATTTGACAAGATTGACAAGAATCTGGAAATCTGTCAATTTTGTCAAGGTTTTGGAGCAAAAATATTGACTGGATTGACAAAAAAACGAAAAGTTGTCAATTTTGTCAAAGCAGTCCGTGAAGATATCAAAAAATCGTCTTTCTGCTTGGCTCCTATTGACAAAAATACAAAAAGCCCAGAAATTTGTCAATGTTTCACCTGGCAGAAACCTTTCATTGAATTTTCCGGCCAAAGGGGTTGCAAAAGGGCTATATTTGTGATAATCTAATAGTGACCGGTTATTTATATTGACCGATGAAAAGCTGTAAATTCTTTGCAGCTTTTTTGGTACAAAAATATAGGAGGGAAACGATGTTTGTATATCATGAGAACAGATACAATATCCCTCTGGCGGCTGCTCCGGGCAGCGCTGAAAGCGAGGGATTTAACTAGGGGTTCACTTATGGGGAATTTGCGTGTTTCTATTTTTGGAAATGCGGCATAGAATAGTGAGTGCCCGAAACGGGATTTAGAAAGGAGATTTATTATGAAAATTTTAAATAGGATTGTGAAAGCTATTGAACGCAACTACGAGGAGAACAGCGCTTTTTATCTGGAAAACTACAGAGAACCATCAGAAGGTTTTCAGGTTTCCTGGAGAGCTTATCTGACTCCGGCGGAAAAGGAGAAATAAAGCTGAAGATATTTCAGGCGGTAGGCTTTAGAGATTTATAATATTGACAACCCGATTTTAAGCTGATATAGTTGAAGAGGTAAAAATATTGTAGATTCTATGTTCTTTGCACACTTGCCTAAGAGTGTACAGAAGCTAAGATGGAAGCAGGTGCAAGTCCTGCACGGTCCCGCCACTGTAATGGAGGAATTTCTTCTGAAACGCCACTGGTTTTTCCGGGAAGGCAGAAGAAATGTCAACGCCTGAGTCAGGAGACATGCATAGAATTGTTTTTCTTGACGGAGTATCAGAAGAAGAACGGAATCTTTAGCAGAAATACGGCTGCATCACTTTATGTGATGCAGTTTTTTGTTGTACGGCGATATGTTATTAAACCGGAGATTTTAACGATAAGGGTGGTAATTCTATGGCGGAGAGAAAGAACGAAGTAATGGAGCTGACTGAATCAGAGCGAAAAATTTTGGAAATTCTTCGGAGCATGCAGTTCGGAGAGGTTCGGATTATAATCACAGATAATAAGCCTGTTCGCATTGAAGAAATAAAGAGGAGTATCAAACTGTAGGGACGATAGACCGCTGCAGAGCCGCAAAAGAATAGAGGGAGAAAGAAATCCATAATTGGAGAACTGACCAGAAAACTGGAGGCTCCTTATACGGATACATTTTTGTTGTGTCCATATAAGGGGCCTTTTTTCATTGTCTCCATGTTTTCTGCAGTCCAGCCTCTGTGTTATAGTGGCGGCTATGTCCGAAAGACAGTTTAGATATAGAAAAAATTAAGGAGGAACTATGAGAAACGGAAAATGGAAAAAGAGAATTGCTTTACTTCTCTCCTGCATGATGGTTTTCTCGCTGTTTGGCAGTAATCTGGCCTTTGCGGAAGACCTGTCGGGAACTTCGCAAGATGTAAAGCAGATTACATCCGCTGACAATTTCCCGAGTGAGATTGCGGCGGGGGAAACCTATGAACTGACAGCAGATATCACGCTGGGAGCAGACCAGCAGATTTCCACCCTGGCCGGAACCTTGGACGGCAAAGGCCATACCATAACCCTGACCGGCGGCGCGCTGGCAGATACCGTGAGCGGTACGATACAGAATCTGGGCGTGACGGGAAGCTACACCTCCAGCGCCAATACCGCCAGCATGGCATTAACCTTGTCCGGCACAATCAGGAACTGCTACAGTCTGGTTCAAATGGACCCTGGCTTGAGTGAGGCAGCGGGACTTGTGAATAAATTAAATGGAGGCCAGATTACTAATTCGTATTTTTCAGGTTCACTGGGAAAATACGGTACTTTTAATGGCGGAATTATAAATCAGAGTTCAAGTTCTGATGGAAAAATTTCAGATTGCTATTATACCATTGGTGGTAATTACTATTCTTATACAGGAAATCTCCCTGCAGTTTCCGATGTTGCAAAGAAAACGACCGATGAATTAAGCTTAAACGGAGCAGAACTGCTTAATGCGAATTTGCCGGATATAGGATTTTATTGGGTAACCGATGGCACGAACAACGGACTTCCGGTGCTTAAAGAAGGCAGTCCGTCAGAAGGCGGCGAAGTTGATAGAAGCCAGTTGGACAGTGCTATAGCCATAGCCGAAGCCATTACCGACGAGTCCGCCTACACGACGGCTTCCTGGGAGAACTTCCAGGAAGCGCTGGATGCGGCAAAAGCTGTAAGTGAGGACGCCACCCAAGCAGAGGTTAATGCTGCTGCAAAAGCTCTCAATGATGCTATGACTGCCCTCGAAAAGAAAAAGCCCACAGAACCGGTGGCTCTGCCGGAAGAAGGCGTCATAGAGATAGCTAGCGCCTCTGATTTGGGAAATATTTCAAATTCAACGGGGAAATATTATGTTCTGACAGCGGATATTACAATAAACAGCTACCTTTGGATTTTTGATTCTTTTAATGGTGTCCTGGATGGAAAAGGTCACACTATTACATTTGAGAATGGGCCCTCTATATTTTCTGGAGATGCTGGCATAGGACCACAGGGAGTATTTCAAAATATACGTTTTGAGGGAACTGTGTCCAGCACAGACGGTCCGGTGGGCCGTAATTTACAAGGGTCCATTATCAACTGCAGTTCTAATATAAAAGCTGCAGCGCAGGGAACAAAAGTGCCGGGCTTTGTAAAATACCTGGACGGCGGTGTTATCTCTAATTGCTACGTGATTGGAGAACCGAATAACGGAGTTTTTGCACAAACATATAACGCAGGCTCTGTTTTGAACTCCTACTGGCAGGAGGGATTGGACAACTCCTCGGTGCCTGCCTCTGCCATGACCGGATGTGACTCCATGACAGCGTCTAATATGCGGACACTGACCTTTGTGGATTTACTCAATCAGAACCGCGGCCAATATGGAAGCAAGTGGGGTCAGAACAGCGACGGCTATCCATATTTCGGAGAAAATAAAGAATATATTGAGCCTGGTACAGGGGACTCAGAATATGAAATGACCTTCCAAAGCTGGGACAGCGAAACGGTTCAGACTTTAACCGACGGACAACTGACCGCACTGGTGGGAAGCACCAGCAGCCTTAAAATTGCAGGAACTCTGGGCTTAAAGGACTACACCGTTCCAGCAGACCACAAAGTTCAGTGGACTGTGAAAGAAACCCTACCTGCCGGCACTGCAGCTATCAATATGGATACCGGAGAGTTATTTATATATTCTGCGGGAGAAGCCGTAGTCGAAGCGCAGCTGGTAGATGACGGCGAAAACTTTGTAAAGACACTTTCTACTATCAAAGTTACAGCTATCGCCGGAAAAATAGAATCCATCAAGCTATACATCGATGGACAGGACGTCACCAACGATGCGTACACCGTGCAGGGCTCCGAATCCAAGAGCATCCGCGTCAAAGCAAAATATGAGGGCACGGAGGAATATAAAGATATCACCTATTCACTGTTCACCTATGAGTCCAGTGACGACGAATATATCTTCAAGGAACCTCAGTACAGCACATTCAAGTTTGAAAAGCCGGGCAGCGCGTTTATAACGGTTAAATACAAGGATAATCCTGATATTACAGCTAAAGTAGAACTTACTTCCGAGTATGTTCCGGCCACGGCAGTGAAACCTGGTATTTCCGGCACGTTCACCATTCACGGAAGAAATGCCAATGACTGGTCCGTTGACCCGCCGAGATTTAATCCGGATTACAGCGGCGTCATTGTCACACCGTCAAACGCAAGCTATAGTGACAGAAAATACTGGAAGATTACAAGCTCCGACCCGTCGGTGGGCGTTTATACCGATACCGCTTATACGCCTGTCGGCGCCGGAACAGTAACCTATACGGCGACTTTAGAGTACACTGACCCGGACGGAAAGGCGATAAGCATTTCAGGCGACAGTCAGGTAACATACCAGTACCAGAATCCGCTGCAAAGCGTGACCATTGACGAGACTTCTCTGGAAATGAAAAACTATACCGAGATGGAACTCCCGCTGACCTTTACGGGAACCGACGGCGATTACAGCATTACAGAGCCGTCCATGGTATGGACTTATGACAAAGAAGGCATTGTAAGCATCACCAGAGATAATACCAAAGACGGTTTTAAACGAGACGAAGCGGCTAAGGATAACAATAACTATGTACTGGGAACAAGCTTCAAGGTGCTGGCCTTAAAGGAGGGCACCGTTGAGGTGACAGGTACGCCGAAAGATGGGACAGGCAGCGCCGCTCCTGTAAAATTCACCATTACCGTTACACAGGGCGATGCACAGCCTGTTGTAAATATTGAGAGAATCCTGACAGAGGGCATTGATAGCGCAGTAAGCTTTGTCAATGCCGCCCACGCAGGAACCGGCTATGTTTACGGAGACGAATGGGCCGTAATGGCGCTGATTCGTTCAGGAAATTCTCCGGACAAAGCACAGCTGAGCAGCTACTATGATTCTATGGCCGCAGAGATTTCCGGCTGGACTGAGTACCAAAAACCGACGGATATTGAACGTGCAGCCCTGGCGTTGACCGCTATGGGAAAAGACATCACTGATGTGGATGGCACCAATCTGGCGGCGATGATATACAATCACGGCAGCCTGACCGCAGGCTCTAACGAGCTGATGTGGGCTCTGCTGGCACTGGATGCGGCCAAAATTGAAATACCGCAGGACGCAAAGTGGTCCAGAGACGGAATCATCGATGAACTGCTCAAGTTCCAGAACAGCGACGGCGGTTTCGTGCTCACAAGTTCCAGCACAGAAGGCGACATCGACTTGACTGCCATGGCGCTGCAGGCATTGGCACCGTATGCGGGAACCAATCAGGCTGCTAAAACAGCCATTGATAAAGGGATGGATTTCCTTAAAGGAAAGCTTTCCTCCACTGCGGGATATGGCAGTGCAGAGGCTGACGCACAGGTAATTCTGACGCTGGCGGTTCTGAAGCAAAATGCTGTAGACGCAGGCTTTGGAACCCTGTATAGAAACATTTTCTCCCATTTGGAGGATACTTATGCCGCAGCGGGCGGCGGTTTCAAGCATCAGGCCGGCGACACCAAGGCGCAGGAGGCTACCACTCTTCAGGTTTTGGAGGCCTTTGACGCATACAGCAGATATCTGGCAGGACAGGAATCCTATTGGAATTTCCCTGCAGTGGACGGTGTTGACCCGGGAGAGGATTTGACTGCGGCAGAACAGGTTGTGAAAGCAATCGACGCCTTGAAAGCGGCAGAAAATCTGACCCTTTCCGATGAAGAAAACGTAAAAGCGGTAAGAGCTTTATATGACGCTCTTTCTGAGGATGATAAGGCACAGATTACCAACTACGACAAACTGCAAGCGGCCGAAAAGCGGATAGCGGAACTGAAAGCGGCGCCGGTAGAACCGACGGGAACCATAAGCGTAACCTTTACACTTCTGGGGGACAGCGTCCACGGAAACAGCGGAACTGTCCATACTCTGAAGGACGGAAACCTGACTACATGGATTTCTGCAGAGACAGTGACAGTACAAAAAGGCGCTACTGTGGGAGATGTATTCAAAACCGTATTAGACCGCAGAGGATACAGCTACGATGGATTGAGTGATAATTACATAAGAAGTATTACAACGCCGGCAGGCACTAAGCTTGCGGCATTTGACAACGGAACCTTATCCGGCTGGATGTACACAGTCAACGGCGTACATCCGGAGGTTGGGCTGAACAGCTATACCCTGGCAGACGGAGACCGCATTGTATGGCACTATACCGATGATTATACCAAAGAAAGAACTTCTACAGATACAGAAGCGCAGCCTATCGCCCAGGACGTAATTTCCACCGTCAAAGATGGCGAAGCCACTGCAGCTGTATCCGCCTCCGATATTGATAAGCTCATCGACAGCGCGGTGAAGAACGACGCGACCGCTATCGCACTCAATGTAAAGGGCGCAGACAGCGTAAATAAAATCTCTGTAGAAGTACCGAAGACATCTATATCTTCGATTGCTTCCAAGACTAATTCTGTGCTGCAGGTAAATACAGCTTTAGGCAATGTGGAACTGAACAGAGCGGCCATGAACGCCGCAGTAAGCGCAGCTTCCGGCAGCGACCTGAGAATCGTTTTGGAAAAACAGACGGTAACCGACCAGCAGAAAGAACAGCTGGGCGAAGAAGCGGCCATCACCGACGTGAGCCTGTGGTCCGGCGATAAGGAAATCACAGACCTTGGCACAGCCAAGATAACCATTTCCCTGCCGGTTGCAGACAGCCAGAAAGACAAGACTCTGGCGGCAGCCTACACCGATGAAAAGGGAAATCTGGTGAAAGTAACAGGCAAAACCGTTACCATAAACGGAAAGACCTATTACCAGATTGAAACCTCAGAGCTGGGAACCTTTACCCTGGCAGAAGAGACCAAACTGGACGCGGCCATCGCGGCCCAGGGCGGCGAGACTGACGCCAAGGCAGAGAAGATTAAGGCCGGCGTAAAAGCCACCAAGCTGGTAG
>CBCTFZ010000061.1:0-9972 GCA_965146355.1 uncultured Emergencia sp. | reverse complement strand
CGGTCTTATCTGCAATGGACTTCACAGAAGCCTTCGGCAGTTCTACCGTTACCTTGTCTGCGCTATCTGCACCTTTGACATTGAGCTCGATGACAGAAGCGTTGTTCTTCACCGCGCTGTCGATGAGCTTATCTACATCGGAAGCGGATACTGCTGCTGCAGCTTCGCCGTCCTTGATAGAAGCGGTGATGTCTCCGGTAACCGGTACCGGTTCTACGCCCGGCGTAGTCCACTTGTCTGAACCTTCTTCCTTGGTGTAATCGTCTGTGTAGTGAAGAACGATGACATCTCCGTTTTTAACAAACTGCTCCGCTACGCCCAGCTCCGGATGGGTTCCGTTTAAGGTGTACATCCAGCCTGACAGTTTTCCATTGGTAAGCTCTCCCAAAGTCACGCCGTCTCTGGTGATGGACTGCAGATAGTTTCCGCTTGTATTGGAGTAAGACATATTATTTTCGTCCAATGCCTTTTTGATGACATCCCACACTGTAGTATTCTGGTCAACCGTGTAGGTTGCGGAAACCCAGGTTGTGAGACCGCCTCCGGACAGGGTATGGGTGCCGGTGGCTTCAGTCGGTGTTCCGTGGGCTGTGTCGCCCAGAATCCTGAGGGATACCGCCACGGAAGACGGGTCTGCAAAACGTACAGTGACTGCATAAGTGGTCTTTGCCGCTCCATATGTAACTGTAATCGTCAGATTTCCGGCAACAGTGCTGTTAAAGCCTTCAAACTTGCATTCCGACGCAGGAATTTCTTTGGTTGTTCCATCAGAGTAAGATGCGGTGATAACCATGCCGTCTGTTGTAAGTCTGTCGCCAGTATTAAATTCTGTTTGATAGCTGCCGCTGAGAGTCAGCTTATATGCCACCGGTTCGCTGCTGTGCGCCGGCGTGCCGTTGACAATCGTCCAGTTCTTGTAGCTGCTCTCTGAACCGTTCAGCAAGTCTGTTACAGTTCCATCTGCCATTTCCTCGGCAGTAACCTTCTTGCCAATCGTATCGGAATCAGCGCCAAGAGGGTCGTCGGTCCGGTTGTGGTCTTTCTTTGAAATTCCAGTCATTCCCGGAAGTTCAACAGATGTGTTGATATATTCCGCGCCGCTTACTTTTTCGTGGGTCGTGCTGCTTGTGTCAACATATTTTACAGCCCCAATCGGTTTTGAAACATTATCGGCGCAGTAGTAATTGTTATTAAAAATATTGTATTTATTCAAAGAATACATATATCCGACGATACCGCCGATATTTGCATTTTCTCCCGTTGCGGTTAAAGTTCCGCAGAAGGAATTGTCGCGGATATACGCGGCGCCCCAGTTCTGATAGATGGCTGATTCTCCGCCGTAAATACCACCTACATTATTGAGACCGGTAATATTACCTGCTACGGCACAATTCTGAATGCTGGCGCACGGACTGTTCGGTGCGGAAGGAGAGCCGTAACCGGTGCCTGCAATACCGCCCACATAGGAGCCTGTAGCGTAGATGTTACCGTAAAATCCACTGTTTGAAACCGAATACGGTCCCATGGACTGACCTTTTGCACCGCAAATGCCGCCTACGTTGTCAACGCCGTATACGTCAGCATAGCTTACACAGCTGATAAAGGTGCCGTTTATTGCACCGGCAAAGGAGCCGACGCTGCTGAGACCGCTGGACGCGCCGGTGGTCTTGTTGTATCCGATTTTTACATTCTTTTCAACAGTACAGTTTGCAAAGGTGCAGGTATTCACACCGGAGGCATATCCGCCCAGGAAGCCGCCGTTTTTAATAATGGAGCCTTCTTTGATGGTTACGCTTTCTACATTGATGGTCGCCGGTGTACCGGTGCCGTAGTTTCCGTCTTCACCGTAGTCAACAACGTAATGGGACAGAAGGGCGTAATCGTTCATATAAGGCGCGTAGATATTCAAATCCCGAACTGTAGCCTTTCTGGCATAGCTCAGAAGAGCTTTGCTGCCCTCTGCAAAATTGAGGGTAAATCCGCCTCCGTCAAAGGTTCCGGAGAACGGGCGAATATTGGCTCCGTTGGCTGCGTTGGCACCGTTGATAGCGCCGATTCCCTGCCAGGAGGTGTCCATGTCGATGCTCTTAGTCATCTTCAGATACTCCCCTTCAAAGGAATACCCCTCTTTTACCAGATTCGCCACGGCTTCCAAATCAGCCTGAGATGTAATCTTATACGGGTCTTCTTCTGTTCCTGAGCCCTCCAGTGGAATTTCCACTTTTTCTTTCTCTTTTACTGTAATTACTGCAACATCAGAGGCAGCGCTTTCCTGCAGTCCCTGCTGCGTATTGGTTACCACGCAGTAATAATAGCTGGTTCCAGCCTCTGTGGCTGCAGGTGTATATCTGTTTGTCGTTGCGCCTTCAATGGCAGTTCCGCCTGTATTACTGTCTGTTGTATTGGAATACCACTGATAGCTGGCGGAAAGATAAGTTCCGTATTTTGCACTTACAGAAAGGGCTAAGACTCTATCACCCACAGTATATTCCGCGCTCTTAGGCTGTGTAGAGATTTCAGGGACTAAGGCTTTGTCAGTATATACATAGACATATACATTTGGGGACACTGCAGTATAGGTCTTGCCGTTGAACTGATACTGTACCGTATAGTGGTACCATACGCCGGTATTCAGTGCGTCTGTAATCGCTGTGCCCGGTGTATAAGTCTTATTCATCATGCTGCTGGTGCTTGTACCTGCGGTGCTGGTCGGGCTGGTTGAGTAATACCACCGTTCAGAGGTTACCTTACCGCCTTCTACCGGCAAAGTATAAGACGCTGTCAGCGGAGTGGCTTCGTCCCCGACACTGTAAATGAATCCGTGGTCGTCAGGGTGCTCATACCCGTTTGGAGCCTCTGTCTCCTCAATTTCCGGAACCGTAGTTTCCAGTGTTACCACCGGCGTCGGGTCCGGATGGACGATAATCTCAGCAAGCTCAGAGTCAGCGCTCTTATTTGTTTCGCTATTGGTAATGCGGCAGAAATAGTATGCTGTTTCTGCTGTATCGTTTTTCGGCGTATAAGCAGCTTCTGTCGCTTCGCTAATCGGCTGTGCGTCCTGCTTATCCTCACTGCTGCACTTGTACCACTGATATTCCATATCGCCGTTGGCACTTGCTACAACGCTCAATGCTTTTACCGTAGTGTCCAGAACTGTATATTGCGCTCCTACAGGCTGGGTCAGAATGTACGGAGTGTCCTCTCTAGGCATCTTTTCCAGAGTCAGCGTATAAGTTGTCGTTTGCTTATTGCTTCCTTCCACAACGATTGGAACAATCATTTTTCCCTGGTCGTTCCAATTATAGGTCAGGCTAAAGGCTTCCCCGTTTTCAGCTTCTTCCCCGTTAATCGTCACAGTGTATCCGGTGCTGTTAGGCGTTGCCGTGATAGTAGTTCCCTCTTTAGAGCTGTCTACATATGCGCTGCAGGTTGTCTCCGTACGCTTAAACGCTTCCCCCATGACGCCTTCTACTTCCAGGGATTTCAATGTGGTATACTGGGTTACATCAATCTGATAGTTGCTCAGATTGTTCCCCGCGTCGCCGTTGAAATAGAAGTCGATGTATCCTTTGTCCCATACGGCCCTGGAGTATCCGGAGCTGGACCACACGTAACCCATGGTATCGGTCCTTGTCATCATGGTGTAGGTTTGTCCTTCATAGGAGCTGCTTCCGGTGATAATTTTATCGCTGCCCGGGAATTTTGCCGCAAGGAAAACGGTGTTCAAATAATCCGGCAGCACTACGGAATAACCTGTGAGTTTGCCTTCGGTCAGCTCAGGCGTAATGGTAAAAGGTTTTTCCCCGTTAGTATACGCTGTCTGGTTTTCATAGATTTCCAGACTGTCAAGGCGAGGCGCTTCGGCTCCTGCTGCTTCCAGCAGCGGCATAATTGCCGGCGTCTGGCCCTGAGCAATCTCATCCTTTGGCACATATGCAGTAATGTAGTAATTTTTCTTTTCCGGCAAAGTCATTTTCGCTATAGAATAGGAGCCGTCGGAAACTGCTCCCTCAATGGGCGTGATTGCGCCGGTCTGCGGGTCTACAATTCCAAGCTGAAGGCCGTTGATTCCGCGGGTCTTTGTAAGAAGCTCTGCATCCGAAAGACCGCCGGATTCGCTGACTGCATAGCCGAACAGATACAGAGACTTACTCTGCCCTGCTATAAACGGTGCGGATAAAACTTTCGTCCAAGGGTTACTTCCCGATGTTGTATAGGATTTTGAGAAGCCCAGGTAATTATCCTTTTGGGCGGCGTCCTGATAGACGAAAAACTCCAGCCGGTCCCCGTTTACCACCTTCGTATTGCCCACGGTGCCGCTCAGAATCCGGGCATTGATAACAACACCGGCCTTATCTGTTTCTTTTCCAAAGAATTTGGAAATAGAACCGTCTTCGTTTACTGCCAGCGTATCAGAAGCGTTATCCGCTGTAAAGGCCTCGCCGTATTTGACCTGATGGGCTTTGACCAGTACGTCAAGGGCCGATACGCCGTCAGTCACTGAATCCTGATATCCATAGCTTTCCGCCAGGTCGGAGCTTACCGCTGTGTCCAGCTGGGGCCCATGGAGAAAAGCATTGTCTGCTTGGGAAGTGAAAGTCACTGTGGCTGTTGAAGCTGCAGTATTTTCACCGTCTTCCGCAAAGGCCATGGCCGGCGTCATGGACATAACCAGCGAAACAGCCAAAAGCAGACACCATATCTTCTTCAGATATTTCTTTTGTTTGTTCATTTCTTATTTATCCTCCTTTCTCTCTTCCTTTTTAAGTATCAAAAAAAGGCCCTTAACCGGACATGCCGAAATCAATCGGCACGCCTGGCAAGGAACCTCCAGTTTTCTGGTCAGTTCTCCAGATTTTATGCACATAAAAAGCTGCATCATTAAAACGATGCAGCCCGTTTTTCTGCGCTGAATATGGTCGTCCTTCTGCTGATACTCCGTCAGGAAAAACAATTCCATGCAGGTCTCCTGGCTCATGGCCTTCAGTCCTTATCTTCCTTCCCGGTTTCTCAGTGGATGGCAAATGCCGCGATAATGACCTGCCAATTACAGTGGCGGGACCGCGCAGGACTCTCACCTGCTTCCCTCTTAGCTTCCTACCGCCATTTCAGTAGAAGAACATGAAATCATACTAGTTTCCCAAATAGTATACCCCCCCCCCCACGATTTTTGTCAATACTATTAAATCCTATATTGCAGTTATTCTATTACCGTTCAGTTGACAGCCGCTAATACCGCAGACCGTTTATAATCTGCTCGCACAGAAGCAATCCCCCTGCCGGTCCCAGGTGGGTCTTTGGTATTACATCGGTGTAACCAAGGGAAGGCAGAGCGATTTCTATGCCGCTGAAATCGCAGTGAAGCGCCTTAAGTTTTGCAATGATGTTTCCATCGGCAAAGACCAGTTCTGCATCGGTCTTCAATATGTCTTTGTGCAGAGAGTCAGTCATAGCCGTTTTCTCTAAAAGGGCCCTGAGTCCGGCAAAATCATCGCTGTTTTCTCCTCCGTCAATCAGTGAAATACAGTCGGCCGTCATGCCGAAATACTTTATTAAAAATTCTGCGTAGCCAAGACACTGGGAGGCGGTACCGTGAACAGCAAATTTTACTCCCTTGGGCAGACCCGTCAGAGAGTTGAGTCTTGACAGATAAACATAAGAGAGCGCTCTTGCTTTCTCACTTTCTATCATAAAATTGCGGCTGCCAACTCCCATAGAATCACAGACCTTTTTCATCAGCCTTTCCATACCGCCGAAGCCCACGGGAAGACCCCTGCAGACGATATAAGGGGTGCCGAATCGTTCTTTCAGCAGCAGGGCCGAATCAAGACCGAAGAGAGGGTCCAGGACGATATTCAGAGAAGCCCTTCCTATATTTTTAATTTTCTCCACGGGAGAATCGCAGGCAAGGGCACAATTCAATTCCAACCCGCATAGATTCAGCGCTTTTTCCAGTTCCGCCATGTCCCCTTGATAATACCGGTGAAAAATAGAAAGACCCAAAAGGTTCACACTTTTACTCTTTGTCCAGTCCCTTTTCTCTGCCAGGCCTTCTATCAATCTGCGGCAAGCCTCCCGGTAGCCGTCCCAGACGGAAGCAGAATATCCGGGGCTTTCTACTGTAATAACCGGCCTTTCCGTGATAACCGACTCTGCAATTTCCGCTATGGCGTCTCCGATGAGAGCAGTGCCCGGTGAATTAACAACGACAAGCAGCTGAAAGTCGGCGTTGTCTTTGATAAAGGTCAGTGCGTCTGTCAGCTTGTCCTTCGTTCCGTACACGTAATCCCGTTTATCTATAAATGTGCACGGTACTCTGGGCTGGCCGAAATACCACAGCTCCGAGTAATTCAGCGGGTCAAATTCCGGCTGACAGATTCGCTGATTGTCTACCATGGAAGAGTGATAATACTTGCAGCCGGTGGGTCCGTTGAGAAGCAGTACCGAATCCCGCACTCCTTCAAAGCCGAATATCAACCCCGAAAAGCTATCAGGCGTAATACTTGTCAAATAATCTTCTGTCATTTTTCCACTCTCCTTCCAGATTCATATCAAACAGACCTGCCCAGCGTTCCACCATTTCAAGCCCTGTAAAAAAACCGGAATCCGGGCACATAGGAATGGTGTCGGTAACACAGTATGCTCTGTCATCTCCGGTTTCGTAGTTGGACAGGAGGATATCAGGCTTATACTTTTCCAGGTCTCTCTTTCGATTCTCCCGGTCAAACTCTTCTTCTATTTGGATTTTTTGAATCTCCGGCAGCCTGCTTCTAAAGCCTTCGTCCTGGGAATTATTCAAAATGCATAGTTTTACGACTTCCATCCCCGCGTCTACGGCTGCTTTCAGTATCCAGTCAAGGTCGTGATTGTAAGTGATAATCATGAGTTTTTTACCCCGAAGAGAGCTGCGGGCCCTTTCTATCCTCAATTTGTATATGCGCCGATTTTCTTCTATCAGGTCCCGGACAGCTTCCATTTCCCCGAAGAAACCGCCCACGCCTTTCAGCCAGTCCTCCGTTTCCATAAAGCCTACCGGAAACGGATCTTTGTAGAAGACGGAACCGTATTCTTTTGTAAAAAAATCCTCCAGTATCATGCCCGTATAATCCTTATATGCCAGCAAGTTCAGGGGCGCTGCGCAGAAGTTTTTTACAGAGGCAAAAGATGTATTTGATAAGAATCTGCAGTTTACTTCGATGCCCATCCTGCTGAGATAGGATTTTATCACGTGAAAGTTGCTTTCTGTGTTTCTCGATACGACTTTTTCAAATATCACGTTAACCGTTTTAGGACACAAGCTGACGTTTCTATCGATGATTTGACGCGCCAGCTGCGTATAGCACATGAGCATTCCCTGCAGGTAGTCACCTGTCAGATTGCCGTCTGCTTTCAGGGTGAGAACCGGCATATCCGGTGAAGACATCGCCTTTGCTTTGTCTATATCGTCTCCAATAATCCCGGAAGGACAGGAACTGACTACGATAATCGCCGCAGGCCTTGGGTTCATCTCCCTGATTTTTGAAACAGCGTCAAGCAGTTTATCCGTTCCGCCAAATACCATATCGTCTTCTGTCATCTCTGTGGAAATCATATTGGGGATTAGGGAAGAAGGCAGTATGGTTCCCCGTTCAAAGAGCCTCCGTCTTCCGGTAGAGCTTATGGCTTGATAAGACAGATATATACAGCTTTTAGGGGAATGGGCCAGTATGACCGCATCCCGAATATGGACGCTCATGGCCATGGCCCCGTTAAAGGCGCAGCCGTGAAGGGGTTCGTCTCTTAAAACATTCTTGGATAAGTACCCGGATTGATAGCTGTCATAATTCTTCCCGGCTTCTTCAGGCGGAAGAGTAGAAGTATCGTTTCTGTCTGCGCCTGCAGCTTTTAGAGGATATCTGCCCTCCCCCAGAATGACTTCCTCCAGCTCCTCGTCGCTGAGAGGATTTGCACTGTAAAGCCTCGGGCCGTCTAAAAGCTTTTCCGCAGTTTCATAGAATATATCATAAATTTCATTTTTTTCGTCTTTAAACATTTCCATTACGGTAATATTCTGTTTTTCTGCTGCGGAGAAAATCTCGCTTCGCGGGAATTTTGCAAATATAGGGAGTCCCACCGCCTCTGCAAAGGCGTTGACTCTGGCGTCTTCATTCTTGACGTTGCGGCAGTTGTACAGGATGCCTCCCACTCTGCACCTGCCATCGTCATAGTTTTTAATACCTCTCAATATATTATTGGCGGCATAGATTGACATATATTCTCCTGAAGTGACCAGAAAGACTGTATCTGCATATTCCCGCCTTATAGGGACTGCAAATCCGCCGCATACCACGTCTCCCAGAACATCGTAGACCACCAAATCGTATTTTTCTTTTATGTGTAATTTCTCCAAAACTTCAAAGGCGGTAATGATTCCGCGGCCGGCGCAGCCCACCCCCGGGGTAGGTCCTCCCGCCTCAATGCACCCTATATCGTGAAATCCCTGAAACAGAATATCTTCAGTTTGATAATTGGTAGGGTTCACATGTTTAATGTAATCTAAAACAGTGGTTATCCGTTCTCCACCCATCAAAAGTCTGGTAGAGTCATGTTTTGGGTCGCAGCCAATCTGTAAAATATGTTTTCCCGCCAGGGAAAGAGCCGCCGACAGGTTGGCGCTGAGAGTAGATTTCCCGATACCGCCTTTACCATATATAGCTATTTCACGCAAGCCATGCACCTCCTTTATGTGTCGTCATATTCAAATTATATCCCATTCTGCAGACCGTTACAAGGACAGAGCGATAAACGTTTTTTCTATAGGTTCCGTTTGCAGCGTCAATTTCCGCCGTTTCATTTCAGCAAAAGAGAGCTGCGGATACTCTGCTCTGCAGCTCTCTTGATTCTTGCAGGATTATCTCTCTGCTTTCATTACCAGGCATCCCTTCTTAAAGAAACAGATGCCGTATTTCAGTATCGGATTGTAGCCGTCGCCGGCCAGGCCATCCTCGTAGCGGTTAGTCTCAATCTGTTCCAGAGCCTGTCTGCACATGGTTTCCATCTGCCCAATGTCCTTTGTAATCTTGATTTCCAGGATTACAGCCCTGCCTCGGAACCGGTTTTCTCTCATGGTGATATCCGTTCTCCCAAGGCCGTTTTCCCGGTTGGAAGTCACCAGATATTTACCGTTGCCCTTCAGCAGCCCGGTCAGGAAGCCGTGATAGTAGCTTTCCTGATAATCGAAGAAGCTGATGGTATCCTGCAGCTGGCTGTTGAGAATATCCTCTATTTCCGTGCAGTCTCCGTCTTCGATGGCTTTCATCAGCGGCGTCAAATCCTCTGCCCGTATCTTCTGCTCAAACCAGGTCAGCACGGTGTTTTTGTATATGGTCCGTACCTCCGTGTTTGGAATTGCCATTTTCACAAAGGTGGTCTCCCCGTCGTATCTCATTCCGCAGGATTTCAGATAGCCGGTGAAGTACAGGAAGTTCCACAGATTGTCCCCGGACTGGTGGATATCTCCGTAGGTAATGTCCTCGTGGATAGGCTTTTCCAAAATCTCTCCGGCAATCAGCTGCTCGATTTCGCCCCGGGTTTCCATGTCCGCTTCTTCCACCAGCTCTCTGATGATGCTGTTGGAAGAGGTGTTGGACCAGTAAGGCTTGGGGAAGGTTTCCGGCTGAAGCTCTAAATCGTGGACATAGTTGATGATACTCCACGGATTATATATCTCTTTATCATCAAAACGGTATCCATCGTACCACTGTTTAATGTCGCCAAAATGATTTTCCAGATTGTAATATACCAGCATATCGTAAACTTCTTTTTCCGTAAAGCCGAAGGTCTCTCCGTAGCCTGCCCCGGATACGGAATTAATCTGCAGGTTGTTCAGCCCGGTGAAAATGCTCTCCCTGCTGATGCGCAGGCACCCGGTAATTACGCCAAATTCCAGCGCTTCGTTGGTTTTCAAAGCCGATTCAAACACAGACCTGATGA
>CBCTFZ010000060.1:0-10600 GCA_965146355.1 uncultured Emergencia sp. | reverse complement strand
GTTTTAACGCAGACCTGACCGTCTTCGCTCTTTTTCTTATATTGGCGGCTCTGGATTCTACCGCAGACCGCGATTTTATCTCCCACCTCTAAAGTGCCGGAATAGACTGCGTTACGCCCCCAGGCAATGCAGGGTATGTAGTCGGACTTATTGTACATCCGATTGACCGCCAGCATCAAATCGCAGATTTTTCTGCCCAGAGGCGACGTGCGTACCAATGGTTTTTTACATAGATATCCTTCGAGGAAAATCTGATTTTCCGGAAGTGCGTCCTGCTCAGCCAAATTCAAGTCTCTGGCAAAGACTACGATATTCAGCCGATTGTGGCCGCCCACGTCTTCGTTATATGTCCGAATCTGTCCGTCAATATCAAGCTTCATCCCCACTTCAATGGTGATACTGCCAAGAATCCTCTCTGAAGCCATGACGATAATCCGGTCTTCATATCCGCTGTTTCTTTCGATACCCAGTTCAAAAGTATAAAAGGCCTCGCCGTAGGTTTTATGGTTTAATCTAAGTCCATCTATTACTTCACCCAGAATATGCGCCATATTCGTAGTCGTGTTACTGTCCGTCGTGTTTATCATATTTTCCCTCCAGAAATTCACATTAGTACATTCTATTCTGCAGGGAAAAAAGTATGCCAACTGGCGAAGCTTTTAGCCGGCGGCCAGGGCCACCGGATTATAAAGGTTGGGACATTTTATCGTAAATACCAGACTGTCGGCCTGTGAGGAGGAGAGCTCTGCCGGCGTGGTGCCGTAATAATGGCGGGCGGCCTCTTTGATGCCGTAGCAGTTTTCGCCAAAATAAATACTGTTCAGGTACATTTCCAGAAGCTGGTCCTTGGTAAATGCTCTCTCCAGCCGGAAAGCGACAAAGACCTCCGCCACTTTCCGCTCCATGACCTTATCGAAGTCAAAGTACATATTCTTAGCCAGCTGCTGCGTGATGGTACTTCCCCCTTCTATAAAACTGCCAGCCAGAATATCATTTTTGGCGGCTCTTGCAATGGCGAGAGGGTCGATGCCGAAATGCCAGCGGAATCTTTTGTCCTCGGAACGGATAATCTCGTTCACGAAATACTCGTCCATATCGGAAAGGGACACGTAGTTCTCATCTGCCATGATTGCAGCCGCTTTTTCCTCAACGGAAACCTGCCCCACTGCGTCCCGATACAGTTCATAGCCTCTGTAAACCGTCGGCGCCGCGATGATTCCCACTACAAGAAGCAGCGCCATGCAAATCTTAAACAGCTTTCTCATGTAAAACACCCCTTTCCACCTGGTACTCTCATTATATCAGGCAGAAAAGGGATGGCACCATAGCATTACATTACAGAAGCCTTACATGTTTGTAAGCTTTCATGTTTTGTTTTCGCCACGGCTCTGCAGCAAAAAGAAAAAGCCCGCCGGCTTTTCCCTACGGGCGGACTTAGCATAAATGTTTCTCTATATACATTACAAAAGCCCCGGCATATCAAATCCCAGGAATGTTACGACAATACAGAGTATGCCGAAAATCAGAGCCGGAAGAAAACTGTTTTTCAGTTTCCTGTCGTCCTTTACTGCAAAATAACCGTAAGCGTGTATCAGCGTCAGACCGAGCAGCAACGCTCTGTTTATCCAAGGTCCTGCCGGAATATGGCAGACAGATGCCAGACAGAGCATCACAAGCAGGCACAGAATTCCGTACACCTTGCTGTTATCCTTATTTGAGCCGCCCTTCTTAATCCTGTCGTACTGCAGCTTTATGGTCATCACCACAAGCAGGGCCATGACGCAGGTTTCTGCGATTCCGCCTGCAGCGCCCCACTGTGAAAAGCTGACCAATCCGATTATATATATCAATATCAATATCAAAATACCAAATATCATGTGCAATCCCCCTAACCTTACTTTCTTTCTTCCGACATTTATGGTGTAACTCTGTGCCGGCACTAAATTCTCTTATAATGTCATTGATACAAAGTTGAAAAGCACAGCAAAAGCAGTGAATGCAACGTAGACTTTTTCTACTCTGTCAGCTGCTATGGGGCCGTCCTCATCACCTGCATATCTTCTGCTATGATTTACAAAGCTTCCCGCAATTACGAAAAAGCTGAATACGACCTCACAAGCTACGATTATAGGATTCGTTAGCAGTAAACCATGCGCAATCACGCAAGCAAGAAAACCGATTGATAAAACTGCTTTTACCTTCTTGGAAATCGTATCGTTTCTGTCTATAAAACCTGCGAGTAAAAATAATCCTACTAAAAATACGATGATTTTAAACATACTATTCCTTTGCCCCCTTTCATTAACATCTAAATATAGCATTATAAAATGCATACCGCTTAAATTTTCTCATGTTAATCTAAGCGGTCTGTCAACATCGACTATCGGCATAGTCTCAATCAAAATTCGGTTTGACTGCCTCGCCCACTTAGAATGATTGCAATGATATATTGACAAACATACTTAACAAAATCTCTCTTGTCCATCATAACCTCCTTCAATTCTACGCATAATATTTTTCTATTTTCTGCAAGCGCCATCTACGTTTTATAATTCTGCTTCCTTATGAATTTCAAGATATCCCTGGCTTTTGAGAACGCAGTCTGTCTCCGCTGCAATATTAATGGTTCCCGTATCTTCCTTCTCCGATTTCTGAAATTGAATTTCTAAATTAGATTTCTTGTAAAAGTCCCCATTGATTAAATATTCCAGTTTTCTTTCGCCGCGAGTCCAGAACCTGATTGTTCCTAAAAATAATTGTTTTTCATTCTGGAGATTCTCGACCCATGCAGATTCGACAGACTTGATTTTCCAATCTTTTTCTTTTTCATCAGAGATAATGATAAAACTGACCCGATAGAGACTGCTGCCTTCTTCTACCGGCAAAGATACGATTCTGTACTTTTCAGACTCCGTCTCTAAATTCCTCAGCTGCATCACAGCTATATCAGCCTCAGCCTCTTCTTCAGAAAGATTTTCATTCTCTGCATAATGCTGCACAATCTGCTTATGGGTCATCCCTTCACTGATGTTTTTCTGAAACTCAGTATTATCAACTTCTGTCCCTTCCGTACAACTGCTCATCAAAATTATCATGCTTCCCAAAACTGTTATACACAGGTAGCGTAGGATTCTTTCCATAAAACCGTCCCCTCTCTTGTTTAAACCTTTCCTATCCCTTTAAATTGAACTGTTATATACTTGAAAGTGTTTGTGGCAGCAGCTTGAAGCAGACGCTATTAGTGTACATAATTTATCTACTACTCTACAATATAGCAATGCCGTTTGAAACAGTTCATTCTTTCCCTTCTCCTGTGGATTTTTCTGAAATTTCGTTCTTTTATTTATATTATCATACGTTTTTGTATGTGTCAATTATATATATTAAAAATATTTATATTACCTAATTTTTCTGTTCTGAGTTAATCTTTTTTATGTAAAAACGGGATATACGAAACAGCATACGTTACTTGTTTTTTCGATAATCGCAATGTATAATAATGTTCACACAGACAGGAAAATCGGGATTCTGAGGTAGAAATAAAATGTTTATTAGAGAGTATCAATCCGCAGATTGTAAGGAACTGGCAGAGCTTTTCTATAACACGGTTCACACAGTAAATGCGAAAGATTACACCAAAGAGCAGTTAGATGTATGGGCAACAGGACAGGTAGATTTGAAAGCGTGGAACCAATCGTTTCAAGAGCATTTCAGTATTGTTGCGGTTGATGATGATATCATCGTAGGATTTGGTGATATAGATAAGACAGGTTATCTCGACCGTTTATTTGTTCATTTTGGGTATCAAAGAAAAGAAATCGGCACTGCTATTTGTAATTGGTTAGAGTCGGCAGTTCAAGGGAATATCGTTACCCATGCTTCTATTACCGCAAGACCTTTTTTTGAAAAAAGAGGCTACAAAGTCGTTAAAGAACAACAGGTAGAGCGACAGGGGATTTTTCTTACGAATTTTGTTATGATAAAGGAAAGATAAATTTCAGTAATCTTGAAGTGATTTAATTCCCCCGAATTCGAATGCTATAAAAAATCCAACTTAAAAATGAAACAAAAACTAAGCTGATTCAGATAGTGCAGCAGCAATATCTGAATCAGCTTAAATCTAATCTAACATTTATTTGAGAGTTAATTTACACACAAATTTGAACCTGACCATTACTTCTTCCGCCCCGCCAGAAACCGGCTCAAATGTTTGTTGACAACTGCCACCGCTACAAATCCCAGGGAAATGGCAAGAGCGATTACAACTGCTTCCGTACCGCTTTCCACGAACATCGCCTTGTCCTCGCTGACAAGGCCGTACATAGTATAGTACAGCTTTCCTCCGGGAATCAGCGGAACTGCTGCTGCAGTCAGAAAAATAGTGGCAGGGGCTTTATTGACCCGCGCCATAATTTCTGCATAAACGGCGACAAAAACCGAGGCCAGCAGATTGCTCTCAAAATTGCTGCCCCACTGGGAAAAAGCCAGCAGATAAATACCCCAGGTAATCAGTCCGCCGATACCGGCATAAAGTACCTGCCTGCCTTTAATTTTCAGCATCAGTGCAAAGCCGATGGAGCCTAAGAAGGCTACTGCCAGTTGTAAAATCATAGCACACCTCCTAAAACCACAATGGTCAGCGCAAAACCGCAGGCTATGGATGCCGCAATCAGCAGCGCGTTGCACAGGCGCAGCATGCCTGAAGCAATGTCTCCGATAAGCATATCCCGGACGGAGTTGGTCATGGCGATACCCGGAATCAGCAGCATAATGCCTCCAATCATCAGCATATCTACATGGTCCCCAATGCCTATGCCTACCAGCAGGTGGGCGCTGATGCCTGCTACCACTGAGGCACAGAAATTATAGACAATCTGATTTTTCTCCCGTTTTGCCAGGAACATCTCAAAGAGTACTACGATGATACCCATTACACAGGAAGCAAGGCCGTCCTTTAAGGTGCCGCCGAAAAACACCGTGAAAGCTCCGGCCCCCAGCATGCAGCCGATAAACCGCAGAATCTGAGGCTGTTTCGGCCTGTTTAAAACCTCCAGAAGCTTTTCCTGCAGCTCGCTGACATCAGGTTTCTTTATGCAGATGTAACGACTTAAATCATTTAAATAATCCAGTCTGTCAAAATTTACGTCGCTGCGCACAACTCTGCGGATATGAGTCAAAATCCTGCCGTCAGGCGCTTCCATGGTGACCTGGATATTGGAGGTAATGATGAATACGTTAATCCTGCCTGCGCCGTAGCTTTCACACATGCGGTAGATACTGTCTTCCACACGGCTGACCTCAGCGCCGGAAACCACCATTTCCTCGCCTACATCCAAAATGCCCTGTAAAATCCTGTCGTAATCGTATTTCATTACGCAATCTCCAGTTTCATAACCTCTGGGTGACAACTGACCTGGTACTGGGGACAGTATTTGCACTCAAAGAAATTTGGCGCCCTGTCCGGATTTACCTCAGTAAATCCATTTTTGCGGAAAAATCCCGGCGCTCTGGCAACTAAATAGATTGCATCGCCGTTCATTTCTTTGACAGTTTCAATGACCTTATCCAAAAGGATTTTCCCCAGCTTCAGCTTTCGATAGGGTTCTTCCACAGCAATACCGTCGATAATGTAGCGGCCCTCTCTCTTTGCTAAAACTGCCGCTGCCGCCAGATGTTCCTCCTCGCCGTGGACGACTTCAAAGCACCTTACGATATCGGTGTCCACCTCTTCGTCCCCGTCAAATTCCAGCTGGTTTTCCACAAAAAACTTAACCAGCTTTTCGTAATCTTCGGTGGTTCTCATTTTTAAACGCATCATAATCCGTCTTCTCCCTTTTTCTCTCTTCTCGTGTGTATTCTCAGCTTTTTGGGCAGCACGCTGAATGTAAGCGGTACAGCCGCGCCGCCCTCTCCGTCAACATCGACGGGAAGCTCTGTTTCACAATCCACTTTCAGACTATTTGTCCTGACGTGGAGTACTTTTCCGCTGTTGAGATGGCTGCCTCTGACCATAGCGAAGAACATTGCCGGCACCTTCCAAGGCGATACGCTGCGGAATAAAAGCACGTCGAAAAGTCCGTCGTTGACCTTAGAATCCGGTGACATTTTCTTAAAACCCGACACAGACTCCCCATTCATGACAATCATGAAAAACATTTTCTCCCGGTACACCTTTTCTGGCGTGGTCAGAGTCACTTCCCGGGACCGCATCTGGGGAATCTCCAGCAGTATCTTCAAATAGTACGCAAGAAGTCCAAAGAGGGTTTTCATAGTCTCCCCTGTACTCTTGCTGATGCCAAGCCCCTGCCCGACCACGGCCATATTGACAAAATACTGATTGTTGACCTTGCCCACATCGGCATAAGTGCAGCAATCGTCTAAAGCGATATCTAACAGCTTGTCAAAATCAGAGGGCAAATCGAAATAGGATGCGAAGTCGTTGGCAGTTCCCGAAGGAATGATTGCCAAAGGCAGGTCGATGTTGCTGCGTAGCATGGCATTGACGCACACGTTGATAGTGCCGTCGCCTCCGGCCACAATAATCTGCCTGTACTCCTGTCTATAGGTCTCCTGATCCAGTTCCTTCAGGTAATCAAAGATAATGTGGCCGTTGGCGGCCCGAACAGCTACCACCAGGTATCCCGCCTTCTGATATCTTCCGATAATATAGTCCAAATTATTCTTAAACATCCCGCTGCCCGAATTGGGGTTATAAAACAGGATAACCTTTTTCACTTTATTCATGAAGCAGCCCCCTGACCTCTCCAATCATATAGAGGGACCCGGCGAAGAGAATCAAGTCATATTCTCCGGCCTTTTCCTCGGCGTATTTTACGGCTTGGGCTGCCTCTTCTATGACTACTGCCCTTCCGCCCTTTTTCCTTATGCGGCCTGCCAGCTCCTCCGCCGGCAGTTTTCTCGGATTGTCCGGGGCTGCGGCAACGAAGTCTTTTGTGATGTGCAGGAAATCGTCAAGGACTTCCTCCACCTCTTTGTCAGCCAGAATCCCTACAATCATCAAAATCTTCTTTCCCTGGAAATGGCGGCTTACCGTTTCCCGCAGGGCTTTTGCGCCGTCGGGATTGTGAGCGCCGTCGAGAATGACATAAGGGTTCTTTCTCATTACCTCAAAACGGCCAATCTGCCTTGCTTTCTTCATGCCCTCGGTGATGGCCCTGCGGCTGACCTTTATCTTACCCTGGGTATTTAAAAGGGTCAGAGCCGTTAAAGCGGCGGCAGCGTTTTGAACCTGGTGCCTGCCCTGCATGGAAATTTCTGCGCAGTAGGTTTCTTGTAAAACATTTATTGTAAATCTCGTCGTTTCTAATCCTTCTTCCAGAATTTCACATTGGTTTTCCAGCGCGTCGTACAGCTGACAGCCCAGTTCTGCCGCTTTTGAACGGAAGACCTCCATAGCCTCAGGCCGATGGGTCGCGGTGACAACCGGACAGCCCGCCTTGATGATGCCGGCTTTTTCCCCTGCAATCTCCGCGATGGTTTCGCCCAGCCTGTCCGTATGGTCCAGAGAAATGGAGGTGATGACGCTGACAAGAGGGTGTTCCACCACATTGGTGGAGTCTCCCCGGCCGCCAAGTCCCACCTCCAGCACCACGTAATCGGTGTTCATCTCTTTGAAAAAGACAAAAGCCACGGCGGTAATGACTTCAAACTCTGTGGGAGAGTCAAAGCCTTCGGCGACCATTTCCTCCGCCTTTTCCAGCACCGCGCTGCTGCACCGCTGCAGGGCTTCATCGGAGATATAGCTGCCGTCAAACTCAATGCGCTCGTTGAATACCTCTAAAAAGGGCGAGGTAAACAGGCCGCAGTGATACCCCGCCGCCTGTAATACCTGATAAATATATCTGCAAACAGAGCCTTTTCCGTTGGTTCCGGCTACGTGGATGACCTGAAGGCCCCGGTGGGGATTTCCCAGCTTCTCAAGGAGAAGGTTCATCCGCTCAAGACCCAGAACCCAGCCAAACTTCTGGAACTGACTGATTTTGCCAACTGCATCCATATTATCGATTCACCTTTCCGGCAACCATAGCCAGTCTGTCAGAAACCTTAGCCAGCATTTCCTCGTACTTGGCCTGTTTTTCTCTCTCTTCATTGATGACCTTTTCCGGCGCCTTTGCCAGGAAGCCCTCATTGGACAGCTTGCCGACTACCCGCTTTACTTCGCCTTCCAGACGTTTCTTTTCTTTTGTAAGGCGTTCAAATTCAGCGTTAAAGTCTACCAAATCGTCCAGCGGAATGAAGATTTCCACGCCGTCGATGACTGCGGACATGACCTCTTCCGGCACCTCTCCTTTGTCGGTGACGAACTGAATGTCGGTGATATTTGCCAAATCTCTGATATATCTTTCGCCGCCCTTGACGGTTTCCAGCTTTTCGCCGTGGGCCAGAATCACGGCCCGCAGGGCCTTGCTCGGTTTTGCTTCCGCTTCGGCGCGGATATTTCTGATGGCGCCGATGGTTTCCATGGCAAGCGCAAGACGGGCTTCTTCTGCCGGGAAGCTGCGCTTTTCATCAAATTCAGGCCATTTTGCTTTAATCAGGAAGCAGTCCGGATTACCCTCTCTCTCGCAGACGGAGTGAGGCAGGAATGACCAGATTTCTTCTGTGATAAACGGCATGAACGGATGGAGCATTTCCAGCATATTCTTCAGCGCCATCACTAGAACGAATCTGACAACTTTCTTATCCTCTTCATCGTCCCCCCAGAGTCTCTTCTTGACCAGCTCGATATACCAGTCGCAGTATTCGTTCCAAATCAGTTCGTAAACTCTCTGACCTGCCAGCGCCAGGTCGTATCTCTCCAGAGCCTTTGTCACATAGTCAGCTGCGTCGTTGACCCTGCTAATCATCCATTTATCCTCGTCTCTCAGGGCGATATTGCTGAAATCGGTGGTGTCGCCGCAGGCCATGCCGCAGCAGTCTCCGCAGCATTTTGCCAGCTCTTTAAAGCTGCCGTCCTCGTTCTGCAGGTTCATGATGACGAATCGTGAGGCGTTCCACAGCTTGTTGGTGAAGTTTCTCGCCGATTCCAGCCTGTCAGTCTTAAAGCGCATATCGTTGCCCGGGGTAATGCCGGTAGTCAGCATGAAGCGGAGTGCGTCGGCGCCGTACTGGTCGATAACTTCCAGAGGGTCTATGCCATTGCCCAGGGATTTGCTCATCTTGCGGCCTTCTGCGTCTCTCACCAGCCCGTGAATATATACGTGGTGGAACGGCGTTTCTCCCATGGCCTCGCAGCCGGAGAATACCATTCTGATGACCCAGAAAAAGATGATGTCGTAGCCTGTTACCAGCACATCGGTCGGATAGAAGTATTCCAAATCCTCGGTCTTATCCGGCCAGCCCAGAGTGGAAAACGGCCACAGGGCGGAGGAGAACCAGGTATCCAGCACGTCCTCGTCCTGCTTCAGATTTTCGGAGCCGCACTTTGAACACTTGCACGGCGTTTCTTCGGCGACAATCACCTCGCCGCAGTCCTGGCAGTACCAGGCAGGGATTCTGTGTCCCCACCACAGCTGACGGGAAATACACCAATCTCTGATTTCCTCCAGCCAATGGAGGTAAGTCTTTTCAAATCTTTCAGGCACGTGCTGCAGCTTGCCGGATTTTGCCGCTTCCACAGCCGGTTTTGCCAAATCTTCCATTTTGACGAACCACTGGTCGGACAGCATCGGTTCGATGACGGTGTGACATCTGTAACATTCGCCTACAGGAATGACCTTTTCCTCTGTCTTAACAAGATAGCCCGCTTCTTCCAGGTCTTTGACCCAGGCTTTGCGGCACTGGTACCGGTCCATGCCCTCGTATTTTCCGGCCATGCTGTTCATGGTAGCGTCCAGGTTGATGCAGGACGGGCTTTCCAGTCCGGCTCTCTGGCCCACTTCAAAGTCGTTAGGGTCGTGGGCCGGCGTAATCTTAACGGCGCCGGTTCCCTTCTCAGGGTCAGGATACGGGTCAGCGATAACAGGGATTTCTCTTCCTACCAGCGGCAGGATAACCTTCCTGCCGACCATGTCCTTATATCTTTCGTCACTTGGATGTACCGCGATAGCTACGTCGCCGAACATGGTTTCCGGTCTTGAGGTGGCCACAATCATGTCTCTGCCGCCTTCTTCTGCTGCCGGGTATCTGAAATACCAGTACATTCCGTTCTTGTCCTCGTGCTCTACTTCCGCATCAGATAGAGAGGTGCCGCACTGCGGGCACCAGTTGATGAGGCGGTTTCCTCTGTATATCAATCCTTTTTTGTAAAGCTGTACGAAGAAGTGTCTGACGGCTTTGCTGCAGCCTTCATCCATGGTGAACCGCTCTCTGCTCCAGTCGCAGGAGTCGCCCAGCTTGCGGCACTGTCTTGTGATTCTGCCGCCGTATTCTTCTTTCCAGGCCCATGCCCGCTTCAGAAATTCCTCTCGGCCCAGGTCTTCTTTTTCCTTGCCTTCTTCGTTTCTAATCTTTTCTACGACTTTCACTTCGGTGGCAATGCTGGCATGGTCTGACCCCGGCAGCCACAGGGCGCTGTAGTCCTGCATTCTCTTCCAGCGTGTTAAAACGTCCTGGAGCGTCTGATCCAAGGCATGTCCCA
>CBCTFZ010000059.1:0-11556 GCA_965146355.1 uncultured Emergencia sp. | reverse complement strand
TCTGCGGCACATAAGAACTTCCGCTTATTGCTGCTTCCTTCCGGACCTGACAAGGTTCACGGCATCCCATTGCGCAGGACCCAAACCATACCAGGCGAAGCTATAAAAGGGCAATTTTCACTTGTCATGTAATTTATTATATTGGATTTGGCTGTGGATGTCAAGCCGCAGAAACGTTGTTTCATCCTGGGGCTTTGTTACAGCTATGCAGTTACAGGTTCTCTCTTATTATCGGCATGCTCATACACCTTGGGCCGCCGAAGCCTCTGGAAAGTTCGCTGCCGCTGAAGGTGTGCACGTTAACGCCTGCTTTGTGCAGAAGCTCCATGGTGACGGAACTTCTGTCGTAGCCTACTACTTCACCCGGCGCAATGGTCAATACATTGGAACCCAGATTCCACATTTCCCACATGCCCTGAATCATATCACCGCCGCCGCACGGAATCAGCTGAACAGGTCCGCCAACGGCTTTTTCCAGCACCTTTCCCCAATCTCTGGTGAGAAATTCCGCACAGATGCCGCAGTCCTTCCCCGGGGAAAGCTCAAAGACATTGACTGCACCGTCCAAAAACGTATTGACGATGAACTTATCGTAATGGACCATGGTCAGCATTCCGTCGATGTGCATGGCTGTCCTGGCTCGTTCAAATTCAAAGGCGTAAACATGCTCAAATCCTTTTTTAAACAGGTTGGCTGCCACGTGCTCGATGGCCCCCGGCGCCGTCCGCTCCGTACATCCGATTCCCACAGACTTATCGGACAAAATCAAAACATCTCCGCCCTCGATGCCGTAAGGTGCGTCGAAGTCGTAAAAATCCTCTGTCGGATTTTCCGCAAAAGGCGCCCCATACCGGTGGATATATTTGAGAAGCAGAGGCTCCCGCTTTCTGTAGTTCTTCGACATATGGGCTAAAATCACACCGTCAGCAATGTTGATACTGCTGTCTCTGGTAAAATAGCAGTTCGGCAGCGGATTTACCACGAAAAGGTCAGAAAGATAAGTCTGGTCGGAAAGCATCTTTCCGCCGGCAAAGGCCGGATGGTCCTTTCTGATACCGCAGAAAACCGCCTCCACAAAATTTTCCAGAGAAAGGCTTCGATAATATTCCTTTACCTTTTCTGTCAGGGCTGCAGACGGAATGTCCGATATATCTGCAAATTCCTCAATAAAGTTCCTCCGCACGGCTTCATCTTTTACAGCGTCCATAAACAAATCCCGCAGATATAATACTTCGACTCCCTCCTTCCGCAGAATATCCGTAAAAGCGTCGTGCTCTTTCTGTGCAAATTCCGGATGGGGCGGCATCTCGAACAGCATTTCCTGCAGCTTCAGCGGATGAATCTGCTTCAGTTCATTGCCGGGTCTGTGTACCAGTACTTTTTTCAGTTTTCCAATTTCAGAATATACCTGTATCATTTTTGTTCCTCCTAAAATCACGAGAATTACTGTTTCTCTAAGCTTATCACTTTGTGTTACACAAAGGTCAAGTTTTTTTGAATTTTCTTAACTATCCATTGACCTTTGTCTTGCACAAAGGTGTATAGTAAGACTATCAACCTGCAGGAAACAACGAAAAAAAAAATAGAAGGCATTTCATATGCTTGGAGGTATTAAAATGGAAGAAAACAAGAAAAAGAAAAAATTCTCAGTGCCCCACGTCTACATTTTGCTGCTGGGACTAATCCTTTTATGCAGCATACTGACCTACATCATCCCCGCCGGCACCTACGATTTAATGAGTGTAGGCGATAGGGAAGTCGTCGATGCTGCAACCTATCATCATGTCGACCAGACGCCGGTATCCGTGCTGCAGTTTTTAACCGCAGTTCCCAGAGGCCTTCAGGAATCAGCACAGATTATTTTCTTCATCTTTATCATCGGCGGCACCATGGCGGTCATCAGCGAAACAAAAGCCATCGAGGCCGGTCTTGGCCGCCTGACCCAGATGATGAAATCAAAATCCATCCTGATTATTCCCGTCGTTATGGTGTTCTTCTCTCTTTGCGGCGCTTTATTCGGCATGGCGGAAGAGACCATCGTGTTCATCCCTATTTTCGTCGCACTCTGCGTCGGCATGGGGTTTGACTCTATTACCGGCGTAGCCATGGTACTGTGCGGTGCGGCTGCCGGATTTACCGGCGCATTCATGAACCCATTCACAATACAGGTAGCCCAGGGTATCGCAGAACTGCCTCTGCTGTCTGCCATGGGATTCCGCATCGTCATGTATGTCTGCTTTTTAGCTTTGACCGTCGCCTTTGTCATGGTCTATGCTGCAAAAGTAAAAAAGAATCCTCAGTTATCATCTATGCACGCCTTTGACAAAACCAGAACCGACGCCGTGGATTTGTCTCAGCTTCCTCCTTTCGGCGGCAAAGAAAAGCTGATTCTGCTCCTCTTCGCCGCAACCATCGTGCTGGCAGTGGTAGGCGTAATCAAGCTAGGCTGGTATATGGATGAAATAGCCGCAGCTTTTCTGGGTATGTCGATGGTCGTAGCCATAGTGGCAAGAATGGGATTCAATAACTACGCCTCCATTTTAGGAAAAGGCATGGCAGAAATCGCCGCCGGCGCTCTGGTCGTAGGCTTTGCAAGAGGAATCCTGGTTGTGCTCAGCGATGGCCAGATTCTACACACCATTCTGGCTGCGGCAGCCGCCGTTCTGGGAAAACTGCCTTCCTCAGTTTCCGCTATAGGAATGTATATTTTTCAATGCCTGCTCAACTTTATTGTTCCGTCAGGCTCCGGTCAGGCTGCGGTTTCCATTCCTATTATGGCTCCGCTGGGTGATTTGGTCGGCGTGACGAGACAGACCACCTGCATAGCGTTCCAGCTGGGAGACGGCATTTCCAATATCTTTACGCCGACCTCCGGCTACTTCATGGCAGGCCTTGCCATCGCCAGAGTTCCATGGGCCAAATGGGCTAAATGGATTCTGCCCCTCATCGGTATGCAGTATTTGCTGGGCGCAGTCTTCGTCGTCATCGCGCAGACCATGCAGCTGGGTCCATTTTAAGAGACAGGAGATGTCTTATGAGCTATGAAGAAAGAAAAAACCGTTTTCTTGCTGAAATTATCCGCTACAAAGGAATTGCAGCACGGTTAAACGACTACCTGGCAGATTATCCGGAATTGTCCTGTCAGGAACACGAAAGTTCTAAAAGAATCGTAGAATTGCTGAGAGCAGAAGGCTACGAAACTGAATATCCCTTTGCAGGCTATGAGACCGGTTTTCGTGCGGTTTATGGCAGAAACGGCCATTTGCACAAAGCGGCGATTTTGCTGGAATACGATGCCCTTCCCGCTCTCGGCCATGGCTGCGGTCATTGCCTGTCCGCAGCCATAAGTCTTTTGGCTGGTCTGGGACTGAAAAATCTACAGGATGAATTGAATGCAGACATCCACCTCATCGGAACACCCGGAGAAGAACTGGACGGCGCAAAATGCGGCATGACAGACCGGGGTATCTTTGACGACTACGATATGGCAATCATGGTACATCTGAACAATTCCAGCCTAGCTGTACCGAAGCTGCAGGCCATGGCTCCTTTTGTCTATCACTTTCGAGGGAAGGCTTCTCATGCATCGGCAGCCCCATGGGACGGGGTCAACGCCTTCAATGGGGCCCAGCTGACCTTTCACGCCATCGATATGCTCCGTCAGCACATCAAGCCGGGCTGTCAAATGCACGGAATCATCACAAAAAGTGGTGAGGCTGCCAATATTGTGCCTGAAAAAGCCACTGCTGAGCTGTATGCCCGGGCGCTGAACCGAGAAGATTTACACCAGCTGGTCTCGCTGATGGACGACTGTGCAAGAGGCGCAGCCGTCGCTACCCAGACCACTTGGGAAAAAGTTGAAGTTGCCCCTTATTACAATCTGAGGCCCAATCCTGCCGGGGAAGCTGCGCTGAATCAAGTCTTTGAAGAGCTTCATATCAAGCAGAACGGCAATCCCGATTCTATCTTCGGTTCCTCCGATATGGGAAATGTCAGCTTCGCCTGCCCTGCCTTTCATCCTTTGCTGCAGCTGGCAGACCAGAACGTATCTCTTCACAGCCGTCAGTTTGCCGCAGCCGTCAAAAGCCCCCGGGCCTATGAATGCCTGGAGGATGGCGCAAAAATCATCGGGTTTCTGATACTGAAGATTTTCGGCAGCGCCTCGCTGCTGGCGGAGATAAAAAAGGATTTTAAAGAAGGAGAATTATAATCTCTCCATCGGTTTTTTCAGCCCTCTAAACGATTACAAAGTCAGATATCCGGGTAAAAATAAAGTAAACACAGACCAAAAGATAAAACCCGCTCTGCCGGACACGGTCCGAGCGGGTTTACTTTACATTAATAAGGAGACAAGCCGCCATGAAACCACCAAAAGGTATGATTTCCATCACGGAATTAGCCCGTTACAGAAACACTACTACGGAGACCCTGCGTCACTACGACCGTATCGGCCTTTACAAGCCGGACTGGATTGACCCGGAAAACGGCTACCGCTACTATTCGGTCAGCTATTGGCAAGAAAAGCTGGGAACGATTCTGGAGTTAAAAGCCTTGGGAATGCCTCTCAGCGACATTGGCGACTTCCTGGATGGACGAAATGTTAAAAAATCCCTGCGCATTCTGAAGCAGCAGCAGGAAGAGCTTCACCAGAAAATAGAAGCGCTTCTGGCTCTTGAAGCCAGTATCGGAAACGTCATCGACACTACGGAAGACGCCCTGGCTCACAGCGTGGCACAGGTTCCCTACCTGGCCCGCTATGACGGCCTCCGTTATGTCGTATCCCGTCAGTGCGCCCTTACCCCCAACCAAATCAACCTGGAGACTTTTTTGCTGGAAACCAATCTCTCCAAAACCCACCCCTTCATCGCCAGCGCTTGCTTCGGCGCTCTGAAAAAATTTGACGGAGAAGGAGGTTTTGGGGAGGGCTATTATTCCGTCATCAACGTGGACAATCCCTGCGAAAACTATGAAAACGTTTTCTTCCCGCCCGGCGACTACGCCTGCATCGATTACTCAGGCGACTACATCGACGTTCTGGCTGAACCGGACCAAAAAAAGGAGAACCTTTTCGGCGAGGAGGAAATGCTCAAGAAGCTGAAAGCTTTTATCGTGGAACAGGGCTATTCAATCTGCGGCGACCTGCTTCTGCTTTTCACCATCGATATGGCTTTAACGGATATTAAGGAAGAAATCCTGCTGCAGATACGGGTTCCGGTGAAAAAATAAAAGGCGGGCTCCTCTTTCACCACAGCAGGTGATGAGAAACGGGACGCCCGCGCAAATTCTACATATCTTCCAGCCGTCCGTGTTTTTCGTATCTGCTCAGGCGGCTGATTTTGTTGTCATCGTCGACGAAAACCACACGAGGCGGGTTTTCTGCCGCCTCCTCCGGCGTCATCTGGCAGTAGGCCATGATGATAATCTTATCTCCCTTCTGCACGCAGCGTGCAGCGGCGCCGTTGAGGCAAATCATGCCGCTTCCCGGCTCTCCCGCGATGGTGTAGGTTTCAAAACGTTCCCCGTTGTTGATATCCACAATCTGAACTTTCTCGTATTCCAGAATGCCGGAAGCCTCAAGCAGCCGGGAATCCACTGTAATGCTGCCCACGTAGTCAAGCTCAGCCTGCATTACGGTGGCTCTGTGAATTTTTCCTTTCAGCATATTCAAATACATGTCCCCTTTGCCTCCTTAACCTTCGTAAATAAAATTATCGATGAGTCTGGTTACGCCCACGCGTACCGCCATGGCAACCAGTACCGGCGGTTTCATCTCGCTGACCGGTTCAATAGATATGGCATCTACTGCTTTTACATAGTCTATCTCAGCCAGCGGTTCTGCTTCGATGTGTTTCTTCATGGCGTCCACGATGGCGTCAGCGGACTTTTCACCGGATTCAGCCATTTGCCGGCCCAGTTTCACTGCCTGGCTCAGCACCAGCGCAGCCTGCCGTTCTTCCGGGGAAAGATATGTATTGCGGGAGCTCTTTGCCAGTCCGTCTTCTTCACGGACGATAGGGCAGCCCACAATTTCAATATCGAAATTCAGGTCCCGGACCATCCGCCTGATAACTGCCAGCTGCTGGGCGTCCTTCTGTCCGAAGTAAGCTCTGTCCGGCTTTACGATATTGAAGAGTTTGGAGACCACGGTGCAGACGCCGCGAAAGTGAATCGGCCTGGACAGTCCGCACAGGTCTTCCGACGGTCCCGTCATATTGACAAAGGTGGTTGCGTCTGCGGCGTACATTTCTTCTGCCTCCGGATTGAAAATCAGCGCAGCTCCCGCTTCTTCACATAGGCTTGCGTCCCGCTGCAGGTCCCGGGGATAGCTTTCCAGGTCTTCCCCCGGCCCAAACTGGGTGGGATTTACAAAATCGCTGACAACGACTCTGTCATTTTCTGAAGCGGCCCGAAGAATCAGGCTCTTGTGGCCTTCGTGAAGAAATCCCATGGTTGGCACCAGCCCTACGGAAAGGCCCTCTGCTCTCCAGCCTCTGACCTCTTCTCTTACTTCTTCTATGGTCTTTACAATTTTCATGGTTACCCTCCAAATCAGTATAATTTATTGAGAACTTCGTCGGAAATTTTAAAGGTGTGCTCTTCTGCCGGGAAAGTTCCTTCTTTGACTTCTCTGATATAGTCGGCGAAGCCCTGCTTCATGACCTCTCCGGCATTGGCGAAATGTTTGACGAATTTCGGTTTAAAGTCGGAAAAAAGAGCCAGCATGTCCTGATAAACCAGCACCTGGCCGTCGCAGCCCGCGCCTGCGCCGATACCGATGGTCGGAATAGAAATACTCTCCGTAATCAGCTGCGCAAGCTTTGCAGGAACACATTCCAGTACCACAGCAAAGGCGCCTGCCGCTTCTACGGCTTTTGCTTCCTCTAAAAGCCTGCGGGCGTCCTCTTCGCTCTTGCCCTGAACCTTGAAGCCGCCAAAAGCGTTGACGGACTGAGGAGTCAGACCAATATGAGCTACTACAGGAATTGAGGCCTCTGTGATAGCCTTAATCTGCGGACAAACGGCAGCGCCTCCCTCCAGCTTTACAGCGTGGCATCTGCCCTCCTTCATCAGTCTTCCCGCGTTGACCACTGCGTCGTATACCGAAGTCTGATAGCTCATAAAAGGCATGTCGGCGACGACCAGAGCGTCCTTCGCTCCTCTGGCTACGGCGGCTGTGTGATGAATCATATCCTCCATGGTGACAGATAAGGTATCCTCGTATCCCAGCATTACCATCCCCAGTGAATCTCCAATCAGCAGGGCGTTGACGCCGGATTCGTCCATGAGTTTAGCGGTAGAATAATCGTATGCCGTCAGCATGGTGATTTTATCTCCGTCCAGCTTCTGCTGTCTCAAAGTCGATACTGTGTTTTTCATTTTCCTAACTCCTTTTCCAACTGTTGATAATCTTTTTCAGGATGTTTTCTCTCTGCAATTCTGATAAGCTGCCCGGACAAGGCCTCATAGGCCGTCAGGATGTCCCGGCCGGCTTCATCTTCTCCTGCAAAATCCCGGAGTCCGTCCAGGTGATTGCGGACAGTCTGCACGTCTCCCCTCTCTACCGGACCGGTCAGAACTTCTACAGGACCCCGGGCGGCAACTGCCAGTGCGTTTCCCTCAATGAGAGGGGCCAAAGCGCATATTGCGTCCTCCTCTGAAAAACCGCATTTTTTCAGAAGAACCGTCCCCATATCCGCCAGTGCTGCCAGCTGGTTGCTCACCATGACGGCTGCCGCGTGGTAAAGGGTTTTGCAGTCGGGGTTAATGGCCGTCACCCGGTTTCCCATGGTTTCAAAGACGGCCCGAATCTCCTCGAGGTGTTCCCGGCTTCCTTCTATGGCAAAGCAGGCCTTTTCCAGTTCACGATAAGAGGTATATTTGCTGCTGACCGCATAAAGAGGGTGTACGGAATAGCGAAACGCTCCCCGCTCCTCAGCATCAAAAAAAACGGTCGATGGAATCGAACCGCTGCAATGACATATATTTTTATCTCGTATAGGCAGATTACGCATGTCATCCCATATTTCTCCGATAGCCCCGTCGGGTACGGTGATAAAAAGGGTATCACTGTCTCTCGTAATTTCAGCTAAACTTGTATAGTATCTGCTCTGTGTAAATTCCGCCGCTTCCCTGGCGGAAGCGCCGCTGCGGCTGTAATAGCCGCTGATTGCGATGCCGTGCACCGCAAGATATTTACCAAGGGAAAAACCGACTTTGCCGGCTCCGATAAAACCTGCTCTCATACCTATCACTCTCCTTGATGAAGCGCTGTGATAAGACAAGACCATCTGCTGCCATTGGTGCCGCTCCGAAGATACAGCCCGCAGGCGGATAAAAATATATATGTTTGCAGTATAGCTTCTTTCAGAATGCCATCCGTATCTTAATATAACACTTTTCTTCGCCGTTGTACAGGGGAAAATGCTGAAAAACAAAAAGGAATTGTGAGGAAATTTTCTCTGTCGGCCGGGGCTGGGAGGGAGCCGAAAGCGAGCCTCGAGGGGTTAGATAAACACTCCGCCGACTGGGGTTAAGCTAAAGGCTGCTTTTCCGGCGGATTAGCTTAACTCCACGCCGACTGGGTTAAGCTAAAAACAGTTTTTTCGGCGGTTTTGCTTAACTCCCTGCCGACTGGGTTAAGCTAAAAACAGTTTTTCCGGCGGATTAGCTTAACTCCATGCTGACTCGGTTAAGCTAAAGGCTGCTTTTTCGGCGGTTTTGCTTAACTCCACGCCGGTTCGGTTAAGCTAAAGACTGCTTTCTCGCCGGTTTTGCTTAACTCCACGCCAACTGGGTGGGTCAAGTCCAAATTTGTGTGTAAATTAGCTCTCAAGTAAATGCTAGATTTAACTTTAAGCTGCATTCGGATATTGCTGTTGCGCTATCTGAATCAGTTTAGTTTCCGCTTCTTTTCCAGGTTCGATTTTTTTGTGTGCATAGATGCCTTGCGTCCTCATTATCATTGCATCGCGCAGCTCCATCAGGACAGCTCCCATCAGTCTGTTTAATGAGTTTCCATTGCCATGACACCGTTGGAAACACTGTACCAATTCCTTTTTTCTTTTACACCATTATACGGGCATAACCAGCTGAATCGAGTAAAGCAGACAAAATAGAAGTAAAACACAAATTTTGTCTGTAAATTCATCTTAAAATGCTGATTTTACCCTGTTTTCAAGCTTAAAAACAGACAAGACAGACAGATTTTCGATAATTTGTCTGTTCTGTCTGTAATTTTTAAGGAATTGCCTGACAAAACAGACAAGAAACTAAAAAAGTGTCTGTTCTGTCTGTTTCCTCCCTCGATACTCTTTTTTATAAAATAAGGCTGGGCATGAACGGTTATTTTTCGTTCATGCCCAGCCCCGCGGCTCAATCTCATTTATACTAATTTCGTCAGATTTTCCATAAAGGCTTTTCCTACCTCAATCTGCCGCCTTACTTCGGAAGGGGCCGTGCCGCCGAAGGATACCCTGGCGTCCACGCAGGCCTTGATACTGATATCTCCCAGGGACTCTCTGCTGACCCGCTCGTCGATTTCCTGCAGCTCTTCATCTGTCAGGTCCTCAAAGTCGCAGCCTTTCACCTCACAGGCTTTTACCATTCTGCCTACGATGGAGTGGGCTTCTCTGAACGGGATTCCCTGTTTTGCGAAATGCTCTGCAATATCAGTAGCGTTGAGGAAACCTCTGGACAGCTGCTCCTCAATTCGGTCCATTCTGAACTCCGTCTTCTGCAGCATATTGGCGAAGATGGTAATGCTGGCCTTCCACGTGTCAACGGCGTCAAAGAGACTTTCCTTATCCTCCTGGAAATCCTTGTTATAAGTCAAAGGCGTTCCCTTCAGCACAGTCAGAAGCTGCATCAAATCTCCGTAAACCCTGCCCGATTTTCCCCGCAAAAGCTCCGCCATATCAGGATTTTTCTTCTGCGGCATGATGCTGCTGCCGGTACAGTAGCTGTCGTCGATATCGATAAACCCGAACTCCTGGGAGTTCCACCATACAAACTCTTCCGCCCATCTGGAGATGTGCATCATGGAGATAGCCGCGTCGCTTAAAAACTCAATGCTGTAATCTCTGTCGCTGACGCTGTCCATGGCGTTTTCCGTCGGAGCCGCGAAGCCCAGAAGCTGAGAAGTCCTGAACCGGTTAGTCGGCAGGGTGGTCCCCGCCATAGCGCAGGCTCCCAGCGGGCAAAGATTCATTCTCTCATAAGTATCCATCAGCCTTTCGATATCTCTTCTGAACATCTGGAAGTAAGCCATGAAGATAAAGCCGATGGTGATGGGCTGGGCATGCTGGATATGGGTAAAGCCGACGGTAATGCTGTCGGCGTACTTTTCAGCCTTTTCCAGAATTACCTCCTCCAAATAGCACAATCTGTCCACGATTTCGCGGATTTCCTTCTTCAAATACAGTCTGCCGTCCACCTGGCACTGGTCGTTTCTGCTTCTGGCCGTGTGCAGCTTCTTGGCCACATCTCCAATCTCGGCGATGAGCCTGCTTTCGATGCCCATGTGGATATCCTCATCGTCCACATCGAATAGGATTTCGCCGCTGGCGATTTTGCCTCTGATGGTTTCCAGACCCGCAATAATCTGTGCGGCCTCCTCTTCTGTCACGATGCCCTGCTCGCCCAGCATAGTCACGTGGGCGATACTGCCGTCAATATCCTCGTTGTACATTCTCTTGTCAAAACCGATGGATGCATTGAACTCCTTTACGATATCATCCATTTCCTTTTCAAATCTTCCGCCCCATAAGCTGGCCATAATCATCCCTCCTTTTCGTCCTTCCTACGCTACTTCACGACCTTGTATAATTCGTCCGGTTCCGGCGGCGTAATTTCCGATATCATTCCGTTCTCGTCCATCAGCCGCAGGCCTGTACAGCTTTCACAGACCCGGCCGATGCAGCTGACCTCTACGCCGGCGTCTCTGATGCCTGCCATGACAGCCTCTCTTCGTTCCGGCGAAACCATAATCAGCATACAGCCGCTGGAAATGAGACGCAGGGGATTGATGCCGAAGTGTTCCGAGATTTTCACGGTCACCGGGTGCAGCGGAATCTCCCGTTCCCAGATTTCGGCGCCCAGCCCGGCGATATGACACATCTCCCAGACAGCGCCTAAAACGCCGCCTTCTGTAACATCGTGCATGCCGTGGGTGCCCAGCTTTCCGGCGGCGACTCCTTCTTTCACTACGCTGACATGGCTCAGAAGAGCCTTTGCCTCGGCCAATTCCTCCGCAGTCAGCACTTCTGACAGTTCTTCCTCAAAATCTCCGGCGATAATACCGGTGCCTTCAAGGCCGGCCCATTTTGTCAGCAGAATGGAGTCTCCCTCCTCCATGTCGAGGGCGGTTTGAGACTGTCCGCTGAGGGTCCGTCCCAAGGCAGTAGATACGATAACCGGCTGGTTTACCGCCGGCGTCACCTCGGTATGACCGCCGATAATTTCAACGCCGACAGCCTCAGCCGCACTGCCGGCCTGGTCCATGATTTCCTCCACATCTGCGGCGCCGGTTCCCGGCGGCAGCATTACCGCCAGGGTAAT
>CBCTFZ010000058.1:0-11913 GCA_965146355.1 uncultured Emergencia sp. | reverse complement strand
AGAGCTATGGGCTCTTTTTTTCTATTTCTTTTTACACCATTATACGGGCATAACCAAACACCTACATATTCCGCTGCCAAAAAAACTATCCCACAACGGATTTTCAAAGAAAATTACAAATATGCTTGCTTTTTTTCCGAATATCATTTATACTTATTGTGCGAATTTAGCGAGATGTGCTAAAAATATAATAGTGGGGTGAATAATTATGGCAAACATCAAATCCGCAAAAAAAAGAATCAGAGTTATCGACAAGAAAACTGCTAGAAACAGAAGAGTTAAGGACCATGTCAAGACAGCCTTGAGAAACTTCGACGATGCTTTAGCTGAAGGCAACATGGAAGCTGCTGCTGAGAAATTCGTAGTAGCTGAGAAGAAGCTGATGCAGGCTGCCGCTAAGGGAACTCTTAACAAGAAAGCTGCTTCCAGAAAAGTTTCCAGATTAGCTAAAAGATTCAACGCTGCAAAAGCAGCAAAATAAGTCTCACCCGTCCCCACCAGTGTATAAGTTAAATACACATGCGAGAGCAACAAAAACGATGGATGTGTCTCCCATCGTTTTTATTTTTACATAAAGAAAGGAACTTCACATATGAGTCTACACATCGGCGCCGAAAAAGGCCAGATTGCAAAAACCGTTCTCATGCCGGGAGACCCGCTGAGAGCGCAGTTCATCGCAGAAAATTTCCTGGAAAATCCGGTTCGTTATTCTGAAATCCGCAATATGTACGGCTACACCGGCACTTATAAAGGGGTTCCGGTCAGCGTGCAGGGCAGCGGCATGGGTATGCCGTCTATGGGAATTTATTCCTGGGAGCTGTTCACCGAATACGGTGTAGAAAATATCATCCGCATCGGCACCGCCGGCGCTTTTCACGAGAGCATCAAGGTGGGAGATATCTTAGTCAGTCTGGCCACCTCTACGGATTCTAACTTTCAGCACGCCTTTAACGTGCCGGGACAATACTCGCCAAGCGTCAGCTTTTCTCTCCTTTCCAAGGTCATAGAAGCGGGAAAGGAAACAGGCATTTCTTTTAAGGCGGGAAACACCGTGTCCTGCGATGTCTTCTATGAGCTGGGCGACCAGTGGTGGAAACAGTGGGCCTCCATGGATGTGCTGGCCGTAGAAATGGAAGCGGCAGCCCTCTACATGAACGCCGCCTACCACAGCAGAAACGCCCTGACAATGATGACCATCAGCGACCACTTTGTCACCGGCGAAAAAGCTACCGTAGAACAGCGTCAGAACCAGTTCACCGATATGATGAAACTGGCTCTGGAAGCTGCCGTAAAATAATCCGTAAAATTTTAAAGAAACCCGAGAAGCCTTTTATAAAGGTCCATTTCCAGGTTCATCAGCCGGCCGGCGAGGGCACGCTCTTTCTCGCCGGCGTTTTTATATTCCCGCAGGTATCTGCTGAGAGATTTAATGCCCATATGGCACCCGTCAACCAGAAGCTCCGCGGCCTTTCGGTCTTCATCGTCCATGAGCAGTTTCACTTCCGTGGTGACCCACATCATGGCCTTTGCCAGAGACGGCGGGTCCATCTCGTCAGCGCCGCCGTTGTTCAAAAGCTGGTGGGAAATATCTCCGATAAGCTCATGCTCTTTCTTGTGCTCCTCAATGACGCCTTTAAAGTCCTTGTCACTGACAAACTCCTCTACCCGCTCAAAACTGATTACCGCGTTCTTGCATCCTGCATTAACTTCCTGCAGAAGTCTGATACTGTCTTCGTTCATATGCTAGTCTCCTCCTTACTTATAAGTCTTATCCTTAGTATGACTTGGAGGAAAAAACAATATGCGGCAAAATTATTTTTCTGCCATCAATTTCTCAAGGGCTGTGGCCGCCGCCACGTTATCCCCCATCCAGAAACGCTTGCCGTCTTCGTAATCCAGATACTGCTCGTCCCCTTTTCCCAGGATTACGACACAGTCCCCGGTTCTGGCGGTTCTGATGGCGGTTTCGATGGCCTCATAACGGTTTTCAATCATAACGCCGTTACCCTTTTCCATCCCCTCAAGGACCATGCGGCTGATGTCCTCTACCTTCTCGTCTCTGGGATCTTCTTCTGTCAGAAATACCGTGGTGCAGTAGCTTCCTGCCAGATGTCCCCGCACTTTCCGGTTGGACTTGTCCCGTCTGCCCGAGCAGCCAAAGACGGCATAAATGTGGTGCCCGTCTGCAATTTTCTTCACGTAGTCAAAGAATTTTACATAACCGTCCGGCGTATGGGCGTAGTCTACAATCACGGTGAAATCCTGTCCTCTGTCTATGAGCTCCATTCTGCCATCCACCTGAGAAATATGAGTAAGGCGGGGCAGCATGTCCTCTATAGCCATGCCCATCTGGTGCATGGCCGCCACAGCGCCCAGCAGATTATAGATGTTATATCCGGCGCACAAATTGGTTCTGACCGGATATCGCCTGCCCTGGTGCACCAGGGTAAAAGAAGTACCGCCGATATACAAATCCAGGTTCTCCGCCCGGTAGTCGGCGTCTTTTTCAATGCCGTAGGTCACGCAGCGGCAGGAGGCGCACTGTGCCAGACCCTCAAAACTGATGTCGTCAGCGTTGAGCACCGCCACGCCCTCCGGCTTCATATGGCGGAACAGAAGCTTTTTCGCTTCAAAGTAGTTTTCCATGGTCTTATGGTAGTCAAGGTGTTCAGCAGAAAACTTGGTAAATACTGCCACATCGAAATCCACGCTGTCGGTTCTGTGCAAATCCAGGCCCTGAGAGCTGACCTCAATGGATACAGCTTCCATACCGCAGTCCACCATTTCTTTCAGAGTGCTGTGCAGTTCCACAGGGTCCGGCGTAGTCAGATTGGCCGGCCTGCTGAAATCGCCGTAGCGCACGGCAATGGTTCCCATATAGCCGCAGGGCTTCTCGTAAACGTCTCTGATGATATTGGTGGTGGTACTCTTTCCGTCGGTCCCCGTTACGCCGAAAACCTCAAGCTTATGGCTGGGCTGCCCATAAAACAGGTCGCAGACCCGGTTCAGCTCTGCCAGGGTATCCTTGGTTTTCACGTAAATCACGCCTGCTTCCTCCTCCAGGGGGTCGCTGTGGACAATGCAGACTGCCCCTTTCTCCCGGGCCATTTTGGCAAAACGGTGGCCGTCTGTCGTCAGTCCTTTGACGCAGAAGAAAATATCTCCTTCTTTCACTTTTCTGGAATCCTGAGCGATTCCAAAGGCCTCGGTATCAGGTGCTCCATTAAACAGTTTCGATAATAACATGTTTCTCTCCTTTACAGCCTTTCAGCGATAACTGCTTCAGCATTCATCTTTCGGAAATAACTTTTTCAAGGGCCCGGGCAGCGGCAGTATGGTCGCCCATCCACGGATGTCTGCCGTCCTCATAATACATATACGGCTCGTCGCCTTTTCCCAGAATCAGGAGGCAGTCTCCCGGGCGGCAGGTCTTAACAGCCTCTTCAATGGCTTCATACCGGTCTGCGATAAACACGCCCCTGCCTTCCTCCATGCCTCCAAGAATCATCTCGGCAATCCCTTCGGCGGTTTCGTCTCTCGGATCCTCTTCAGTGACGAAAACCCGCCGGCAGTATTTTCCCGCAATCTGTCCCAGAACCTTTCGTTTCACCTTGTCACGCTTGCCTGCGCAGCCGAATACTGTGTAAATATCCTTCCCGCCGGTTATGGCTTTTGCATATTCAAAGACTTTGTCAAAGCCGTCCGGCGTATGGGCGTAGTCTACAATAACAGTAAAATCCTGTCCTTTGTCGATGACCTCCATTCTGCCGTCCACCTGGGATATATGGGTAAGGCGCGGCAGCATGTCCTCGATTTCCATTCCTGCCTGGTGCATGGAAGCTATGGCGCACAGCAGGTTGTAGATATTATACTTTGCAGAAAGATTGGTTTCTACTTCATAGGCTTTTCCTGCGTAAACCAGCGTAAACCTGGTCCCCCTCACTCCAAGACGGATATCTTCGGCCCGGTAATCGGCAGCTTTCTCAATGCCGTAGGTCACATACCGGCAGGAAGTTCTTGCAGCCAGCTCCTCAAAGCAGACCTCGTCGGCGTTGAGGACAGCCACCCCGCCCGGTTTCATATGTTCAAACAAAAGGGCCTTGGCGTTCAGATACTCTTCCATAGTCTTGTGATAGTCCAGATGGTCGTAGGACAAATTGGTAAAAGCTGCAACATCAAAATCAACCGAGTCCACTCTTCCCATAGCCAAGCCGTGAGAGCTGACCTCCATAGCCGCAGCCTCCATACCGTAATCCGCCATCTCCATCAGGCTTTCATGAATTTCAAGTGCATCCGGCGTGGTCAGGTTGGGGATTCTGCTCACACTGCCATAGCGGACGGCGATGGTTCCCATGTAGCCGCAAGGCTTATGGTAGACATCGCTGATGATGCTGGTGGTAGTGGTTTTTCCGTTGGTGCCGGTAACGCCGAAAACCGTCATCCGCCGGCTGGGATGTCCGTAAAACAGGTCGCTGATTCGGTTCAGCTCTCTGTTTACATCGTCGGTTCTTACATAGGCGACGCCCTCTGTCTCTAAAAGGTCGTCGCTGTGCACTACTGCGGCCGCCCCCTTCTGGCAGGCGGCCTGCGCGAAGCGGTGTCCGTCCGCCGCAAGGCCTTTCAGACAGAAGAACAAGTCCCCCGGCTGCGCCTTTCTTGAATCTATGCAAAGTCCTTTTATTTCTATATCGGGCTGTCCCGCAAACATCTCTGATAACAGCATATTCTGCCTCCTCTTCTGGTCCTGACAATGTGCATTGTCATATAGGAAATATTTTACCATCATTATTCAAAAATAACAACGCAGCCTTGCTTTTTTCCAAAAGAAAAAGATACAGAAAATTTCTGTATCTTCAAAACCCTGACTGATTCAATCTATCAAGTCAAGTTCATAAGCTACTTGTCTTGCCGCCTCTCTGGCCGTACTGCCTTCTCCGCTGCCCAGAATCAGAACGCAGTCGCCGAAATCCGCTCTGCGGAAAGCCTTTTCAAAAATCATCTGCTTGCTCTCCTCGCTGCCGGAGCACGGCGCGAAATAAAGGGTGTCGCAGTACCGCATGGAAATCCGCATCAGCTTCTCTTCTAGAGACTTCTTCTTCTGCGATTGAGACAACACGCCGAAAATCTTGCTGTCCTTGGGCAGCAGCTTGCGAATATGGCGAAAAATTTTCTCCAGCTGAGCCGGCGTATTGGCTGACTCTATAAAAATGGTAAAAGGCTGACCTTCCTGTATTCTCTCCATAATCCATCCCCTCCGCTTACAGAATACAAAACTTTTTTGTCTATTCTATGTCCTATATGTGTAGATATGATGGATTTTGGCTGGAGACCAGCAATGCGAACGTCACAAATTCGTTGAAATTATCACATTTTTATGATATAATAAATGCGGAAAAACAAGGAGGTGCGATATGGCAGTCTGTTACAAGCGACTTTTACATCTGATGATTGAACGGGACATCTCAAGGGCTCAGCTGATGCGGGAGGCGAAAATTTCCGCCAATATCATCGCAAAGATTAAGAATGGGCAGTACATGTCGCTGGATAAGGTGGAGAGCATCTGCACGGCCCTTGATTGTACGCCCAATGATATTTTAGAGTTTGTGCCGGAGGAATAGGAAATGCAGCTTATGATATGTGACGACCAGAAAAGCGAACTCGAAAACATAACCCGTATTGTTTCAGAATATGCAGCTGCCTGCGGCCAGCTTTGCCTGAAAGTAACAGCCTTTTCCAATCCCCTGGATATGCTTGAGGAGATAGACAGAAGCGGTGCGCCGGATATCGCACTTTTGGACATCTGTATGCCCGGCGTTTTGGGAACGGAAATAGCCAGAGAAATCCTCGAAAAAAGCGAAACAACCGATATTATCTTTCTCACTACAAGCCGCGATTTTGCAGTAGAGGCCTTTTCTCTCCATGCCTGCGACTATCTGACAAAACCTTACACCCGGCAGCGGCTGACGGATACTCTCCAAAGAGTAATTGAAAGGAGAAGCCGGCGTATATATGCCGCTGTTCAGTGCGGCAGGGAGATTCACCGCATAGACCTTTACCATGTTTTATATGCCGAGGCAAAGAATCACAATGTGGAAATACACTTAAAGTCCGGAGAATGTCTCAGGACCCGCACATCGCTGACAGAAATCAAAGGACTGTTCCTAAATGTCAGCGGCTTCGTGCTGGTTGGCGCCTCTTACATTGTCAATTTACGCTACGTGCAGAGCCTTCTTGAGACTACACTGAAGATGATAAACGGCGATGTTGTGCCAGTTCCCCGGCGGCTGCGAGGTCAGCTCAAAAAGCAATATTTTGATTTTTACACAAAGGAGGCTACAAAAAAATGATACATCTGATTGCGGCAATGTTCTTTATTTCTCTGACCCACCTGACCTGCTACGCCGCAATGAGTGAGAGAAAATATTCCGTGAAAAAAACCGGGCTGATTTATACTCTGTACTGCCTAATGTTTGTGTGTCTGGCAGCGGTGCCCTATCTTATTTCCGGCAGCAACCTGACCGCTGCAACCTCCGCCGCGTATCTTTGCGCCATCACTGTAAGTTTCTTTTTGTTTATCCTTACATCGGCGGACCCTCTGTGTAAGAAAGTATTTCTGTTTGTCAGCTATTCCAACGTATACTGCATTTTTCAATGCGTCGTTCTCATCGTATGTGCTGTTTATTTTCCCGATTTGCCACAAACCGCCGCCCTTTACGGCAGAAATATCGCCAGAACCCTGCTTTATGTCCCGGCTGTATGGATATATATTCGGTTCCTGCGTCCCACCATCAGAGAAATATCCGGCAAGAAAAGGAAAACATGGTATTCCATTTCTCTGGTTTCCGTACTGTTTTTAGCCGTTTTTTCAATTTTGCTTACACTGTGTCAAACACCCCAAAGTCAAGGGAAGCAATATATCCTCCTCTTTTGCATCGCAGTCCTAATCTATTGTTCAGTATTGTGGGTTTTATTCGGAACCATCAAGAATATGAGCAATGAAAATAAGATGGAACTGATTGAGAAAAACATGGAGTACCTGCAGGGACAGCTTGAAATTGCAAAAGAAAACGATTCCCGCACAAAGACAATCCGTCACGACTTCAGGCACCATAATCAGAACATAGCCGCCATGCTGAAAAAGGGCGATACGGAAAAGGCGCTGCGCTATATAGAGCAGTACAACGAAAGCCTTGACGCCGCAAAGCCTGTGGAGTTCTGTCCCCATGCCACCGTAAACGCCATTCTGAACAGCTTTTACGTTAAAACCCAAAGAGAAGGGATTTCCGTCTCTGTTGCCGCCGATACCGGGGAGGACACATCCATAGCCGATATGGATTTCGTCGCAATCCTCTCTAACCTTTTGGAAAATGCCGTAAACGGCTGCAGGGAGTGCGGCAGTCACGGCAGAATAAAGGTCAATATCCGGACCGTGGCGGACAAAACGGTGATTGTGTGCAGCAACCCGTGTCAGCCGAACCTTCCCATAAAAGACAATATGATTTCCTGCAGGGGAATCGGTATCGACAGCATGATTTCTGCCGCAAAGCGATATGACGGCGATATCAGCTACTGTCTGGAAGACGGAATTTTAACTGCATGCCTCATATTAAAATCCGGGGCCGCGCAGCAGAAACCAATTAGGTCCGAAAAATAACCAATCGCGAAAAGAACATCCGCAAGGATGTTCTTTTGTTATAACATAGAAAATGTCGTTTTTTTCGATATTTCCGTATGTTTCAAGAAAAGCACCTTGCGAAGCATCGCCCTCTATGGGCGATATGTGTGCAAAGGAATCTTGATTCCCTTTTGCACACTTTTTTTATAATTTTAGCATTGTAAATCTGCCAAAATTGAAGAAAGAAAGTTGAACGAAGGATGAATGAAAACATGAGATACGCAAAGCAAAAAAAGAAAAATACTATGAAACACATATCGACGGTATTGTGTCTGCTCACCGTTATTTCTCTGCTGTTTTCGGGGATTCCCCAGCCCGGCGGACTTGCAGCATATGGGGCAGTAGCTCCTGCCTTAAATATCGCAACAGGTTCCCAGTGGAAATATACAGTGTCCAATAGAAATGTGAATTCTGTCAGCTATAGTACAGCGTCTCCTGAGACGAGCAAGATGAGCATCACACAAGGCAGCACCGGTATCAGTATACAGGAAACGGAAGCGAATAGGCTCTACGAACTGGGCTATGTACCCATTATAACTTCTATGACTGTACCTGCCAACACCACCTATCAGACCACTTTTACCTTTAAAGCAGAGGGCAACAAGAACGGAACAGGTACTGCCCTTGCGGTGATGGAGATTTACGATTTCGGCTCCTCTGATAGTTCCTCAGGTCTCACCTTCAATATGGCAAATAACGATACATACTCCAGCGCTTATACGAAGCTGCGGACCAAAACTACAAGCAAATCTCTCAACGGAACTTATACGGTTACGGTGTCATATGCCAACACTTCCTCTTCAGAGAAAACCGTGTATCATTATTTCGGTTTCTTTGCCGGCGTTCACTACGGAAGCAGTAAAAATCATCAGCTTCAGGCTACCTGTTCCATCACAAGCAGCAGAATAGTAGATGAAAGTACAATTGTTCCTTCCATAAGCGCCAGCAGCAGCAATTTATGGCATTATATAAGCGTTAACACAAGCCGCTCAACCCTTGCCAGCAGTAAATTCATTCAGGAAAAGGACAGCATCACCTCGACTGAGGCCTCTGAGATGGGAATTCATTTTAGCGGCTCATACGATCAGACCCAATATTGGTCTAGAAGAGCCAGTTTGACTATCGGAACCAACAAGCTCACACTGAAAGACAATGGTGGTCTTTCCAATAGCAGTCATATGACCTATGCCACTTTCAGTGTTCCCATTACCGTTCCTGCACATATGACCAGGACATACTACCTTAACTTTACCATCGACTATGACAGAAATACCGGCTCCGGCGCAGGTTTTTTTGCCGAGTTGATACAGGGAGATGTACCACAGGAATTTAATACTAATACAACTTCCTCGATGACCGGCAACACGAAGCTTAGAGTTTATTCCACCAGCGGCAGTGTCCATTCGGGCAGTGTTGAAATTCCAATCACCCTGACCAATGATACCGACAGTCCTCAAATCCACAGCGAGCCGTTTGTATTTTTCGTGGGTTACAGACAGGTAGGATTATATACACCTAATCCTACCTACAACCTGACTCTGACCGACATAAGCTATGCTTCCTACGAAAGCGATTACGGCGTTATTGTCAACGCCCAAAACTGTACTTACACCGCGCCAAGCAAAGTAGGAACCGGAGAGAGCTGCACGGCAACCTTCAAAGCAAACACCGGCTATACTCTGCCTGCCGCAGTGACGGTAAAGGTTGGAAACACGACCCTTCCTTCCTCCAACTACACATGGAATAAAAGCACCGGACAACTGACAATTCAGGCAAAGTACATTACAGATACACTCACCATTACCGCATCAGGCGTGCCCAATACTTACGCCATTACCTACAGTGGTTTAGACGGAGCTGCCCTTACCACAAAGCCCGCAACCCATACTTACGGTACGGCAACCACAGTAGGAAATCCTACCAAAACCGGATATGTCTTTGACGGCTGGAAAGTAAACGGTTCCGGCAGCGCCCAAAAGAATCTGACGCTGGGCGCCGCAGCCTATACTGGCAACATCAGCCTGGAAGCCACCTGGTCCAAAGCGAAATACAGCGCAACTCTTTCCGGTACCAACGTTAGCGCTTCCTCCGGTTTCGGTACGCAGGCGGCAACCTATACCACCGCCTGGACCGGCACTTTCACAGCAACCGCCGGCTATGTTTTGCCTGACAGTATTTCCGTAACTGTGGGCGGTAAGACACTGGACAGCTCAAACTACACTTACACAAAATCTACCGGGACTGTAAGCATAAACGCCGCGTACGTCACCGGCAATATAGCAGTTATAGTTGACGGACATAAGCACAGTTATGCCGGCAACGTAACAACCCCTGCCACCTGTACAACAGAAGGAGAAATTACCTATACCTGCACCTGCGGCGACAGCTACACAGAACCTATTCCTGTCACGGGACACGATTACGAAGAACCTGTTTGGCATTGGACCGGCGTTACGGCCGCACAGGCAACCTTTACATGTAAAAACGACCCCAATCATACAGCCACAGAAGCTGCCCAAATCTCCAGCAGTATCACCGAAGAAGCAAACTGCACCGACAACGGCCTGCGCACTTACACCGCTTCCGTAAGCTTTAATAATCGGACTTATACCGACAAAGTGACAGATCCTATTCCTTTCACAGGGCATAACTGGAGCAGCCAGTGGTCCTGGGATGAAGTCCAGCACTGGTACAGCTGCGTCAATGCCGGCTGTACTGCCGAGAGAGAAAAGGCGGACCATAGCTTTGAATGGGTCATCGATAAAGAACCGGAGGGAAATACCGCCGGCTTAAAGCATGAAGAATGTACAGTCTGCAAATATGCGAAGAATCCAATAGAATACAACTCTGACATCATCAATGTAGAAATTTCCTGGGGTGACCTGGCTTTCACTTACTCGGAAGGCGGATGGAATCCCAAGACCCATACATACGACAACGGCGGCTGGATGCCGGAGGAGACAGGCAGCAGTAAGATTACTGCCGAAAATACAGGAGATATAGAGGTCTCTGTTTCTTTCAGCTATATCCAAGCATATGACGCTGTAACAGGAAGCTTTACGGACGGGAAAAACCCAGTAACCGACCCGATTTCACTGCCTGTCGGAGAGAAAAAACAGGTATGGCTGTTGTTGGTAGGAAAGCCTAATCAAGCCCTTAATAATCAGGTTTTGGGCTCCGTTACAGTTACTATCGGAGGTGAATAGTCTTGATTGACAAACAAAACGATAACAAAAAGAAGCGTCTGCTTATTTTGCTTCTTCTATTCATTACCATTGCCGCAGTGGGAGTCAGTATCTGGGCCATATGGTTTCGGAACACCGCGCCTGTTCTCACTCCCGACTACGCCCCTTTGGAAGACGAAAAAAATGCCCAGCCAATCGGTGATGACGACGATGAAAAGCTGGCGCAGCCGGAAGGCGGCGGCGCTGTCAGCCTTACATATGCAAAAGATGTCAGCATAAGCCTTTCCCGCAAAACAGCCAGCCTTGTATTTGCCAATCCGACAAAATCCAATCAGGATATGGTAGTTCAGCTTGTCATAGATGACGCCCTTATCCTCCAGTCGGGCAAGCTGACGCCGGGCAATCAGGTTGTAACCTTGGACCTTTTAGACGGCGCCGAGAAGCAGCTTACTTCAGGAGGCTATAAAGGCAAATTTATCGTCATGTATTATGACCGGTCCAGCGGCGAAAAAGCTATGATTAACACGGAGATTCCCGTTACGGTAACAGTCACGGAATAAGAATATTTCTCAGATACAGCCTTGAAAGGAGATTCTCAGAATGAAAAAACGATTAACAGCAATTCTTGTCATTACAATGATGGCCATACCCTTTAGCGCCTTTGCAGCAGAGGATACGATTACAAGCCAAAACGACAGTCGAAATATCGATGTTCACGCAAAGTATGTTGACGGTACATCTTCTCCCGATGTCTACAGCGTAGATGTCACATGGGGCGCTATGGAGTTTACATATTCCGCCTCCGGTGTCAGACTGTGGAATCCTTCCACCCACCAATACACAGATGTTCCTTCCAGCAGCTGGTCGGCCAGCGGCAATACGGTCACCGTAACCAACCATTCCAACAGAAATGTAAATACGGATTTTACCTATACAAAGGCCCCTGGCTTTAACGATGTGAGCGGCGCTTTCAGCGTCGATACTCACACCCTCAGCGCCGGCGTTATCGGAGATGTGGCCGGTGCGGACAGTGTAACCACCATTCTTACGCTG
>CBCTFZ010000057.1:0-12216 GCA_965146355.1 uncultured Emergencia sp. | reverse complement strand
ATCCCTCACGGGATGCGACAAATTTGACCTCAATTATAAACAGACAAAAATACATTTCAACCCACGCATCCCTCACGGGATGCGACAAAACGGTAAACGCGAGTTACAGATTGTTGGCGAATTTCAACCCACGCATCCCTCACGGGATGCGACTAATGTTGGCGACCTTGTGCCGTTCTATGTTGATATTTCAACCCACGCATCCCTCACGGGATGCGACAGCGCCGGCCAGAATATGTTTAACAGGAAAATCCGATTTCAACCCACGCATCCCTCACGGGATGCGACTTGACCCTGGAGTCTTTTTTAATTCGATTGGTAGCATTTCAACCCACGCATCCCTCACGGGATGCGACTCTTACCTGGAGACACTTTTCAAATCAAGACGTCATTTCAACCCACGCATCCCTCACGGGATGCGACTGATTTGTATGATACGGCAGCTGATAAATATCGAATTTCAACCCACGCATCCCTCACGGGATGCGACTGCAAATAAAGGGCATTCACCTAAAAGAATTCCCTTTTATTTGTCATTTATTTTGATTTCCCAAAATACAGTTCCTATATTTATACAAACTTTCTATTTTTTATCCAAAATTCAGTGCGAAAGCCCCGATATTTCCATGTTCATTTACCCTTCGCACCGCACTTATATCATCAGAATACCCTCTGCATCATAACTTTCTTTAGCTCCAAAGTGTTCCGTTTTGGCCTTATAATTGTTTCCCAGATAATAAAACCGCAGACTATCTTGTTCCAGGTCCACAATCGATAAAAGCTTATCTTTTAATCGTAATGTTTGTGAACTGTCAAGAATACATTCAAAGACCGAGTTCTGCACTCGTTGTCCATAATTTACACATTCTTTTGCTACTTTACGCAGCCGGGTTTTCCCTGCATTATCCTGCGTTGATACATCGTAAGTAATTAATACCAGCAATCAGACCACTCCCTACTTCCACAAAAATGGAGGATACCCTTGTAAATCTCCTCTAATCGTACGTGCCAGCAGCATAGCCTGGGCATGAGGAACCAATCCCCACGGAATTTTTTCTCCTAGAAATGGATGTGTAATCACTTCCTTTTTTCTCTGCTGCCACATTGCGAAAAACTGTTTTCTCCCAGCGTCATTTAACAAAACAGCTCCGTCTCCCTGTCGTTCAAAATGCTCATCTTTCATTATCTTTTTATTGATTAAAGTAATCACAAAGCGTTCAGCCATAATACCCCGCAATTCTTCAAGCAAATCCAGAGCCAGAGACTTTCTGCCGGGCCGGTCTTGATGTAAAAAACCTACATAAGCATCCAGACCTACACCTTCCAAAGCGCTGGCGCATTCATTTCCAAGTATCGTATAGGCCAAAGAAAGCAACCCGTTAGTATTATCCAAAGGAGGCCTCCGGCTGCGGCCTTTAAAGAAAAAGGCATCCTTCTGGTTGATAATCAGTTCATCGAAAACAGAAAAGTATCGTGATGCCAGTTCCCCCTCTATTCCCCGTAAAGATGCCAGGGTCTCAGTCTTTTTAATCTTATCTAAGCCAGCATTCAGCTCGTCAGAAACACTTTTTAATTTGGCAGAATTCACCCGCATGCTGTGGACTCTCAATGTGCGCTCTAAACTCCAGCGACAGTTAAATACCTTTCCAAGAATCATATTTCTGGCATAGGATAAGCTCCTCTCTTCATCGTCAGAAACTCTATACTGCTCCTTCCTCAAAAGCACATTTCCGTGTGCAATGCCCGAAACCCTTGTTAGGTATTTTCCCCTAGGGGAATAGAAGCTCAACCCTATACCTTTTTCTGCACAAGCGCCCATCAGAGCAGGGGAAGCTCCTTTATAAGAAAAGCATATAATATTTTCTAACGTATGAAGGGGAAACCTACCTGCAGTCTCTGCCTCTCGTAAAATTACGATATTTTCCCCGTCTAACGCCAGATATACATCTTCAGAGAGTACATACAGTGTGTTTAGCAATTTCTTCACTCCAGTTCACCTGCCTCTCTAATCTTATCATTAATGTAGGTTTCTACGCTGCGAACACTGCTAAGCTTCGGCAGGCAGATATCCTTCAGCGAACAGGACCGGCATTTCTTATTAGGCTTCCCTTTTGGCGTATAACCTCTTTGATAAAGTTCATGCATTTCCCTGCAAATGTCCTCAACATAGGTGCGCAATTCCTGGCTGAAAACCACTTCTGTCCGTCGTCTGCTCTCACCATAATATAAATACCCTCCGGGAATCTCCGTCAAAAGCATTTCCTCCAGACACATGGCCTGGGCGCAAAGTTGTACTTCATCTTCAGGCCCATCTTTCACGCTGCCCCGCTTATACTCCACCGGTGTCACAGTCCAAAATCCGTTATAACCAGAAAGGTGAATACCTGCTTTAGATTGATGGAATTCTACTACGTCACACTGCCCGGAAATTCCAAGCGCAGCAGAAGAAATACGAAGTCCCCGCATCAGCAAAAGTTCCCCACGCTTTTCAACAGAGGTCTCCTCATGAGCCTTCTTATGCATAAGAGTTCCTGATGTCGTCTGATAATTTTCCGCCCACTGTTGTTCAATGTGAATGAGCGCCCACTGTCTTCTGCAAAACGCATAATGCTGAATCCCAGAAAGCATAAGATAGTCATCTTCGCAATAAGACATATTTATACCTTTCTTGATACTTCTACAGTTGCCGGAATCTGATTCTTATGAATTGTTACGATGTAATCCTGATATTTTCTTGGATAAACAACTTCCTCTTTTCTCCGAACTTCGACAGCCTCAAAAAGTTTATAGGCGGGGCAATCGCCCAGTTCCGTACTGTGTTTAAACACAATTAAGTCGCGAACTGCCATCTTTCCTCTGGCAGCAGAATGGTCAATCTCAAACATATTGATAATGGCCTGCCATAAAAGTTCTAAATCCTCTTCGGAAAAGCCTGTAACCTTCTTTGCCAAATTGGCCGATATGTAACCCTCTGCGCGGTAGAGTCCATATGGAACGATACTCTTTCGCCCCATCTCCGTCTGCTTATTTTCCGCATCCGTCTCCTTGGTAATCGCTACACGAGTAATAGTGATTTCCTGGCTGTCAATTGGATCGACACTGCGTGCAAAACCAAGCTGTACTGGTCCGCGAACCTGTCCGCAGTTTAAGGCAGCTTTCACAAAAGTTGTCATAACTGCTCCGAAAGTTCTGATATCATAGAAATTCCTGCACATAAAGTCCCTGACCTTTATATCAATATCCGGGTCTTTCTTCTTGGCTTCCTTTACGGATTTTTCATCAAGACCCAGATACTGATACGCAGTATTATCGCTTCGATTCAGCGGAACATCTTCTTTGATATAAATCTTATATCCTTGCTCTCCCTCGCTGATATCCTCACCGTAGTCAGGGTCTTTTACCGTTGCAATATAGTTGCGAATCTTCCGCTTCAGACAAACATCCGTTACGATTCCATATCCGCTCTCAGGGTCAACTCTCGGCAAATTTCCCGCATCAGGATCCCCATTGGGATTTCCATTCTCCACATCAAAGAGAATTACAAACTCGTACCGATTCTTAATTGCTTCTGACATTTACGCTTCCTCCTTTGTCTTTTTCTCATAACGTTTTTGAGTCTGGTGATAGTATCCAAGAATAAACATTCCTTGCTCCTCCAAAGTCAGTCTTTTCGGATATGCAAACTGCTGAGCATCATCGACAGGAATACATCCCTGCAATTGGCATAGAAGCTTTTCAAAATTAACCTCCGCCCCCTTATTCCCTTTTCCTGCCAGCTTTCTCGTATGACTGTTTTTCAACTTAAAAAGCAGCGGAAAAACATGTGCGGGCGTAGCACAGGCGGCATTAAAATAACGGTCTTTAATCGTTGCATTAATACCAGGATTTGCATCTTCCTGAATGTTTTCCAGTACAGCAAAGATTCTACCTAGAGTATAAGGTACATTTCTGCTATTTTCATTGAGTCCCACGGTAATCTCCTCCTCTTCCGTTAAATTTGTATTTCTGATAAGATACGCTTTGATAATGGCTGCTCTTCCTCTGGTTATTTTATAAATTCCTGCATCAGGCTGGTCCTGTTCGAGTCGTATTCTCTGTATCACCGCCTGATACAGACTCTCCGGATATCTTCCTCCAGAAAGAATGGCCCGATATACTGCCCCTGCAATATTATCATGAGGCTTTTTATCCTTTGACTTCTTATTCACAATTTCCTGCAGCATACGCCATACGCCAAGGTACTCCACATTATCAGTAGAAGGCCTGACAATTTCCATTCGCTCGTAGTGCTCTTTCAGATGGCGCAGTAGGTTTCCAAAGCTGTCTTCATAGTAAAAACGCACCGCAAGTCTAGCCGCATTAGGAGATAGTCCCAGAATGTAAAATCTCTGTTCCGGAGAAATACCTGATAGTACAGTTTCCGTATCTACCGCCCAATCTTTTTCCAGGTTTTTAAAAACACCGTCAATGATTTCGCAGTTGTCAGCAGTAGGTTCCATTGCGCCGGAATAGATTGCCTGATAGTTTTCATCACCATCTTCTGACCAGTAAACCACTGTCGTGTCTCCAATCTGACTTTTACTGTTTTTCATGCGGATTAAATAGTTCAGCGCAGTTGTATAAGCATACATCGCATATGTACCGACAGGAGCATTGTAGCTCTGTTCTTTTTCATAAGATTGAAAGGAAGATTCATTAAAACCAATCAGGGACGCTCCGACGGACTGTGCACCAGGCACGCCCTTAATCTTACCGTGTATTCGCGCAATCTTTGTACGCTTACCGGTTACCAGACAGATGCCGTCCTTTTCCTGGGAACTCTCACTTCGGTACTGTTCCCATGCTTCCTTCACTTCAGGACTATCCTGTACATACTGTCCCTCTACGCTGAAAATCAAATTGGGAGCGTCGCATAATTCTTCATAATGGGCTGCAGTAACTTCATGCTGCTTTGCCATATCCGGACTCCACTTTTGAAAGAAAGCCGTTACCGCCTTCGCTTCAACCGATTGGACATCTGCCAGAATCTGCAGATGCATTTCCCTTGCTGCCTTAAAACAATCCTTAGCTCTTTCAGGGTTTCCTTTTGCATCAAATCCAAGCATATTGCCGGCATTATCACAGAGAAAATTTGGCGAGATTCCCGATGAACGAGTCACCTGCTCCGGTACCTTTATCATCTGCGGCACTTCAACAGTTTTCTTTCCACGCTGCTCTTCCTTTTTCAATGGAATAACTCCCAGGAGCTCTCCGTCTGTTGAAATATCTAAAGCAGCCGATACCTTTGCAGTACACCAGCCTGGTTTTGTTACTTTACCTTCTTCCGCCAACACTTCGTAATACTTTACAAGAGGGTATAAATTCATCGTACCACCTCACAGTTCCTAAGGTCCAATACTCCCTTTTTAAGTATCGCTCTAAAAAACATGGGCTGAATGTTTGCTGCATCCGTATAGTCGAAATCATATAACATATATCCCAAATCTTTTTCTTCTTCGGAATAAACCGTCGATACTTCTTCGTCTTCATACAGCTCGAAGTTTACAGGAAACTCTCTGCATCCAAAATAAGGAGTGTGAAAACACATGCCCTTTTTCAGACGGCGCACGATAATATCCTTAAATTTACCCGAATTATCACTTTCATTGGCCTGCTCTGTAATCTCAAAGTGAGCCTCTATCACATAATCGACATTTCGCAGCAGGAGTGCCGCTCTTTGCGCAATATCCTCCTTAGTTGCGATATAAAGAGGCTTACTGCCGCCGTTCATGGCCGATAATACGCTTGACGCCTGAATCCTACTCTTGACCTCATTTCTTCTTATGTTGGTAAACTGTATGGGCTTTCTAACATAAATCTTGTCAATCACCCAGCGCATACCCGGGTGCCAATATATTGCTTCCAAAATTCCCCGTGCTGCTGACGGTGTCATAACATCGTAGCTGCAGCGCTCTACCTTCATTTCAGGCCTGGTAAACAATGCGTAGTCACCCCAAACATGTACCCTTACACCTTTGCTCATATAAGTGTCCGCTCCTCTCTTTTTATCAGTAAAATAAACCTGCGCCGCCTTCTGTATTCAGTATCAGACCGCATTCTTCATCGTATTGTCCTAAATCCGTTAAAACCGCAAAATCATCAAATACCGGGTCTAAAGCGCCTGCATCATATAACGTTTTATACTCCCGCTCAAAAATGTTTACACAATATCTCCCTGCTGCTCTCATCAAACTTCTGGAGGACTGTCCGCTGCATAGACGTTCCTTTATCAGCTCTGCCTCTTTCTCTTTAGGGATAAACACGGTCAGAGAGTCTTGTTCTATCAGATGAAATTCCTTGGCAATAGCTGCAAAAGGGAAACTCAAGCTTTTTGCGCCTGCCTCAAATGACCGGACTATATCCTTTACGTCCAATCCTTCTCCCTTAAATTTGTAAAGCCTTTTAAAATACTGGTGAATGGCGTTTAGCTCTGAAACATCCTCGTACTCTCGGGCAATTTGCTCTGTTGCGGAAATAGGCTGCCGTAAAGAGCCGGGCAAAGAAGTTTGGCTCTGACCTTTCAAGGTAAAAAAGAAGGCTCTGCTGTCCGCTAAAGGCCTTTTTCCTTCTCTATTGCATCGCCCTGCAGCCTGGATGATACAGTCAACGCCGGCTAATTCTCTAAAGACGGAAGGAAAGTCCACATCTACGCCGGCTTCAATCAGACTTGTTGCAATCACCCTGCATGGAGCTCCTTCTTTTAAACACTGTTTGATTTCTGCTAAAACTCCCTTTCTATGCTCAGGATACATCAGCGTAGACAGATGATATATCCCCGGTAACTCTCTGCTCTTTAACAGATTATAGATATTTCTTACGTTTTTTCGACTATTCAGTATGCACAGTACTTGTGACTGTGATTCTAACCGGTCAGCCAGTGTTTCTTCTGAAATTTCGCCGATATGTTCTACTTTACTCCGTTTGAAAAATTGATATTGGGCTTCCACATTTGGGCAAATTTCTGCCGCCGTCGATGAAATTTCTTTCGGAAAATATTCCAGCAATGCCGGCTGTGTTGCGGTACAGAGCACTGCCGTACACCGATAATTATAAATTAACTCACTGATTGCTCGTATACACGGAAAGAGATAATTTACAGGCAGCATCTGCGCCTCGTCAAAGATAATGACGCTCTTAGCAAAATTATGTATTTTTCTGCACTTTGCCGGCTTATTGGAAAACAAAGATTCAAAGAACTGAACGTTGGTAGTTACGATGATTCGTTTATCAAAATTCTCCGCCGCCAACTGATGCAGCCTTAATTCCTCAGGATTTTCTATATTCACATTGCAGTGATTTTCAAGTACATTCTCTGACCCAAAGATATTCCGGAATACCTCAGCGGTCTGTTCTATAATTGAAACGTATGGTATGACATAAATGATTCGGTCAAGATTGTGGGTCATTGCATGCTGCAGGGCAAAAGCCATAGATGCAGTTGTCTTTCCTCCACCTGTAGGTACAGTAAGCTGATACAGCCTCTGCGGGCCTGTACCTTGCGCTAAACAGGCTTTTAATATTTCGCTTCGCCGTCCATTAATTGTATTAGAATCGTCGTTGTTAAGCCAGTCTCCGATATACTGTTTAAATTTATCAAACAGAACCTCAATAGATGCTCCGCCAATGTCTTCACGAAGTTCCCCCTTCATAAAGTGCTCCGTATCTAAATAGTCTGCGTCTACCAGACAGGAAAAAAGCATTCGAGTGAGAAAGGCAAAGCTGAATCCTCCTTTTCCCAATCCTTTGAATGAAAAGTCACTCCAGTCGGGCAGGCTCATTTCGTTGAAGAAATCCTCATATGGCTCAAGTTTTTTTCTCATTCGGCCGTGCAGTGTCGGCATCCCTGCGGAATCCGCAATCGTTCCTCCATCCGGCAAACCGCCGTGATGTCCTGCCACACAATATGCGCCAAGTACGTACGGGGCCGTTTTCTTGTAAAACAGCTCCCGCGCACCAGCTGTAGAATGATCCACATGCAGAGCAGCTCCATGGAGACGTTCCTGAAAGGGAATGGAGCCTTTTCCCACATCATGCATATTACCGATTCCTCTGCCTACTTCTCCTTGTCCAAAAGCAGATGCAAATTTCTCTGCCAGCTTTCCTACTTCCTCTAAATGCTCCAAAAGAGATTGCTCCCTCATATTATCTTCGCTGATATGTGCTAAATAATCTTTGCGCTGCATAGTTGACCGTCCTCTTCTTTTAGTTTTATGATATCATATATCGTTTAATATAAAAAGTTAAATTTTATGAAAAAAATATATTTTTATTTTATATTTTTTGGTATACTATCACCTCTTCTAATGGGACGGCACAAGCTTCGTTTTATTTATCATACTTCAACACTCCGGCAGACTCTGCGACTTCTCGGCTCTCCCTGTTTTTTGCAAAAAAATAAACCGAAAGAATCCTCTATCGGTTTATATCCGGCACAATAATGCCCTGTTATTCTTTTGGCGGAGAGAGTGGGATTCGAACCCACGGTCCGGTGAAGGACACGGCATTTCGAGTGCCGCACGATCGACCACTCTGACATCTCTCCAGATTGTTACTTTAAACAGCCTGTTTATTATACTACAAACAGGCTGTTTTTTCAAGGCTCAATGCACATTATTTTATTCATCCAGCGCAGCGGAGCGTCGCCCATACCGATGGCCTGCAGGTAGAATAGCTGGCTGGGCGGGGTTGGCCCGGGAGTCTGACAGCAGCATCTGCGCCCCAAGGCCCAGTCAGAGAAAATCAATTTCAAAATATTTAATTTTTACCTGCCAAATTGCCCCGGTTTATGCTATATTGTATATATACGATTTCATTATGTTGATGAGGTGGAAAATGAAGAAGAATATTCGTATTCTAAGGGCAAATCCTGCAGGCAATATTACAATCTTTGTTCTGGATAAGTTTGAGAGAAGTCAGTATCAGCAAATCGCCGCTCAGCTGCTGGCCATGGAAAAACTGGGCGCAGAGCAGGTGGCCTTTATTACAGGCGAGGACTCCATGGATATGTGCGGCTTGGAATTCTGCGGCAACGCTTCCCGTTCCTTTGCCTTACTGCTTGCAAAAAAACGCGGTATCAAGGGAGACGCTTTCGTCGATATCAATGTCAGCGGCTGCGATGAGATTCTGACGGTCTATGTCAATACGGAAAAAAATTATACCAGAATAAAAATGCCTCTTCCTATTGGGGTTACTCCACTGTCAGATATCCTCGAGGCTGCCGCTCCCGCCTCTCTTTCATACGCCCAGGCGGTTGACTTCGGCGGCATTCTCCATGTCATCGTCACAGGCCTTGACGCCAACAGAGAAAATTTTGAACAAATTAAAGGCAAAGTCTACGAAAAGCTGAATCCGCCCGCCTTTGGCGTCATGTTTTTTGACACGGAGAAAAACTTTCTGACGCCGGTAGTCTACGTCAAAGAAGTGGATACCACATACTTTGAGGGAAGCTGCGGCTCGGGCGCTACAGCCGTCGCCGCCGCTTTTACCGCAGATGAAGAAGATGGCACCTTCAGCTTTGGGCTGCCGCAGCCGGCCGGCACCATCACCTCTACCATAGAAAAAAGAGATGGCGCCATACACGCCATCTACATCGAAGGTTCCGTTTCTTTCAGTGAAGTCATGGAAATTCCAGTGGAACTCACAGTTTCCCAGGCACAATAAAAGGCAGACCCTTGGGGATTAGCTGAAACTCAACAGACTCCGCTACACTGATTTCGCCATCGGCGCAGAGGAAAAAAGTCCTCTCCTTTGGCATCAGCTTCAGATTGGTACACTTTTTAATAGTAATAATCCGCTCAATATCAGGCACCTGTAAGTGGGTGCCTTTTAAATATTTAGGAACCAGTCTCAGAAAGGTGGTCCGGGTCACATTTTTAATAATATTCAGGTCGAAAACCCCGTCGTCAACTGCGGACTGAGGTGACGTTTTCAGACCCCCTCCGCAAAAATTTCCGTTGGCGATGGCGCATAGCAGTACCTCTCCGTCCGCCAGCACCTCTTCCCCCTCCGTCAGTCGAAGGCTGATGCCTTTTTTCTTAATAAATGTGCCAAGCACCGCCAGCAGATAAGCAAGGCTGCCTGAAATCAACGGCCTGGTTTTCAGACGTGAAGCCAGTTCTACTACATTACAGTCAAAACCGACATTAAACATATTGGCACAATATCTGGTCTGCATTCTTCCGTCGATGATACCGGTGTACTGCATCAAATCCACCCGAGTATCCTCACCCAGCAGCTGCGCTTTCATGTTCAGAAAATCCCCTGCCTCAGGAAAATTCCGCACCATGTCGTTACCGGTGCCGATAGGCACGCATCCCACCGCAATATTATCGAAACCATAAACGCCGTTGACTACCTCGTTAAAGGTGCCGTCGCCGCCGCAGGCATAAAACCTGGCGGGACTTCCTCCAAGGGCCTCTGCAGTCCGTCGTGCCGCAACCTCTCCGTCTCCCGGCTCAGTTGTCACATAAATTTCGCACGGCAGCTGCAGCGCTTCTGCCGCCCGGTGAATCTCAGCAGTCAGTTTTTGGACTCCCTTTCCCTGTCCCGCTGCCGGGTTAATAAAAAAATAATTTGTCATACAATATTAACTCCTTGCTGATTGTATGTTCAGGTATTCTTATTTTACGGTAAGCGACGCTATAATTCAAGAATTTTAAGCAATATTTCCGTAGATAAACTGATAAACACTCCCCCTGGCTCTGCCATAGAAGAGTCGCCGCTGTGCCAGCCGGAATTTACGCCAGCGGTCATATACCCCTATGGGGTATATGGCTTAAAAAATTCATATCCCTTTTCCCGCATAAAGGCTCCTAAAGCCTTTGCGGGACGTTTTTCCCCTGTGCAGCAGCCGAAAAACTTATTTTTCACAGATTTTTCAGCTGCCACGACGATTTGTCACAGAAAACAAGGACGAATTTCATCCTGTTTATCCTTAAAATCATCAATTTTTTTCAAAAAAAGCTCCATATACCCCCCTGAATTTTTAAAAAGCTTCCCGCAAAGGCTGATTTGACGGGGCTGCGGGAATTGCAGCACGACACAGCCATACACATCATGGCAATCCCCCGTCGCAGCAAAGTGCAGCCACGACACAGCCATACACAGCCATGACAATCCCCCGCCACAGCAAAGTGCAGCCACGGTGCAGCGGCTCTATTTCCCATTGAAAAGGGCCGCCGCAGCAAAACGATTCATTTCGTTAAGGCGGACAGCCCTTTTCCCGTAGGTAGGTATTTATTTAACTTCCTTTACTGGAACAAATTTGGCTTCATTCATCAGAGGGTGCTGCAGCTTGATGGCGCCCTTTACCGGACATTCCATGACGCAGGCGCCGCAGTACCAGCATTCGCCGGGATACATGACGATAGGATGCTTCCCCTTGCCCTTCTCAATCTGGGGTACCAGCACATCCACCTGGCATACGTCGGCGCAGCGGTTGCAGCCGATGCAAAGGCTTTCGTCATAGAGAATGGGTCTTGCGCTGCTGCTGACAACAGACGTATACAATTCTTTCTTTTCCATTAGTTTGCGCCTCCAATCTCTTCTATGTAATCCTGATTTCTCTTTTCATATTCTTCCTTCAGCTTGCCGAAGTAATCGTGAGGAACCACACCTTTTACCGCCTTGCCGTCCTCCATTTTGATGGTGATGAAGTGTCTGTCCTTCTCCGGGTCCATCTCAGGGAAGTCGCTTCTCTCAAAGCACAGCGGACCGGAACTGGATTCTCTCATCAGGCAAGCGTTTAATATCAGCTTCGCTACCTCCAGAATATCCAGTACCTCGTGGGTACGCATCAGGTCGTGAGGCGTAACGGCAGACAGCTGAGGAACCTTTTCCCGCTCATAACTTTCCAGAAGGTCCAGTCCCTCTTTCAGCAAATCAGCACACTTAACGCCGCCGCAGTAATTCTGCATAGCCTTGGAAATCGCCATGTTCAGCTCTCTCCAGTTCATGCCCTCTTCATTTTCCAGCGGCGCGTACAGACGCTTCATCTCAGCGTCAATTTCGTCCTGCTTCGGCTCAACCTGTTCCACAGTGCCCGCGTAGTCGGCTGCTTTTCTGCCGGCATAGTGGCCTGTAGCGCAGGCGTAGCCGCAGCAGTCGGAAGCAAAGAGCTGGTCTCCCGCCGCATAGATACCGTCGATATTGGTCTTCAAATCCCAGTCGTGCATGATG
>CBCTFZ010000056.1:0-12585 GCA_965146355.1 uncultured Emergencia sp. | reverse complement strand
TCACATAATAGGTCTTTACGGCCTCCTTTGACGGAGATGTTACCTTGATGGCAATCTTGTTCTCACCGGCTTTCAGGCTGTTTCCGCTGATGGTCACTGTAGCTCCATCGTCATTTTTCACTGTACTGATGGTCAGCTTATCGACGGACGCATCTACGGTAGTCTTAACGGTGTAGCTTGTAGTGAAGCGGTCAAAGCTTGAGGTAAAGGCCAGTTTTTTGCCGCCGGCTGATACTGTAATATCATCCAGGTAGCAGTTATGGCTGGCCGAACCCGGAATCGGTGCCGGTGTATCCGGCATATCCTGATATACAGGGATTTCAAAGGTGAAAGCTTCATTCAGAACATTGAAATCATAGTAGCTATTGTGTATCAGACCCGACTGTGTGGCCGCCGCAAAAATCGCGGTAGCATACTGGTAAGTACCGATGCCGGAAAGCCCGTTGACCACGTTATATCTCTCATAATATGAGGTGTTCTGATTTCTCTGAAGAAAAGTGCCGGCAATATAGACTGCGCCGCCCTTTATGGCTTTTTCCAGACTATTCCATGGCCGCAGATAGGTAGTTTCATTCTTGTTGATACCGCCGGCTGCATAGACTAGCCCTTTCGTTGCGGCGCTTCCGTCCGGACTGTCCACTGCACCGATGTTGTATACGTTGTAATAGCCGGAAAAGGTCTTACCTCCGTAAGTAAATTCATGGCCGTCTACCGTAAAGGAGCTGGAGCCAAGTTCCTGTCTGGTCTTTGTTGCCAGATAAATGGGACTTATGGTATATTTGGTGCCGTTATAGGTCTGCTCTGCAGCAGCAATATAGTATTTGGCCGCCGAAGAAGGCAGAGCCGTGTTTTCGAGAATCTTTTTGACCAGAGCTTCCGTTTGATATGTAGGGTCGTAGTTGTTAGGTTCAAACATGAAAACATTGCTCTCAGTCAGCCAGTTTCTCGGGTCCATGTAATAGGCTACCGCCTGTCTGGAGGCGGACACCCAAGAATCTCCGTCTTTACCTATATAGGAATGTGTGTCGAAGTTATAATCGCCCTTCTGTACGGACTTGTACCCGTCCGGATAATTTCTTGTTATGAGATTTGCGTTAGAGTTGGCGCACTGCTTGTCCAAAGCAGCCTGCCAGGTAAAGCCCAGATGATTGGCACGGAACCTCCAGTTAGGATGCTGCTCATGAAGAGCCCGCAGCTTAACCTTATAGCTTTCCGGAAAACCCTCCTGCGTGAGCATAGCCTCAAACTCCGCGTCGCTGAGCGCGCTTCCTGTGTTTCCGCTGCTGCTTCCTCCTGAGGTTTCTGTAAATTCTACGTAATTTGCTGAAATGTAATAATAAGAATTGTTATAATAAATTTTGTACCAGGAGGAGCCAGCCGCAGTCTCTGCTTTCAGAGCCACCTTTACCTGGGTTCCCTTGGGCAGGCTGCCAAGACTGGAAAAAGCAGTCCCCGGCCCCTTTCTATATGGGGCGCTGGTAGTTGTTGTACCCGCTGCGTAGGTATAGCTGACGGATACTAAATCTGAGCGAATATAGCCGCTGCCGTAGCTGCTGCTGATTTTATACCAGATATTGGTCTTATCGCTGCTTCCGGAAACAGTATATTTCTCCTCCTGAATTGTGACAGAAGCGTTATACGGCAGGGCGCCTACGATAGATGATGATGTAGAATAGCTGCTGCGTATATTGACTCCGTCGCTTTCCGTAATGCGTCCCGACGCCTGGGGCGACGAAGCGCCGTAAGCGTGGGAAGCCGCCGCGAAAAAACATACTGCAGTCATTATCAGCAGAACTGCGGCCAGCTTCCCCAGATGTATTTTTGCGTTCATAGAATTTCCTCCTATTTGTCCGGTCCGATACGCCCGTCGTTATAGTGTTTTCGGCAAAGGGAGACATACATATCGTTTCCGCCAATCATCACCTGCTTGCCCTGCTTTACAAATTTGCCGTCAACGATTCTGGCTACCATGGTTGCCTTCCGGCCGCACCAGCAGATAGTCTTGATTTCTTCAATCTTATCCGCATAAATCAACATATAGTAAGAGCCTTCAAAGAGCTCGTTTCTGAAATCGTTCTTCAGTCCGTAGGCCAGTACCGGTACCTCCAGGCTGTCTACAATTTCCACCAGCTCCTGCACATGATGTTTTTTCAGGAACTGACACTCGTCGATGAGCACACAGTCAATCTTCCGTTTTTCGTTCTCCCGCATGAAAAGTTCGAGAATATTGGTATCGTCAGCTACGACCATGGCGTCTCTCTGAATGCCGATTCTGGAAGTGATAACACCTGCTCCGTACCTGTCGTCGATGGCTGGTACCAGCGTCAGCACGTGCTTGCCTCTTTCTTCATAGTTATACGCCACTTTAATCAGTTCAATAGATTTACCGGCGTTCATTGTACTGTATCTATAATATAGCTGTGCCATGCTTTCCTCCCTAAAATGAAATAACCATTATCTATTTTAAAGGAAAATGGAAAGAAAATCAACAAGCAGAACTTTACAGCAGCCCATGAGTCTGCCCGGCTGCATGCTCCTGTACAGACTGGCGGGCTTTGCCCCTGCACACTGCAAAACGCCCTCCGGGCTTAAAGCCTTGAGGGCGCTCTGCTTCTTTTGTTTTATTATTTGGCAGTTCTGATGGCTTTCAGTGAATATGGTGTATAAACCTTTTTCCCGTCAATCATCTTGTATCCGCGTACTTTGTAGTAGTATCTGGTTCCCTTCTTTGCTGAAGTGTTGAAATACTGCAGTGACTTTTTCGTCTTGAAGATTGGCTTTGTGCCGTATCCGCTGTTCTTCTTCGTTGAACGATAGATTTCGTATCCGTCAAAGCTCAGCTTGCTGCCTTCTTTCTCATACCAGTATACTTTTATGGCTTTCTTGCCGCTCGGTGCCTTTGCATTGACGCTGCGTGCCACCAGTTTTGTGTTCTTCACTGCTTCAATCAGTGCCTGGTTGTCATCTGCTTTTTTCTGGGTCGTTACGACTACTTTATCTCCCGTCTTCAGGCCGTACAGGAAGGTTACCTTGCCTTTGGATACGCCGTTTACCGTAACATCTTCCAGTTCGTAGCCGTCTTTTACGGTGATGGATGCTGTAGTTCCGTCAGCGCCCAGGGTTACGACTGCGTTTTCATCTGCTTCGATGGTCGGCTTCTGCACGATGGTCACACTGCCGCTGCCTGCGTTCTTCGTCCACTTGGCATAGATAGTCGTGGATAACGGCATGGTAGCTGCATTAAAGGCATTGTTGCATGCTTCGTCAGTGTACCAGCCTGCAAAGGTGTAGCCCTTTCGGGTCGGCTGGGTCAGAGCCGGCATGCTGCTTTCATAGTCTGCAGAGATGGTCATGGTCTCACTGCCGTCTGCAAACTCACCGCCGTTTGCCTTCAGGGTCAGCGTCTGATTTTCTGCAAGCCAGATACCGGTTAATTCAATATCACCCAGAGTTCCTGCAGGAATTGCTCCTTCAGCAGGAATGATATATGCGATACCGTTTACTTTCATGCTCCAGCCTGTAAAGGTGTAGCCTTCACGGTCGGCTGGCGAAGTCAATGTGATATCGTTTGCAATATCATCGATGGTGTAGCTTTCCAAGTTTCCGCTTACCACATCATACGCATTAGGATAAGTAATTTTATACGTAATCTGCTCCCAGTTTGCCGTAAAGGTCTTATCCCCGAAGCTGCCTTTTTCGATGGTGACTTCTGCCTGCGGTTCGCTCTGTCCGTCCCATGTCCAGCCTGTGAACGCATAGCCCGGACGAGTTGGTGTTCCCAAAGTAAAGTCCTGAGTTTCTACATTGTATGTTTCCGGATTGTTTCCGTTTACTGCGTCAGTTACATCATCACCCATGTTATAGGTAATAGTGTACTTCGTGCGGGTCCACTTAGCGTAATAAGCTGCATTTTCATTTGGCATATTCTCCGGAATTTCTGCTTCTGTACGCAGCGATGCATCGGAGTACCATCCTGCGAAAGTGTAACCGTTGCGGGTTGGGTTTTCCGGTTTTGTAACATCACTATTCTCTGCTCCTGTAATCGGCTCGATGGTCGTTCCGCCGTTAGTTACAAAGCTGAGTACCACATCTGTGCTGTCACTTGGAAGTACTTTGTAATAACCAAGGGTCAGTGTTTCTTTCTTGTAACCGTCTTTCGTAATTTCTACGGTAACCAGATAGTTTCCTGGTTCAGTTGGAACGCTATCATTATCTCCGTATTTTACGGTGTATCCGCCTTCTAAAGAAGCTGCTGCCTTCGGCTGGTCCAGCGTAACCGGAGTCCAGTCTTCATCTGCATTATCCGGCTTTACGCTTTCAAGGTTAAACCAGTTTTCTTCTGCTTCCAGTGCAGAAATAGTGAAGGTGTGCTGGCTGTAAAGCTCTGTGCTGAAGTCATAGAGGTCTGTCGGCCCCATCTTGATACGCCAGTATACCGTATATGTACCCGGCTCAGTATAGGCAAACGGCTCTGCCTGATATGTTTCACCGTCCTCGCTGTACTCGATGGTATAACGGTCTTCGCTGATATCCTTGTTGCCAACTGCTACGGTAACACCGTGCTGGTTTCCATCGTAGACGGCATCGCCGCCGGTAACAGTGATTCCCGCACCTGTTTCCGGCCTCTTGGATTTATCTAAAATCCAGTACATGCTGGTATTTCTGAAATCCTGTGTTGTGAAGTCGAAGTTATCGGAAACAGTCAGTTTCTTCAGATTTGTTGCCTGATCGAAGGTTCCTGCATAGCTTCCCAGCAGCTGGATTTCTTCCAGATTTGTCAGTCTCTGTAACCCTCCGTTATTGGTGATATTTACACCTTCCGGAATAATCAGCGTCTTAATCGGTCTGCCTGCTAAAATCAAACTTTCCACATAATTTACGGTTTCCGGAATTTCTAAAGTTGTATTCGCTCTTTTTCCAGGGTATGCTACCATTTTGGTCATATCAGCAGTGTAAAGGATACCGTCTTTTGCAGCGAAATATTTGTTTCCTGCTTCAACACTGAATCCACCCATCTGGTTATTGAAGAAGATATATGTACCGCCGATGTACTCAACGTTTTTACCAAGAGTCAGCATATCTAAGCTGCGGTTCATAGTCGCATTTGCGTTGATATGGGTACAATTTTCGTTTACGGTATATTCTCCTTTCAGTCTGGACGGAAGTATTACCAGTGTGCTGTAATCTTTGGTATAGAGCACGCCTTTTTCATCGGAAACGAAATATGGATTTTCCTCCGGTACAGAAATATAGTTAGTATTACAATAGTTACCCCAGGTAAGCTTGGAAATGTTTTCTCCGAGATAAACCTTACCAAGTCCGCCTGTGTATACAACGATATCGCTGAAGTTTTCAGCATGAAGTTCTGTTAAGTTGACGTTGTACAAGAAGCCGTCCGCACGAAGGGTTCCATCCAGGTCGTCATCAAAGATAACTTCGTTGATGTTTTGGCGTATGCCATCATCAAATCTAGTCTCTGCTGCGGCATCTCCTTCGCCGGTCACGATGAGATAATATTTGCCTGCATCTCCATTCATCCGGTAGGTATAGCAAGTCTTTGCTGCGTCAGTTTTCATTTCCAGCGCCTTTTCTATGGTAAAGAATTTGCCGTCTGCCAGCGTTACTTCTTCGCCGTTGATGTTGAGAGTCAAAGAATCATCACCGTTATTGGTAACGGTTCTCTCTGCTTCTGTATCTGCACCAAACACTGCCAGTTCTTTTTCCGCCAAGTCTGTCACAGTGAAAGCGCCCTGTGTAACGCTGTCTTCACCGAGAGCGATATCTCCGGAATCCGGATTCAGTTTCACTTTATCTGCAGAAACATAACCCAGCAGCGCCTGTGCATCTCCGTCGTTTCCGAAGCGCACCTTGCCGTTAACATTTTCTCCTTTTACGGAAATGTTCTCTGCTCCTTCCCCAGCTAAGATGCTCCATACGTTGCTCTTTGTATCCTGAGATAAGGTAAAGTTAACATCGCTTGTATTTACAGTTACTTTTGCATCATTTGCATTTCCTGTCAGCAGGAAGTTTCCGCCGGCAGCGTCCACTGTTGCATCACCCTGCGTATATTTATAGCTTTCGCCATCTTTGCTGATGGTCACATCGCCTTTGGACAGGTCAATGGAAGTAACTTCTGCTTCAGCGTCACCTTTCTTTACTTCAACAGTGACGGTTTTCTCAATGCCGTCCACCTTCGCCGTCAGGGTGACGGTGTACGGTGCATCAGCCGGCTTCAGGGTCAGCTTGCCGTCTGCAAGAGATGCGTAGGATGATGTGTCCATCACATCATGATTATCGCTGTCCTTTACAGACAGTGAATATGTAATTTCCTGCAGATTCGGATGAATCGGCATATTGCATGGTTTTTCTGCCTGTATCTTTGCATCCGCTACTGCATATTCTCTTGCATCATCACCATAAAGGGTAACGGCGTCCGGAAGACCTGCTTCCCAAAGGATAGCTTCCGCTTTGCAGCTGCATTCTCCTCCGATGAGAGCCTGGCCGTTTCCTAAGTCTACCTTTACATCTTCTTCGTCTCCATAAGATACGGTAACTGATGTTGTATCCTCTGCAAAATATGTGGTGATGACGCCGTTTTCGTCAGTTACAGCTGTCCAGGTTTTTGCATCCTGTCCATTACCTTCTGTCACGGTAACCTCTGTATCTGCCAGCGGTGTTCCGTCTTCGCTGACAAAGTACAGCTTGGTCAGCTTGCGGCCGGTAATTTCTCCATCGAAATAGCTGTTGATATTACCGCCGGTGATGGATAAGGTGGTACTATCTGAACCGGCAGTAATGCCTTTCTCTCCTGCAGTTAATGTACCCATGGCAAGGGTTCCGCCATTCATTTCAAAGCATGTCTCTGCATAAATACCTCTTGTTCCGCCGGTATGTGGTTCTGCGTGTACCAGGCCCCCATTGATTTCAACTTTGTCTGCTCTAATCCCTTTGGTATTATTATTGTTTTTAGTGATAACCTCGCCGCCATTGATGACAATAGAGCCAAAGTTTGTCTGGGTATTTAAAAGCGATGTACCGAGCCCTGCCTCGCCGCCTGATGCCGCAGAAATAACCCTGCCGCTGTTGATAATCAGAACGCCGCCAGCACGACACGTACTATCTTGCTTTCCTCCGCTAGCGCAATAATTATATGCATTATTGTATCTTGATGCGCCAATACCTGCACAATTAATTTCGCCTACTGCTTCCAGCAGTCCATCTCCTTCGATGGTTAGTTCTGCAAATTTATTAATCTGCACTGCAGGGCTGTAACGCTTTCCGGTCAATTTATTATTTCCCTCCAAAGTAAAGGTAGCCGTGTTCTTATTCTCTTCAGTTCCGCACAGCAGTACAATGGCAGGGGTTTCATTGCTGATGAGATTGGAAAGAAGACCAATCTCCAGATTCTTCAGCGTAACATTCGTATTTCCGCCTGCGATGATGATATTGTTCTTTACACTCTTTCCGGTAATGGTAATGTCGTGGTCAGGATTATCATCTCCCCAAGAGATTTCGTTTCCATCTGCAATAGAGAAACCGTTCTTTGAATCATACGCTAACGTACCTTGACTGTAACCGGTTGCTGTAATCAGGATAGTTCCTTTACTGATATCCAGTTCCCCTTCTTCTGCTGCGGATTCGTAGGTATTTACTGTAATCGTAATAGGGTTACTGTAGACCTTATTATCTTCCGGTCCACTGACTGCACGAACTTTGACAGCATATTCATCCTCATCAGGGTCGCCGTAAACAGTCAGCGTATTTCCGTCGATAGCAGCGTAATCACTTTCTTTCAAAGGTTTACCATTCTTTACTACTGATACTATCTCATAACTGATAGCATTATAGTTTCCATGAAAACCATCCGGCGCCAAACAGTCACTGTCGGTATACTCTGCGTCAAGGGACACTTTCGCTTGTCCGTCTTCTGTCATAACAGACTGGGATGCTGTGTGCATAGTCAGCGTGCCATGAACATTTTCACAGTTACACTCGATACCGATGACAGCGGTTCCATTGACTACCGGAACTTCCTTCGCTTCTTCACTGCCGACTGCTGCAGAAATAGACATTGTCTCATCCTTAAGATAAGTAATAATCATACCATCGTCATTGGTTTTAGCAGTCCAACTGTGTTCGCCCTCTGTCACAGTGACTTCTGCACCCTTCATAGGTGTTCCGTCTCCGTCGTCAAAGTACAGCTTGGTCAGTGTGCGACCTTCAATTTCTCCGGTATAGTATCCGTTAGCGTTACCGCCGGTAATGCTAAAGTTGGCATCAGCTGCGCCATAAATCCCTGCATAGCCACCGCGTAATTTTTCCAAGGTAAGGGTGCCAGCGCTCATGGCAAAGGATTTGGTGGCGTATATACCATTGGTGCCCTGTCCGCTATTCTTTGCAATAAGCTGCACAAGCCCGCCATTAATGATGACGTTCTCTGCACGAATTCCGTCACCGTTATTATTGTATTTTGCAATGATTTCACCGTCATTAATGGTAATGGAACCAAAGTCATTACTATTAGAAGTTCCGAATGCTCTGCCGCTTTGAGACAAGCATTCAATGGTTCCCCCATCGATAACCAGCTCACCACCTGTTTTTAAACTTTTATCGCCCTGTTTCGTTGTGGGGTTAAAATGTAAAGCAGTATCGCTCTCGTTTATGCCGATACCCGGACGACTGGTCGTACCCTCAGCTGTAAGATGACCGTTCCCCTCTATCGTCAGTTCAGCATACTTGTCAATCTGCACGCCGGGAGCATTGGTAGCACCTACCAGTTTATTCTCACCCACTAAAGTGAGGGTTGCTGTTGCCTTATTCTCCTCTGTTCCGGAAAGCAGTGCAATAGCAGGGATAGTATTAATACCATCACGACTAGAAGAGCCGGTAATATTGACATTATTCAGCGTAATATTTGGATTTCCCCCGGCGATTACAATAGTGCTCTGTACGCTTTCTTCTGCGCTGCTGATAATGGTCAGCTCATGAGAGCCTTCTCCCCATAGAGTTTCCTCTACCTTCGCACTTCCTCCATCCTCAATATAAAATCCTTCTCCTGATTTAAATCTCAGCTTGCCCTGTGCATAGCCTGTATCCGTAATCAGGATTTCACCCTTAGCTATGTCCAGAGTGCCCTCTTCTAAAGGTTCCTCCGGTTCTTCCTCTTCTTCAGGCGTTTCAGGCGGCGATTCTATCTGCTCGTCTGATACCGGCGATACGTCATACTCAGCAAATGCAGCTGACGGCATAAACGAAAGCAGCATCGCCATGGAAAGAAATATCGCAAAAAATCGTTTCTTCATCTATGTATTAACCTCCTAACTGCTTTGGCCTATCACAGCCGCCCGATTACCACAGAATATCCCTTCTGTGGTAATCTTCGCAGTATTTCCTTAAAGAAACGATTTTCTTTTAAGACACAATGCTCCCTGCGCCGTCCTGACGTCTTTCTTTCGTCAATATAAGCTATCAAGTCTGAAGTAAAACCTTTCAGGCTTATTTTTCATACTCCTTTTCATACAAACTATTGAAAATTTTCTGCTTTTATGATATTCTATCTTTGTTAAATTAAAGTTTTTGGTTCTATTGTTGCTGCAGTTTACCACAGAAGGGATATTCTGTGGTTTTTTATTCAGAGCAGTAAGTACATCTTCTGCAGTATCTTTTCATGGGCCGAGGCACTGGCTGCGATATAAATCTTTGTCGTTTCCAGCCGGCTGTGTCCCAGAATGTCCGCCAGATAAACCAGATTTTTTTCTACCGCATAAAAGCATCTGGCAAACAGGTGCCGCAGATTATGCGGAAATACCTTCCTGGGGTCTACCTTTGCCAGCCGGCACAGCTTTTTCATATCGTGACAGACATTGGACCGGTCCACAGGTCTTCCCGTTCTCGTTCGGAAAACGCACCCTGTCCCGATTCCCTGTTCCGCCGCATAGCGAAGGAGTTTTCGGCACAGCCCTTTGGGCAGAATAATCGTTCGGTACTTTCCCTTCAGAGAAATATCCGCTCTGCCCCGCTTTGCCGTCTCCACCGTGATGTATGACAGCTCGCTGATTCGGATTCCCGTGCTGCACAGGGTCATCATCAAAAGCTGCAGCCTTCGGTTTCCCTTTTTCTCCGCCGCTGCCAGAAGTCTCCTGTACTCCGCCTCCGTCAGCTCCTTTGTCTCATCCAGAAAAGCCCTGCGCTGCACCTTCAAAAGCTTTACTTTACAGTCCCCCATGTTAAGAAAATCCAGAAACGTGTTGACGGCTGTCAGATTGCCGTTGACGGTCTGCGCCTTCTGCCTTTCCTGCAGATACTGCCGATAGTTGATGATGTTCTCCTTTGTCACAGGTTTTCCCGCAAGAAATTCCCATAGGCCCGCCGCTGCTTTTACATATTTTCTAATGGTTGCTTCAGCCTTTTCATCAAGTCGCAGCATGGTTACAAATGCATCGATATCCTGATTTGTGATATATCTCATCGTATCACCTCCCCTTCAAGTTTAAAGCTTTGCTTCACAGTCTCAAAAGGTCAAATTTCCCAAAAGCAAAAAGCCACTGCGTAAGACAGCTTCTGAAAAATCCCCTGACCGCCGTTTTCCGCAGCGCCTGTTTTAGTTTCAGCAGGATATCAGCTTTTATGCACCATGCCGTTTTTTTAATCGCCTGCCCGCAGAAACAGGGCATGTTTATCTCAAATGAATAAAGGTCTGCTATTCAGGATAGTTTTTCTCCCCCTTTCCTCACTTATTCCAAACTCTGAAAGGGAGGGCAATCTGCACAAAAACAGCATGCAAGGGGTTTTGAGGCAGACGCATCTGCTTCCCCGTACATGCTGTGCGCATCCCGCAAAATGGCGAAAAAGGCTTCAGCGGGATGTTTTTCAAAAAAAGAGGGGGGGTATCCGGAGAAAAATGACGGCTGATATAAGGTTATTTCAGCAGTAAAATGGAAAAATTGCAAGATACTTCCATATCTGGAAGCGATGGAAGAGGTCGGAGAGCGGATTTGTCAGCAGTCAAGCAAAAAAACAATACCTCCCAGGCTGAAATTATACAAAAAACGTCCCGCAGGGGCTTAGGCAAAGCTTTTGCGGGAAAAGCACTGTGAATTTTCCGAAGCGTATACCCTATAGGGGTATATGCACAAAAGTGCAGATTGGCAAATGATATTTATATAATGATATACAAAATAAAGGACAGGCTTTTTTTCTTCTTTATTATTAAAGAAAAAGTAGCCTGCCAGTTATGCTGACTGCCGTCCGCAACAACAAAGCATAAAAAAACAACCCCCAGGACACACGTGTCAACTGAAGGCTGCCTTCCTGAATAAATGGTGCCCAGACTCGGAATTGAACCAAGGACACGGGGATTTTCAGTCCCCTGCTCTACCTACTGAGCTATCTGGGCTTGTAACCTTAAAAAATATTAACTGGTGGGCCATCAGGGACTTGAACCCGGGACCTGCCGGTTATGAGCCGGACGCTCTGACCAACTGAGCTAATGGCCCACATCATTTGTAATGGTCGGGGTGGCAGGATTTGAACCCGCGGCCCACTGGTCCCAAACCAGTTGCGCTACCAAACTGCGCTACACCCCGATAAATATATCAGTATTGTGAAAATCATTGGCAGGGGCAGTAGGAATCGAACCCACGGCACGTGGTTTTGGAGACCACTGCTCTACCAGCTGAGCTATACCCCTGCGAAATGGCGGAGAAGATGGGATTCGAACCCATGCGGCCCTAATCGAACCCTAACGGTTTAGCAAACCGTCCTCTTCAGCCTCTTGAGTACTTCTCCAAGCTGAAACAATTCTCACAAAATAAATCTAAAATTTGATGGCGGAGAGGGTGGGATTCGAACCCACGGTCCCTTTCGGAATCACTGGTTTTCAAGACCAGCTCCTTAAACCACTCGGACACCTCTCCTAAATGTGGATTCAACCAACAAAATATTCAAATGGTGACCCATCGGAGATTCGAACTCCGGACACCTTGATTAAAAGTCAAGTGCTCTGCCGACTGAGCTAATGGGTCATATAGCTGGCTGGGGTAGCAGGACTCGAACCTACGAATGACGGAGTCAAAGTCCGTTGCCTTACCACTTGGCTATACCCCAAAATCATCAAATAAAATGGTGAGCCCACAGGGATTCGAACCCCGGACACACGGCTTAGAAGGCCGTTGCTCTATCCAGCTGAGCTATGAGCCCACACTAAATTTGAAAATGGAGCGGATGATGAGAATCGAACTCACGCCATCAGCTTGGAAGGCTGAGGTTCTACCATTGAACTACATCCGCACATTTGGAGCGGAAGACGAGATTCGAACTCGCGACCCTCGCCTTGGCAAGGCGATGCTCTACCCCTGAGCCACTTCCGCATATTTATTGGTCGAGGGAGGTGGATTCGAACCACCGAAAGCTCAGCTAACGGATTTACAGTCCGCCCCCTTTGGCCACTCGGGAATCCCTCGATAAAAAGTTTTCAAACTTAGTCGTGTTATTTGATGAATTGGAGTTAACCTCCAACCTGACGTATGTATTGGAGCTGGTGGAGGGAATCGAACCCCCAACCTGCTGATTACAAATCAGCTGCTC
>CBCTFZ010000055.1:0-13526 GCA_965146355.1 uncultured Emergencia sp. | reverse complement strand
AACCCCCAACCTGCTGATTACAAATCAGCTGCTCTACCGTTGAGCCACACCAGCGTATGTGAACCAGTTATAAAAATTGGCGACCTGGAACGGGCTCGAACCGTCGACCTCCAGCGTGACAGGCTGGCATTCTAACCAACTGAACTACCAGGCCGCATTGCTCGTCATTGCAGGAACCGGTTGGTATCTCCTGCTTGTTCCGGTCACTGTAGGAAAAATGGTGGGCGTTATAGGGCTCGAACCTATGACCCTCTGCTTGTAAGGCAGATGCTCTCCCAGCTGAGCTAAACGCCCGCAGTGTCCGTCGCTTGTTTGCTTGGCACAGTTATGTATTTTACAACATTTCGCAAAGCTTGTCAAGCACTTTTTATTTTCTTGCTCACGACTTTTGGAGAAGTGAGCCGAAAATTATAATACCATAGTTCCCCTGGTCTGTCAATAAGATTTTGAAAAAAGTCCTGAAAATTATTTTTCCACTTTCTCGTATCTTACAGTCTCTGCGGTAAGCACCGCTTTGCCTCCGGACAAGTTTGAAATGGCCGCCTTGACCGCTTCTGCGTCGTCAGGGTCGATAATCAACTCAAAACTCACCGCGTCGGCATAGATTATATTAGCAAATTTTACGGCGTATGTAAAGGAAAAATTTTGTATTTTATTAAATACAGAGTAATCCACCGTATAGCATAGAACCTTCATATCGCAGACATCACAGAGTCCCGCCGCCGCAAGTCCCAGCTTAGCGCTGCCGGTATAGGCCCGCACCAGGCCCCCTGTCCCCAATTTGACGCCGCCAAAATAACGGGTCACCACCACCGCTACGTTGGTAACGCCCTCCTGCACCAGCATCTGTACCATAGGCGCGCCGGAAGTACCCTGGGGCTCCCCATCGTCGCTGGCCCACTGCACCTGAAAGTTTTCTCCCAGAACCATGGCCGGCACATTATGAGTGGCATCTTTATGTTTTTTTCTGACGGAGGCGATAAACGCATCTGCCTCCTCTTTTGTTTCTACAGGCTTTACATAGGCGATAAAGCGGGACCTTTCAATGGTCTGCTCAGCCTGTCCCTCTTTCAGAACCGTACTATATAACTTCATATTTCTTCAACCTCTGATAGTCCTCCTGCCGCAGCTCTACATCGAAGAGGGTTCCCTCTTCTACATATTCCATAGACTTGACCTCTGCTTTTTCACACAGATAAGAGGATAAATCTCCCCTGGCGTACGGAATCAACAGTCTGGCGCTGATGTCGGTAAAGATGATTTCTTTGATTTTCTCTATGAGCAAATCCAGATTCTCACCGGTCTTTGCCGATACGAACAGATTGTCCAGGTTGGTTACAGGCGCTTCAAAGGAAGGCGCCAAATCAATCTTGTTGAATACCATCACCTTTTCCTTGGCCGCCGCTCCTATCTCCCCAAGCACCTTATTTGTCACGTCGATGTGAAAGCGGTTCTCCTCATAAGAGCTGTCAACTACATGAAGAAGGAGGTCTGCATACAGCACTTCTTCCAATGTGGCCTTAAACGCCTCCACAAGGCTGTGGGGCAGCTTGCTGACGAAACCTACAGTATCCACAAGAATGAACCGATGATTGGTATCCAGTGTGACGCCGCGGCTCTGGGCATCCAAGGTGGCAAACAGCATATCTTTTTCCACGACGGTTTTCTCTTCCTTATCGGTCATGGAAAGGATGCTGTTCATCAGCGCAGATTTTCCCGAATTGGTGTAGCCAACCAGGGCGACCACCGGAATGCCGGACTTTTCTCTCCTGTTTCTCTGTACACCGCGGGTGCGCCGCAAATCCGCCAGCTCCTTTTTGATATCCTCCATGCGCCGTTCAATATGCCGCCGGTCTGTCTCCAGCTTCTTTTCACCGGGACCTCTGGTACCGATGCCGCCGCCCAGGCGGGACAGAGACTTTCCGAAGCCTGTCAGCCTCGGCATCCGGTACTTCAGCTGTGCCAGCTCTACCTGCAGCTTGCCTTCCCGGGAATCAGCTCTGGAAGCGAAGATATCCAGAATCAAAATCGTTCTGTCGATGATGCGCACCCCGACAGCGTCCTCCAGATTGCGCAGCTGCATACCTGTCAATTCGTCGTTAAAAATCACCACATCCGCTTCCATGTTCCGGGCCATCTCCGCAACCTCTTCAACCTTTCCCTTTCCAATCATGGTGGCGGTATTTGGTTTCTCCATAGTCTGAATCACCTTCCCCAGCACCTCTGCGCCTGCCGCCTCGGCAAGTCCCGCAAGTTCTTCCATGGAATAGCTGATGTCTTCTTTTCTCTGCAGACCGACTAAAATCGCTCTGTAGGTATCTTCTGTTATAATCTCGTTGTTTTCGTTAAATCTAAGCATGTGCATAGTATACCACAGATTCTGCATAAAAGTCATCAGGTTGCGTCTAAAATATCTTCTTTCGGTACATTTACATAGCTGTCCGGTACTTCTCCCAGAATGACAACCTCAGAAATCAGCACTTTGCTTTTAATTTTTATATTGTGGTCGGAAAAAGGCTGCAGGATTCTTACATTGCTTTCCAGCACAATGTAAACCTTGTATTTTGTCTGGTTGATGCCCTGCCCCTCAAACTCAGTCTCAAAATCGTATCTGGTTACCGACAGAGGCATAATTTTGATTTTAATGCCCATTCCCGACTGGGAAAGAATTTTACTGCCCAGCAGAGTACCGTAAGTAAGGTCTACCGACACAGCCTCCATCTCGGCATATTTTTTCTGCAGACTTTCGGCAAAGGAGGCTACCTTCTGATTAATCAGAGGTGTATTAGCCTGTACCATCTGCACCTTTCCGTCGTCGCCGGTCTTAACAATAAACAGCTTCTCGTCATCATTTTCTCCCGCCAGCTCTTCGCGGATGGTCTCATTGATAAGGGCCGTCACCATACCCTTGGCTTTCAGCTGGCTCACAGCGTCGATATTTGGCCCAATCTGGCGTTTTAATCCTTCTCCCAATAAAATACACCCTAGAGCGATAATCGTCAGGGAAATCACCGTTTTTTTCCAAAACAGGCTTTTTTCTGTCTTCGGTCGTCTCATGAAAAAACCTCCTGCTATATACAGTCTATGCTGCGCAGAAGGTTTGGTGATTCGTCAAAATCGTGTCAATGCTCTGTTATAGGTAATGGTGACAGATTAAATCTCAAAATTTTTGATGCCGTCTCTGAGAAATTCGTTGGTAATCTTAATTCTGGTTCCTTTCATGCCAAGAGACCTGGACTCGATTACGCCGGCGCTTTCCAGTTTTCTCAGCGCATTTACGATAACAGAACGGGTGATGCCGGATTTGTCGGCGATTTTGCTGGCAACCAAAAGACCCTCGTCCCCTTTCAGCTCGGCAAAAATCTTGGTAACCGCATCCATTTCCGAATAGGACAGGGTGGATAACGCCATATCCACAGCCTCTTTCATTCTGGCTTCCTCTTCTTCTTCCAGAGCAGTAGCTCTGGCTACCTCAAGACCGACTACTGTCGCGCCGTATTCGCAGATGGCGATATCCTCATCGTCATAGGCATTGTCCGGTCTTGCCAGAAGCAGGGTGGCAATACGGTTTCCGCTGAAAACAATCGGAACAATAATGTGATACTTGCTTGCCAGAGCATAGTTCTCCCCATAGATTTCCCTGATGCTGTCATAGGTCAGATTTGCCTTTGTCTCCTCCAGCTTCAGGAACTTATCGTTATACGGGGAAGGCAGCACATACTGTTCTCCGTCCTCATCCATCTCCAGAGGCGCTTCCTCTCCCATCTCAAATTTAGCGGAAAGCACTTTGCCCTTTCTGCTCAAAATGTAGATATTGGATTGAAGCAGCTCGCTCATTACGCTGCAAAGTTCATCAAAGGAAATATATCCCGATGTACTGTCAGCCAATACGCTATTTAATCTTCTAACTCGCTTTAATAAATTTTCGCTCATTTCTTACCTCAACTTTTTCTAAAACTAATTCTTAACTAAGCTTACAGGATATACCGGTCCACATCGTCCTTGTGAACGGTATCCATAAACTTGCTCTGCACATACTCTCTGTCAATGGTAATTTGCTCTTCCTCCATGTCAGGAATATTGAATGAAATATCTTCCAGCAGTTTTTCCAGAATGGTATGCAGCCGTCTGGCTCCGATATTTTCTGTCTGCTCATTCATAAGATACGCCATATCTGCGATTTCGTCAATAGCATTTTCAGAAAATTCCACTTTTATTCCCTCAGTTTCCAGCAAAGCCTTATGCTGTTTGATAATTGCATTCTCCGGAACTGTAAGAATCTGGATAAAAGATTCCTTTGTCAGGTTCTGCAGTTCTACTCTGATTGGGAAACGTCCCTGCAGCTCAGGAATCAAATCTGTCGGCTTCGCAGTATGGAAAGCTCCGGCGCCGATAAATAAGATGTGGTCTGTTTTTACCGGACCGTATTTGGTGTTCACTACGCTACCTTCTACGATAGGCAGAATATCTCTCTGGACGCCCTCTCTGGACACGTCGGCGCCGCTGTGATAACTTGAGCTTGAAGCAATCTTATCGATTTCGTCGATAAAGATAATGCCGTTCTGCTCAGCGTTTTCCAGCGCTTCGTCCGTTACCTGATCCATATCCAGCAGATTCTGCGCCTCCTGCTCTCTGAGAATTTTTCTGGCCTCTTTGACTCTGACTCTCTTGGTCTTGGTCTTCTGCGGCATCATGTCTCCGAAAATATTGCCGATGGCAATGCTCATACCTTCGTTGCTCATATCCAGCTGGTTGCCCTTTGGAGTATCCAGCACTTCAATTTCGATGAACTGTTCTTCCAGAAGTCCGTCGCGAAGCTGCTGTCTTACCTGCTCTCTGGCCATCTCCACATCGGTAGGCTCAGGAACTGCTTCCGCCTCCTTTGCCTTGCTCTCTTCGTAAAGCTGCTTCTGGCTTGGATACCCTCCGCTGTTCATCAGAAAATCAAAAGGACTTCTCGCCTTTGCCTGTCCGCTCTTCTTTTTGCTGCCCGGAATGATAGCTTCGATAATCTTCTCCTCAGCGATGCCCTCAGCGATATCGTACTTTTCCTTCAATTTAGACTGCTTGGTAATGCGGATTGACGCTTCCACCAAGTCGCGAATCATGGAATCCACATCGCGGCCCACATAGCCTACTTCTGTAAACTTAGTGGCCTCCACCTTGACAAAAGGCGCCTCCATCAGTTTGGCAAGACGTCTTGCGATTTCGGTCTTACCGCAGCCGGTAGGCCCCATCATCAAAATGTTCTTCGGTGTGATTTCCTCTCTCAGTTCATCGGAAAGAAGACTTCTCCTATACCTGTTTCTGAGGGCAATGGCGACAGACTTCTTTGCCTCGTCCTGTCCTATGATATATTTGTCCAGTTCGCCGACAATTTCTTTCGGCGTCATGCTCTGAATTTTCCCTGCCATATAAATTCCCCCTTTTACAGTGTCTCTACAGAAATATGGTCGTTGGTATAAACGCAGATGGAAGAAGCTATCTTCAGAGATTCTCTGACAATTTCTTCTGCGCTCATATCGGTGTGATTGAACAGTGCGTTGGCCGCGGAATAAGCGAAGTTTCCGCCCGAACCGATGGCTACAAAATCCTGGTCCGGTACGATGACTTCTCCGTTGCCGGATACCACCAGCAAATCTTCTCTGTCCATGACAATCATCAGTGCCTCTAGGCTGCGCATTCCCTGATCGCTGCGCCACATCTGCGCCAAGTCTACGGCTGCTCTTTTCAGATTGCCGCCGTGTTCCTCCAGCTTTTTCTCAAACTTTTCTGTCAGAGCAAAAGCGTCGGATACAGAGCCTGCAAAACCTGTCAGCACTGTATTTTTGAATATTTTTTTTACTTTTTTTGCGCCGTTTTTCATGATAGCAGTCTCACCCATGGTAACCTGACCGTCGCCGCCTATTGCGATATCGTCGGGACCTCTTCTGACTGCACAAATCGTCGTTGCATGAAATTGTACCACTTCTCTACCTCCATAATTCCTTTTTATTCTTTGTAATCACATTCTGCGTTGGAACAGGACAGATTACCGGCTTTCGTTTTCTTTTCTACCAGAAGCGCCCCGCACTTAGGACATTTCTTGTCGACCGGTTTATACCAATAGGACTGACTGCATTCCGGATAGCCGCTGCATCCGTAAAACAGTTTGCCCCGTTTGCTTTTTCTGGCTACGATATCTTTGCCGCACTGAGGGCAGGCAACCCCCGTAGACTTTACAACAGGCTTGGTGTTCTTACACTCCGGATATCCGGAGCAGGCGATAAATTCACCGAAACGCCCTGTCTTCAACACCATGGGCTTGCCGCAGAGCTCACAGGTCTCTCCCGTAGGCTGGTCCTCCAAAGTCACCTTCTCGATGGCCGCGTCGGCAGCCTCGAGTTCTTTTGCAAAAGGACCGTAGAAATCCCGGATGACCTTTTTCCACTCCAGCTTGTCAATTTCCACATCGTCCAGGCGATCTTCCATCCCCGCTGTAAAGTTCACATCCACGATTTCTTTAAAGTACTCTTCCATGAGACCCGTTACCAGAAATCCCAGTTCTGTAGGCACCAGAGTCTTTTTCTCCCGGGACACGTACTTGCGTTCCGACAGAGTCGCCACGATAGGCGCGTAGGTGCTCGGTCTTCCGATATTCTTTTCCTCTAACTCTTTCACCAGGCTGGCTTCCGTATAGCGGGAAGGCGGCTGAGTGAAGTTCTGCTCTCCGGTAAGTCCGGTATTTTCCAGAACTTCTCCCTCGGAAAGAGATGGAAGAATCCTGTCCTTATCGTCATCCTGACTATTTTTATATACTTTCTGGTAACCGTCGAACAGTAGCTTAGACCCTGTAGTTTTAAAAGTATAATCTCCGTTTTCAATTTCTACCTGTAAATTGTCAAATCTGGCCGCCGTCATCTGGCTTGCCATGAAGCGGCACCAGATTAACCGGTACAGTTTAAACTGATCAGGCGACAGGGATTCTTTAATATCCTCCGGCGTCAGATTTACATTGCTGGGACGAATGGCCTCGTGGGCGTCCTGAATGTCCTTCTTCTTGTTGGTGTACACGTTCCGTCCCAGATATTCACTGCCGTACCGGCCGGTGATAAACTCCGCTGCGGCGTTCCTTGCCTCTTCAGAAACTCGAACGGAATCCGTCCTCAGATAGGTTATCAGACCTACGCTTCCTATGCCCTTGACTTCTACGCCCTCGTAAAGCTGCTGCGCCACCATCATGGTTTTTCTGGTGTTAAAGTTCAGTTTGGTGGAAGCTTCCTGCTGCATACTGCTGGTGGTAAACGGAGCGTAAGGCTTTTTCATACGCTCTTTTCTGACCAGAGAAGCTACCTTGTAATCGCCGGTGCGAAGTTCTGCTGTGATTGCGTCGCACTGACTCTGGTTCTCAATGGTAAGTTTTTTCTTCTTGTATTCTGCAAGCTTGGCCGTAAAGGTCTTTCCTTTTTTAAATTCCGCAGTAATGGTCCAGTATTCTTTAGGTTCAAAGCTGCGTATCTCTTTTTCTCTGTCACAGATAATCTTAAGAGCCGCAGACTGCACTCTGCCGGCAGAAAGGCCTTTTCTGATTTTTCTCCAAAGGAGCGGGCTAATCTGGTAGCCTACAAGGCGGTCCAGCACCCGCCTGGCCTGCTGTGCGTCGACCAGGTTGATATCGATGGTTCTGGGATGTTTGACAGCCTCTTTGATTGTGTTCTTGGTAATTTCGTTGAATACGACCCGGCAGGCAGTTTCCTGGTCGATGCCCAGCAAATTAGCCAGGTGCCAAGAGATTGCCTCGCCCTCACGGTCCGGGTCGGTTGCCAGATAAACCTTAGAGGCCTTCTTTGCTTCCTTTTTCAGCTCCTTGATGATATCCCCTTTTCCTCTAATAGGGATATACTGCGGTTCAAAATCGTTTTCTATATCGATGCCCAGTTTGCTCTTAGGCAAATCTCTTACGTGTCCTACCGATGCAATGACCTTATAGTTTGCGCCAAGATATTTACCGATGGTCTTCGCTTTTGATGGAGACTCTACGATAACCAGTGTTTTCTTTGCAGTTGTTTTCTTTTTTGCAGTTGCCATTTTACCTCCCGCATGGATTTATTTCATGTTACAGAGATATATTGTAGTAGGGATTTCAGAATTTTGCAACAAAAATTTTTCCAATTGACGAAAAAATCATGCCTTTCATCTCTAGGATTGTGATTATACCATTTATTTCCGATGGTTTTATGTTGGTTTTGTGATATATTTCGTCTACTGTGACTTCATCGCCTCTTTTTATTACTTCAAAAACTCGCTTTTCCGTCTGGCTGAGTCCCTGGAAAGTTTCTTCCTTTCTATATTCTTTTATACCCATATCGTCAAAAATATCGTCGATAAAAATCAGAGGTTCTGCCCTTTCCCGAATCAGCTTGTTGGTACCGGCACTGTAATGACTGGTAATATTGCCGGGCACTGCGTAAACCGTCCGCCCCTTGGCTGCCGCGTCTTCTGCTGTAATCAAGGCGCCGCTCTGATTTCCCGCCTCCACCACTACGACGCATTCCGATAAAGAACTGATGACCCTATTGCGGATAGGAAAATCATAAGCCCTGGGCTGGTATTCCGGCGGATGCAGGGAAAGCAGCAATCCCTCTTCTGCAATCTGCTGCTGAAGCTTTCTGTTCTCCGCCGGATAATAGTAATCCGTGCCGCCGCCCAGCACCGCGATAGTTCTGCCTCCCGCCGCAAGGACTCCCCTGTGGCCGGCGGTATCAATCCCCTTTGCCAGACCGCTGACCAGGGTAACGCCTCTCTCCGCACATTTTTCACCGATGGTCTTTGCCACAACGGCGCCGTACCTGGTGCACTGACGGCTTCCGACTACCGCTGCGGTTCTGGATTTTAATAGGGACAAGTCTCCCTCGTAATACAGCTCTTTGATTCCCGTCTCTTCCTCCAGGAGTCTCTCCGGAAATGCGCTGTCTTGTCTGGTAATTTTTCCTTTCATAGTTCCTCTATTTCTTTTCTCTGTACTGCAGAGCCTCCGTCAAATGCCGCACCTTAATGTCTTCACTTTCTTCTAAATCGGCAATGGTCCGGGCTACCCGCTTTACTCGTATCAGAGTTCTCGGATTCAGTTTCAGAGTATAATAGGCCCGGGAAATCAAAGCCTGTTCCTCGTCTCCCAGAGGGCAGTAAGTTTCCATCATGGTTTCGCAAAGCTGCTGATTGAGGGAAATCCCCGTGCCTCTGTATCTCCTTCGCTGCATTTCTCTGGCCCCTTGAATTTTTTCTTTCATCTCCGCCGAGTTCATGGCCTTTTCGTCGGTCAAATCCTCATAACCTACCGGAAAAAGGCGCAGATGCATGTCGATTCTTTCCATAATGGGACCCGACAGCTTGCGCTGATACTGCTCTATTTCCCGAGGGCTGCATTTGCAGTCGTGATTGGGGTCCTCAAAATACCCGCATTTACACAGATTTGTAGCGGCTGCCAGCATAAATTCAGCCGGGAATATATAAGGGACGCCTCTTCTTATCAGAGTAATTGTTTTTTTCTCCAAAGGGGTTCTGAGAGAATCAATCAGCTGTCTGTTAAACTCCCCTGCCTCGTCCAGAAACAGCACGCCGTTGTTTGCCAGGGTAATTTCACCGGGCCTGGGCACAAAGTGACCGCCTCCTAAAAGTCCCCTTGCGGTAATGGTATGGTGGGGATGGCGGAAGGGCCGCTTTGTGATGTAAGGTGTATCCTTACTGAGAAGTCCGGCAATAGAATAAATCACCGTGGTTTCCAGAATCTCGTCGCCGGTCATAGGCGGCATGATAGTAGGTATCCGTTCTGCCAGCATGGTCTTTCCCGTAGAGGGGCTTCCCATCATCAAAATACCATGGCCTCCCGATACCGCCACAATCAGGGCTCTCTTAGCCGCCTCCTGTCCTTTTACGTCGGCAAAATCCACAGTATAGGATTCTTCAATAACTTTCGGCGGCCGTCCTCTGCGTGGGATTAAGTTCTTCTTCAGATTAAAAAAGTCTACAACCTCCGCAAGTCCAGACGCCCCGTACAGATTGACGCCCTGCACCAGCATGGCCTCTTCCAGATTGGCTGCCGGCACGATGACATTTTCCAGTCCCATTTTCTTGACAGCCATAACCATGGGCAGAATCCCTCTGGTCTTCTGCAGGACTCCGTCCAAAGACATCTCGCCGAAAAAAGCGAAGTTCTCCATATTTCGCTGAAAAACCTGACCTGTCGCCGCCAAAATCCCCATAGCCATGGCCAGGTCAAAGTGGCTGCCTCGTTTCGGAATACCGGCCGGCGACAGGTTGACGGTGATGCGGCACCTGGGATATTCCATGCCGGAATGAACCATGGCGGAGCGAATCCGCTCTCTGGCTTCTTTTACAGTGGTGTCTGCCTGCCCAACCACATTGAAAGAGGGCATACCTCTTACGATATCGGTTTCAATGGTAACGGGAACCCCTTCAATCCCATCAATGGCCGCGGAAAAAATTTTTGATAGCATAACCGCTCCTTTCTCTCAGGTAAAAGCATGGTGAATCTGATTGCAGAGAATCTCCACAACCTGAAACTGGACGGTTCTGCCATTTCCGTCATGGGTAATCAGATAATATTCGGCTGTCCGCTTCATATGTCTCTGTTTTTCTCTCGTCACCGATTCCGCCGGACAGCCAAAGCGGTCCGAGCGTCTGGTCTTTACTTCCACAAAAACTATCTCGTCGTTTTTCTCTGCAATCAGGTCAATTTCTCCCAATCCGCATCTGAAATTCTTTTCGAGAATCCGGTAGCCCTGGGCGGCTAACAGTTCCGCTGCAAAGGTTTCCCCCAGCTTTCCCAGCATCTTCGTCTCCACGCCATTTCCTCCATTTTATTATATTTTTTACATTTTTTTCTATTAATACTAAATTACTACATTTACCTTCTGTTGTCAACGGCAGAATCTCAAAAAAAAGAAAAATACTTCCCGGTTTGGAGAAGTATTTCAATATTTTTCTATTTCAGTACGAATTTCTCTATGGCTTTCGCCACCCCGTCATTTCCGTTGGTGTCGGTAATATAATCGGCCACTGCTTTGGTATCCTCTGTGGCGTTGGCCACTGCCACGCCGATTCCGGCCAGCTTCAGCATTTCGGCGTCGTTGGGGCTGTCGCCGCAGGCCATCAGTTCCTCCGGTATGACTCCAACCATCTCCATCAGATATCTCAGGGCTGCAGCCTTGCTGGTACAGCTGCCTCCCACCTCGAAATTGTGAATAAAAGAGGAAGTCAGGGTCGTGCCTTCAATAGCCTCCAGGGTCTTTCTCCATCTCTCTTTTTCCTCTAAAAATTCAAAGTTGATGTTGATGTTTTCAACAGCGTCTCTGTGTTCCAGCAGGAAGTCGAAAATATCCGGCACCGGCTGTCTGGTCTTTCTGATATATTCTGCGTCTCTGTAAGTGGAGCCATTGGCCAGGACGTCGTCGTATTCCCCCTGTCCAATATAGGCCTTCCCTCCTACAAAGGTCTCTACGGAGATATCCCTGCCCCGCAGCAGCCTTACCACCGTCTCCACACCGGAGGCGGGAATATGGTCCTCGTAAATCAGCTTCCTATCGGCAAGGCGGGTAATGTGGGCGCCGTTAGAGGTCACTACATACTCAAGCCCGTCTATGGAAAAGAGCTGCTTCGGCAGAGACTGAAAAGTTCTGCCTGTGGAAATGATGATGTGAACGCCTCTCTCCATGGCTTTTTCAAAAGCTGAAACTGTTCTTTCCGTAATGGTTCCGTTGCTGCTCAGTGTGGTGCCGTCTAAGTCCAAAGCCACCATCTTTATGTTCTTATCTGTCATGTCCGTCCCTCAGCGCTAAAAATTCCCTATTGTAAATCCTTACCTTCTTCATGGTGCAGCCGGTATCGTGGCCGGGATAAATGGTAATATCATTGTCCCACTTGTCTATGATGCGGCAGATGGAACGGCGCAGGTCCTCTTCGCTGCCGCCTGCCAAATCTGTTCTGCCCAAATCCGTATCGAAAAGGGTGTCTCCGGTAAAGCAGACCCGGCTCTTTGGACACATGATGCAGATACTTCCCTTCGTATGACCCGGCGTATGCAGGATTTTCAGTTCCTCTCCGGCAAGCTCCAGACTGTCTCCGTCAGAAAGGCTTACGTCCACCCTTCCTCCGTACACAAAGGCGTCGTCTTCGTGCATAAAAATGGGACAGTCCAGGGCGTCCTGCACCGCCTCCGCCGCTCCCGTATGGTCGTGATGGAGATGAGTCAGCAGAATACCGCAGGGTTTCAGTTCTCTTTCCCTGACAAAATTGATAAACTTCCTCGGGCTGTAGCCCGGGTCTATGATATAGCAGCCGCCCCCCTCTTTCTGATAAATCACATAGCCGTTGCTGCTCAGGGAACCGCTGACAAAACACTTGATTTTCAATGGCACAACTCCTCTTTTCAATAACTGATTTTCACTATTTATACATTTTATCATAACCTCTTGCAAATTGGAACTATTTGAATTAGAATAGGGAAGTAAATAATACGACTTTGTTAATTAGAGGAACGAATTATGATAAATGTAGCCATCGTAGGAGCCGGCAAACTGGGATTTCGCGTGGCGGAAGCCCTCCTTGGCGGAGATTACGCAATTACCATCATTGATAAAGATGAAGAAGTGCTGAGCAAGCTGTCTCAGCAGCTGGACGTTATGACCATCAGCGCAGACGCCAGAGACACGGGCGTGCTGAAGAATATAGATATTCAGCACTTCAACTACCTTTTAGCCTCCACCGATAACGACGAGGTCAATATCGTCATCGCTGCTTTTGCGAAAAAATTGGGCTGCCGCCGAGTCATCGCCAGAGTCAGAGACCCTGAGCACATGAATCAGTTCGGCTTTATTAAAGAAACCATGGGCATCGACTCCATCGTCAATCCGGACCTTGCCATTACCGTGGAGATTTACAAATATCTGGCCGAAAAATATACGCTGAGCAACGGTATTTTTACCAGCGGAAAGATATCTCTGATTGAGTTTTACGCCAGAAAATATCCTAAGCTCATCGGCCTTTCCATTCCAAAGGTCAGGGAAGTTCTGCCCAACATGCTGATTGCCGCCATCTCCAGAAACGGAAAAATTATCATTCCCCACGGAGAGGACGAAATCAGAGAACGGGATATTCTCTATGTTGTCGGTGAAAAGGACCAGATTCTCTCCCTGACTAAACGGGTACACGAAAAAGGCAAATACACCAACCTGCAGAAGGTTATGATTATCGGCGGCGGAAAGACCGGCTTTTATCTGGCCGAAAAGCTTTCCGAATTTGGCGCCATGGTTAAGATTGTCGAAAAGGATATGGCGCGCTGCCGCTATCTTTCCACTCACCTGAACAATGTCATGATACTTCACAGCGACGGCACGGATTTGGAGCTTCTGGAAGAGGAAAATATGGACGAGATGGACGCTTTCGTCACAGCCACCGGTTACGACGAGGAAAACCTGCTGCTGGCTCTGACCGCCGCTTTCTGCCTGACGGGAGCCGCGAACGCCGAA
>CBCTFZ010000054.1:0-13846 GCA_965146355.1 uncultured Emergencia sp. | reverse complement strand
GTGACTCTCTTAAATCCCCTGTTATTTTACTTTCTTTACGCTAATCATGGCTTCTACGTTGATGCCTTCTGCAACCTTGGTATAGAAGCAGTAGGTTTCTTCCGCATTCTCATCTCCGGCCGCAGGTTCGTCCAGCTTTCCCATGTAGATTTCAATTTTACCGCCCAGCGGCGCTTCCTTCTGATAACGGAGATTGACAGATGTTACTGCCTTTTCCTCGATGCCCGGGATATAGTTCCACAGCATGTCGGAATAATATGTGTTGTTCATATGGCGGTTAATGTCCGTTTCTCCGCGAAATACCACCTTATCTCCAACGTGGGTAAACTCCATATCCTTGGGAAGACGGAACCGGTTGGGCAGGTTCATCGGATGGGGTTCCTCCACTTCGTAATTGGACAAATCCAGTTCAGAGGTTTTGCATAGACGGCCGGTCTGGTGATTGACTACTGCCCAGACGCTGTATCCCTTCGCCATAACCTCCCCCTCTCGTAATACCTGAAAGCATCGGGTGAAGGTGGCTCCCTTGTCAGGACAGCGCCAAGTCTGGACATCAATTTTGTCATATTTTTTAATCTGACCGTAAATTTCGATGGTAATCCTGGTCAGGATAAAAGCCTTGCCGTCTGCGAAAAGTTCATAATAGGTAGGGCGGCGGTCCCTCATCTGATGGTCTGCAGTTTCTATCAGATACCGCTGCAGCAAAGACGGTCGAATGTAGTCGTTATAATCGGTATCATGGCTGCTGATTTCGTAGTGCTCCACATATCTCACGGTAAATCCCTCTCTTTCGTAAAAGCTTTAAATATCAGTATACCACGAAATCAGCACCAAAGGACAGAGAAAGTCAGAAAGTTTTCCGAAAAATCTTCCGCTCCGCCAGCCTTTATCATCCCACAATCTTGTAATACTCTCTTGCGGTTACCGCATACACCAGCGTGTACACCCCTGCGAAAACCAGGAATGTAACTAAAGTACAAACGGCAAAGAGCGTCGCATTGGTCATGGCAAATACCAAAAGCAGCTGTTTAATCAGGTGGAAAGCTGCGACGATGTGAAGCCCCGCCATAACCAGCGGTGCAAAGAACACCATGAGAACCTGTTTGCGAATAACCTGTTTCACCTCGGTCTTGCTCATACCCACCTTCTGCATGATTTCAAATTTTTCTCTGTCATAATATCCTTCAGAAATCTGCTTGTAATAGATAATCAGCGCCGCAGCAAAGGTGAACACTACGCCGAGGAATAAGCCCAGGAACAAAAAGCCGCCTACAAGGTCGTAGAAGTTATCCCCAAGCTGACTTTTACTTTCGACAGTAAGCATTCCATAGTAGCCTAAATCACCCTGCCCCAGCTCTTCCATCAGCACATCGTAAAGCGCAGCTTCTGACTCTGCATCATCCTCCGAAAGCGCCACATCGAAGTAATAGGTAATCGGACTTGCAGAAACGCCGTACTTCCCCTGCTGCAGATTGAAAATCCGGAAAAGCATCTCTTCGTCAGCCACCACCAGATAGTGAATATCCTTCAGATACCCGTCCATTTCCGGACTGCTCATGAATCTGTCAATCTGCGTTTTCACCGTCAGGGAAAGGTCTTCAATGGAGAAGTTCTCATCAAGCAACCTTCCCGGTGAAAATTCCGCCACCTCGTTTCCTTTAAGCTGCAGGTCTTTTCCTGTCATGGCTTCGTACTGAGCTTCTGTGACGATGATAAAGCCGCCGCCCAAATCCAGGGAGGAGCCGTGTTCAATGGTAAAATGACCGTCATCCTGCCTCATGGCGACAAACTCCAGCACCTGATAGTCTTCCAGGCTTTCTATCTCTATCTTCTTCTCATCTGCAAGTCTCTTGATTTCGCTGCGCGCTTTTTCTCTGTCTACCTGTTCATCTTCCTCGTAGCAGTGGGCTGTCACGCGGATATCCTTTGGAACCATGCCGTCTATCACATCGTCCATACCTGCAAAAAGGCATACGGTGCCCGATACCATCACCAGCACCATAGTGGACAGAATACAGATATTTGCAAGGCCCACCGCATTCTGTTTCATGCGGTAAATCAGTCCGGAAACCGCCGTAAAGTTGGCAGGCTTATAATAGAATTTCCTGTTTCTGCGCAGGGCTTTCAGAATGGCTACGCTGCCCGCCGTAAAGAGACAGTAGGTGCCGATGATAACCAGAACCACCGCTATGAAAAAGTAAAAGATTGCCGTCAGCGGCGAGTCCACCAAATTGGCGATGCCATAGCCGCCGCCCAGACACAGCGCGCCTAAACATGCTAAAATCCATCGGGTCTTAGGCTCTTTTTCGCCCATATTACCCCCGTAAAGGAGTTCAATGGGTTTTGCAAGATGAATACTCATCTGATTGAAAAAAGTCGTCAGGGTAAACAGAATCCCGAAGAGCACCAAAGTGATGAACACCGCAGGAACTTCCACATGAATGCCGAAGGGTGGCTCCCCGCCGAATACCCAGCTTGCGCCCAGATGAATCAGCTTGCTGAACAGCACTCCGCTCACAAGACCAAGGACCATGGACGATACCGATATCAGCAGATTTTCAATGGCAAGAATCCGTGCAATATGGCGTTTTTCCATGCCCAGAATATTGTAAATACCGATTTCTTTTTTACGCCGCTTCATCAGAAAGCTGTTGGTGTAAAAGAGAAAGATAAAGGCAAAGATGCCCATAACCACCGTGCCGAAGTACATAATCATGGAAAGAGACGCACTGAGCGTCTGCACTTCATGGCTTACTGCAAGGAAACAGATGATATAGAACATTGCGATGATGCCTACCGACGCAAGAAAATACGGCAGATAGAATTTGCGGTTGTTTTTGATGTTGTTTACTGCCAGTTTTAATGAAAGATTCTTACCCACGACTCACACCACCTGTCGCAAGCACCGTCAGGGTGTCGGAAATTTTGGCGAACATCTGGTCGCTGGTCATGTTAGCTCTGTAAATCTGATGGAAGACCTCACCGTCTTTGATGAACAGCACCCGCTTTGCGTGGCTTGCCGCCTTGGTGCTGTGAGTCACCATTAAAATAGTCTGTCCTCCGTCATTGATTTCTCCAAAGAGACGGAGCAGACCGTCCGCCGCATTGGAGTCAAGGGCGCCTGTTGGCTCGTCTGCTAGGATAAGCTCTGGCTTTGTAATCAGGGCTCTTGCTACGGCCGCTCTCTGTTTCTGTCCGCCGGAAACCTCATAGGGATACTTTTTCAGAATATCGCTGATGCCAAGGTGCTTTGCAATAGGCGCAAGGCTTTTTGCCATTTCTTTATAAGGCGTTTTCGCAAGGACCAGGGGCAGGAAAATGTTGTCCTGCAGGGAAAAGGTATCTAGCAGGTTGAAGTCCTGAAACACAAAGCCTAAATTATCGCGGCGAAATGCGGAAATCTCTTTCTCACCAATCTGCACGATATTGCGGCCGTTCAAAAGCACTTCCCCGCTGGTCGGTTTATCCAGGGCTGCCAGAATATTCAGCAGCGTAGTTTTTCCTGAGCCGGACTCTCCCATGATTGCCACATACTCCCCTTCTTCCACAGAAAAGGACACATTGGACAGCGCCTGTACCTGATTGCCGCCGAAGCGGGTCGTATAAATCTTTTTTAAGTTCTTTACTTCTAAAATCGACATATTTTAAAAATCCCCTTTCTTCATTCTGCCCTTATGATAACAGAAAAGGGAATGTAAGTCCTATACATTCCCTTACGATTTTTTATTCAAATCTTACACTTTTGTAAGCAAGGTCCAGCTTGACCCGGGTGCCTTTTCCTACTTCCGACTCGATTTCAATGGTGTGCCCCAGTCTGTTCATGACCCTTTGCACGAGGTAAAGGCCGATGCCGGTGGACTTCTTATCAGTGCGTCCGTTATAGCCTGTATAGCCCCGGTCAAAGACTCTCGGAAGGTCCTCTGCCTGAATGCCGATGCCGGTATCTTCGATGATTAAAACGGCAGCGCCCTCCTTCTCCCGGTAAATCCGAATCTTCCCGCTGTAGGTATATTTCAGGGCGTTGGAAAGAATCTGTTCCAGCACGAAGCTCAGCCACTTTTCGTCGGATATGGCCCTGATGCCGGTTTCCTCATACTCCAGTGAAATTTTCTTTTTGATAAATGTGGTGGAATACTTTTTCACCGATTCTCGGATAATCCAATCCACATTCTGCTCCTTGATAATGTAGTCGGTGGATTCGCTGTCAAGGCGAAGATACTGCAGCACCATTTCCACGTACTGCTCGACTTTGAACAGCTCCATAAGAAGCTCGTCCCTGCCCTCGCAGGACTTTTCGCTCTGCAGAAGAAGACGCATGGCCGCAATGGGCGTTTTAATCTGGTGCGCCCAAAGGGTATAATACTCAATCATATCGCTCATGGCCTGGTCTTTCCCCGAAATGGTTTCCGAAGTAGTCTTATATAAATACCGTATGATTTTGTGATACTCCTCATCCATGGCAGTGGAAGGCTGAGGCAGCTCCTCCGGTCCAAACTGAATCCGCGCCCGCACATCTGCCAGCATTTCAGCTTTCTGCCTGTAGCGGAAATAGCTGTAAATCATCAGCGCCGTCGAGACAAAGAGGCACAAAGTAATCGCATAAAGCAGTGCGTCCAGCGGCATATGGTAAAGATAGGCCACCAAACAGAATATACAAATGAAAAGCGCGAAGAGCAGTATTGACTTGTATTTGCTGCGTACATAGTGTCTTATCATCTATTCCACCAGATATCCCATGCCTTTCTTAGTCTTGATAAAATCCGTCAGGCCGCTGCCCTCCAGCTTCTTGCGCAGCCTTGCCACATTGACAGTCAGGGTATTTTCATCTACAAAGCTGTCTGTCTCCCAAAGTCTTACCATAATGTCGTCGCGGCTGACTACCGCGCCCTTTCTCTCCAGCAGAATCTGCAGAATCTTAAACTCGTTTTTCGTCAAGTCAATCTTCTCTCCCTGGTAAGTCAGGCTGGCGTCCCCCGTGTTGAGGACGGCGCCTTTATGTTCCAGAGCCGGAGCCTGCACGCCGAAATCATAGGCCCTTCTCAGCAGCGCCTGTACCTTGGCCGTCAGCACCGCCAGGTCAAAGGGTTTGGCGATGAAATCGTCGCCTCCCATATTCATAGCCATGACGATGTTCATATTATCCGAAGCTGAGGAAATAAAAATAATGGGAACCTTAGATACGGCCCGAATCTGGGTACACCAGTGATAGCCGTTGAAAAAAGGCAGTCCGATATCCAGAAGCACTAAATCAGGCCCAAAGCTTGTAAATTCTGTCATTACGTCTTTGAAATTTTCTACACACCTGACTTCGCAGTCCCAGGTCCTGATATTGTCCGCCACCGCCTTTGCAATAACCATATCGTCTTCTACAATTAAAATCTTGTGCATCCTAACTTCCCCCTATGTTTTTTCATATTCATTTTACCGCCGGCCCGGGGAAAATGCAATCAATAAAAATTGTGCAGGCCGCCGGCTCATGAAAAAGCAGCCCTTGCCGATGCAGGGCTGCCTTGTTTCCTCAATTTAATCTGATAACTTCTTCGTGAATCAGGACGGCATAAACCTTTCCCTCGTCGTTCACCCAGACATGGGCGCTGAGGCCTTGTCCGATTCTCTGCCGGACAGCGGTGTAGCTGTCCTTCTTGTACTGAAAGTTTCTGTGTCTGGTTCCGTCGCTGTCCACTGTAGTGGTCACAGTACCGCAGTAAAATCTCACATCCTGAGCGAAACTGCAGGTGGTAATCAAATCCCGGAACTTATCAGCTTCTTCTTCCGTATAGCCGGTAGGCGCAATTTCCATCCCCGTCTTATTCATAGAAAGAATCACATTGGTGGAAGTATAGCTGTTAGGGTCAAGTCCCTCCAGAGCCGCAAGGCTGACATTGTGATTTTCAAAGGACTCTCTGCCCACCATAACTGCCTTTACTTTTCCGTTCTGCGTCAGCCAGAGATAGACAGGCGCCTGACCGCTGTCCTCCAGTTCTTCCGCAAGGGCTTCAAAGGAAAAATCCTCATAGCTGACCTTGACCGTCTCGTCGCCGTTCTCCTCGATTTCCACATCGTAATTTCTCAGATACACCTTGGTACCGTCTAAGTACAGATAGATATCATTGCCGGCGTTGCAGATTAGGTAATTCCCCTCAATACCGATACAGGTGGCCGCCACATCGTAGCTTTCCGGGTCCTGTCCGTCCAGAATTGCGTCTCGGCTCGCCCCCTGCGACCACAGATACACACCCCCTGCCGCGATAACTACAATCATTAGATAAACAGCAATCCTCAAGTTCTTCTTCATCTCGCAATCCCCTTTCTAGTCATATTTAATTATATAATAATTATACTATTTTTCACCGTCCCCATGCAACAGGAAAATATATATTTTCGACAAATTTCCGCATTTTCTCATTTTTGGCCTTCCAGGTGAATGACCGCAACTTCAGGTCTGTTGAGAAACCTGACCGGCACCGGATAGCTGCCAAGGCCGCCTGAAATAAAAAGACTTTTGTCCCCGTCCCGATAAAGCCCCTTTACATACTTTGCGTCGGTATCACTCAGTTCAGGAAACCACTGGCCTCTGTTGTTAAGTCCGCCGATAAAAGGCAGCCGGACCTGTCCCCCATGGCTGTCACCGCACAGAGAAAGGTCCATGCCGAAATCGGCAAAATCCTCAAAATTACTGATATGCGCCAGCAAAATGTTGTAATAACTCTGGTCCAGGGTAAACTCGTTGGTCAAATCAAAAGTATCGGTGTAGTACACGTTGGTAATGCCGTAAAGGCGGACCGTAGTACCGCCTATGGAAATATCCCTCCATTGGTAGTCTAAAACATCCACTCCCGCTTCCGTAAGCCTAGCCTCATAAGCAGCGTCGTTATCGTGCTCTCCGTTGACCGAATAGACCGGAAAAAACTCTGCCAGCGCTCCCAGCAGCGCCACGGCGGTATCCTGCCCCTTCTCGTCGCCGGCCGTATACATGTCTCCTGTAGCTACTACAAAATCCGGATTTGCTTTTCGGACTGCCTCAATCAGATACTTGTTGTCCTCTCCGAAGCTCTGTCCATGGAGGTCTGTCAGATGAACGATGGTTACGGAATCGTCAATCTGGTCGCTTTCAATCGTCACCTCGGTGGTTTTCAGGGTGAAAGTACCGTAATACCATACCCCCGCCACGATGAGACAGTATATGATAAAATTACGGCAGCCGTGCCGCCTCTTCTCTTTTTTATGACTCATTTTCTTTTCAGACTGCGCAGATAGTCCTTTGTCTCCTTGTCAATTCTATAGCTTTCGATGGCCTTCTGCAGAGACTTGTTATGAATCCACTTATCCAGTCTCCGGGACTCAAACAGGCCGATAGCCGCGTCATACTGCTTAATCAGGGCAAAGCTGTAATACCAGGCGATTGCCATGTTTATGTAGTATTCCTCCCTGTGTATGTCAGCCAGAATATCCAGCATCTCCGGACGAAACTCCCGGTCCAGAAACAGGGAAAGCTGGGTGACGATACCGTAGCGAACCGTATAGGTATGGTCGCTTTTCAGCCACTCCAAGGTTTTTTCGTAAAGCCTCTGCGGCTCTTTCCGAAAAGCCTTAGGCGTAAAGCAGTCGCAAGTGGCCCAGTTATCTATATATGGCAGAAATGCCTCCGTCATTCCCATTGCCGTATCAAAATCTCCGGCTAAATTCTCGATGAGAAAAGCGTGGAGATTATTTTCCTCGTAATATTTGTGGGGCAGCTGGGACAAAAAATCACTGCAGTCCCCCTCCTTTGTCAGCTGCTTTGCAAGCTTGCGCAGGGCCGGCGTCCGCACGCCGATGATGCGTTCTTTATCATAGCCGGGCATCAGCTTGGCGTGAAAATCTCTGTAATCCAAATCCTGCAGCGCAAAAAGCCTCTCTTCTATCTGTTTCATATTCTCTCCTAAAACACTCTGATTAAATTTACAATTTTAAGTATATCATTCCTGCCTGGCAAAGTCATCTTAACCTTTCTTAATTTTTTCCTATTTTTGTCGAAAAGCGAATAATACCCCTTGACACGGTATACAACGTATTGTATAGTATAATGCGAAAGGGGGTATTTTGATGATTAACCCGCAAATGAAAAAAGGTCTGCTGGATGTGTGCGTACTGTCGCTTCTCAGCCGGGGAGACTCCTACGGATACAGGATTATCAAAGACCTGTCAGCTTATATCAAGTTGTCGGAATCCACGCTGTATCCGATTCTCAGAAGACTGGAAGCCGCCGGTCATCTGACTGTCTATTCGGTAGAACACAACAGCAGGCTCCGCAAGATGTACCAGCTGACGCCTTCGGGCCTGAAGCAAATAGAAGAGTTCCTTGCGGAATGGGAAGAAATTGAAGCCATTTATCAATTTATCAAGGAGGGATTAACCAATGAATAGGGACATATTCTTGCATCAGCTGAGAATCAGGCTCGCTCAGCTTCCCGAGGACGAGGTTCAGAAAAGACTTGACTATTACGCAGAAATTATCGACGATATGATAGAAGATGGAATCAGTGAGGAAGAGGCTGTGGCAAGTTTCGGCGACGTCAATGAAGCAGCCCGGCGCATCATGCAGGAAGTGCCCCTGCCGACTCTCATGAAAACTAAGGTAACGCCGAGAAACGGCTGGAACACCCTTGCTATCGTTCTGGCAGTGGTGGGTTCTCCTGTCTGGCTGTGTCTGCTGGCAGCTTTTGTACTGGTGGTAGCGTCAGTCTATATCTGTATCTGGGGTGCCATCTTGTGTATCTACGCCGGCGTAGTCACCCTTGGAGCATGCGGCGTCTACCTGCTTATCAAGTCGGCGTTTCTATTGAGTTCGGGCCTTGGCGCCGTACTTCTGACTCTGGGCGCAGGGCTCTTTCTCATAGGAGGATGCCTTCTGGCCTTTCTCGGCGCCAAGGTAATTACTGCAGCGCTTTATCGGGGAACCAAGTGGTTTGCCCGTCAGATAAAAAACCTGTTTATCCGAAAGGAGGCGGCATAAATGAAAAAATCTACGAAAATCATACTGATTGCCGCGGTCTGCTTTCTTTCTGTGGGCGTGGTAATTTCCTCCGCAGGTTTTCTCGCCGGCGGCTCATACCGTGTGCTTCTTGGCAGCGGCTTATGGAATTCCACCATCCATACCAATACCCACTATGACAATGATTGGGAGGAAAGCGGCGTGTACCGCGTCCCGGCCCTGGGCATAGACAGTCTGTCCATCGACTGGGTCGGCGGCGATATAAAGCTTCAAAGCTACGACGGCGATGAAATTTTAATCAAAGAAGTCAGTGATGAAACTTTAAATGAGCAGAATTGTCTCCGCTACAGGGTCAGCGGCGGGAAGCTCTCCGTGGATTACTGCAGAGACTCCGTTGCAATCAGCTTTTCCGATGACGAAGGCGTGCCCGCCAAAAAATTAATCGTCAAGATGCCCCGTGAGCTGGGAACAAACCTGAGCAGGCTGTCCGTCGACACTGTTTCTTCCGATATCATCTTAAAGAAACTGACCGTTGAGGAGCTGGAGATTTCTACCACCTCGGGCAGTATATTTGCAGAGGGTCTGAAATCCGATTCTGCAAATGTGGACACCATTTCCGGCCACCTGAAAGCGGACTTTCTCGCCTGCCCTGGGGAGCTTTATTTCTCCTCCACCTCCGGCAGCTGCAGACTGAAGCTTCCGGAAGACAGCAACGCCCTTATCAGGTTCAGCACTGCGTCGGGAAGGTTTCATAACGAATTTGACTCCCACCACGGCAAAACGGGCCGGCCGGCAGGAGAGGGAGAATATTACATCGGCAGCGGCGGAGACTGTGAAATTTCCGCAGACACTGTCAGCGGGGACATCAGTATCAGTCATTGAGCCCTGCGGGGAAAAGTCATTCTAAATTGCAGCCAGTGCCTTGTTTAGCACGAAATCGGTTTTCAAGGGGGGGTTTTTCTTTCAGAAATTGAATTTTCAGTTTATATATGTTACCATAAATAGCAGGAGGTAAGAATATGATTATAGTTGAAACCATATGTATTATATCCGCAATATTTGTGATAACCGTATTCAGCAGCGGACTTCTTGAACGGTGTAAAAAAAGAAGCGAAAATGAAACATTTGTGAAAGCACTATGGAACACAATAAAAACCGGTTTTTTAAAAGTTTTATCATCAGTTGGTATCGCACTGGTTACAACAGCTATTTCTGTACTGATTTTATCCACTTTTATTAAGCCGGAACCCCAAAATATCATGCCTGCGTTTTATTACGACGGGACATACGAGCAATATAATAATGAAGAAGTAACGGATTCTGAGATATTCAATAGAATTTTCAGGGAATCGCAAGCCCAGATTGAAACAGATTCTGAAACCGCTTACTTTGATATAGCTTACGCTTACTATAAGACCAACAACTATGATTTAGCCATAGAATACCTAGAGCAATGTTATGAAATCAATCCCCATTGGAAATATGCCTATGATTTAGGCATTTCATATGGCTATTTAAGAAATTATCGCACCGCTGTTAAATATTTAAATGAGGCTCTGGAATTATCTCCCCCTGCTGCTGACCGAGGAGGAATCCTTGAAACAATTACCATGCTGGAGAATTATTACAGCATATGGATTTCTTCATTGCTCCAATAAACAACAGCGGGGCAGTCTTCAGAGATGAGGGAAGTACAAAACAGACAAAATAGAAGTAAAACACAAATTTTGTCTGTAAATCCATCCTAAAATGCTGATTCTGCCCTGTATTTAAGCTTAAGAACAGACAAGACAGACAGATTTTCGAGAATTTGTCTGTCTTGTCTGTAATTTTCAAGGAATTGCCTGACAAAGCAGACAATAAATTAGAAATGTGTCTGTTCTGTCTGTTCCCATGGAGCAAGTCTAAAATGAAGGAAAGGGTTCCGCAGGCGGCCCTTTCCTATTCAAGTTATTTCGCGGTTCTGATGGCTTTCAGAGAGTATTCGGTAAACACCTTTTCTCCTTCGACGATCTTGTAGCCGCGAACCTTGTAGTAGTATCTGGTGCCCTTCTTTGCAGAAGTATTGAAATACCTAAGCGACTTCGTCGTCTTATAAATCGGTTTCGTTCCGTAGCCGCTGTTCTTTTTGGTGGAGCGGTAAATTTCATAGCCGTCCAGGCTCAGGTCTTTTCCGTCCTTTTCAAACCAGTAGACTTTGATAGCATTCTTGCCGCTCGGCGCTTTCTCGTTGACACTGCGGGCAACCAGCTTCAGCGCCTTTACCTCCGCTTTCAGGTCTTCTGCCGTTACAATTTTCTTTGTGGTCACAACCACTTTGTCTCCGGTCTTAAGGCCATAGAGGAAAGTAACCTTGCCCTGAGAAATGCCGTTTATTGTAACATCAACAAGCTCATAGCCGTCAGCAACTGTGATTGTTGCCACGGTTCCGTAACTGCTGAGAGTTACATTTGCATTGTCATCTGTGTCGATGGTCGGATGCTGGATGGTTGGAACGGACGGAATATCGCTCTGTGCCTCTTTAACGGTCACACTGCAGGAAGCAGACGCCAGTTCAATCCCCTCCAGGGTAAGGGTCAGTTCCACTTCTGCCTCCCCTATTTCTACACCGGTTATCGCCAGTTTACGATTATCATCGGAAAGTGCCGCTGTCACAACATTTTCTCCGCCCTGCTCAAGTTTTAATTCCGCACCCTCCGGTATTGCAGCGTCCAGCGTAATTTCAACAGTCTTGCCCTTTTCCACAGAAGCCTCTGCCGGTAAGGACAGTTTATAGGAAATTCCAGGTTTCACCTCTCCCCCATCGGTTCCCTCTATGTACGAATGGAGAAGACAGCTGCTATCCTTGTATGCCTCTTCAGAGCCTGCAGGTACGATAACCGTCAGACCGGCAGGTGTCTCGCTGCCAAAAGCGTCTTCCTCAAAAACTGGCGGAGTAGTTCCTTTCATAATGAGAGTAACGTCTTCTGCACCATCCTCTAAACCGCTGAATGCATCGCTTCCAACCTTTGTTACACTTGCCGCAATGACAATGGTTTTCAGCGCAGAATCACCGGAAAAAGCGGCGTCCGGAATTTCTGTGACCCCCTCAGGAATAACGATGCTTTCAAGAGCATAGGCATCCTGAAAAGCTGAAATTCCAATGGTCTTAACAGTATCCGGCAGCGTAATGCTGGTTAAACCCGTTTTGTAAAACGCAGAACTTCCAATCTCAGTCAATCCCGACGGCAGTGTAATAGACTCCATATTTACCGCTTGGGAAAATGCTCCGTCCGGAATCTTTGTAATCGTATCCGGAAGGGTCACGCTTTTTATCCTGCCATTTGTGAAAGCACAAACTTTTCCAGTATAATAACCGCTGGAGAAAATCTCTGTGGTTCCCTCCCGCACAGTCACATGTTCATCAGGACCCATATAAAGGCATGCAACAGTTCCTTTATATAATACGCCGCCTTCAATATCATACGGGCTTCCTTCAGCTATAGTCACCTTGTCCAGATGGGGATAAGGACCATTAGCGGTAAGGGCCTGAAATAGATTGTCTGTGACTCCTGCCGGAATACAAAGGCTCTCTAATGCTTTGCAACTGCCAAACGCTCCTTCTCCAATCTTTGTAACGGTAGTCGGAATCTGAAAATTCGCTAAAGTTCCACAGTTAGCAAATGCATAATCTCCTATTTCCTCCAGCGCTGAGTCTTCTAAACTTACTGTTACAAGCTGGATGCAGCTGTCAAATGCCCATGGGCCGATTGTTTTTACTGTCTTCGGAAGCGTAATTTTGGTAATGTCTGTATCGCCAAAAGCTCTTTTGCCGATTTCTGTTATAGAGTACTCCTTCCCATTATTAGTAACCTTTTCAGGAATTGTAATTTCCCCAGTATAGGTTGCCTGTCCTTCACCAATTATCGGCGTCGGATAAAACGGAGCCTCGTCGTCCGTATCACTGATTACCTTAACCGTACTGTCGCCGGTAATCTGATAACGAATTCCGTTTGTGTCCTTAAAAGTGCCGTCGTCAGTCCTGCTATCTGCTGCCCACGTCATCGCTGGCATCATACACAGCACCATCACCAAGCAGAGCAGTGATGTCAGTAATTTCTTCATACAAAACTCCTTTCTTAATTTCTCGCATACAGCGGTAGTCCTCCCAATTTACCCCGCTGACTGTTCTCTCCGGCTATATACTTGCTAACAGTATACCCCCCCCCGCAGTTTTTTTGCAATAGTTTTTTTACTATATAGGCTAGTAATTTTTTTAAATCTAATCTTTGGAAGTAAACCAAGAAAAAAACACTTGAAAAATCATATGAGTTTTATTACAATAAAATCAAAATATATAGGATTATCAAAATTAAAATGTTCCTCTTTAGAAAGGATTAAATGGTTCCGCTAGGATAGAACCGGTGATGCAATGAAAAAGACTTTAGCCCTTTTGCTTGGAATGATTTTCATTTTTCTGCTGGCAAATCTGGCATTGAAAGAATCGGCAGTATATTCAGCTGCAGCCGCATGCAATGTCGTCATCCTGCTTCGCCTGAGAACGCTGCTGATGGTCGTCGACGACAATTTCCAGGAAATAAAACTTGCCGCCTCCATGTATCTGCAAGGGGTACGGCTATTGCTGTACACCGCTTTGACGTTTCTGTGCGTATACTTGTGTTCTCACAACAATCTGACAGCAGCCATATTTGTGACGGTTATTTACTGCGGCCTGGAGGTACTTTCTTTGGTGAAAATCTATCGGAGAAAAAAACAGCAGTCCTTTTATAATATCCTGAAAAGATAGTTACCCTTTTTTCACGAAAAACGCCAGTTTATGTATAACAGAGCCGCTGAAATTATACACGGATTGAAGATTTTGGTGAGAACATG
>CBCTFZ010000053.1:0-16470 GCA_965146355.1 uncultured Emergencia sp. | reverse complement strand
AAAGTGCAACAGAAACATTCCGCCGAAACGGGTAATGCCGTGGTAAGGTTGAAATGGTGAGGTAAGAGCTCACCGGCGTCATGGAGACATGGCGGCCGTGTAAACCCCATCCGGAGCAAGGCCAAAATGGGCGTAAAAGGCGGCGGCCCGTCGCTGCCCGGAAGGTAGGCCGCATGAGCGAACAGTAATGTATCGCCTTAGATAGATGATTGTCAAATACAGAACCCGGCTTATAGGTTTGCCCATATTTTTTATTCAGGAAATATCGTTTAACGTTATTTCCGTTTTAATTTGTAAATATTTGAGGGGAGGAGAGACAACAGTGACTATGACTACAGAAAATAAAAAAACAGATATGCAGATTAACAATGAAGCAGATAAAATGGGAACTGCCCCGGTTGGCAGGCTTTTGGCCTCTATGGCGTGGCCTGCAATTCTTTCCATGACCATCAATGCGCTCTACAATGTGGTGGACAGCATGTTCGTCGCCATGGTAAGTTCTAAGGCACTGACCGCAGTATCTCTGGTGATGCCTGTTCAGATGCTGATGATTTCCCTTTCAGTGGGAAGCGCGGTGGGCGTAAATTCTCTGATTGCGAGAAGGCTGGGGGCCCGCAGACAGGAGGAAGCTGATAAGGCTGCCAGCACCAGTCTTCGCATTGCACTCTTTAACTATTTGATTTTTGCCTGTGTCGGAATTTTTCTGGCCAAGCCTTTTATGGCTTTATACACAAATGACGAGGAAATCTTTGAAGGCGGCGTGACTTATTTGAGAATTATCACCATCTTCTGCCTGTTCAGCATGGTACAGGTTATGCTGGAAAAGGTACTGCAGGCAACAGGGAACATGAAAGCGCCCATGTTTATCAGTTTAACAGGGGCAGTTACCAACCTGATACTGGACCCGATTTTAATCTTCGGCCTCTTTGGGCTTCCGGAAATGGGAATCGCAGGTGCAGCCATTGCCACTGTCGCCGGACAGTGTCTTGCCATGACTGTAGCTGTCGTCACCATCTTTAAAAAAGAGCACGATGTCAAGGTGCAGCTGAAAGGATTCAAGATTGACTGGCATGTGGTCAGAGATATCTACAGTGTAGGTCTTCCTTCCATCATCATGCAGTCCATAGGCTCCATCATGCTGCTGGGCTACAATGCCATTTTGGCCGCATCGGCAACGGCTGTAGCGGTGCTGGGTGTATACTTTAAGCTGCAGTCCTTTATCTTCATGCCGGTTTTCGGTCTGAATCAGGGGGCTATGCCGATTATGGGCTATAATTTCGGCGCCAGAAACAAAAACAGATTGATGGAAACCTATAAGAAATCCCTGATTACCGCCCTCATAATCATGGCTGCCGGTACGATTTTATTTCATCTGTTCCCTCAGGTTTTCCTGAAAATGTTCAGCGCTGATGAGGCCATGCTTGAAATGGGGATTCCTGCTCTGAGAATCATCAGTCTTTGCTTCATTCCCGCAGCTTTCGGCATCATTACCTCGACACTGTTTCAGGGGACGGGCCACGGTGTGTACAGTCTGATTGGCTCTCTGCTCAGACAGCTTTTAGTCATTCTGCCCCTTGCCTATATCATTTATCACCTGGCAGGGATTACGGCTTCCTGGGTGTCATTCCCGCTGGCAGAGCTGGTCGGTCTCACATACTCGGCAATCATGCTGCGGGTACTATACAAAAAAGAAATAAAGAACCTGTAGCTTACAGCTCAGGTTCTTCGTACTGCCTATATTCTCTGTACTCGGAGTCTTCTCTGACAAGATCGTAGATAAGAGGGTCGCGAATTAAATGTTTCCAGCAAGTATAGGTAGCTTTCACAAAGTCAGGGGAAAGTTCTATCTCCTCTTCAATGAGCGGGCATAGATAGGGCAGCTCCCCGTCATTTAATATCAGAGATAGAACGCCGTCTTCATCGATATGAGGCGTCAGCGGAAAGGTCCTGCACTGCATGGGCCTTTTTTCTCTTGGACAAATAGGCGGTGTTTTACATCTGACAAAATATACTTTGCCGTGCCAGGAGTCTGGAAATTCATAATCCTCGGCATTTTCCGCACTCCAGCTGAGCCAGCTGTCCTGTCTGGGGTGAACCTTGTCCTCGCCGGGGAGCAGATAGATTCCTAGGCTCTCATCGTCGTTGCCGCAGTTGCAGCAGGCGGCATTACATAGGATTCCGCAGTTGTATGGAACCGGGGAAACCCTGTCAAGCAATCGATAGATTGCCTGATAAGTCCGTTTTTTAATGATACTTTTCATAGTTTAACATTGTAACATACAAATAATGGTAGTACAACCGAAAATTTCAAAAAACTAATACTAAATTAAACCTTGAAAAAGGCTGGAAATCTGATAAAATAGTACAGATTATTGGATTTTTTAAAACATAGGAATGATTATATTTTCTTTTATTTCCATATGTTTCATAAGAACCCATTTTTTCCATGAAGCATACTGTAAAATATTCTGCCCGGCGGGAAAAACCAGCCGTAAGGCAGAATTAATGCTGTAATTTTTCGGCTTTAGCCGAAATCAAATTCATCGTATAATTTTAAGAGGTAAGAAATGAAGTTAGGAATTGATATTGGTTCAACAACGGTAAAACTAGTTTTGCTGGACAATCAAGCTTCGATTGTATATTCCCGCTACGAAAGGCATATGTCCAATGTCTTTGAGAAAGTGAAAGAACTTATAGAGGATATGTTCGGTGAATTCGGGGATATAGAAGTACAGCCTGTTATTACCGGCTCCGGCGGACTTTCCCTGGCAAATCTTCTCGGTATTCATTTTGAACAAGAGGTGATTGCCTGCAGCAAAGCTGTGGAAACGCTGATTCCCAATACCGATGTGGCGATTGAGCTTGGCGGCGAGGACGCCAAGATTACTTTCTACGGTGCAACCATTGAACAGAGAATGAACGGTACCTGTGCGGGGGGTACCGGTGCTTTTATCGACCAGATGGCAGTGCTCCTCAATACTGACGCTGCAGGTTTAAATGAAGCCGCCAAGAAGGTAAAGATGATTTATCCTATCGCGGCCCGCTGCGGTGTTTTTGCTAAGACGGATATCCAGCCTCTGATTAACGAAGGGGCGGCTATGCCTGATTTAGCGGCTTCTATTTTCCAGGCTGTGGTGAATCAGACCATCAGCGGACTTGCCTGCGGACATACCATAAAAGGCAACGTAGCCTTTTTAGGCGGGCCGCTTTCTTTTCTGTCTGAACTGCGAAAGAGATTTATCGAGACTTTGGAACTCCCTGCTGAACAGGTTATCTTTCCCGATGATTCCAAATATTTTGTAGCTATCGGCGCGGCTATGCTGGCCGGCGAAAGGGAAGCTGTTTCCCTGGAAACCATATGCCGGCGGCTTCAGTCGGCGGATCAGACGCAGCTTGCCGAGACGAAACATATCGAACCCCTCTTTGAAAATAAAGAGGCATATAACGCCTTTATGGCCAGACATAATCAGCACAAGATTCGCAGAAGAGATATCAGACGGGCCAAAGAGGAGACTTTCCTGGGTATCGACGCCGGCTCCACGACGACCAAGGCCACGCTCATTGACGCCGACAAGAACCTGCTGTATTCCTTTTACAGAAGCAATGAGGGAAATCCCCTGGAAGCCGTCAGAACTATGCTGAAAGAGCTTTACAGCCTGCTGCCTCAGGGCGCGTATATTGCAAATACCTGTGTCACAGGTTACGGAGAGGGACTGATTAAGACAGCCTTTAAAGCTGACCTGGGCGAAATCGAGACCATGGCCCACTACAAAGCGGCAGAGGAATTTCTGCCGGGCGTGGAGTTTATTTTGGATATCGGCGGCCAGGACATGAAGTGCATGAAAATCAAGGATAACGCCATTTACAATATCATGCTCAACGAAGCCTGCTCATCAGGCTGCGGCTCTTTTCTGGAGACCTATGCAAAATCGGTAAATCTGGATACTGACGCTTTTGCCGACGAGGCTCTCTTCGCGGCTCATCCTGTGGATTTGGGAACCAGATGTACCGTATTTATGAATTCCAAGGTAAAACAGGCCCAAAAGGAAGGAGCTTCTATCGGAGATATTTCCGCAGGTCTTTCCTATTCCGTGATTAAAAACGCTTTATATAAAGTCATCAAGCTGAGAAATCCCGACGAGGCCGGCGAAAAAATCGTAGTGCAGGGCGGAACCTTTATGAATAACGCCGTACTGCGCAGCATCGAAAAGATTATCGGCAAGAATGTAGTCAGACCGGACATCGCTGGACTTATGGGGGCATACGGATGTGCGCTGATTGCCAAGGAGCACTGGCTGGAGGATACGGAATCATCTCTGATAACCCGTGACGAGCTGGACAGTTTCACGGTGGAGCACACCAACGGCAGATGCAGCGGCTGCGAAAACCGGTGTATTCTGACTGTCAATAAGTTTGGGGACGGCTCCAGATTTATCACAGGAAACCGCTGCGAAAAAGGAGCGGGAGGCGCACAGCACACCAATAAACTGCCCAACCTTTACGAATACAAGCTGCAGAGACTGTTCGGATATAAGCCTCTGTCAGATTTTGATGCGGTAAGAGGCACGGTGGCCATTCCGAGAGTGCTCAACATGTATGAGAACTACCCGTTCTGGTTCACTTTCTTCACCGAACTGAAATTCAGGGTAATGCTCTCGCCGCCGTCCAGCAAATCCATTTACGAGATGGGTATGGAGACTATCTCCTCCGATACCGCCTGTTATCCGGCAAAGCTGGTTCACGGACATATTAAATGGCTGGTGGAAAACGGCGCCAAGTGGATTTTTTATCCGTGTCTCAACTACGAAAGGAGAGAGGACAGCACAGCCCCTAACCACTATAACTGTCCGATTGTAGCCACCTATCCGGAGGTAATTGCCAATAATATGGACGATATCTTTGAGGAGAACATGGTTCGATTCTCCCATCCGTTCCTGCCTTACGACAACGATTTGAAGCTGGCTAACATGTTACATAAAGAGTTCAAGGAGTTTCATATCAAAAAAGAAGATATCATGCGTGCTGTCAATCTGGCAAGAAAAGAACAGGTGCGCTTCAAAAACGATATCAGAAAGCAGGGGGAATATTCTCTGAAGCTGGCAAGACAGAAGGGCAAGAAGTCCATCGTTCTTTCCGGAAGACCTTATCATCTGGACCCGGAAATCAATCACGGCATAGATAAGCTGATTAACTCCTTCGGCATGGTGGTGCTGACGGAGGACTCTGTAGCCCATATGGCAGAACTGCCAAGGCCCCTTCGGGTCTTAGACCAGTGGGTATATCATTCCAGGCTCTACAAAGCGGCCAGCTTTGTCGGTACCTGCGATGATGTTGAACTGATTCAGCTCAACTCCTTCGGCTGCGGCCTTGACGCGGTAACCACCGACCAGGTGGAGGAGATATGCAGAAACAGCAACAAACTTTATACGGTACTGAAGATAGACGAGGGTTCCAACCTGGGCGCCGCCAAGATTCGTATCCGCTCTCTGAAAGCCGCAATGGAGGAAAGAGAAAAGAACGGCGTTAAGGCACAGCCAAGCAGCGAGCCTTATGAGAGAAAGCTCTTCACTGAGGAAATGCGGGAAAACTACAATATTTTAGTGCCGCAGATGTCTCCGATTCATTTCAGTTATATGGAGGAGGCCATGAAGGCATGCGGCTACAACGCAGTGCTGCTGCCGCCTGTGGATAAAAACTCTGTGGAAGAAGGGCTGAAATATATCAATAACGACGCTTGCTATCCCACCATCGTAACCCTGGGGCAGATTATTTCCGCGCTGAAATCCGGTCAGTACGATTTGGATAAGACGGCGGTATTCATGTCTCAGACGGGGGGAGGCTGCCGCGCCAGCAACTACGTGGCGCTGCTTAGGAAAGCTCTGAAGGATTTGGATATGGAACAGGTACCTGTGGTATCCTTTAACGCGGTGGGACTGGAAAAGAATCCGGGCTTTAAGATTACTGCGCAGATGGGTCTGCGCCTTGCCGTCGGCTGTGTTTACGGCGATTTGGTTATGCGGGTCCTCTACGCTACCAGGCCTTATGAGAAGGTACCGGGCACCTGCCAGGCCATTTTGGATAAGTGGCACGATAAGATTATTCACAATGTGATACATTTTAACAGAAGCACCTTTTACCGCAATCTGAAGGGAATCGTTTCGGACTTTGACAATGTGGAGAGAACCGGCGAAAAGAAGCCGAAAGTAGGGGTGGTGGGAGAAATCCTGGTGAAATACCATCCAAATGCCAACAATGATATCGTAGGTATCATTGAAGCCGAGGGCGGCGAAGCGGTAGTGCTGGATATGCTGGATTTCTTCCTGTACGGCATGTACAGCAAGCGGTTCAACTACGAGAACCTGTCAGGTTCATATAAGTCTATGACCATGAACCAGATAGGTATTAAGGCTGTGGAGTGGCTGCGAAAGCCTATGCGTAAAGCTCTGCGGGACAGCAGACACTTTACCGAACCCGGCTACATCGAGGATACAGCCAAAGCCGCGTCTGCCATCAGTTCTATAGGGAATCAGTGCGGCGAAGGATGGCTTCTGACCGGAGAAATGGTTGAACTGATTCATAACGGCGTGGAGAATATCGTATGTTTGCAGCCTTTCGCCTGCCTTCCGAACCACGTTACCGGAAAAGGTATGATGAAAGCCCTGAGAAAGATGAATCCCAAGGCCAATATCGCTGCCATCGACTATGACCCGGGGGCCAGCGACGTCAATCAGCTGAACAGAATCAAGCTGATGATGGCAACAGCCCACAAAAATATGATTGAAACCCAGGAAAGATTGTAGTATACTATTTAAGTTGAAATATATTAAAGAATAAAGATAGGAGGTGTCTCCATGGGCAGACACGGTACAATTGCAGGCAGAAAAGCGGCACAGGATTCCAAAAGAGCAGCGATGTTCACCAAATACGCAAAAGCCATTACGGTAGCGGCTAAGGACGGCGGGGACCCTGAGTACAATGCAGGGCTGAGAGTGGCAATCGAAAAAGCGAAGGCAATCAGTATGCCTAACGATAATATTCAGCGAGCAATCAAGAAAGGTACAGGAGAGCTGGGCGGCGCTTCTTACGAAGAACTTTCTTTCGAGGGCTACGGTCCGGGCGGCGTGGCAATTATTGTAGACTGTCTGACGGACAACAATAACCGTTCCACTTCCTTTGTACGCTCTACCTTTGACAAACACGGCGGCAACCTGGGCACACCGGGATGCGTATCCTATATGTTTGCCAGAAAGGGTGTTCTTATCATCGAGAAGACCGATGAGATTGACGAGGACGCGCTGATGGAAGCGGCCCTGGAAGCCGGCGCAGACGATATGATATCGGAGGAGGACAGCTTTACAGTCCATACTGAACCGGGCGCATATCCTGATGTGTATCAGGCTCTGACCGATGCCGGTTATGAGTTCGTGGAATCTGATGTGGAGTACGTTCCATCTATGGAAAGCGCGCCGACAGAGGAACACGATATTAAAAAACTGAGAAAACTAATCGATGTCCTTGAGGACAACGACGACGTACAGAAAGTGCATACCAACTGTTCTATCGATTTATACGAGGAATCATGATTGCAGCAGCTTTCTTCGCAGAGAAATGGGGCTCCGCGTTAATGCGGCAGCCTCTTTTTAGTAAAGGGGAGTATGATTTTGTTACAGATAAAGAACATTTGTAAAGAATACAGAACGGGCAGCCTTGTGCAGAAGGCTTTGGACCATGTCAGCCTGAATCTTCGGGATAACGAGTTTGTAGCCATTCTGGGGCCAAGCGGTTCAGGTAAGACTACGCTGCTCAACATTATCGGAGGTCTCGACCGTTATGACCAGGGGGACCTTATTATCAACGGCATATCTACCGGGAAGTACAAGGACCGGGATTGGGATTCCTACAGAAATCACACCATAGGTTTCGTATTTCAAAGCTATAACCTGATTCCCCATCAGACGGTGCTTTCCAATGTAGAGCTGGCCCTGACCATTTCAGGTATCGATAAGGAAGAGAGAAGACGGAGGGCCCAGGAGGCCCTTGCCGAAGTAGGGCTTTCAGACCAGTCCCACAAGAAACCCAACCAGCTTTCCGGAGGACAGATGCAGCGAGTGGCCATCGCAAGAGCCCTTGTCAACAATCCCGATATTGTCCTTGCTGACGAGCCTACAGGGGCCCTTGACAGCGAGACCAGCGTTCAGGTCATGGAACTCCTGAAGAAAGTAGCAGAGGATAGGCTGGTAGTCATGGTAACCCACAATCCTGAGCTTGCCCAGCAGTATGCCACCCGCATCGTAAAGCTTCGGGACGGGAAGATTCAATCCGACGACAATCCCCTTGATCTGGGTGCAGCCCTGCAGGAGGAGACAAGGCATCAGAATATGGGAAAGACCTTTATGAGTTTCTTTACCTCCCTTTCCCTCAGTTTTAACAATTTAAAGACCAAGAAGGGAAGAACCATACTGACTGCATTTGCAGGCTCTATCGGTATCATCGGCATCGCCCTGATACTTTCTCTTTCCAACGGCGTCAACAACTATATTCACGATATTGAAGAAGATACGCTTTCGGAATATCCTCTTCAGATTACCAGTTCCTCTTTTGATATGACTTCTATGATGACGGAGGCTGCCGCAAGGGGCGGAGATGAAACAGAGGAGTCAGAAAAGGATATCAAAGTGGGCAAAATGCTGGAGTCCATGTTTTCCACTGTGGGTTCCAATGACCTTGAGTCACTGAAAGCGTATCTGGAATCGGGAAACTCCGAGATAGATAGTTTATCCAAGGCAATCGAATACAGCTATGATGTAGCGCCGCAGATTTACAGAGAAGACGGAGAGGACATCCGTCAGGTTCACCCTGACAAATCTTTCAGCGCTATGGGATTCGGCTCCGGCAGCACCAACAGCATGATGAGCGCCATGATGAGTACCGACGTGTTCCGGCAGCTTCCGGCTGATTCGGGCCTTTATGAAGAACAGTACGAAGTTAAAGCCGGACACTGGCCGGAAAAATACAACGAGTGCGTCCTGGTGCTGACGGAAAGCGGCAGAGTCGCCGATTTTATGCTGTATTCCATGGGGCTTCGGGATGCTGACGACCTTGACAGAATGGTGGAACAGTTTATGAACGAAGAGGAAATCGATGTGCCGGAGTCGGCAGACGCTTACGACTATGAGGATATTTTGGGTGTAACCTTTAAGCTTGTAAACGCAGCCTCTTATTACGAATACGACAGCGAATACGATGTCTGGAAGGACAAGAGCGAGAATAAGAAGTATATGAAAAACCTGGTGAAAAACGGCGAGGATATGAAAATCGTCGGCATCGTGCAGCCAAAGGAAAAAGCTGCGGGCAGCATGCTGACTACAGGTCTTTACTATCCGTATTCCCTTACGGAGCATGTCATAGGCGAGGCTGCTGACAGCAAAATCGTCAAAGAACAGCTGAAAAGCAAGCAGGTCAATGTGTTCACCGGCAAGAGATTTGACTCAGACGAGGAAACAGGTACGGATTTCGATATGAATTCCCTCTTTAAAATAGATGAAGCAAAGATGCAGGCGGCATTTCGGATAGACGAGAGCAAGCTGAGCCTTGATATGAGCGGACTTTACAGCGCCATGGCCAATATGGAGATGCCTTCTGTCAGTATGGAAGAACTGGCAGGTCAGTTGTCCTTTGAGATTACATCTGAGCAGAGAAGCAAGATGCTTTCTGACCTTGCCGCCGGCTTCGACCTTTATCATCAGCAGAACCCGGAGGCGGATTTCAGCGAATATGTGGATTCAGAGGAAGCTGACGCCATCATTATGGCAAATCTGATGCAGGCGGCAGACGCCAACCAGCTGGAAGCGCAGATTCAGGCCGTCCTCGGCAATTATATGCTAAAGTCCATGGCAGCTTACAATCAGGTGATACAGGATGAATTAACCAAGAGTATGAGTCGGATGGGCGAAAACATGTCGGAAGCTTTCAGCTTTGACAGTGCAGCCTTTGCAGACGCCATAGAGGTAAACATGTCTGAGGAAGACCTTGCGGAGATTATGCAGGCCATGATGTCAACAGAAGCAGCTTCCTATGAAGGCAATCTGAAGAAGCTGGGTTATGCTTCCTTTGACGACCCTTCTATGATTTCCATTTACCCGAAGGATTTTGATACCAAGGAAGGCATCACCGAGATTCTGGACAATTACAATGCTTCGATGGAGGCGGCAGGTGAAGAAGATAAGGAGATTTCCTATACGGATATCGTAGGAAGCCTGATGTCTTCTGTAACGACGATTATCAATACCATCAGCTATGTTCTGATTGCTTTCGTTGCCATATCGCTGGTCGTTTCGTCCATTATGATTGGGGTTATCACCTATATCAGCGTATTGGAGAGGAAGAAAGAGATTGGTATTCTACGGGCCATGGGTGCTTCCAAGCAGAATATCTCCCAGGTATTCAATGCAGAGACGTTTATTATCGGCGCCCTGGCAGGTGTCATCGGTATCTGCGTAACCCTTTTGCTTCTGATACCTGCTAACGCAGTAATTCATGCTGTCGCTGACAATTCCAATATCAACGCTTCACTGCCTGCAGCAGGAGGAGTGGTACTGATTCTTTTAAGCACCGTGCTGACCTTAATCGGCGGTATCATTCCGTCAAAAAAGGCGGCCAGGGAAGACCCTGTGACAGCGCTGAGAACGGAATAAAGAGAATAAAAAGCCGGTTTTCAGGTATATCCGAAAACCGGCTTTCAATATGTATGCTGTGATTGTGCCGACTCATAGCGTTTTTCTTTTGTGAAATTACCTTTATATCTCTTTCTGGTTCCAAAGTTTATCTGCCACAGGCGCCCAGGCGTTAGCGTACTCTACGCACTTGCCGCACAGGTGTTCACAGGATTCAGGAGCCTCCAAATCTGTGGATTTGGCGCCGGTCTCCTTGACGAGTTTCTGCAGAATTTCCGGATTTTCCAGCATAGGACAAGGTCTGAGATGATTTTCATTAAAAGGCTGACCGGCCCGATAGGCCAGAAACAGCGGTTGGCGCAGACAGTCCAGCAGAGATTTTTCTTTGATATTGGCCCCTGAATAGTGAATGAAAACACAAGGTTCCACATCGCCGTTGGCGTTGATATGACAATATCTTTCTCCGGCTGCGATACAGCCGTGGACAAATTCGCCGTCGTTTTGGAAGTCGATGGCAAATAACTCCTTGCCGCCCTCCAGACCGCGGACTTCACGAATCCTGTCGTGCATGTAGACTCGCTGGTCCGGCGAAAGCAGCAGCTTCGTGTCTGCATTTACGCCTACCGGCATGTAATGGAAGTACCATGCGAAGATACAGCCTTTATCGATGAGCATATCCAGAAACTCATCACTGGTTACGGTCAGATAGTTTTGGCTGGTATAGCAGATGGATACGCCGAAAGGCAATCTCTTGCTGTGCATCAAATCCATGGCTGCCAGAGCTTTCTGATAGTGACCTGCGCCTCTTCTGCCGTCGTTGCTCTCTTCAAAGCCTTCTATGCTGACCGACACGAAGAAATTTCCTACTCTCAGCATTTCGTCGCAAAAGGCTTCGTCAATCAGTGTGCCGTTGGTAAAGGCGTGAAAAGCACAGTCTTTGTGTTTTTCGCATAACCTGATGATTTCTTTTTTCTTAATCAGAGGTTCACCGCCGGTAAACAGATAGGCGTGGATGCCCAGCTCCTTTCCCTCGGTGACGACTTTATCCATATCCTCAAAGGACAGGTTCATCTTATCTCCGTATTCGGCGGCCCAGCATCCTGTGCAGTGCATATTGCAGGCCGTGGTCGGGTCCATGAGAATAATCCACGGTATATTGCACTGATATTTTTCCGACATCTGCAGAGATGTCTTATACCCTCTAAAGCCTGACTCGTACCCGGCGTTGAGCACCAGGGTTTTTAGGATATGCGGGTCCACATCTCTAAGAAGTCTCTGTACGTAGCGGGCCCATTTTCCGTCGGGCTTTTCGGTGAGATTTCTCAGCATCTCGTAAGATGAGGATTCCCAGGAATTTCCCAGAACTTTTTCTATCATGGATATCATTGACTGAAACGCTTCCGCGCTGTTATCTCCGTTCTGCGCCTTGGATATCACTTTATCGATTGCAATCTCAAATGCTTTTCTCTCCATTCTGTGTGTAATGCTATTGTTCATCATTTTACCCCCAAACTTTACTTCATTTTCAGAAGGAAATTATATTATTTTATATTCTACCCTTTAAGTTTTCCTCTGTAACTAGACAATTTGGTGATTTTGTCTAACAGATAAAGGCTCCGCCGCAGCGCCGCTGCGACAAAAATCACTTGCCCCAGAGTAAGGATACGTATACAATTATATTAAACAGAAAATGCTAAAATGAGAAAGATACTGCAATGGATAAGAAAAAGATAAAAGAATACGCCATAACTGAATATCAGCGCTGGGCTGAAGCTGCCGCAGAGCTTGGGGACCGGCAGCTTTGCGCCGAGCTTTCAGCTTTAGAAGGGGAAGAGGATGCGCTTATCGACGCATTCTGCGGTGATTTACGCTTTGGAACATCAGGCATCCGCGGCGTCATAGGACCCGGAACCAACCGGATGAACGAGTATGTGGTGCGCCGTACCACCCAGGGTGTGGCAAATTACTTAAATAAAAACCATGAGTCTCCCTCTGTCGTTATCGCCTATGATACCCGGAAGAAATCACGGGCCTTTGCGGAGGAAACCGCTAAAGTGCTGAGAGGAAACGGGATACAGGTATACCTGTTTCATGAACTGGCCACCGTATCTCTGCTTTCCTACGCTATCAGAGAGCTTGGCTGCACCATGGGCATTATGATTACAGCCAGCCATAATCCGAAGATATTCAACGGATACAAAGTGTATAACAGCGACGGCTACCAGATTGTAGGCAGTGCACCGAAGGACATTCTGGATGAGATTGACAAGCTGGATTTTTTCGACGGTATCGCCTCTTCAGAGGATAAAATCCGTCCAGTTCCAAAGGAAATCGCAGGGCGTTTTATCAGCGATATTATCGCCATGTGTCCTCAGAGACCGGAAGACACAAACCTGTCTCTGATTTATACGCCTCTCAACGGTACGGGAAACCGATATGTGAGGGCAGTACTTTCCGGCGCGGGCTTCAGACGTGTTACCGCGGTTTCCTGTCAGGAGTCCCCGGATGAAAACTTTACCACCTGTCCGGCGCCCAATCCGGAAAAGATTACGGCATACAGTGAAGCTTTCAGGACTTTAGACCGCATAAAAGGCGATATTATCATTGCCACAGATCCGGACTGCGACAGAGTCGGGGTCTGCATTTACCATAACGATATGAAGGTGCTTCTGACCGGAAATCAGCTGGGAGTGCTTCTGCTGGATTATCTTTGCCAAATTTCACCGCCGAAGCCGGGACAGATTATGGTTAAGAGTATCGTAACCACGCCGCTGGCACAGTGGGTTGCGGAAAAACATGGACTGCGGGTCATCAATACGCTGACGGGATTTAAATACATTGGAGAAATCATTACAGAGCTTGAGAAGGCAAACCGCACCGACGAGTACTATTTTGCCTTCGAGGAGAGCAACGGTTATCTGATAGACCCCTTTATCCGTGACAAAGACGGCGTCAGCGCCGCTATGCTGACCGCCTGTATGGCAGCCTTTCATAAAGCTCGGGGACTGGACTTGATAGACCGGCTTCAGCAGATTTACCGGGAGACCGGCGTCTGTATCGACAAAACAAGAAACTATTTCTTTGAGGGCCCTTACGGTAAGGCTTCCATGGACCAGGTCATGGAGTTTTTCAGGAAAGAGGTATCAGACAGCCTGGGAGGCAGAAAAATCGCCGAGAAGACCGATTTTATGGGTAAAACGGGCCTTCCCAGGTCCAATGTAATCAGTTTCGTTCTGGAAAACGGCACCCAGTGCATCATCAGGCCTTCCGGCACGGAAGCCAAAATCAAAGTTTACTTTTTTGAGACGGAAAGTTCTTCGGAACTGGAAGGGGAAATCAGAGATATAATAGAAAGTTTTAAAGAGGGATTGTGATGAAACTCTATATCAGATTGGCGGGGGTTTTCCTGTCCATTCTGCTGCTGGCCGGCTGCGGGCAGGACGGCGGCACAGGACAGAGCCTTGCAGAGCGTATAAAAAAGGATATGGAAACTTTGAAGCCTGTTTCCTTAAGTCTAATTTCAGAGGATCCGGAAAATCCGCTCATGCTGGTGAATAAACGGCACTGGCTCACCGCAGATTACGTGCCTTCGGACCTGGTATCCGTAGCAGATTTTTCCGTGGGAGGCGGAAAAGCCAAGGCCGCAGTCCGCAGCGCCTACGAAGCATTGTATCAAAGCGCCCGGAAGGAGGGCTACGACATCAGAATTGTATCCGCTTACAGAGACTATGCTCTGCAAAAAGAACTTTTCGCATACTGGACCAGAGTGGACGGCCCGGTTCAGGCGGAGAGAACCAGCGCAAGGCCTGGCAGAAGCGAGCATCAGACCGGTTATGCCCTGGATGTTTCCTGCCTTTCAGAGGGCTGGGATTTACAGGAAAGTTTCGGCAGCACTCCGGAGGGAAAATGGCTGGCGGAAAACTGCTGCAAGTATGGCTTTATCATCCGCTATCAAAAGGATACAGAGTCAATTACCGGCTACGCCTACGAACCGTGGCATATCAGATATGTGGGACGTGAGGCCGCGGCGGAGATTTTTGAAAAAAATATAACTTTAGAAGCATATTTGCAGGAATTTTAGGTATTAAAATAGACTTTTCGCTGAGTTTATGATAAAATATTAAATTATTGTATTGTTTTTCGGGAGGAAATTCATATATGGAAAAATTAGGCTTAAATCAGATTAGACAGATGTTCAGAGACTTTTACGTGAGCAAGAATCACTATCCTGCGGGCAGTGCTTCTCTGATTCCAAAAAACGACAAGTCTCTTTTAATCATCAACTCCGGTATGGCGCCGCTGAAGCCGTACTTTGCCGGCGTGGAGACGCCGCCTGCAAAGAGAATGACCACTTGTCAGAAGTGCATCAGAACCGGTGATATCGACAACGTGGGTATTACCGCAAGGCACGGTACATTTTTTGAAATGCTGGGCAATTTTTCCTTTGGAGATTATTTCAAGGAAGAATCCCTGCGCTGGGGATGGGAGTTCATCACAGAGCATTTGAAGATGCCTGCCGACAGGATTTGGGCTACTGTCTATCTTGACGACGATCAGGCAGTCGAAATCTGGAAGAAAATCGGCGTACCTGAAGAAAGGATTGTCCGTCTGGGAAAGGAGGACAACTTCTGGGAAATCGGCCTGGGACCTTGCGGACCGTGCTCCGAGATTTACTATGACAGAGGTCCGGAATACGGCTGCGGCAAAGAGGATTGTAAGCCGGGCTGTGACTGCGACAGATATCTGGAATTTTGGAATCACGTATTTACTCAGTTCTCCAGAGAAGAAGACGGCAGTTACAGCGATTTGGAACACCCGAACATCGACACGGGCATGGGCCTTGAGAGAATGGCATGCATCATGCAGGGCGTAGATTCCATCTTTGACGTAGATACTATCAGACATATTCTAGACGGCGTAGTGGAAAAATCCGGCGTCAAATACGAGGACGGCGCTGCCCAAACCGATGTCTCCATCCGCATCATTACAGACCATCTCAGATCCATGGTGTTTATGATTGCCGACGGCATACTTCCTTCCAACGAGGGCAGAGGATACGTGCTGAGAAGGCTGATAAGGCGCGCTGCAAGACACGGCAAAATCCTGGGTATCCAGGGGAAATTCCTGGTGGAGTTGTCAAACCGGGTTATTGAAGTTTCAGGCGAAGCCTATCCGGAACTTGTGGAGAAGAAGGAGTATATTCAGAAGATTATTTCCACGGAAGAGGATAAATTTGCCGCTACCATCGATCAGGGAACCTCTATCATAAACGAATACGTAGAGGAACTGAAAGCTGCAGGCAAGACCCAGCTGGATGGCGATAAGGTGTTCAAGCTTTACGATACTTTCGGCTTCCCGCTGGAGCTGACAGAAGAAATCTTAGGGGAGGCAGGCTGCACGGCCGATGTAGAGGGTTTCAACGCAAACATGCAGAAACAGAAAGAAAAGGCAAGGGCAGGCCGCAAATCCACAGAGGAAGAAGCCTGGAAAGAAGCCGAGGTCTGTGTAGATTTACCGGATACAGTTTTTACGGGCTATGAAAAAACCGAGGACGAGGCAGAAGTCCTGGCGGTCTATGTGGACGGCGCCGAGAGTCTTCAGGCAGACCAGTATCAGAATGCGGTGATATATCTGGACAGAACGCCGTTTTACGCAGAGGGAGGCGGACAAGCTTCCGATAATGGTTTTATGTCAACCGATTCCTGCCATGGAAAAGTAATCTCCATTGAGAAGCACCACGGCTTGTACGCTCATAAAGTACTTATCGAAAAGGGCAGTCTGAAAAAGGGCGACACCG
>CBCTFZ010000052.1:0-18918 GCA_965146355.1 uncultured Emergencia sp. | reverse complement strand
GTTTTGGCGGATTTGGAAAAGGGGCGGCTGCTCATGGGCAATAAAGTCCCTTCCACCGTCCATGAAAATGCAGAGATTGGGTTGAATCAATGCTATGATATGGCCAGAGCAGTCATCGGTGAGAAAGAATTTGATTCGGCCCTGAAGCTGGCCACCAGCAGTGCGGCAGGAGGCCTGAGAATGGCCGTGGTCGGCTTGACGAAGACTCTGAGCTATGAAGCGGGAAGAAACGCAGCTTTCAGCGCCGGCGCCAAAATTGTCTGCAGCGCCAGCGGAGCCCTTTCCGAGGAGGATTTGGCTGGCATAGAGAGGGCAAAGGCTGAAATCGTCCTTCTCTGCGGCGGATACCAGCAGGGCAATACTGCCGGCGTCCTGCACAACGCCAGGCTTCTGGCGGAAAGCGCTCTGACCATTCCCGTCATCTATGCGGGAAATTCCCTTGCCGCAAGGGAAGTAAGACGGCTTTTTTTCAGCCGCGGAAAGGAATGTTTTCTGGCGGAAAACATCATTCCCGACATAGGCCGTCTCAATACGGAATCCACGGCGGCTATTATCAGAGAGCTTTTCATGAGCCGCATCACCAATATGAAAGGGGTAGGCGTTGTGCAGAGCCGGTTGGACGGACCTATTCTGCCCACGCCTCTGGCGGTACTCAGAGCCGGAACTCTTTTATCGAAAGGCACGGAAAAAGAGCCGGGCCTTGGGTCTGTGATGATGGCAGACATCGGAGGCGCCACCACGGATATCTATTCCTACTTGGACAATCAGGTATATTTAGGCGCAAGGTGCGTCGGAACCCCGGAACCCTTCGCCAAACGAACCGTAGAGGGAGACATGGGCATGAGAGAGTCCTCCGTCAACCTTCTGGGGGAACTGGGAACGGAAAGGTTCTGTCGTGAGTGCGGCGAAACGGAAGCATTCATTCAGGCGGCCATTGAGAAGAGAATTACCGACAGGGCTTATCTGGCGGACAACCGGAGAGAAAAGACACTGGATTATAATATTGCCCGCTGCGCTCTATCTGTTTCTGCCCGCCGTCACGCCGGATATATAGAGAAAGGCTACAGCAACGGACTTAAGCTGGTACAGCACGGAAAAAATCTTACGGAAGTAAAGACAATCGTGGGAACCGGAGGGGTCATCGTCAACGAGGAATACCCGGAAGAGATTTTACGACAGGCCCTGGTACAGCCGTCGGAGAAAGGGAGGCTTCTCCTGCCCGATGAGGCCGAGCTGCTGGTCGACCGGAATTACGTGCTGTTTGCGGCGGGACTTTTGCAGGAATATGACGAAGACGCCGCCCTGGCGCTGATGAAAGAGAGTCTGGGCGTTGTATAAAGGAGTATAACATGAATATCGAGATAAAGAGAAGATTCAATGAAAAAGAGCTGCCGGATATGCAGACCGCCCTCCATGAGGCGGAGCAGGCAGCGTCTGACATTACCCTAGGCACGACGTTGTTTATGAAAAAGTACGGCGTCAAATCGGAGGGGGAGTACAAAAGGCGGATGATGAAGGAAGGCAAGATTATGAAGCATTCCGTCATCGGCTGGAACTCCTGGCAGACCACGGAGGCCGGCTTCAGAACTGTTTATGAGGAGCTGAATAAGGCCGGCTCCTATATCGACAGGTTCGGCGCCTGCTTCGACTGGGTCATGGGCGTACCGGAGCAATACCGGGACAGAATGCAGGCCGGCGGCGGTCTGATTTTTAAAAGCCAGGAGGAATGGAACAGACTGGGTCAGATTGTACCCGTCCAGCCTCATTTGGGGGACCACATGATAGGGTCTCTAAATTCGGTGGAAAATACGGTCAACGGTCTGAAAGCGGGCGTAACCACCATTGGCAACCTGGCCCACTATTATACCTTTGAATACCCTGGCTTTGACATGGAATATCTTCGGACGACAGAGTATATGAAGTCCATCGCAATTATGGGAAATTTCAAGGATGACGGCGTATTTATCCACTCCAATCTGGACGACGGATACGGCGCACAGTTCCACGATTTAGCAAATCTTCTGGGCTGGGCTAAGATTGAGAGATATGTGGCGGAGGAGCTTTTAGGAGCCAGAGTAGGTCATTGCTACGGCAACCTGTTCAGCAATCCGTTCAGCAGAATCGTGTTCAATCGGGCAGTGTTCATGGTAAATACCTACGGCACGCCGGGCTCTTTTGTCAACGGAAACACCATCGACTACGGACTCAACCTTTCGAGAAACTACGGCGCCCTCTGCTCCTACTCTCTGGCGGATATCGTCTGCCAGATGAAATATCCGACAGGCTGCGCCATTGCGCCGGTACCTCTCACCGAAGCCATTCGGGTGCCGACGCCGGAGGAAATGGTAGAGGCCCATCTGGCTGTAGATATGATGATAGAAAAAGCCCCGTACTATTTTGGACTTGTAGACTGGGAAAAGGTTGAATATGAGGCGGAGCTTCTGGTTCGCGGCGGAACCGTATTTTTCGAGAGAGTCATGAATGCCCTGGAGGATTTGGATGTGGATATTACCCACGCCGGAGAGATTGTGGCGGTGCTGAAGGCCATCGGGCCGGAACAGCTGGAGTCCCATTTCGGCGTAGGCAAACAGGACAAGGAGGCTATGCGGGGAAGGATTCCGGTGCGGCCGACCAGCATCATTCAGACCATCCACGAGATTCAGGATGAGGCAATCTCCAAGCAGCATTTTGAGGAGGATGAGCCTCTTAAAAGCGTCAACGTAGTCATTGGCTCTACAGATGTACACGAATTTGGCAAGGAAGTCATAAAGAATGTGCTGAAGACGGCCGGAGCTACGGTCTTCGACCTGGGAACTACGGTGGCCGCTTCGGAAATCGCCGACACCCTCATTGAGACCGGCAGTGAAATTGCAGCTATCAGCACCTATAACGGAATGGCGTACAGCTTTGGAAAAGCGCTGACGGAAAATCTGGAAAAGGCCGGATTGGGTGATGTAAAAGTCATCATGGGCGGCCGTCTCAACGAGCCTATGGACGGTGGCGACCTGCCGGAGGATGTAACGGACAGGCTCAGTGCCATGGGTATCAACACGGATAACGATGTGGATTCTATCGTAGGCACCATTGCTGCCATGGCGGGCAGGTCATATGAAACAACAGAGCAAGGAGGAGAAAATGGCAAAACATGGAGATTGGGTTCGCATTCACACCACGGTGCTTAAGGCGGAAGAGCGAACGGCGCGGATTCCCGAGGATACGAAGAAGTGCGACCTGGAAATGTGGACAAAGGGCTGTTTGCAGGATGAAAAAGCTGAGCTGGGCGACCAGGTGAATGTAAAAACGGCGGCAGGCCGTATTGCAGAGGGCACTTTGATTGAGGAAGGCCCGTATTATACCCACAGCTACGGCGTTTTCGTACCTGAAATTATAGAAATTGACGAAATACTGAGAGAGCTGACGAGAGGAGGTGATGAGAAATGACCCTGGCAAAGGATTATGCTTCTGTCATGGGCCGGTCTCATGATATTATGAAGGAGACCCTGGGCCTTGATTTCGACCGGTTTGAGTCCGGCTCCGTGGCCTTCGATTACGAAGGACTTATGGAAGCGGTAGGCTATTCTCTGGAGGAAATCTGCAGCCTGCAGGAGGAGACCGGCGTAGGAAATACGCCTCTTCTGGAGCTGAGGAACATGACGAAACTGGCTCGCAGATACGCAGCTCCCGGATACGGCGCAACGATTCTGGTTAAGGATGAGGCAGCCAACGCCTCCGGCTCTTTTAAAGACCGGCGGGCTGCACTGGCTGTAGCCCACGCCAAGAAACTGGGGTACCGGGGCGTTATCGCCGCAACATCTGGAAACTACGGGGCCGCCGTGGCTTCTCAGGCAGCAATGCAGGGACTTAAGTGCATCATCGTTCAGGAATGCTATGATTCTCACGGTGTAGGACAGCCGGAAATCGTGGAGAAGGCCCGCAAATGCGAGGCTTTTGGGGCGGAGGTTCTGCAGCTTACCGTAGGGCCGGAGCTGTTTTACCAACACCTTTCCCTCATGGAGGATACGGGATTTTTCAATGCTTCTCTGTATTCACCTTTCGGCATCGCCGGAGTGGAGACCCTGGGTTATGAGATAGCGCAGGATTGTATGAAAAAGTACGGAAGGTATCCGGATATGGCAGTATGCACCCTGGCAGGAGGCGGTATGCTGACCGGCGTAGCCAGAGGCCTGGCAAAGGCCGGAGCCAGTGATGTTTCCATCGTAGGGGCTTCCATCGACCTGACCGGCCTCCACATGGCAAGCGACAGCCAGTTCAACAAGAAGTCCTGCACCACCGGGCACACCGGTTTCGGCATCCCTCATACGTCCAATCCGGACAGCGGTGATGTGCCCAGGTCGGCTACACGGCCTCTGCGGTACATGGACAGGTATGTTACGACGACCCAGGGCGAGGTCATGTTTATGACGGAAATGCTGGCAAACCTGGAGGGTCTGGAAAGAGGCCCTGCAGGAAATACGGCCCTGGCCGCTGCCTTTGCGCTGGCCCGGGAGCTGCCGGAGGATGCTTTGCTTGTGGTGACGGAGACGGAGTATACCGGAGCCGGCAAGCATATTCAGCCTCAGCTGGCCTTCGCCAGAGAAAACGGCATAGAACTGCGCTTTGGCAATCCGTCGGAGGATTTGCCGGGTACCAATATCATTCTGCCGGAGAATCCGGGACTCTTTCAGGTCAAAGACGTGGATTTAAATCATCTGCGGCAGTCGCTGATAAAGAAGTCTATGGCAAAGGCAGGGGTGAAGTCCCTGACAGAAGAGGATGTAGACTTCCTGGCGCAGGAGACCGGAACCGATGCGGATTTTGTAAAGAAGGCAGTGGAAATAATAGGTAAAGGAGAACGGAGATGAGCAAAAAAATTGTATTTTTAGGCGGCGGTAACATGGCGGAAGGGATTCTTCGGGCCATGGTGAGCAGCGGGGCCTTTTCGCCGGAGGATGTGATGATGCAGGAAATTCTTCCTGCCCGCTGCGAATATTTGGAGAAAACCTACGGCGTAAAGGCGGCGGCCGACGCAGGGGCCGCAGCAGCTTCTGCGGATATGGTAATCGTGGCGGTGGTGCCGTCTCTGGTCGGGGCTGTGGCAGAGCCTTTGAAAGATATCATCGGCAGGGAAACTGTCATCATGTCCATCGCCGCAGGCGTTACAGTGGAAGCTTTGGAAGGGTTTTTCGGTGCAGAAAAGAAGATTCTGCGCATGATGCCTAACGTTTTAAATCAGGTCGGCGTAGGCTACAGCGCTGTGGTGGTAAATCAGAATATCACAGATGAGGACAGGGCTTTCGCCAAGGCCGTGGCCGATACCCTGGGAACTACCAAGTTCATTCAGGAGGAGCAGTTCGATATCTTCACTTCTTTCTGCAGTACCGGCCCGCTGTGGGTGTACAAGTTTGTGGAAGCTATGATTGACGCAGGCGTATATGTGGGCTTCGGCAGGCAGGAGGCCAGAGACATGGTACTGAAAAACCTGACCGGCGTGGCCAGACTGCTGGAGGAGACCGGCGAACATCCGGTGGCAAAGGTAGACGCCATGACTTCACCGGCAGGCATTACCATAGAAGCTTTGGCGGCGCTGCAGAAGTCCGGCTTTGCTTCGGACATTCTGGATTCCATAGTTGCGGCAACAAAGAAAGCCAAAGGCGAATAAGGCTCTAAAGCTGGCAGAGGTCTCAGAACAGAAAAAAATGGGGCTACGCCTTTGGACTTGCTCCATGTGAACAGACAGAACAGACACATTTCTGATTTCCTGTCTGTTTTGTCAGGCAAATCCTTAAAAATTACAGACAAAGCAGACAAATTCTTGAAATTTTGTCTGCCTTGTCTGTTTTTTGCTGAAAAATAGGACGAAATCAGCATTTTAGGACGGATTTACAGACGAAATTTGTGTTTTACTTCTATTTTGTCTGTTTCGTATCCTTCGGCTCTGACGGCTGCCCCCCCTTCTTTGCGGGTCATGATTTTTCTTCACTGCAGTATTTGTCCAGCATACGGTAGAAAGTCTTCCTGGATACGCCCAGCAGCTGGGCGGCTTTTTTCTTATTGCCGCCGGTAACGTCCAGGGCTTCCTGCAACAAGTTGACATATGCGTGTTCCACTTCCGTCCGCCGCTGATGTATGCGCTCCTGAGGCGTAGTATCGGAATTTGCTTTTCGGATAAAGCCTTTAGAATAAATGGAAGCTTCCAAAACGCTGCGCTGGATGACGTCGGTCTTGGAAAGAATGGTGGCGCGGTTAATCACGTTGCGCAGCTCCCGCACATTGCCGGGCCAGTCGTATTCCATCAGCGCGGCCTGGGCGTCCTGAGACAGGGTCTGCGGGGGTCTGCAGCTCAAGTCTGCCGCCTGGGTCAGAAAGGCTTTCGCCAGCAGAGGAATATCTTCCCGCCGCTCCCGCAGAGGCGGAATGTCCACATTGAGGACCTGAAGGCGGTAGTACAGGTCTTGGCGGAACAGACCCTGGGCAGCCATTTGGTTTAAATCCCGATTGGTAGCTGCGATAACCCGGACGTCGACAGGAATCTGACGGGAACTGCCGATTCTGGTAACCATCCAGGTTTCCAGTACACGAAGCAGCTTTGACTGGAAGTGATAGGGAAGCTCGCCGATTTCATCGAGGAACAGCGTTCCTCCGTCGGCCAGCTCAAACTTTCCCATCTGGCCGTTTTTGGACGCACCGGTAAAGGCGCCGCCCACGTAGCCGAAGAGCTCGCTTTCAATGAGACCTTCGGAAAAGTTAGCGCAGTTCAGCGCAACAAAGGGGCCTTCCCTCCGCCTGCTGCGGTTGTGAATGGACTGGGCGAACAGCTCCTTGCCCACGCCGCTTTCTCCTGTGATAAGAAAGTTGAATGGGCTGTCGGCAAATTCCTTTGCCAGCTGAATCTTCTCCCGTATGATGGGGCTTGCGCCTACAATATCGTCGAAAGTGTACTCCGCCGTAAGGCCTACCATTTTTTTGGTACGCTTCATATCCTGCTGGCGGGAGCGCATCAATTCCACCATGCCTTCCACACGGCCCTCTTTGTCCAGAACCGGATACATATCGTTGGTAACCACGTGGACCTTATTAGGCGGCGTCTGGCTCTCCAGACGGACTTCCCAGTTGAGGGCTTCCTGTCCGTCCTTCAGCACGTCCATCATCTTCATCTGATTGGAGTTGTTCTCCATGGAATGTATCTTTATATTCGCATACTGCAGAATATCGTTGGCATACATGCCGATGACGTCCTTTCGGTTTCCAATATGCATGCAGCGGCAGAAGTCTTCGTTGGCGAAGATAAGATGGGCGTCACTGTCGTAGATGGAGATGGCGTTGCGCATGGAATCCAAACTGCGGAGGAGAAACCGGGCGTCTGTTTCTGAACCGTCCAGAATTTCAAGGAGAGACGCCATATCGGTTTTGAGAGCCGACACAGCAGGATTTGTTTCCGAAATTCCGGGGGCCAGGGCGAAGTACTCCTGAGATAGAAGCAGGCGGCATAGGGAGCCTTCTTTATCTGCAAGGCGGTCCATATCCAGCCGGTATCCGCAGAGGTCGTCTTCTTCCTGGGAAAAGGTACCGTGGAGCACCAGCCCCTCGGCGGTGGACAGCAGCAATTCCTGCTGCAGCGAGGATTTCTGATATAAAAATTGAAAAAGCCTTTTCACCAAAAGATTTTTACCTGTAATCTTTTGGCGGTAGTCTTTTGAGGCCAGGCCTGATAAGATTGATGAAAAGTTGTTGTTTTCGGACATAAAGATTTTCTCCTGTGTCGATTTCCGCAGGCTATAACTGGTATTTTTCAAGCATGCGGTATAGAGTGATACGGGACACACCCACGGGCCTGCGGGAGCCCAGCTTCTGCCGCAGCTGTCCGGCTGAGACAGATAGACTGCATGAAAACTTCTTTCTGCCTAAAGCTGGTCCGGATATTTGTGGGTATTTTCAAAAGCCCGGCGGATTTCCTCCGGCATATCCTCCGGTTTCATGGAGGACACTCTGTCCTCGTTTCCGTCCCGAAGGGCCTGCTCATAGTACCAGCATTTGAATTTAATCATATCCAGAGTCTGGTTCAGGCGGGCAAGTTCTTTTTCCGCGTGTTCTTTCTGTTTCAGGAACAACGTCCTTCGCTGGGCGTAGGTACTGCTGCCCTCTGCACACCAGGCCATAAATTGGCGGATATCTTTAATTTCAAGTCCGGACTGTTTGAGACACTGGATGACTCGAAGGGCTTCCACCTCTCTGTCTGTGAAACTGCGGATACCGGAATTCCTTTCCAGGCCGGGAAACAGTCCCTCCTTGTCGTAGTAACGAAGGGTGGAAACCGGCAGACCGAACATCTTGGCAACTTGACCGATGGTATACATAAAATAACACCTCCCAAAAAGTCTTTGAAAAAGTAAAAGTCAGTCTATTGACCTGAAGTTAGCTTTAGCCTTTATGTTGATTTTAGCAGAGGGAAAAAACGATGTCAAATCTATTTTAAAAATGAAAAGGGAGCCGTCCCCCCAGAATGCTGATGAAGGCGGTGACGATGCCAAACAAGGGAATACGCTGACCTTTGATTCCGCCGGGATAGATTTTTCCGTTTCTTTTGTTTTCCGAGGGAAGTCCGAAGGTGGTTCTTTATCTGGGTCAGGCGCTGCTCTATGCAGTTATAGCCATGCTGGTGGTGTACTGCCTGAAGAGCGTTGAAATGGCGGCACAGCACGATTTTGTCCGTTCTGGCAGGGACGGCCTGCGATATGATTGTATTACGTATTGAAGGAGGAAGCTATGTATCATCTGCACGTTTATTACACGGCGAAGGACCGTGAAAGGCTGAAAGATTTCTATATTGAGGTGAAAAAAGCTGGCGTCAAACAACCGCCGCTTTGAGTTGAAGAAAAGACAAATTTGGGCCGGCATTTTGATATGCCGGCCCTATGCTTTTAGATTTTCTGCTGAATCTGGTCAATTGCGTCGATGACGGCGAAGCGGAAGCCGTTTTTCTCAAGGGCGGACACGCCGACGATGGTGGTGCCTCCCGGAGAGCAGACAGCGTCTTTCATCTGACCCGGGTGATTTGCGGATTCCAGGGCCATTTTGCCGAAACCGGCCATCATCTGGGCAATCAGCTTGTAGACCACAGGTCTTGTCAGTCCGTGTTTGCAGCCTGCGTCGCCTAAGGCTTCCATAAACATGGCGGCAAAGGCAGGTGTGCAGCCGGAGATGACGCCGCCGATACCCATGTGGCCTTTATCCATCCACAGGACGACGCCGACCTGTTGGAGAAGGGTTTCTACGAAGGTCTTTTCTTCGTCGGTCAGAGTATTCTCATCTTCACAGATGAAGATGCCTTCGCAGACGGAAACCGGCGTATTAGGAGCGGTGGCTACGACGTGGGCCTTTGGCATGAACTGAGAAAGGCTGTCGCAATAGGTGTTTGCTGCAAGGGAAATCACCAGCTTGCCGGAAAGCAAATCCTTCAGAGGCTCCGTCACGTCCTTTACCATGTAGGGCTTTACACCGATGAAGACTACGTCGCAGCAGGAGGCAACTTCCTCTGCACTCCGGCACGGATGGATTCCGTCTGTTTCTGCTTTCTGACAGAGCTTATCGTAGTGGGCGGCACAGGCGTAAATCTGTGACGGAACGACGGCTCCGGAGCGAATCAGACCTCTGGCGGTGGCTCCGGCCATATTGCCGTAACCGATGAAACCGATTTTTACTGTATCTAAACTTAACATAAATATATCCTCCCGATTACTTTTTTTCAATTCAGCGTATATTTCCAGGTCGTGCTGCAGGTGGTTCCAGGCGCCGCAGTCCCTCCTCGTCGATTTTCTGGGCGGCCAGATAAGCGGCTTCCGGCTCGAAAGCGGAGATAAACTCTATCATCTCCTGGGTCGTGGCGAGTTCCAGACTGGCGCTGTAGTTACCTTGTCTTGCGATGGCGTCTTTGCATTTGACAAAGGTGCCTGTCTTGGTTCTCTCGATGAACCCCTGAGTGTCCAGCTTCTTGCAGGCGTCTCTCAGAGTGCCCCTGCTGACTCCCAGAAGCTTGCAGAACTCCGTCCTCTTTCCATAACCGCCCAATCCTATCCAGCAATTACCATTTGGCAATATTATAGCACCATGATTTTTTTCGTCAAGAGCGTTTCAGCCTGTTGTTCGACAAGAAAAAAAGCACAAAGAAATGGAAGAAAAGGGAACGGGAATTGTCTTTGGCGTTCTAATCCGGAAAGCCAGCGCTCCCAGAAGGAATCCACACCGCTGTAGAGACTACCGCCATTCCTGTTCATGCAAATTCCGGGGTTTTGGTATGTTTAGCATACCGAGTTTTTGATTTTAGCATACCAAATCTCAAAATCTCCGGGCCGCGGTGTAAGAAAATCAAATACATGCCTTGACAAAAATATCTGGGGGGGGGGGGTATACTTTTTAAGAGAAAATATTGACAACTATTCTTGTCAATGCTATACTATGTTTCGATATGACAACTAAAGTTGTCAAAATGAAAGGGATACTTGTCGTTCGGAGGGGGAATTGACTGAAGGAGAGCATATGAAAGGAGTAGCTTATGCCGCTGCACAACAGGCTAAAGGAACATAGGGCAAGATTAGGAGTGAATCAGTCTGAGATGGGCCTGCTGGTGGGCGCCTCCAGGCAGACCATCAGCCAGATTGAAAGAGGGGACTATTCGCCGTCGGTAACTTTGGCGCTGAAGATTGCCAAGGTGTGCGGCGTTAGTGTAGAAGATATTTTTTCGTATGAGGAGGAAGAGAACCGTGAATCAGGACAGCATTAAGAAGGAAAACCGAAAGGCTTTGAAGATATACATACCTTTTTTGGCGGCCTGTTGTATTATCGGGGGCATGGTAGGATATTTCGGTTTTCGGAGCGGAGCAGAGGAGGCGGCGGACCGGCTGCAGAGATTTGTGTCTGAGCTTTTGTACGGCGTCGCTCCTTACGGAGTGATTCTGGCGGTTCTGATTCCCCTCGTGTGGTCGATTTTTAACTACCGAAAGGCTAAAGGGCTGTATGACGCAGCGGAGAAAACGGAGGATGAGGATACCTTCGACCTTTTGTTTGATGAAGCCGAGAAAAAAATGGCGTTGTCCATGGCTGTGCTGGGCATCGGCACGGTGGCCGGTCTGATGTTTTTCGGCGTTACTCTGAGTCAGCTTGAGCGGCACATTGGGGAGAGAAGCCTGCTTTACTTCATCACCATAGGCGTATTTATCGCAGGCAATTTCATCACTGTCCGCATGAACCAGCTGCAGGTTGACTTAATTAAAAAGATGAATCCGGAGAAACGGGGCAGCGTCTACGACATAAAGTTCCACCAGAAGTGGGAAGAAAGCTGTGATGAGGCGGAGAAGCTGACCATATACAGGGCTGCTTATAAGGCTTTTCGCAGAACCAGCGTTGCCTGCAGCCTGGGATGGACTGTTCTGTGCCTGGGCACTTTTCTCTTTGACTACGGCGCGCTGCCGGTGGTGGTAGTGTCAGCCATCTGGATGAATATGATTATCAGCTATTATAGGGAAACCCTGCGCCTTGAACGGGGAAAGCTGAATGAATAAAAGGAGGAGAACGTGTAATGAGTTTAACTGTATCACATTTGCACAAGAAATATGGTGAAAAAACCGTAGTGGAGGACCTGAGCTTTGAAATGGAAAAGCCGGGTGTGTATGCGCTTCTCGGCACAAACGGAGCCGGCAAGACCACTTCAATCCGTATGATGCTGGGCATGCTGGCAAAGGACGGCGGAGAGGTGCTGTGGAACGGCGGCGCCCTCAGTACCGATACCTGCAATGTAGGTTATCTGGCCGAAGAAAGGGGCCTGTACCCTAAGTACACTCTGATGGACCAGCTTCGGTATTTTGCCGCATTGCGAGGGGTGACCGGACAGGCGGCCGAGCAGAAAATCCGGTACTGGGCTGAGCGGCTTGAGGCTGCGGAATACCTCTATGCGGACGCGGCGGAACTGGCGGCTGCCCCGGCACTTTCCGAGGAAGAACCGAAAGGCTCATCAAAGAGAAAAGCCGTCAGAAGCAGGAGGAGTACTTTTAAGCCAAAACTGGCGGACCAGCTCTCCAAAGGAAATCAGCAGAAAATCCAGTTTATGATTGCGCTGATTTCGGACCCGGAGCTGATTATATTGGACGAACCCCTTTCCGGCCTGGATCCGGTCAATACGGACCTTTTTAAGGGAATTATCCGCGAGGAGATTGCCAAAGGCAAGTACCTGATTATGTCCAGTCACCAGATGGCCACCGTGGAGGAGTTCTGCACGGATATCACCATTCTGGACCGTTCCAGGACGGTACTGCAGGGGAATCTCAACCAGATTAAGAAAAGCTACGGCAGAGTCAATCTCCATCTGAAAACGGAGGGCAGCGCCGAAACCTACATATTGGCCGCAGGGGCGCAGATACTCTCTGCAAAAGAAAATGAATATCAGCTTAAGGTGACCGGAGAGGAGCAGGCAAATCAGCTGCTGGCTGCCTTGATTACAGCCGGCGTGCCGGTGGTGACCTTTGACCTGCGGGAACCGTCTCTCCACGAAATCTTCGTAGAAAAAGTAGGTGAGCGCCATGACTAAGGGAACCGGAAAAGTCTATCGTTTCACTTTGATGCAGCTTGTGAAAAACAAATCCAATCTTGTGGTGTTTGGAATCCTGTTTCTCCTGGCAGCCCTGGCAATTCCTGTGGCCGGCATCTTTATGGGTGACGGAGAGGCGGAGCTTTCCAGCTATGTGGAGATTTCCACGGTACAGGATTTTTTAAGCAGCGACCCCGTTGGCTTTGACGCTCGCTACAATGTGCAGTACGCTTATTCTATCCTTGCCATGATTCTCTGCGTCTTTTCGGTGACCTACATCGTCAGAAGCGTGGTGGAGGAGAAAGCCTCCCGCCTTGTTGAAATGTTAATGGTGACTGTACAGCCGCTGGCATTAATCTTTGGAAAACTCCTTGCGGTCATGACCTATATGTTTTCTGTGCTGCTGCTGTTTATCGGCATTCTGCTGCTGTCCTGGGCTGTCAGCGGCCGGTTCATGGATGTATCCTTTGTCAGCGACATGCTTTCAAATCTGGGCATTTCCTCCGATATGATGAATCTGGGACCGGAGGTCTTTGTAACGGCGCTGATTTCCCTGATACTGGCATATGCGCTGTTCTCTCTTATCGCAGGACTGTGCGGCGCCAGCTGCAGCAATATGGACGAGGTGGAAAGCGCCAACATGGGCGCCATGGGCGCCATTCTCGGAGGATATCTGGTTTCCTGCATTGCCGCGGGAATGGGAGGCACCGCAATGACCGTTTTCTCCATTTGCCCGGTGGTATCGGCCTTTACAGCGCCGGCTGCGTACATTTTAGGGGATATCGGATTCCCGGTGCTGGCAGCAGGCTGGGTTCTTGAAATCGCCTGCATCGGCGTTCTTCTGGCAGTAACAGCCCGGGTATACAATCAGCTGATTCTCTATCGGGGAAGCAGACTGAAGATGAGCAGAGTTTTGGCTCTGGCTTCCGGCAGAAAAGGGGGTGCCCAGTAATGAAATACGAATTTAAGGGTCTTTCTAAGATTTTTTCCTTTACGTTCCGGCAGCAGGTAAACCGGAAAGGATATAAGGTTTCTACGATTTTGGTATGCCTTCTCTGTCTGCTGCTGCCGATTGGAATATTAAGCGGTATGGCGTTTTTTGAGCGGGACAGCAATGAGCCGTCCGGCGCCGGCGCGGAAACGGAATACGCGCAAGAGGCTGCGCCGCAGGAAACTGCCCAGCTGACCAAGGCGCTTTCTGAGCTGAGCCGGATAATGGTGGTGAATCAGACCGAAGAGGAAGGCTTTTCCGCTGCGGCTATGGATAACCTTTTCACAGCGCTGTCCGCTTCCGCCGCGGGCGGGAAAGAGATTGCAGTGTTCGACTGCGGCGAAGATTTTGAGAAAGCAAGAGAACTCAGCGACGGCGCAGATGATACGCTGATTTTCCTGGCTGACAAGAAGGCGTCGGAATACGGTCTGCACCTGCTGATTCCTGAAAACAGCGACTTCGATGAAGAGGCGGCCGCCGCCCTTGAGCCTGTGTTCTCCGCCTACGGCGATGAAATTACCGGCGCAGGTCAGGATGAGGAGGCGGAGGCTGTTACAGCGGCAGACTCACTGAAAGAGATACTGGGCTTCGTGCTGCCGTACCTGAATATCATGGTGCTTTACTTCTTCCTGCTCTTCTACGGGCAGGGCGTCACCCAGGTGGTTATCGCCGAAAAGAGCTCCCGCCTGATGGAGTTTTTCCTGGTTTCAGTCAGTCCGACGGCCATGGTTCTGGGAAAAATGACGGCTGTGTGCCTCAGCGGAATTTTACAGCTTTCTTCCTGGATAATTGGACTGTTTGGGGGATTTGCCATCGGCGGAATCAGCGCGCGGATGATAAATCCGGACGCGGATATTGCGGTTTTGCAGGTCTTTGACGCGCTGGGTGAAATGACCCGAGGGATGTTCTCTCCTGTGTCCATTCTCCTTGCCCTGCTGATTATGATGGCGGGTATGCTGCTTTACTGCGCTCTGGCAGGTATCGGAGGCGCAGTGGCGGAGAAACAGGAAGACTTGGCCTCTACCAACATTGTCTTTACCCTGGCTTTGGTTGCCAGCTTCTTCGCCTGCCTGCTGTCGGGAGGTCTTGAAAGCGGCGCGGAGGCCGCCTCCTGGCTGGACTGGGTACCGTTCACCTCCATTATGATAATGCCTGCAAAGGTGATGCTGGGCTCGGTTTCTCTGATAAAGGGATTGGCCAGTCTGCTGATTGTGCTGGTTACCGCGGTGGTGATGGCTGCTTTGGCCGGCAGAATCTACAAGATGATGGCTCTGTACCGAGGAAAGCTGCCTAGTCTCTCCCAGCTTTTGGCTATGCTGCGGCAGCCGCAATAGATATGAAGAAAACGCTCGGAAAAATCCGGTTTATCCGGATTTTTCCGGGCGTTTTTCTATGGAACTTTGGCCTGAAAAAAGGGTTTTGAAAAGCGCCAGACAAAAAGTCATACTTTCTGAAAAATAATTTGACATTGAGATGGAGATTCGTTACAATAGTAGTGAAAGTGAACATAAAAATGGGAGAGTTTTGATGGAACACATTTTAAGAGAACTTTTGAAGACCAAGAAGAACTTTGTTTTCGTAGGAGAAGCAGGCAGCGGCAAAAGCGAGATTGCTATTAATTTTGCCCTCTGCGCGGCTAAGCTGACTGATAAGGCCGTTCATTTTTTCGATATGGACCAGACCAAGCCGCTGTTTCGATCCCGGGACGTAGCGGGCCGTCTGGAGACCGAGGGAATCGTAGTTCATTATGAAGACCAGTTCTTTGACGCACCTACCATTCCGGGCGGCGTGCGCAATCATCTGGCCGATGAAGGCAGCGTTGTCATTCTGGACGTAGGCGGAGACCATATCGGTTCCAGGCTAATCGGCGCTTTTTCGCCCTTTCTCAACAGGCCCAATACGCAGAACTTTTTCGTAATCAACGCATACAGACCTTGGTCCAGGGATTTGGTGACCATAGACGGTACCATGGCGAGAGTTCTGGGCATGGCCCGTATCGACCTTGCCAATGTTTCCATTATGAGCAATCCCAATGTAGGGACTTCTACGACGGCAGAGGAGGTTATCGCGGGCAATGAGCAGGTAAAGGAGCTGATTGGCGAATATCTCGATGTAGAGTATATGTGCGCCATGGAACACCTTTGTCCGGAAATCCAAGGGAAAACGGATACACCGCTGCTTCCGATTCGTCTGTATTTAACCTACGAGTGGAATACAGACTGAGAAATCGGTCAACTATGTCAACTACCCCTCTGGCACAAAGGGGTTATTGAATAAAGGTTACGGACCCCGTTTTTTGCCGGCCCGGTTATGCTGAGCCGATTCTGGCATAATTCCGAAGGCCCAGGCATAAGGTTCGTTTAGCCGAAACAGGTTTTGGAACGAAATCCTGATACGGATAGCGTCAGGCCGCTGATAAATTTGCAGGACGCTGTCCCTATAAGGTTCCCTGGCCGAAACAACCATTAAGGAGGTAATCAAAATGGCAAAAGGAAAAGTAGAAATTAGAGCAGAAAGCTGCAAGAGCTGCGGCTATTGCGTAAAATTCTGCCCTAAGAAGGTACTCGCAATCGGCGAAAAGGTAAATTCTAAAGGCTATCAGTTTGTCGTTGCCGCTAATCCGGACGACTGCATCGGCTGTGCGGCCTGCGGAGTTGTATGTCCTGACGCAGCAATCGAGGTTTATAGGGAGGTTTAGAAAAAATGGCAAGAGTATTTATGAAGGGCTGCGAAGCAATCGCGGAAGCAGCTACCAGAGCTGGCTGTAGATTCTTTGCCGGCTACCCAATCACACCACAGAACGAAATTCCGGAATATTTCGCAAGACGAATGCCGGAAGTTGACGGCGTATTCGTACAGGGCGAAAGCGAAGTTGCTTCTGTAAACATGCTTTACGGCGCTGTACAGACAGGAACCCGTTCCATGAGTTCTTCTTCCAGTACAGGTATCAGCCTTTACAGCGAAGGCGTATCCTACTGCGCTGCGGCTCGTCTGCCAATCGTATACGTAAACGTAGGCAGAGGCGGCCCTGGTATCGGCGCTATCCAGCCGGCACAGCAGGACTATCTGCAGGCAACAAAGGCCTCCGGCAACGGCGGTTTTGAAATGATTGTTCTGTCTCCTTCTACCGTACAGGAAGCAGTAGACATGACCTACGAAGCATTTGACCTGGCAGAAAGAGACAACAACCCGGTATTGATTCTGACAGACGGCGTTATGGGTACCATGATGGAGCCTGTTGAACTGCCTCCGATGAAGACACAGGAAGAAGTAGCTGCAATGAAAGAAGCGCGCAGAGCTGTTTCCGCAGTAGGCCACAGCCCAGAAGAACAGGTTAGAATCCTGCCGGGCGGCGTTGGCGGCGGTTTTGAGCCTGTTAACATCGAAGCTGCTAAATTATATAAGTCCTGGGCTGAAAAGGATGTCAGAGTAGAAGAAATCATGGTTGATGACGCGGAAATCATCCTGACTGCTTATGGCATCTCCGCTCGTATCGCCAAGGTTGCGGTGAAAGAACTGAGAGCAGAAGGCATCAAGGCCGGCCTCATCAGACCAATCGCAATTCACCCATTCCCTTATAAGTCCTTTGAAAATCTCCACTTTGACAGAGTAAAAGGCATTTTGGATATCGAAATGTCCATCCCTGCACAGATGAGATGGGATGTTGACCACGCTGTACACGGCAGATGTCCAATCAAAGAATGTCTCAGGTCCGGCGGCGAGGTTATGACTAAGGAAAGAGTCATGGCTGCAGCCCATGAACTGGTAAAGGAGGTATTATAATGGAAAAAGTATATAAGAGAACCATTGGTATCAAACCTGAAACCGTATCCGGCTTCTGTCCTGGATGTATGCACGGAACAGTGCATAAGCTTATCGGCGAAGTTGTTGAAGAATTGGGTATGCTGGACAAATTAGTCCGCTGCGAAGGCGTAGGCTGCTGCGGACTGGGTCAGTTATACGTATCCCATGACCTGAACATTTCCGCTCACGGAAGAGCCTGTGCGGTAGCGACAGGTCTGAAGAGATCCAATCCGGACTCTTTAGTTTATACATATCAGGGCGACGGAGACCTGGCTTCCATCGGTTTAGGTGAAACCGTTTCCGCTGCCAACAGAGGCGAAAACATCACTGTTATCTTCGTCAACAACGGAATTTACGGCATGACAGGCGGACAGATGGCGCCGACTACTTTAATCGGCATGAAGGCTACCACTGCGCCAAAGGGAAGAAATCCGGAAGAGCACGGATATCCAATCCACATGTGCGAAGTATTGAGCCAGCTGACTGCACCGGCTTATCTGGAGAGAACCAGCTGCAACACACCGGCTAATGTCCGCAAGACCAAGGCAGCCATCAAGAAGGCTTTCCAGAATCAGATTGACGGAAAAGGCTTCTCCATGGTTGAAATTGTTACTACATGTCCGACTAACTGGGGCATGAACGAAATGAAAGCGCTGGATTTCTTAAACGAAAACATGCTGAAGGAATTCCCGCTGGGCGTATTTAGAGACAAATCAAAGGAGGAATAGAACATGGAAAGAAATTTACTTGTTGCCGGATTTGGCGGACAGGGTGTCATGATGCTAGGAACTCTTTTGGCTCAGGCAACTTGCGAATCAACAGATAAACACGTTACTTACTTCCCTTCCTACGGCGCTGAAATGCGCGGAGGTACTGCCAACTGCTATGTGGTTATCTCCGACGACGAAATCGGCGCGCCGGTTATGGAAGCTATGGAGGACATGATTGTGATGAACGACCCGTCCCTTCACAGATTCCTCGGAAAGCTGAAACCGGGCGGAAACCTGCTGATCAACAGCTCTATCGTAATCTCTCCGATAGAGAGAGACGATATCAAGGTCATCAAGGTTCCTGTAACTGAAATGGCTCTGGAAATGGGAAATCCTAAGGTGCTCAACATCATCATGCTGGGTGCGTATATCGGCGCTACAGAAGTTGTTCCTAAGGAAGTCATCATCGAAACCATTAAGAACAAGCTGGGTAAGAAAAAACCAGAATTTCTGCCGATGAACCTGGAAGCTTTTGAAAAAGGCTATCAGATTGGTAAAGCAGCTAAATAACCATTTTGTGAAGAACTGAGGGGCTGGGCCCATTAACGGAAAATAACCGTTAATGCGGGGCAGCCCCTTTGTATATTCTTTTCTAAATGGAAGTTAACCAAAATATCCAAAAAAACAAAAAACATGTATAACTCTATTTCTCCTTCCCAGGTGATAGTTATACATGTTTTATTATTTTTACTGAACATATGTATAAATTACGCGAATCGGCGGTTATGCCCGTATAATGGTGTAAAAAGAAATAGAAAAAAAGAGCCCATAGCTCT
>CBCTFZ010000051.1:0-19504 GCA_965146355.1 uncultured Emergencia sp. | reverse complement strand
TTGTGATAGACCCGGTGTAGTTGCCTTTCCCGTAGACGATAACAGAAGCAGTTCCGATACGGCTGTTGTTCAGATAGGACACCGTGTAGTCCACGTCTTTCCGCAGAGTCCTTCCTCCGCAGGTTACGGTAACGTACGGCTCTACGGCTTTACCTGTGTAGGTGAACGTGTCTCCGGAGAGGGTGGCTGTCGCCTTGGCATCCAAGGCTTGTGGTTCGATGGTATAGGTGTACGGCCCATATTTACCAGCAAAGTTACCCGTTCCCACAATGTAGTAAGTATAGGTGCCTACCTGGATATTACTACCGCCTTCGATAACATAATCCCTGTTTAAGAGATAAGTTTCCGTTACATCAATTGCTTTTACAGTGACTTTCGGCGTTACAACAGAACCAGTGTAAGAATAGGAGGTAACTGGGTCTGGCTGTACGAGTGCATTCAAAGGTTTTCTTACATTAAAAGACTTAGTTATATAGCCTGTATAATTGCCGCTTTCATTGGCACGAACGATAAGAGTCGCCGTACCTGCGGCATTGTTATCTGTGCATTCGACAGTATAATCTACGCCCGCTTTTAATACAGGCTGCCCTGTAATACCAGTATCCTTGATGACTGGAGAAGGGGTGACGCCTACTAATTGATTTGGTATCGATTCGATGGATACAGAAGCAATACTTCTCTGCTTAATCTCAAAAGCCACTTCTTTCGTGCCAGCATAACCGCCTCTTCCCTCCAGAACCAGGACTGCGCTTTTACCTGCGTTTATATTGTTTTTATATGAAATCACATAATCTCGATTAGCCGTCAGATAAGCTCTGTTGTCCTCATCGTAAACCGTCACGCTTGAGAAGGTCTGTGCCATACCGTTGTAAGTAAATGTGGATGGAGAAGTAGTTATCTTGATGGAAGAATCGCTGAGATTTTTTCCTATGGATAATTCAATAGTTCTTTCTCCGGAATAATTGTTTGTACCGCTGATTGTTACAGTTTGTTTTGTTCCCGCTTCACCGCTGACAATTACATCTGTAAGTGTAAAGTCTGTTTTGGCAGCTAAAGATTTACCACTTTCGCTATCCTGCAGCTTAATATCATCAGCTGTAATGGTTTCGCCCTTTACAACTGGCGGCATATATCCTTCTGTAATCGTAGAAGCGTTAATTGCTTTTGGTGTAATGGTGTAGCTTCCGGTAACCGTGCCGGTTACTGTACTGCCAGAGGCTTCCTGCTTGGGTTCAATTGTTACATTCGTTACACCGGCATCAATCTGTGCCGTCTTGTTTGCCGCGGCGGTGTATTTTACTTCATATCCTGCTTCAGTAAGCTGAGCCAGAGTGTAGGATGTTCCGTCCTTCTCTATGCCGGCAACTGGATTTTGTACTTTCCCGTTATAAGTTAGTGTACCAACGTCTGTCATTTTTAAACTGTAACCGCTAATATCAGATGGGAGTTCCGAAGGAGCAGTGTCAGCTGCGAAAGCTGTACCAGGCAGCATAGAAAGCAACATGGCAACTGACAGCACGACTGCCAAAAGTTTTTTCATAATCTCTGTCCTTTCCTTAATCTGTGATGATATGCCTATTTAAATTCCTTTTGATACAAAAACAAGAGGAACGAGATAACCCGTTCCTCTCATATTGTTTTTTTATGAATCTTATTTGTAGATTCTGTTGCCCTTGTTGGACCAGTCAGAGTAATACTTAACGCCGTCGATTTCAACGTATGCTCTAACTTTGTAGTACATTCTGGTTCCCTTCTTCAGGCCTTTCTTGTTATCCATGTAGGACTTAGTAGTCTTACCCATGATAGTGTAACCGGACTGAGCCTTCTTGGATTTCCATACCTGGTATCCATCGGCATAAGAAGCGTCGCCACCCTTAATCTTCCAGTTAACTCTAATCTTGGAGCCTTTGTACAGCTTAGTGGATACAGAAATCTTCAGGGACTCTACGCTGCTGATAGCAATATCATTGAGTCTCTTCTCGATAATCTTAGCAAACTGTAATGCGCTGGCATCGATGCTGTATTTCTGCTTATCAGTTAAAGCGTTGTAAGCAGCTAATGCTTCTTTCATTTCTTCAACAGTAGCGCCTTCTTTTGCAGCTTTTACCAGTTTAATATAAGCATCTTCTGCAACTGCCCCCATCATATCTACATCTTCCAGGTCGTCAGCTTCATCTAAAGATACAACTTTTAAGAAACCTGTGTAGTTTTCATTAACATCATCGATTTCATCTTCTAATGCCTTTGCTTCAGCTAAAACTGCATCTACGTCAGCCTTTAAAGCAGCTTTTGCAGCGATATCTACATCAGAGCCTGTCAATTTAGCTAACTGCTTATTGAGAGCTTCTGCTTTTTCTTCAATAGCTTTTGCTTCTAATTCATTTACCTTATCATATTTTTCCTGTAATAAGGCTTTGCTTGCAGCAGCAATATCAGCCGCGCCAGCCATGTTCATATAAGCGTCGTATGCTTCATAAGCAGCTCTCACAGCTGCCTTATCAGCAACAGTTAACTGTGAAGTGTAAGGAAGTGCAGCAATCTGCTTTTCAACGGCTTCTTTTGCAGCCTTTAACTCGTCGGCTGTCTTAAGAGCGTCAACTAAAGCTTTGGCTTCTTCATAGGCGGCCTTTACAGCGTCTACGGTAGTAGCTTTGTTGATTAACTTTTCTCCCTGTGCTACTGCAGCGTCTACATTTGCATCAGGATAATCCTTATCTTCTAATAAGCCTTTCTTTAATGTGCCATAGTCATTTAAAGCCTTCACGTAGCTAGCTCTTGCAGTGATAACGTCCTGAGCACCATCGGCCTTTAATAACTTACCGAAATCTTCAGCAGCCTGAGCCATGATAGCGTTGATTTCGTCATAGGACTGCGCAGCCTTTAAATCATCGATAGCAGCTTTGGCAATCTTTTCCCAGTCTGCTTTTACAGCAGCATCAGTAACATAGTAAGTTCCCTGCAAGTAAACTAAGTCAGCTTCTGCTGTCTTGCCATCACCGTAAGAAACTTTTACCTGTACAACTGTGGCTTTGGTACCGTCTTTGTACATCTTCTTTGCAGCGTCTTCAACAGCTTTGTTGAATCTCTGCAATTCATAGTTTTCTGCGTCTAAGGTAATACCTTCGTTGTTAGCAGCTGCTTCGATATAGTCAGCAGGTTTTGCTTTGAATCCATCCTTAATATCGGCATATACTAATGCTTCTGCAGCCTTTACAGCCTGTTCAACCTTAGCGTCATCGTACTTTTTAACGCCAAACTCGTATGTGGCTTTCATCTTTTCGCCTGCAGCTACTACGTCAGCATATACATCAGCTGCTTCCATAGCGTTTGCTAATGAATCGAACTTACTCTGGTCTTTAATTTCAGCTATAAGGTCTGTTACAGCGGAAACCTTTCCATCAGCATATGATTTAATAGGAGCCTTTGCAGAAGCAACGGCAGCTTTGTAAGCGGCGTTTACTGCAGCAACTTCAGTTCTGGTAACTTTCTCAATGTTAGCAATAGCAACGCCAAAGAATTCGCCTTTGTTCACATTGGTCTTATCAGCTTCCCAGAAAGCATTTAAAGTACCTGTAGCAGTGCTCTTCCAGTTTTCAACATCATCAGCTGCCATATTAGGATTGATATTAAGAGCGGTAGCAATAGCATCTAAAGCTTCTTTTGCATATAACTCAACAGCAGCTTCTACTGTACCTGCATTGATTCCGCTTTCAAATTCTTCGTCAGCAATGGTCTTAATTTTGTCCATAGCAGCTTTGAATTCTGTGTAAGCGTTCATATAACCGCTAATCTTAGCAGCATCAGTTGTTTCTTTAGCTGCAGCTGCGATTTTTTCTGTAGCGATGTCGATGGCCTTCTGTACAGCCTGAGCAGCAGTTAAGTCACTACCTGCATTATAATCAACATCATACTTCTTGTCTGTTGAGTTGTACTTGCTTAAGTCAACAACTAATTTTCCTTCAACAAAAGCCTTAGTTAAAGGAGCCTGAGTCTTGTTTAAAGTTTCAGTTTTCTTCGCTAATTCAGCTGTCATTAAGGCTTTTGTAGCTGCTTTGTCACCAATGGTACGAATTGCAGCAACTGATGCGTCAGGTGCAACAGATGTTGGGAAAGTTCCATTTAAAACATTGTTGATTTCCGCATCCATCTCTTTAGTTAAGTCAGAGATGACTTCATCAGCAGCAGCTTCAAGGGCAGCTTTCATATACTTAACGCCGTCAATTTCAGTGAAACCGTCTTCGTCATATGTATATGAACCTACAGCCTGATTTTTAGCGCTTGTTAAGTAATTTAACTGTGCGCTTTTTTCTGCGGTAAGTGCTTGAGCATAATCATCTAATGTATACTCAGCAGCAAATACTGCGCCTACAGATGAGAAGCTGTAAGTGAAGACAACTGACAATGCAAGAAGCACTGTTAAAAATTTCTTCATTTTAAGAATTCCTCCCTCTTTTTTTGTGTTTTTTAAGATTATAGTTATACGCCTTTGTGCGCAAAACTGACAAATGAAATGATAGTTCACAATGAGTATAACTCAAACACCCCAATCTTGGCAAGCATTTTTTCTACTTTTTGGAAAAAAATATTCCAAAAACTGGCTTTTGGGTTAATAAGGAAAGCCTGTTGAATCAATGCAAACCAACAATTGTTTGTGTCCGCGCTATGAAACATTATTCACGATTATTTCATTTGTCCACATTATAACACAAATTATCCGACTTTCCAATAGTAAATTGTGGAATGGCTGCATTTTTTCTACTAGATGCTGTGCTTTCTGTTCCTCCAAAAGTCGGCAAGAATCGCTGAATTTAGCCATTTATCGAGGGTTTATGCGGATAAATACATCTCCATAAAAGGGTTGAATTTCTTTTAATTTCCTGGTACTAAAAGTATTAACATCCCTCTATGGGTTGATTTTTCAACATTTTAGAACGCCCAAGCTGCGGTTCCTACGACCTGGCTGCCGTCATTTCCCGGCCCCCTTTGCTCCTGCCCTTTAGTCCCAATTGAAAAAGAAGAGATGGGACATCCCACCTCTTCTCGTTTCTATGCCAATTTGCAGTTTTCTCTCTTCCCAATCCTCTTCTATTGATTACATCATGCCGCCCATGCCGCCGCCAGGCATACCTGCAGGCATAGCCGGTGTATCTTCCTTGATATCCACAATGCCTGCTTCTGTTGTCAGCAGCATAGCGGAAGCGGAAGCCGCATTCTGAAGTGCGGAACGAGTAACCTTCACTGGGTCAACGATGCCGGCTTCAATCATATCTACATATTCTTCAGTTGCAGCGTTGAAACCGTAGCCGTCCTTCTGCTTTTTCACCTCAGCGACAACTACGCTGCCTTCAAAGCCCGCATTTTCGGCAATCTGTCTAACAGGCTCTTCCAGCGCTCTTTCGATAATCTTAGCGCCGGTTCTCTCGTCGCCTTCCAGACCTTCAATGTATTTTGCAACAGCCGGAATTGCACTGCATAAAGCCACGCCGCCGCCGGCAACAATGCCTTCTTCTACTGCAGCCTTAGTCGCGTTCAGTGCGTCTTCAATTCTCAGCTTTCTTTCCTTCAATTCAGTTTCTGTAGCAGCGCCGACTTTGATAACTGCCACGCCGCCGGACAGTTTAGCCAGTCTTTCCTGCAGCTTTTCCTTATCAAATTCTGACTCAGTCTCTTCAATCTGCTTCTTGATGGAGTTGATTCTTGCGGAAATATCTTCCTTTTCACCTGCGCCGCTTACGATAACGGTAGAATCCTTGTCAACCTTAACAGTTGAAGCCTGGCCTAACATATCAATAGTAGCTTCTTTCAGATCATAGCCAACTTCTTCGCTGATAACAACGCCGCCGGTGAGGACTGCAATATCTTCCATCATAGCTTTTCTTCTGTCGCCGAAACCAGGCGCCTTTACTGCTACGCAGTCGATGGTTCCTCTCAGCTTGTTCAGTACTAATGTCGTTAATGCTTCGCCTTCTACATCTTCAGCGACAATCAGCAGCTTGCGGCCCATCTTAACCACCTGCTCTAACAGAGGCAGCAGTTCCTGAATATTGCTGATTTTCTTGTCAGTTAATAAGATGAGCGGATTGTCTAAAACGGCCTCCATCTTTTCTGTATCGGATACCATGTATGCGGACAGATAGCCTCTGTCAAACTGCATACCTTCTACTACGTCCAGGGTTGTACCCAGAGATTTGGCTTCTTCCACAGTGATAACGCCGTCGTTTCCTACTTTTTCCATAGCTTCGGCAATCAGTTCACCGATAGTTTCGTCAGCCGCGGAAACGGATGCTACCTGTGCAATGCTTTCTTTTGTTTCTACTTTCTGGGAAATTGTAGCAATCTTTTCTACTGCTGTTTCAACTGCACCCTGGATACCTCTCTTCAGTACCATAGGATTAGCGCCTGCAGCTACATTCTTAAATCCTTCCTTGATGATAATCTGTGCCAGCAGAGTAGCTGTAGTAGTTCCGTCGCCTGCAACGTCGTTGGTCTTGGTGGCAACTTCTTTTACCAGCTGGGCTCCCATGTTCTCCACCGCGTCCTCCAGCTCAATTTCTCTGGCGATTGTAACGCCGTCATTGGTAATCAACGGGGAACCAAAGGACTTGTTGATTAAAACGTTTCTGCCCTTAGGACCGATAGTAATTTTCACTGTGTCTGCTAATTTGTCAACGCCAGCCTGTAATTTTCTTCTGGCCTCTTCTCCGTAAAATAAATCTTTTGCCATTTCTCTTTACCTCCCAAATTATTCAACGATTGCCAGGATATCCGCCTGGTTCATAATCTTGTATTCTTCGCCGCCATACTTCACCGTATTTCCGCCGTACTGCGCAAAGATAACTCTGTCGCCGACCTTCAGCTCCATCGGCTCATCTTTGGTTCCGGGACCGACTGCCACTACTTCCGCCTCCTGCGGTTTTTCTTTTGCAGCGCTGGCGAGAATGATTCCGCCCTGGGTCTTCTCTTCTGCTTCTAACTGTTTGATTACAACTCTGGCGCCAAGCGGCTTAATTCCTAAACTCATTTTCACTACCTCCATATATATTGATTTAATATGTACTGGTTTGAATTTATTAGCACTCTTTTTGATTGAGTGCTAATCATCTTCTTTATTGTAGTTCTATCTTCTTCCAATGTCAATATGTTTTCTATATTTTTTTGTGTATTTTTTATGAACTTTTCTCCATTAAACTATGCCGGGCCCTTGGCCTGTATGCCTTTCCAAAGGGAGTATATCCAGCTTTTCCAAATATCAAACGCCTCCTCCCGCGCCCCGCAGCCTCATTTTACAAAAATAAAAAAAGAGGATACCTGTCAGCGCCGATTTTCCGTATCCTCTACAGTCATTTCAGCAAAGAATCTCCTGCTGAAAATTCTCTCTCATATAATAAAACAGGTACTGCTGGGCGAAGCCTCCCAGCTTTCCAAATTTTTTCCGTGCAAAAGCCGCCATAGCGGCCTTATCTTTCTCCTCCAGGCCGTAAAGTTGGTGCATAACCCGGGCTACCCACACGTCGATGGGGAAACTGTCCCGGCAGTTCATGCCGAACAGGGCAATACAGCCTGCCACCTTAGGCCCCACGCCGCAAAGCCCAGTCAGCTCCTCCCTATTTTGAGGAAGCCCCTGATTGCCCACTGCTTTGGCCGTTTCAATCAGATACTTGGCCCGGTACCCCAGCTTTACCGGCGCCAGGTCTTCTATGCTCAGGGAAGCCAGCTTTTCAGGCGTAGGCAGAGTGTACCACCTCTTTGCATTAGCTTCGCCGCTGTAATCTGCTGCCAAGCTTTCACATTCCGTCATCACCGGTTCCCCGTACAGTTCCGCCAGCTTCTCAATGCAGCCTTTAATTCTCGGAATATTATTATTCTGGGAAATAATGAAAGACACGATGGTTTCCCACAAATCCTGATTGAGAATCCGAATACCCCAGCCAAAGGACGTGGCCTTGCGCATCACCTTATCTCCTCGTCCCAACTGACCTTTAATTTTTCCGTAATCCCGATTCAAATCCAGATAATGTCTCCAAAATCCCTCGAAGTCCTCTTCCCTGCAGCCTGTAAGCACCAATCTGCCAGTTTTCCGCTCCAAATCCGCAGGCTCGAATCTCACGTTTACGACTTTTCCTCCGGCAATACCGGTATAGGAGCCGTCCTCCTGCCTATTCCACCGAAAACACTGTCCGCATTCAAAGACATGCTCAGGATAAAAATCACAAATTTCTTCTATTATATATATGTTTTTCTTCATTGTCTCTTCCTGCTGATTCCCTTTACCTCCACATTGACTCTCGTCACGTTAAAAGCCGTCATGTATTCCACGGTTTCAGCAAGCCTCTTCTGAAAATCCATGGCGGTATCCCAGATGGCAGCATCATCGGTAACGGAAATTTCTGTGTTCATTATCAGATTGTCCGGCGCAGTATTTTCGTAAACCTTCAGAACGGCTGCTACGCCGTCCACCTCTCCGGTCACACAGACAGCGATATCCCTCATAACCGATTCGGAAATAAAAAATTCCCCCATATAGCTGAAGGTAGGACGCACCACGGTTTTTTCAGAAAACTGCGCCTTGCCGCCCACGTTCATGCCGCGGAAAATCCGAAGCGGATCCATAAAGTATCCGGCAAAATCCCGCTTCAGCTGCAGAGTAGGTACCGGGATAATATGCTTTCCCAAGACATGGCGCTGCTTATCGGCAATCTCCCTTTCCTCTTCACTGGTGATGTCCTCGATATAGATTCTCTCGCTGACCTCCGGCAGATTCAGCCGCTGCCCAATCTTATCAGTCATCCTGTCGCTTGTTCCGATAATTAGGATTGATGACGGCGACAGCTGAGCAATCCGTGCAGCCACAGAGGCAGCATGGTCATCTTGGGTAAACAGGGCTGTTTTAATGGCGCCTACCATGGTTTTCTGCCTTTTTGCCGAAATCCCGGCCTCTACCCGATTCCGATAGATAAACAGACCGTCGTCAATAATACTTTCTATATTCTTTTCTTTACACAGGTTAATCGCATTGTAGGATTTTCCTGTTCCACTTTTCCCCGTAAGAGTATAAACTTTCATCTTTACTATTTCTTGCCCTTCTGTTATAATGGTAGTTGATTCAAAGACATGTCTTAAAGGAGGATATATCATGGCTTACAAAATTACTGACGCTTGCATCAGCTGTGGAGCTTGTGCAGCAGAATGTCCAGTTGAAGCTATCTCCGAAGGCGAAGGTACATATGTAATCGACGCTGATAAGTGTATCGATTGCGGCGCTTGCGCAGGTGCCTGCCCGGTAGACGCTCCAGTGGAAGGTTAATCAAACAAATAACCAAAAATGATAAGGCTGTTTCGTTACGGAAACAGCCTTATTTTTTTCTACTCGTCAAGGGACGCCGGACGCGCATACCTCCTGCCGCTTCCAAAGCCATCCTTTCCATGCCATGTCTCAGACCGGCTGCTTTATTCGTCTCTGCCCTTTTCCTTTTCCTTGCTGGCCGTCTCTTTCTTCTGAATATCGTTCATATGATATGCCAGAGAATGAAGGCTGTCAGACAAGTGTACATTTTCTAACGCCACGTGCTTGGGCACTTCGATGTCCGTCGGCGCAAAATTCCAAATACCCTTGACGCCGGCAAAAGACAGCTTATCGGCAACTTCCTGAGCGTTTTCTCTGCTTACGCAGATGATACCGATATCAATATCTTCTTCCTCGACAAACTCCACGATATCCTCATAGTCCATGATTTCCATACCGTCCAGTTCTTTGCCAATCAAAAGAGGGTTCACTTCAAAGACGCCGTACACCTTGAAGCCCTGCTTATGAAAATGGGTGTACTTGGCGATTGCCTGTCCCAAATTGCCTGCGCCCATGATAACCATGCGGTATTCTTTGTCCAGACCCAAAATTGCGCTGATTTCATCGTAAAGGCCCGATACGCTGTATCCGTATCCCTGCTGCCCGAAGCCGCCGAAGTTGTTCAAATCCTGACGAATCTGAGATGCCGTATAGCCAATCAGATTGCTGAACTCCTTGGAAGAAATTTTCTCTACACCTTTTTTTCTTAGTTCGATGAGATACCGTCTGTACCTCGGCAGTCTTTTGATAACCGCATTGGATATCTTCGCGTTTTTCATAATTCATCACCCTCTCTAAAACTTTTTACTACATCTGCTATGTTAAAGATATAAGAATATCTAAAACCGATATTCTTTGTTACTAAAAAGCCCGTCATTGCTGACGGGTTTTCCTTAGTTATTCTTGTTCGCAATGGTCTTCGACATATCTTACTAAATCGCCTACTAGCTGGAACTTCTCTGCTTCTTCATCTGGAATCTCGATACCAAATTCTTCCTCCAGGGCCATAATAATTTCTACAGCGTCCAGGGAATCCGCTTCCAAATCCTTCATCAGGTTCGTATCCATTGTTACCATAGATTCTCCAACACTCAGCTGTTCCATAATAATTGACCTAATCTTATCAAAAGTCATAATTAACCTCCATCTGTGTCATTACTTATTACAGCATTTATTATAGTTTACCGTCTTATGTAATGCAAGATAAATTTTGGGTTTTTTAAGCAATTTGCTACATTTCCATCCATTTTTCATAGGCTTCTTCCAATTTTACCCGCAGCGCCTTGTTTTTTTTGTCAAGCTCCTCCAAATATTGATGATTGGACAAGTTCTCTGTTTTACACATTTCCTCTTCGTTTTCAGCGATGGAAGTTTCATACTCCTCGATGAGTCCTTCCAGCTTTTCTTTCTCTCTGGCGGCTCTCCTCTCCTGCGCCTCAAGCTGCTTCTTCAGCGCCCGTTCTTCTGCCGCCGTCAGAGTCTTTTCCTGTTGGCTGCCGCTGCCAGTCTTTTCAGAGGCTTCGCTACCGACGTTTTCCGCCATCTCTTTCAGATATTTGCGGCCGCTTTCCACCGACGCCTTTTTTTCTATATAGTAATCATATGCGCCCAGGTATTCGGTTAATCCGTCCTTTTCCAGTTCCAGTATTCTGGTAGGAATTTTGCTGAGGAAATACCGGTCGTGGGATACCACGATGACGGTGCCCGGATACTCCAGCAGAGCGTCCTCAAAGACCTCCTTAGAGGCGATATCCAGATGATTGGTCGGTTCGTCCAAAAGTAATACGTTGGCGCCGCCAAGCATCAGCTTCAGAAGGGAAAGTCTGGCCTTTTCACCGCCGGACAGAGAACCTACCTGCAGGAATACCTGATCGTTTTTAAACAGGAACCTGCCTAAAACAGACCGGATTTCCGCATCCTTGTATAAGCGATAGGAATCGTGGACCTCATCCATGACAGTAGCCGCGTCGTTGAGTAAAAGCTGTCCCTGGTCATAGTAACCGAACTTGACATTATGCCCAATCTTTAAGTATCCCTCGCTGGGGGAAATCTCTTCCATGAGAATCCGAAGCAGCGTAGTTTTACCCACGCCGTTAGGTCCGACAATACAAATCCGCTCTCCCCGTTTGATATCGAAATTGACATGGGCAAACAAATCCCTGCGTCCCGCACCGAAGCCGAAGGACTTTGCCAAATTTTCACCGTAAAGCACATCATTGCCGCTCTGGTACTCCTGTCGGAAGCGTATTTTCATCTTGCCAAGCTCCGCTTCAGGCCGCTCCAGCCTTTCCACCTGGGCAAGGCGCTTCTCTCTGGAGGCGGCACGCTTAGCCAGCTTTTCGGTACCTCTTTCCTTGAATCTGCGAATCATATCTTCCTGCCGGCGCAGCTCCGTCTGCTGTTTATTGTACGCCCGCATTTCAGCTTCCCGCAGGGCCCTTTTTTTCTCGGCAAACTGACTGTAATTACCGTCGTAGGCTTTCAGCTTGTGGTGCTCCACCTCGAAAATCCGGTTTGTCATCTGGTCCAGAAAGTATCGGTCGTGAGAAACCATAATGATGGTGCCTTTATATCCTTTCAAATACTGTTCAAGCCACTTCAGGGTGCCGATGTCCAGATGATTGGTCGGCTCGTCCAGAAACAGAATATCGGGCTTTTCCAAGAGCAAACAGGCCAGCGCCAGACGGGTTTTCTCACCGCCGCTCAGGGTGCTGATTTTCTTGTCGTAGTATTCTTCACCAAAGGCCATGCTGTTGAGAATGCCAATCATTTCGCTTTTATAGGAATAGCCTCCCTGATTGCGGAAGTCGTCTTCAAGCTTTGCGTATCGGTTCATAAAACAGCCGGCCTCAGCGCCAAGCTGACCGATTTTTACGGAAAGCTCGGTCATCTCCTTTTCCATGTCCTCAATGGGCTTGAAAATCTTCCGCACCTCTTCCAAAACCGTGGACTGGCTGTCAAAGTAATTCTTTTGTTTCAGATAACCGATGGTTACGTTTTGAGAGACGAAAAACTGTCCGCCGTCGGCTGAAAGCTCGCCCGCCAGAATATTGAGGAGTGTGGTCTTGCCTGCGCCGTTGGCGCCGACAATGCCGACGCGGTCTCCCTCATTGACGTGAAAGGACACGTTCTCTAAAATCGTATCCACACCATAAGTTTTTGTAATATCCTTTGCAGATAAAATAATCATAACTTCACCCGTTAAATTGCCAGGCCGGGAAAGGCGTCCATAAACAGGTCATCTGCTCCCTCGGCCTTATATTTATAGTATGCGGCACAGGCAATCATGGCAGCGTTATCGGTGCACAGCACCGGCTCCGGTACGAAAAGCTTTACACCTTCCCTATCGCACTCTGCCTGCAGTTTCTCCCGAAGATATGAGTTGGCCGCAACGCCTCCCGCCAGCACCAGCTTGTCTTTTCCTCTGCTTCTGACAGCCTCCATGGTCTTGGAAATGATGACTTCCATAACAGCGGCCTGGAAGCTTGCCGCCACATCTGCCGCGCAAATGTCTCTGCCTGCCTGTTTCTCCGTATTCAAGTAGTTGAGCACCGCCGTTTTCAGGCCGCTGAAACTGAAGTCCAGGCTGCCCTTTTCCAAAAAAACTCTTTTAAAATGAATGGCCTCCGGATTTCCCTCCTTTGCGATGCGGTCAATTTTAGGACCTCCGGGATAGCCCAGGCCGATGACCCGTGCAACCTTGTCATAGGCTTCCCCCACGGCGTCATCTCTGGTGCCGCCCAGTACGGTACAACAGTTGTAGTCCTCAAGTTCCACAATGTTGGTATGTCCGCCGGAAACGATGAGACACATAAAAGGCGGCTCCAGCTGCGGATAGGCAATAAAGTTGGCGCTGACATGGCCGTGCATGTGATTGACGCTGACAAGGGGAATATCCTTTGCAAAAGCCAGGGCTTTGGCAGTAGCAACCCCCATCAGCAGCGCACCGATAAGTCCCGGTCCGTTGGTAACGCCAAGAAGGTCGATTTCATCAAGGGTTACACCGGCCTCATTCAAAGCCTGGTCTATGACCCGATTCATATTCTCCAGATGGTGACGGGAAGCAATCTCCGGTACCACACCGCCAAAAGCCGTGTGAATATCAATCTGCGACGATATCACATTGCTTAAAACCTTCCGGCCGTCTGCAAGCACAGCAGCCGAAGTCTCATCACAGCTGGATTCAATTCCCATTGTCAAAAATTTTCCGTCTTTCATAGTCTCCCTCATTTATGCTTTCACCGGGTTCCCGCCCGGCTATTTCACCCTGCAGCGGTCATCGGGCCCCAGGTGCCTGCAGTTTTCGCAGGACTGGTAGTCTGCCATGGTGAAAGCGTCGAAATCGTATCTTCTTTCAAATCGGCTGCAGCGGGTGCAAATTTCCATGAAGCTTCCCTGTCTTTCAATGTCGTCATAAGGTATTTTCTGTTCCATACATATTCCTCCTCGCGCAGACAATTTTCCCGGACCTTGCCGCCGTCTGCTTACGATTATGTTTGCCGAAGCTTTTCTGAAATATGTATGAAACCCGGTGTCAGCCGGCTCAATCTTCCTGCTTTCGCCACATGATAACAGCGTCTTCACCGTTGTCCTCATAGTAACCTCTGCGAACGCCGGCTGCCTTAAAACCGAACTTTTTATATAAACCAATAGCGGGACTGTTGCCGGCGCGCACCTCAAGGGTATGGGCAGCTATGCCCGCCGCCTCTGTTTCCCTCAGCATGACTTCAATCAGAGCAGTTCCGATATGAAATCTGCGGTAATCCGGAGATACGGCCACGTTGGTGATATGCCCCTCTCCTGCGATGGCCCACACGCCTGCATATCCTACCACGTGACTTTCAAATTCTGCCACAAAGTAGACGGCAAGAGGGTTCTCCGTCAAATCGTAAATCAGCGATTCTCTGCTCCATGGAACCGAAAAACACTGTTTTTCCAGTATTTCCATATCATCTGCGTCACTTCCGACGCCTCTTCTGATAATCAGTTCCGCCATCTTTCTCCTCGTCTCCTAAAGCTGCTTTCTGCAGGCCCTTTTACCTTGCCATAAACCGGGCCATCTTGGCCTGCCGCTCTTTGGCAAGACTGCCGTCTTTCAGCTTCTGCTCTGCCTCTGTAGCCCGCATGTAATCAGGCAGAAGCTCCTCTACTGTTACCGTCTGTCCCGCCAGGTATCTTTCGAGAGCGCAGACAGCGGTCATTTCTGCGGTCTGGTATCGAATCTGACGTTCTGCCAAAATCACCTTGACTGTACCGTATTTTGCCGTCATCTCCTCAGAAAAATCCGCCAGCTGCTTTTCATAAGCGTCAATACCGTCTCCGTAAAACTTTACGGCAACCGCTTCTAACATACCGCAGGGCAACTGGTCTCGTCTCTCGGCAAGATATCTGTCCAAAGCGGCAAAACAGTCTGTCAGCATGTAGGGTCCGCTTTTCAAAATATCTCTGCCTTCTTCATCAAAAACGCCGCCGTAGACCTGGCCCCTGCGGGCATTGAAAATCGGCGCAACCAGAGTGGTACCGTCACATTTTATCTTAAAAGCGTCCAGAGTAGGCACTGCCACCGCCGGAATGGAAAGGGCCTGCGCTATGGCCCGCGCCGAGGCAACGCCGATACGAATACCGGTAAAAGAGCCCGGGCCTATGGACGCAGCGACGGCTGATAAGTCTGCCTTGGCAATTCCCCTCTCAGAGAGAATCTGCCGGGCCATGGGCATCAAATCCTTCAGATGGTTCATTTCCTCTCCGGAGACTCTCATGGTTACGGTTCCTTCTCCGTCTATGACAGCCACCGAGCCTTTAGGGCCGGTGGTTTCGATTGCTAAAATGTACATTTATAGATTCGCTCTCCTTCTTTTTCCCCATACTCGATAAAAATGCACAGGGTTTCATCGGGCAGAAACTCCGCCGCCCGGTCCGCCCACTCCACAACGGACACGCCTCTGCCGTAAAAATATTCCTCGACGCCGATTTCAAAAAGGTCCTCGGCATTTTCGAGGCGATACACATCAAAATGGTACAGGGGAAGTCTGCCGGAATGATACTCCCGGACAATCGTAAAAGTAGGGCTTGTCAGCATTTCAGCAACCCCAAGCCCTTCCGCTATATATTTTGTCAAAGTAGTCTTTCCCGTGCCCAGGTCACCGATGAGGGCAAGGACCGTACCGGGCTTTAGCCCATTTGCAAGTTCATGTCCAAAAGCCCTGGTCTCTTCTTCGTTTCTGATTATAACTTCTCTCATGGTTCTTCTATCTCCGCCCCATCCGATTATTCCTTGTGTAAAAATCCGGAAATTCTCTTGTAAACCAGGAATGTGATAATCGCGTTGATGCCTGCCTTGAGCAAGTTAAACGGGATAATAACCGTTGGAATCATGGCAACCACCGCTGATGTAGGCACACCCATATAAAGGGGCGTTACAAAATAGTTGAACACGCACATGGCCGCCACTGTGACCAAGACGCCTAAAACCAGCGCCATGACGGCTTCTTTCTTAGTCTTTTTGCGGCGGTACATCAATCCCGCTACCAGCACAAAGAGCCCCGTGGCAAGCATATGCATCAGAAAACCGTATACTCCGGCGCCGCCCAGTAAAAAGGCCTGAATCAGACTGACAATCAGCGTAACCGTCAGCCCGGCCACAGGGCCGAAGGCGAAGGTAGTGATGTAAATTGGAATATCCGCAGGGTCGTACTCTAAAAACGGCGCCGGCGGAAATGGAATCCTAATCAAAAGCACTAAAACGCAGGAAATGGTTATCATCAGCGCCAGCTTGGCAATTTGTAAAGTTGTCATTTTTTTCATAGGCTTTCCTCCATCAGGGTAAAATCCGGCTGCGTCAGCTTGTAAAGGGCGTCAGCATAAATTCTCGTCATAGTCATAAAGCGGTCCAGAGAAAGTCTTTCGTCCTTCTGGTGCATCAGGTCGGCGTCCCCCGGAAACAGCGCTCCAAAAGCGGCGGTATTCTTCGCTGCCTTGGCATAAGTACCGCCTCCAATCACCAGCGGTCTGCTTTCCGTATCGCCGGTATGACTCTGGTAGACCTCCATCAGAGTCCGAATCATCGGGCTGTCAGGTTCCATATAAATGGGTTCCTTGCCGCCATGCTTAATCAGCCCCATATCGTACTGATTCAGCACCGGCAGTATTCCTTCGTAAACCTGCTCTTCCGTGCAGGTCACCGGATATCTGACATTGACAACAAGACCTGCAGCCTCCTTGTCACAGTGAACCAGGCCCACATTCAGGGTCAGCTTGCCGGAAGCTTCATCGGCCAAACCGCATCCCAGTCTCTGCCCGTCCACATCAAAACCGATGTATTTATTGTAAAAGTCGAAGAATACGTTAACTTCATCACTGGAAAAGTTCAGTTTTCCCAGAAACTCCATCATAATGGAAATAGCGTTGAGACCCTCCTCCGGCGCGGCGCCGTGGGCGGCTTTTCCCTCGGTGACGATTTCCACTGATTTACCTACACCTCTGACGTGCAATTTATATCCGGTTTCTTCCCGAAAGCCTGCCGCCAGCTCCTTGATGTGACTGTAGATATCCGGGCTGCCCGCGCTTACGACTGCTCTGGCTCTGTCCGCCACCATGTTGACGGCAGACCCTCCGGACAAGCTGCTTAAGGACAGACCTCCCTTGGACTGGTTCTTCGGAAATTTTTTCGCTATTTCAAAAATCAGCATACCCTTCTCACCGTTGATAACGGGAAATTCCCCGTCCGGCGTAAAACCGTAGTCGGGCATGGGTTCCCTTTGGAAATAATATTCCATGCCTTCCCATTTGGTTTCCTCGTCAAGGCCTAAAATCATGCGAATACGCCTGGCGGGTACGTAACCGGAATCCTTCAGGGCTTTCATGGCAAACAACGCCGCCACCATCGGTCCTTTGTCGTCCAGCGTGCCTCTGCCGTAAATATATCCGTCCTCCACTGTCCCGCTGTAAGGGTCAAGACGCCAGCCTTCTCCCTCCGGCACCACGTCCAGATGTCCGAGGACAGAAACTGTTTCTTCCCCATCGCCAAAGTCAACATGACCGCCGTAATTATCCACATTCTTCGTTTCAAATCCTAATTGCCGCGCTTTTTCCAGAAAACACACAAAAGCATCCTGCACTCCCTGACCGAAGGGATAGACCTCCCCGTCACGGGTTACTACAGGACTAGAAACTACGCTCTTAATAGAAACAAGGTCCTGCAGAGTTTTAATCTGCAAGTCCTTGTTGGCTTCTATTCGTTCTAAATAATCCATTAGTCTACGGCTTCAACGGAAGCAATCTCAGGATAGCTTTCCTTCAAAACTCTCTCTACAATTCCTTTCAGAGTCATTCTTGCCCCAGGGCAGCCTGCGCAGTGACCCTGCAGTCTCACTCTTACTACGTTATCGGCAGTCAGTTCTACGAACTCAATGTCGCCGCCGTCTCTCTGTAAAATCGGTCTGATAGTATTCAGAGCTTCTCTAATCTTCTGTTCCATGTTTGTCTCTCCTTTGTATTATTAATATTTTATTTAACTTTGACAACTGCAATTTTCCGGCTGGTCCGCCGCAGCTATTTTACGGTGAACACCGAAACAAATTTGCTGTCCTGCACCACATCTATATTGATGGTCTTTGTAGGCTCGCCGCTTTCATTGAAGGAAATCTCCCCTGAAGCGCCTTCAAAGCCGTTTGTGGCAAGCAGAGCCTCTCTGACAGCAGTTCCCTCCACGCTGCCGGCTCGCTCTATGGCCTCAACGGCAATCATATATGCGTCAAAGGCCAAAGCTACTTCTTCCGGCGGTTCTCCTCCGCCGTATTCTTTCTCGTAGGCAGCTAGGAACTGCTGATAAATCTGACTCTGCGGCTGTTCGGAAATACCTGCAGCGTCAGAAGCTCCGCTGACAAAGTCCGAAGCCACTGCTATTTTTATACCCGGATACTTGTTCTGTAATCGAATTAGGTCGTCGTTATGCCAATCTTTAGGCACCAGGAAAGTAATGCCCTGTATCCCCGCGGCGCCGACTGCGTCCAGCAGCTTTTCTCCGTTTGAAATGGAAACCGGCAGAAATACGGTCTGTACATCTGATTGTGCAATCTCCCGGGCATAATCGCTGTAATCCTTGGTGTTTTCCGGGATTTCTACAGTCAGAGTGATACATTCCTCATCGCCGCTAAGACGGCGAAGACGGCTGCTGAACTGATTTACCATCTCATTGGTGGTGTCATCGTCCTTCATCCTCACAATACCGGCCTGTGCCTGTCCCAGACCTTCAAAAGCATAATCGGCCAGGGCCCTTCCCTGACTGGCGTCAGAGAAAGCTACTCTGAAATAGTAGTCGTTATTTGCCGTAATCAGGGGATTGGTAGCCGTAATGGCAATAGACGGAATCCCTTCCCTGGCAAAAATCTGACTGGCTGTCAGTGTAACCGCTTCTCCGTAACTTCCCAGAATCACCGCCGGATTTCTGGCAGCCAGGTCCTCAGCAGCAGTTTCGGCAACATAGATGCTGCTCTGGGTATCAGCATAAACCAGCTCTATCGGCTTGTCCAAAACCTGCGGAACCAACTGATGGGCCAATTCAATACCCTGGAGCTCAAGTTCGCCGCTGCTGCTGTCATTACCGGTCTGAGGCTCCAGCACTCCAATCTTAATCGTATCGGAAGTTTCTCCCTTGCCGCCGAAAAAAGTATCTTTAAAATTATTATATGTGGTGCAGCCGCTGGCCAAGAACACGGTCAGCATAAGTGCCGCCGCCATAGCTGCAATCTTAAATTTTCTCATAGCGTCCCCTTCTATCTCTTCCCTCTCAGCATTTTTTGCTTGGGTACACTTAATTATACTATATTTGCAATAATTGTAAACCTTTTTTCTGTGAGAAGAATTTCACGTAACTTTTACAAACATGTCTGTTAACATTTTAGTAAATGTGGTACAATGATTTTAGAAAATTTTAATCTAAATTGTTTAAGGAGGAATTAGTATTATGAAATGGGTATGTTCAGTATGCGGATACGTTCACGAAGGAGACCAGCCACCTGAAAAATGTCCACTGTGCAAGGTGCCTGCAGACAAGTTTATCGCACAGGCAGAAGGTAAGGTTGAATGGGCTGACCAGCACGTAGTAGGTGTTGCAAAGGGTGTTTCTCAGGAAATTATCGATGGTCTTCGCGCTAACTTCGA
>CBCTFZ010000050.1:0-19680 GCA_965146355.1 uncultured Emergencia sp. | reverse complement strand
CCGTAAACGGTGAAAAAGTCTATACACAGAAATCCCTGAGAGCAATCAGGACTGCAAAATAAAAGAAAACCGGCACCCGGCGGAGTTTTGACTCCGCCGGGTGTTTTCCGTTAACGGTCGGCTGCAGGTCATTCAATGAGCTGCAGCCGGCAAAATGTTTGACAAGGATACCAGCGGAATGGTATACTGTATGTGCTAATTAAATGACGTAGTTCTATGTTCTTTTGTGCTGCCGGCAGAGCTGCCAAAAGCTAAGATGGAAGCAGGTGGAAGTCCTGCGCGGTCCCGCCACTGTAAGGGAGGAGTTTTTCTGATAACCACTGGGTTTTCCGGGAAGGCAGAAGAAACGCTGATACCCAAGTCAGGAGACATGCATGGAACGGCTCTCTTCGGCGGTGAACCGGTATAGAGTGCACGAGGAACAGTAAATTCGGACTGTGGTTTTTGCCATAGTCTTTTTTGTTTAGAAAACTGTTAGGAGGAATTTATTATGATGAACGTAAATTGGTTTAAGAATCCGGATAACGTAGTCTATGCGGACGCACAGGAATTTATCGATAACTTTGCGCAGGAAACAGGCATCAGCAACCTGCGGGAGAAGATTGAGGAATTTGACGCCCATCCCACCAGAGAAGGGGTTATCCTGAAGGGTAGAAAGAGGACTTCTATCAAGCTGTTTATACCGGATTTGCTCTTTGATGAGCACATCGAAATGGGTGAAAATGTATGGGTGTACATGGGCGAAAACTATGAGTGTTACTGCCTGTACAATATCAGCGACAGAGGCTTTATGGAAGACGCGGAGCTGTTTAAGTTCTTTTCTCACAAAGACTGCGAGTATTTTCCCTGTCACAGAACTGTAGAACCTGAGAATTTCAACTGCCTGTTCTGCTACTGTCCGCTTTACGCCATGGGCAGAGACTGCGGCGGCAATTACCTGTACCTGGAAAACGGGGTCAAGGACTGCAGCGGCTGCATGGTGCCCCACAAGAAGGACAACTACGACTACATGATGAATAAGCTGACGGAATTTCACAAGAGCCTTCAGGAAAAAGTGTAAACCATTGGGGATGAAAAAGTAACTCGGGTATTCCGCTTACGGAATTGACAGAGTATCCTGTGAAAAAACTTTCTATAGCCTGCCGATTCTGCTGTGTTGCTGATGTCGGGATTGCTGTTTCCCCTGGGAAAAGAATGGCATAAATTTTGCACATATATACACTGAGCAGATTTATCAGACAAATCCGGCATGGGATTTTTGTCGTGTATTTCCCTTTGTCGTATGGTATACTGAAAAAAGTTTTAAAAGGAAGCAGGTGGAGAGTTTATGGAAAATATTGATGTAAAAGCCATAGAACTTCTGATGGACAATATGGGCCAGGGAGTTGTCTATGTGAATCGAGACCGGAGGATTCAGACCTGCAGCCAACGGGCCAAAGAGATTACCGGCATTGTTATCGATTCCAAAGCCAGCCACGACAGCGGCAGGCTGGAGGAGGGCGATATCGTCATTATCGCCGATAATAAGCTGGGCGAGGATGACGGCAATCTGGGAATGGAGGAGCTGGGGCTTTTAAATATCCACGATAAGGAGATTCAGCTGGGCTCCATGCTGGTTGCGGCAGGCGTGTACCGCAACAGGAAAATCGAACCTCAGTACAAATATCTGCGGGGACAGTCGCTGCGCCTTTCCCTGAAGCTGGACATCAATTATTTTGGCTTTCATATCACAGCCTCCATCGATCCGGAAAAGGCGGAAACTGTAATCTCCGTAGGCTCAAAGGTGTTCAGGCTGGGCTATTATTACTGCGTGGGGAATATGGTGGTCATCGATGGAGACACCGGAAGTATAAAATTCTTTCAGGCGAAGGGCTACAGTGTGCGCAATGAAGACGCAGGAAACCTTTTGCGCGGTCAGAGCTGGCTGGCGAAGAACACGGAAAACAGCGGTATCGACGTGGTCGGAAAGAAATTTCTGGATCTCTTCGATGAATCTGCCCTAAGCCAGAAGCTGTTCTCTGTCCTGGATGGAGAATCTGAGCAGGTCAGCAACAGGTTGTACGAGATTAACAAAAGACCTCTGATTTGTGATATTGTGCCGTGGATGAACCGCGTGAATCCCATCGGAGCTTTTTTGATTATACGAGGCGCCCAGAATCTGGACCACCTGCTGGCAGACAGAAACGAACTGATTCGGCAGATAGAGGAAACCGCTCACGGAGCCGACCACAGCGAGGAAGCATATCCGGAAAATGCTTTCAGCGGCTTCGCAGGAAAAAGCAGAAAGACGCAGGAAGTGAAGTATTTGGCCTGGAAAGCGGCTAACAGCCGGTTTAACGTAATCCTAACGGGAGAAAGCGGCACCGGTAAGTCCAAGCTGGCCCGGGAGATTCATAATGCAGGGGAGGACCCGGGCTCGCCGTTTATAGAGGTCAACTGCAACGCTATCGCGCCGACTCTCTTTGAAAGCGAACTTTTCGGTTATGTTAGAGGCGCGTTTACAGGCGCCAAAAGCGAAGGACATGTGGGATATTTTGAAGCGGCTGACGGCGGAACCATTTTTTTGGACGAAATCGGCGAGATACCGCCGGAAATTCAGGTAAAGCTGCTTCACGTACTGCAGAACAAAATCATCTATCGGGTAGGTTCGTCAAAGCCTGTAAAGGTAGATGTGCGGGTTATTGCCGCGACCAATAAAAATTTAGAGGAAGAAGTGGCCATGGGGCGGTTCCGCCAGGATTTGTTCTATCGGATTAACGTCTTTCCCATCGATATACCGCCGCTGCGGGAGCGAAAGGCGGACTTATATGTTTTGATTAACCAGCTGCTGAAGAACATCTGCGATTATTATGAACTGGAGCGCAAGCAGTTTTCCGGAGAAGCAATTCAAAAGATGATTGCCTACGACTGGCCGGGAAATGTGCGGGAACTGGAAAATGTCATCGAGCGGGCCATCACTTTATGCGATTCCAATATCATCTACTCCGAACATCTGCGCATCGGCAAAGGCAGCATACCGAAAACCATGAAGGAGATGCTTGCCAGAGAAGAAGAGAGGATTCTGGAGATGACCCTGCTCAAATACAACGGAGATAAACAGCAGGCCATGGAAGAACTGGACATGTCCAGAACGGTATTTTATGAAAAGATAAAGAAGTATAATATCAAATATTAAAAGCGTCCTGCCGCTATTTCACATATACCCGAGGGGGCCTTGCCATAATGCGGGCAATGATGTCGTTTTTGTTGGTGTCCGCCATCCTTGCTGCTTCCTCGATGGTCATGGATTTGTCCCTGCCGTCGCCGTAGATGATGGCTTCCATACCCTCGCATACGCCGGGCACGTCGGTGACGTCGGCCATGCACTGATCCATGCAGATGACGCCGACGATGGGAGCGCGGATACCGCCGATGATTACATAGCCCTTATCCCGCATGTTGCGGGGATAGCCGTCGGCGTAGCCGAAAGGCAGAGTGGCGATGATGCTGTCTCGCTCGGCTTTCCACAGATAATCGTAACTGACTCCTTCCCCTGCCGGGATGGAGTGCAGCTGAGAGATGGCAGTGCGGAAGGTCAGGGCCTGCTTTACCGGTAGATGTCCCTTGTGAAATCCAATCATACCGTAAATCAGCGCACCGGGCCGAATCATATTGAGCCGGTACTGCGGTGCGTCCACACAGGCGATGCTGTCTGCCAGATGCTTAAAGCGAAAGGAAAAGCCCCGGCTTTCGACCTTTTCGACAAACTCCATAAAACGGCGGAATTGCTCCTCGTCTTCCGCCTCACCGGCCAGAGCAAGATGGCTGAAAATCCCTTCCACTTCCAGCCCTTCCAGCTGAAACATAGCGGCGACCTCATCGGTAAAATCTTCAGACGGAAGCTGACCGAGGCGATGAAAGCCGGTATCCAGTTTGATATGGACCTTTGCCTTCCGGCCCGCTTTACGGGCCGCATTTGCCAGAATCCGTGCCTGCCGCAGGCTGAACACGGTCTGGGTGATATTTTGCTCCGCCGCGTAGTGAAGCAGCCGGTCAGGAGTGTGGCCCAGAATGAACAGAGGATAGTCCGGATAGGCCTCCCGCAGCTCCATAGCCTCAGTTAAAGTCGCCACTGCCAGATAGGAAGCGCCGGATTCCACCAGAACAGGAGCGATGTTGACCGCACCATGACCGTAACCGTTGGCCTTTATCACCGGCATGACCGCCACGTCAGGGCCCGCCATCTCCCGGATTAAAGTCATATTCTTTGCAATTCTTCCCAAATCCACCTTTACATAGGTGTCCCGCAGAATTTCTTTTGTATCTATCATGCTTTATATTCCTCCTCGAAAATTTTCAGAACCGCCGCCACCTGAGTCAGGATGCCGGTGCGTATACAAGTCTCATCCGGATTAAACCGGCTGCTGTGAATCGGGTAAGCGTCGGTTTCTCCCTGTCTGCGCACGCCGATGTTGTAATAGAGCCCGCGGCTTTCGTGGCAGAAGAAGGAGAAATCGTCAGCGCCCAGACTTGGCTGCTTCTTCAGCTTGACGTGCTCCTGGCCGAGAACTTCCGTTGACGAGGCCATGACCCATTCCAGCAGCCGGTCGTCGTTTTCCAAAGTAGGGTAACCGTTACTGGAAAACTCAATCTCACAGGACGCTCCGAAAGCCGCGGCCGTAGAGCGGCACATCTCATCCAGATATACTTTAATCCCGGCCATGGCATCCATGTTCAGAGAACGGATAGTGCCGGAAAATACGGCTTCGCCGGAAATTACATTTTCCTTAACACCGCTGTTAAATTTACCTACAGTGATTAGAACGGAGTCTGTAGGATTCATGCGCCTTGTAAGGATGGACTGGAGACTGGTAATCATGGTGCAGGCCGGCAGAAGGGCGTCGATTCCGTCAGTGGGATGGGCACCGTGGCAGGATTTTCCCAGAACACGGACCCGAAATTCGCAGCAGGCCGCGTTCATGGCGCCAGGAATGAATTCTACGCTGCCGGCATCGGTTTCGGTATCCACGTGAAGCCCCAGAACGCTGGTAATCTTCGGGTTTTTCAGACAGCCGGCCTCAATCATGCGGCGCGCACCGCCGATGGTTTCCTCGGCGGGCTGAAATAGCAGGCGGACGCTGCCGGGCAGCCGGTCCTGCAGCTGCAGCAGCACCTTTGCTGTTCCCAACAATATGGCGGTATGGATATCGTGTCCGCAGGCGTGCATAACGCCGGGATTTTGGGATTTAAATGGGATTTCGACCATTTCCGTAATAGGAAGCGCGTCCATATCCGCCCGGATGGCCACGCCGCGGGTAGGGTCCTTTCCGTAGATGACGGCGGAGATGCCGTGACCTGCTATATCGGATTCGTAAGGAATCCCCAAAGCCTGTAATTCCAAGGCGATAAGCCGGGACGTGTTTATCTCTTGCTCAGAAAGCTCAGGATGCATGTGAAGCTGACGGCGGAAAGCTACAGCTTCATCAAAGACGCTGTCCACTGCTGCCAGCAATTGTTTTTTGTCGTACTTCATGTGTGACCTCCTCATATATAAATAATAAAATGCAAGAACCGTGCCGACAGAAGAAACACTGCGTCGTTGGCACAGAATTTGCTTTTTATTAATATAGAAATATGCAAAAGCAAATATGCCGAAGTATCATCCGGCGGTTTCCCGCCTCCGGCAAAAGCTGACGGAGAGAGACGGCCGCCTGCTGATGAAATATGAAAGGAGAAAACATGAAGATGAGAATTGCCGATATGCATTGCGATACCCTAATAGAGGGATGGAGAAAGCCTGAGCGAAGCTTTTACGACGGAGATACGTCCATTAATCTGAAGCTTTTGGCGGAACATGAAAGCCTGGTGCAGTTTTTCGCTATCTATCTGTCGCGAAATGAAATGAAGACCATGAAGCCCTACGATATCTTAAAGGGGGTGTACGGGTATTATCAGAAACAGATGGAACAATATCAGGACCTGATTCGTCCGGTCTTCGGGACGGGGGATATCCTGCGAAACCGCGAAGAGGGCAGACTGTCCGCGCTGCTGACCGTAGAAGACGGCGTGTTTTTAGACGATGAGGAGACCGGAGAAGGACGTATTGAGCGAGTTCAGGAGGTTTACGACATGGGAGTACGCCTGATTACCCTTTTGTGGAACTTTGAAAACGCCGTCGGCTATCCAAGCAGCGACGACCCGAAGGAACATCTGCGGGGCCTGAAACCCTTTGGCATAGAAACTGTAGAAGAGATGAACCGGCTGGGCATGATTATCGACGTGTCCCACATGAGCGAAGGAGGCTTTTACGACGTGGCAAAGTACAGCAAAGCGCCTTTTGTAGCGTCCCACTCCTGTGCCAGAGCCCTGTGCGCACACCGGCGGAATCTGACGGACAATCAGCTTAAGACCCTTGGAAACGCAGGAGGTATTGCAGGCGTTAACTTCTGCGGCGCTTTCCTGCGCGACGGTGAAGAGGCGCCTCGATTTGAATGGATTATCCAGCACCTGCTGTATATGAAAGACAAGGCGGGCATCGACGCCATCGGATTCGGCTCTGATTTCGACGGAATCGACGATAACGGCGAGCTGAAAGATTACGGTGGATTTACGCCGCTGCTGGCCCGCATGGAAAAACATTTCACCGACGACGAAATTGACAAGATTACCCACCTCAACGCTCTGCGCGTTATCAGAGGCGTCCTGGGCCGTTAAATTCGGGATTTCATCTCCAAAAGCCCGTCATGCAGTTTTTTGTACTGGCGGGCCGTGATGGAGACCGGATAGTAGACGTATTCGTTTCCGTCGCTTGTGACAAAGACCACACGGCCGCCCACAAGGCTGCCCTCTTCAGGATGTTCTATGGGACCGCTGCCGTCGGCGAGATAGAGATTGGAAAGCTGGGAAAGGGGGAACTGGGCCTTTTTGCCGCCGACTCCGCTGGCATCGGCGAAGACAACCCGTCCGGCTTCCACGTCTACGCCGGCGGTTAGGACGGAAACCAGAATCATCAGGCAGAGCAGAAAGATGATAACGGAGATGATTAGAGGAATCAGCCAGAGTCCTGAGCCGCCGCTCAGAGTCATGGACAGACTCAGGGAGAAGAGGCAGATGCTGAAGGCGGTCAGCGTGCAGGCCGCCAGCAGTCCTCGTCTATTGATGAATGAAAAGTGTCCTTGCATAGGTATACCTCCTTGTGTTTTAGGGATTTTTCGTATATAATGCCGGTATATCCGGCAGAAAGGAGAAGCCAAAATGATAAAAATAATCGGCCTTATCGTTATCGCAGCGTCCTTTGTCTTTGTGCTCAAGTCCCCGGACAAGAGCATGATGGACAGGTTGATGGAGCGGAAGAAGAACAGAAGCGGGCAGGACGCCGAAGCCGCTAATCCTCCGGATTCTCTTCAAAAGTGATGTCAGAATAAGGAACGGGTTCCGTCTTTCTATCGTAGAAGTGCCACCATTCGCCGCTGTAAGGAGTAAATCCTGCGGCGACCATAATATCGCGCAGGTACTCTGCGTTCTTTCTTGCCTCGCCTGTTGTCTCCGGGCAATCCAGGCGGGCTTTTTTCGTGAAATCATCCAGGGCGCTGGGCATGAGAAGCTCCCGGCCCTCCCTGTCGCACAGGGTCACGTCGACGCACTGTCCGTTCATATGGGAGTTTTTAAACTCCTTCAGAGTCGCCATATCCGGCGGATAGGCGATGTATTCGTTATCCTGCACCAAATCCCAGAATTTCTGCTGCGCCCTGACCGGGCGGTAAGCGTCCCAGACCTTCATGCGGAAGCCGTCTTTCTTGGCGAGATTTTTAGCCTCAATCAGGCGGCGGGCTGTATTGATGTCGATATAGCACTGGTCAGACGGGTATACCGCGCTGCCGGTGAAGTTGTCGGGCGTGGCGTAAACCATATCGATGATAAAATCGTCGTCCATATCCAAAAGGCGCACCAGATTTCCATATTGTTTCATTATAACTCCCCTCCCTTTTAGTGATTCTGAAGCAGCACGATGACTACCGTCAGCGGTGTAGACAGGCTCAAGAGGCAGACTGCAGCCAGCAAGCCGTAGGCTATGGTTACAAAACGCCACTTTTTCGTGTAGCCCGGAAGCGTCCGGAAGTTTTTAATCACTGACATATCGTCTTTTTCTTTGAGAAATTTATAGAAGTTATTGACCGGAACCGCGTCGACGACGCCATCCCGGAAGAAAGGCAGAAAGAAAACAGGTTTGTCGGTCTTGGGATTGGCGTCCGAATCGGCGTAGAATTTGATGCCGAAGGTGTCCAGCACCGCCAGCTTTACGTCGGCGAAATGCAGAGTTTTCTCCCTGCGCAGCAGGCTGTTGCGATAGACCAGCTTCTGATTGTCGTAAAGGCTGTAACAGAATTTATGGCCCCGCAGCAGAGCGATTAAAACGGCAAAGATGACAAGGTACATCAGAACCGTAAGCGGCACGTTGGTATTTTCGTAATACCCTTCCAGCTTGAACAGAACGATTTCGGCCATGATTACCAGACGAAAAAGGGCCTGCAGCATAATGGTGATGATAAACGCCTGCTTGGCGATGTTGGTGTAACGATACGGTATTTTTTTCATGGATGGTTTCTCCTTATTTTTAGTTCTATCTATATTATAAGCAAAAAACATGCCCGAATGAAAGCAGGAAAAACAGGGTGCCGAGGAGGGGAAAGACGGAACATTGGTAAAAACAGTCCGGAAAATAGGATTTAAAGTCCTGATTTACGGACAAAGTTAATCAGTTTTTGGAATTTCCTGTAATACCAAAAGTAATTTTCGGCAAATTTTAATTTGGCACAGAAATTGCTTTTATCAATTTTCGACAAGAGAGAAAAGAGGTTTTTCTTGAGAGTGAGGGAAAACTCTTTAAATCTATGCAATTATGTAAATCGCATGGTCATATATTATGTGTATGCGAAAAAAACTAAAGGAGGAATTTTCTTATGATGAATTATCTTTGGGTGGCATTCGTTGTCATCGCAGTCATCGCCGGCGGCATTACCGGCACCATGGATGCTGTTATGCAGAATCTTACTGACTTTGCACAGACAGCTGTAGATATTGCGCTGGGCTTGATTGGCATCATGGCTTTCTTCTGCGGACTGATGAAGGTCATGGAGCAGGCTGGACTCTGCGAAAAGCTGGGTAAGGCCATCTACCCTGTTATGCGTCTGCTGTTCCCTGACGTCCCTGCGGATCACCCTGCCAACTCTGCCATGGCTATGTACTTTGCGGCGAACATTCTGGGAATCGGAAACGCGGCGACGCCGTTTGGCCTGAAAGCCATGCAGGAGCTGCAGACCCTGAATCCGACTAAGGGCATCGCTACCAACGCGCAGTGTATGCTGATGGCTATCTCCACCACCTCTATTACCCTGATTCCTGTAACTGCTATCGCGTATCGTTCCCAGGTTCAGGCGGCAGGTGCAACAGAAATTATCGCGCCTGTTATTCTGGCGACAATCTGCTCCACAGTTGTTGGCGTATTCTTTACCATCGTGTTCCAGAAGACTAAGAGATGGAAGTGGGAAAACGTTATCGAAAGAGAAATCGCAGCGGGTACGCTGGAAATCAACGAAGATTATGTCGGTGATAAGCCAATCGTCCTGCCGGAAGGATATAAGTCTGTTTATGCCGATGATAAGAAAGTATCGTTCTAAGGAGGTGCGTTATGACAGCAATATTAGAAACAATATCATTATGGGCGATTCCCGTTGTAGTCGCAGCGGTTGCGCTTTATGCAATTATTAAGAAAGTTCCTGTATATTCAGCCTTTACGGAAGGCGCAAAGGAAGGCTTTTCTGTAGCAGTTATGATTATACCTTACCTGGTGGCCATGCTCTGTGCTATCGGTATGCTGAGAGCGTCCGGCGCACTGGACGCGTTCTGCGATTTGCTCAGTCCGCTCACCAATCTTATCGGACTGCCTAGTGAGGTTCTCCCGATGGGAATTATGCGTTCTTTCTCCGGCGGCGGCGCCGAAGGTATGATGGCGGACCTTCTGAAAACCTACGGCACCCAGTCCCAGATTGGACGTATCTCTTCCGTAGCTTTGGGCTCTACGGAAACTACTTTCTACGTTGTGGCCGTTTACTTCGGGTCTGTAGGCGTCAGCAATACCAGACACGCTATCGCAGCCGGTCTGCTGGGCGATTTGGCATCTCTGATTGCTTCTGCAGTTATCGTAAATATCATGTGGTTCTAAGATTATGAGATATCCGAAGAAGTTAGAGGAAAACAGCTGTATCGGGCTGATTTGCCCAAGTTCCTGTGTCAGCACAGAGAGAATCGGCGCGTGCAGAGATACCATAGAGGCCATGGGTTACCGCGTCAAACTGGCCGATAACCTGGATATCAATTACGGCGGATACATGGCCGGAACCGGTCAGACCCGCGGAGAATGGGTAAACCGGATGTTTGCCGACTCCGAAGTGGACGCTATCTTCTGCATTCGCGGCGGCGACGGCAGCAGCCGGATTATGGAGTATCTGGATTACAATCTGATTCGGAAAAATCCGAAGATTTTTGTCGGCTACAGCGATGTTACCAACCTGCATCTGGCATTGAACCAAAACTGCGGCCTGGTCACCTTCCATGGACCCATGGTATCATCCAACATGGTCGACGGCTTTGATTCGGAGGCAAAGGCTTCTCTCTTTGAAGCCCTCAATGCTGACGGCGCATATACATATAAAAATCCGGAGGGCTTTTCCATAGAAGTTCTGAAGGAGGGAAAAGCCGGCGGCAGGCTGACAGGAGGAAATCTTTCTCTGCTTTCAGCCAGCATCGGCACTCCTTATGAAATGGATACCAGGGGAAAAATTCTCTTCATAGAAGAGGTTTGCGAGCCTATGAGTAAAATTGAAAAGTGGGCGTATCATCTGAGAAACGCCGGGAAACTGAAGGAATGCAGCGGAATTATGCTGGGCCAGTTTACCAAGGTTGACAATGAAGAGTGTCCGGAGTATGATGTAATGAAATGCTTAAGCGATGTATTCGAGGGATTAGATATCCCTGTACTTTACAATATCCAGTCGGGTCACGGAAATCCGATGATGACCCTGCCGATGGGGGCGCAGTGCACCATCGACACCGCGTCAAAGACCATCGTCTTTGATACAGAAAGATAAAACGCGGGACGGCGGGAAGCACCGTCGTCCCGTTTTAAAAGAGAAAATCATACCTGCCTGACAGGCTTATAATATAAGGAATCGAGGAACAGAATATGATAAAAGAAATCAAAGATAACAGGTTGTACTGGGACGGCTGCGATACAGTCAGACTGGCAGAAAAGTACGGCACACCCCTCTTTGTTTATGCGGAGAACGACATCATTGGAAGGTTTGATGAACTGCGCCGCGATTTCGTTGAGAAATATGAAAATACTCGGGTTGCCTATGCGGCAAAGGCGTTTTTTCCCCTGTCCATGGCAAAGCTGGTGGAAAAGTGCGGCATGTGTATAGACGTGGTTTCCGGCGGAGAACTTTACACGGCCATCAAAGCAGGATTCCCGGCAGAACGAATCGAGTTTAACGGGAACAATAAGAGCCGGGCAGAGCTGGAAATGGCGGTAGATTACGGCATCGGACGCATCATCATCGACGGTCTGCAGGAGCTGGCGCTCATTGAAGATATCTGCAGGGAAAAGGGTAAAATCATGAAGGTCCTTTTCCGAATTACACCGGGGGTCAAGAGCAGCACCCACGACTATATTGTAACAGGTAAGAAAGACTCGAAATTTGGTATTCCCCTGGACGATGACGTATTTTTGCCTCAGATGAAAGCGGCCATAGATTCGGAATATGTGGATTTATACGGTCTCCACTTCCATGTAGGCTCTCAGCTTCTGGACAATGACTCCCATCTGCAGGCGCTGGATATTCTGCTGGGGCTTGTTACAAAGACAAGAGAGAAGCTGGGCTATGAGATGAAGGAACTGAATCTGGGCGGCGGCTTTGGCGTTACTTATATAGAAGAGAAGCGTCCGCCGTACAGTTATTATCTGAATCCTATGATGGAAAAAATTGAAAGCTATTACAGTGAAAGAGGACTGACTCGCCCGGGCGTGGTCATCGAGCCGGGCCGGAGCATCGTTGCCGAAGCGGGTATCACTTTGTACACCGTCGGCAGCATCAAGGACATCAAAGGGGTACGCAAATACGTGTCCGTAGACGGCGGTATGACGGACAATATCCGGCCGGCCCTGTATCAGGCGGAGTATACCGGTATTCTGGCAAACAAGGCGGCAGAGGCGGCGGACGATGTAGTCACCGTATGCGGTAAGTGCTGCGAGTCAGGAGATATTTTAATCAAAGATTTGGCGCTGCCGAAGGCTGCTGCCGGTGATATCTTCGCCATCTACTCCACAGGAGCCTACGGCTACAGCATGGCCAGCAACTACAATAAAAATACCCTCCCGGCAGTGGTATTCGTGCGGGACGGGGAGGCACGCCAGGTGGTCAGACGGCAGACCTACGAGGATATGATTAAAACCGAATGTATATGATGCAGTGATATGAAAGTTAAAAGCACAACCGTTTCGGGCTGTGCTTTTGGCGTATTTTGAATGAGGAGAAAAATCAATGGCCGGTTTTGAACGAAATGAAAATACCCTTTACAGCGTGCCCTTGCGTTTCGCCGAGGTGAAGCTGAAGAGATGTCCGCTCTGCGGGCAGGAGCAGCCCAAGTGGCTGGTCAAGGAGGAATGGAAGCTGCTGGGAAAGCAGTATCATTTCATGTGCCCTCAGTGCGGCAGCATTTTACGCGTCAGCCAGGATGATGTGACAGGCTTCTCCTTTACTACAGCGACTCTGTCGGGGCAGCTGAAAAAGTACAAGGGGAAGGACAATAAGAAGATATACATCACTGTGGAAAAAATCGGTCTGCAGGTGCGGACTCCGGAAAATGCCGGGATGGAAGGCGCTGAAGTTCCTATCGAGGAGCTGCAGGAGGCTTTTGCCGCCAGCGGCGAAAGCGGCGGAGAGGAGTGATAACCATGCGCTTTACGAAGATGCAGGGAGCAGGCAATGATTTTATTGTTGTCAGCGACTGGGACGGGCTGCTGTCTGAATCGACGATGAAAAATTTGGCGGCAGACCTTTGTCAGAGGCGGCTGTCTGTAGGGGCAGACGGCATGATGTTCGTGAGAAAGCCTCAGGCGGGCGGCGACTTCAGAATGGAGTTTTTTAATGCTGACGGAAGCCGGGGTGAGATGTGCGGAAACGGCGCCAGATGTATTGCCAAATATGGTTTTGAGAAGGGCTTGGCCGGGGAGTCGATGGTCATTGAAACCACTGCAGGGCCTGTGGAGGCCCGGCGGATTTCGGCAGACGAGTACAGAATCCGACTGAACGATGTGACGAAGCTGGAGCTGTCCGTGAGGTTAGAGGCCTGCGGAAGGACCTGGGACTGTGCTTATGTGGAGATGGGGAGTCCGGGACTGCCTCATCTGGTGGTGGAGTACCCGGGGCTTATGTCTGCAGATGAAGAAGAGCTTCGGCCTTTGGGGGCGGCACTCCGCAGCGCGCCGTCTCTGCCGAAGGGGGCCAACGTCAATTTCTATGAGGTGACCGGGCCGGACAGCCTTTGGGAGAGGACCTACGAGCGGGGCGTGGAGGATTTTACTTATGCCTGCGGTACGGGCACTGGCTCTGTGGCGGCGGTTTTGACGGTAAAGGGTCTAATCAGCGGACAGCGCGCGGCGGTATCCATGACCGGGGGCACGCTATATGTGGACGTGACGCAGTCTTCGGGTCAAATCAGCGATTTATATCTCAGCGGCCCGGCGGTTATTGTATATGAAGGAGAACGATAATTTTTTTTCAGAATCTTACATTTGCCATTTGACTTGAAGAGATAAATGCCATATAATATAGATGTAGTTTTAATACAGTCTTATGTTCCTTTTGTCGATAGGGAGGCAAAAGGCTAAGAGGGAAACAGGTTAGATTCCTGTGCGGTCCCGCCACTGTAAGGGAGGAGTTTCTTCTAAGACGCCACTGGACTTTCTGGGAAGGCAGAAGATGCGAAGATTCCTGAGCCAGGAGACCTGCATAAGATTTATTTCTGTTTCGGCGGTGAACCGAAGGCAGAAGAAGAGTACAGCAAATACGGGCTGTGGGTTATCCACAGTCCTTTTTTTGGAACGGATGACCAGCTTTTCATTCTTTTTTCATAATTGAGGCAGGTCTCGTCAGCCTGCCTCAACTATTTTTCAGGCGGGCAGAGGAAAAACGGATGCAGTTAAAGGACAGACTATATATAGCTACCTTTTCCGACGGGGCGGCGGAGGTTATCAGAAAGTACGGTCTCGGCATAGAGCTGAACGATACTTGTATCTCTGAGTCTTTGGACCGGGATAAGGTGGAGAATACCATAGAGAACATGTCGAAAGAGATTGACAGGGCGGGGACGTCCCGGGTGGTGCTTCACGGCCCTTTTACGGAGATTATTCCGGCCTCCATCGACCACAGAGCCGTGAGCTTTGGCCTTGAGCGGCTGGAGGAAGCCTATCAGGTCTGCCGGCGCATGGGTATAAACCGCATGGTGGTTCACAGCGGCTACATGCCCCTCCTCTATTTCAAGGAGTGGCATCAGGAAAAGTCCGTCCAGTTCTGGAAGACTTTTATGTCGGATAAGCCGAAGGATTTTCATATCCATATCGAAAATGTCTTTGAGGACGAGCCTGAGATGATGAAAGCCCTGGCAGAGGCCCTTTCGGACCCTAGAATTGACCTCTGTCTGGACGTGGGTCATGCCAATGCGGTGACGCAGCGCCAGTACGATATTCCCGGCTGGATTGAGATACTGGGCCCGCTGATTGGCCATTTTCATCTGCACAATAACGACGGCACCGGGGATACTCACAATGACGTTCACCGGGGAGCCATGGACATGGAGAAGGTTCTTGCCGCCATCGAAAAATACTGCAGGGACGATGTAACCATGACCATTGAGAGCAGGACCTGCGCCGAAAGCGCGGCCTGGCTTTTGGACTTTGAAACCCGCAGCGGAAAATAGAATATACAAGGTTAAATCCCGTGCATATGCACGGGATTTGTGATAGAATAAGGAATAGAACTGTATTTGAGATAAAGGAGATTTTACATACATGAGTTTAGAAAGACTGAACGATAAACAGCGGCAGGCGGCTATGCAGATTGACGGGCCGCTGCTGATTCTGGCAGGGGCAGGCTCAGGAAAAACCAGCACCATGACCGAAAGAATCGCATATATGATAGAGCAGGGCGTTTCCCCCTACAATATTCTGGCGGTGACCTTTACCAATAAGGCGGCTGCAGAGATGAGAAGCAGGGTGGAGACCCTGGTAGGGAGCGCCGGCGACATGTGGATAATGACCTTTCATTCCATGTGTCTGCGGATTTTGCGCTATCACTGTGAGCTTATCGGCTACGACCACAATTTTGTCATCTATGACGGTACCGACCAGAAGACGGTGGTAAAGAACATCATCAAGGGGCTGAACATCAACGACAAAGAGTTCAGCGCGCCGTACCTGCTCAGCGTCATCAGTTCCTGCAAGGAAAAGGCTATGAACGCCGACCAGTACCGCAGCGCGGCGGAGGACAACTTTAAGACCAAGGTGATATATAACGTGTTCAAGGCATATGAGGAGGAACTTAAGAAGAACAACGCCATGGACTTTGACGACTTGCTCCTCAACACCGTTAAGCTCTTTGAAGCAGACGAGGCAGTCCTGCTGAAATATCAGAGCCGGTTCCGCTATATCATGGTGGACGAGTATCAGGATACCAACCATATTCAGTACAGACTGATAAAACTGCTGGCGGAGGCTCATCACAATCTCTGCGTTGTAGGCGACGACGACCAGTGTATCTACCAGTGGAGAGGCGCCGACATAAGAAACATTCTGGACTTTGAAAAGGACTTTCCCGAGGCCAGGGTCATTAAGCTGGAGCAGAATTACCGCTCTGCAGGGAACATTCTGGCGGCGGCCCATTCCGTGATTGAAAACAACAGGGGCCGCAAGGACAAGAAACTTTGGACGGAGAAGGAAGCCGGCGATAAGATAAAGTATTATCGGGCCGACACCGAAAAGGACGAGGCGCGTTTTGCGGCTCAGGAAATCGACCTTCTGAAGGGTCGTGACCGGAAGTACAGCGACTTTGCTATCCTCTACAGAACCAACGCCCAGTCCAGGCACTTTGAAGAGGCGCTTACCAGGCGGGATATCCCGTACAGGGTTCTGTCCGGACTGCGTTATTATGACCGGAAAGAAATCAAAGACGTGATGGCATATATGAGACTTGTGGTAAACCCGCAGGACGACTTATCTTTTAAAAGGGTTGTCAACGAGCCCAAGCGGGGTATGGGTGACAAGTCTGTGGAAAAGATAGAGACCTTTGCGAAGATACGGGGAGAGAGCCTGCTGCAGGCTTTGTCCGACGAGGAGGTTCTGTCCACCCTGCCGGGGAAGGCCTATGCCGGGGTAAAGGCCATGGTGGACTGTATCAACCTGTGCAGGGACGAGCGGGAGAATCTGCGGGTCTCCGATATCTACGACAACCTGCTGGTGAAAACCGGATACATGAAAGCCCTGGAGGATGCAAATACTGTAGAGGCAGAGGGGCGCATTGAGAATCTGATGGAATTTAAATCGGTTATTTACGATTACGAGGAAGAAGCTGAAAACCCAACCATCGAAGAATTTATGGAGAAGATTACCCTGATGGCAGAGGTGGACAACCACGACGAAAGTCAGGACGCCGTTGTGCTGATGACTATGCACAGCGCCAAGGGGTTGGAATTTCCGGTGGTATTTCTGCCGGGAATGGAGGACGGTCTCTTTCCGGGACATAAGGCCTTTGACAGTCCTACCGGAATGGAGGAAGAACGGCGGCTCTGCTATGTGGGAATGACGCGGGCCAAGGAGACCCTGATTCTCACCAGCGCGGCCATGCGGACCCTGTACGGCAGAACCGACTATACCAGAGAGTCCCAGTTTTTGAGGGAAGTAGATAAGCGTTTGCTGGAAGGGGACGCCGTTTACGAGAGGAAGCGCAGGGACGGCAGCCTCGGCGTTTCTACAGGAGGTCCGGACGGCTATGGGGCCAAGGAAAGCCCGCGGCCTTACGACGCTCTGCGCTATGCCAAGGCGGCCACCAGGGCAAATGCGGCGCCGGAGACAGACGCCGACTTTGCGGTGGGAGAAAGGGTGCGCCACGCAAAATTTGGCGAGGGCCTTGTAATAGACCAGGACGCAAAGACGCTTACGGTGATTTTTGACGCCGCCGGACAGAAAAAGATGGCAAAAGGCATTGCGCCTCTGAAAAAACTTTAGGGAAGTGATACTGTGGAAGACAAAAAGTCTTTGATGAAAGAAAAAATAGAGATTTTGAACAGGGCTGCCAGGGCATATTATCAGGACGCTGAGGAAATCATGTCCAATCTGGAATACGACAGGCTTTACGATGAGCTTGAGGCCCTGGAAAAAGAAACCGGCATGGTGCTGGCAGGAAGCCCTACACAGAAAGTGGGCTACGAGGTGCTTTCCGATTTGCCCAAGGAACGGCATCCCGAGCGTATGCTTTCCCTGGACAAGACCAAGGACAGACAGGCTCTGGCCGACTGGCTGGGGAATCAGAAGGGAATCCTCTCCTGGAAACTGGACGGACTGACCATTGTGCTGACCTTTCAGGACGGCAGGCTGACGAAGGCTTTGACCCGGGGTAACGGAGAGGTAGGCGAAGTAATCACCAATAACGCCAGAGTTTTCTCCAATATACCGGTGGAAATTCCCCATAAGGGCAGGGTGGTGCTGCGGGGAGAGGCCGTGATAAAATACAGCGATTTTGAGAAAATCAATGCGTCCATCGGCGAGGCGGACGCCAGATACAAGAATCCCAGAAACCTTTGCAGCGGCTCTGTCCGCCAGCTGAACAACCGAATTACAGCGGAAAGAAACGTCAATTTCTTTGCGTTCAGCCTGGTAGAAGCAGAGTCTGTGGATTTTGAAAACAGCAGAGAAAATCAGCTGCGCTGGCTTTCGGAGCAGGGCTTTGACGTTGTGGAATACAGGGTGGTAACGGCGGAAACCGCCGCTCCGGCCGTAGAATATTTTGAAGAGGCGGTGACAAAAAGCGACCTGCCGTCGGACGGTCTGGTGCTGACCCTGGACGATATCGCCTATAGCCGGAGTCTGGGCGCTACTGCAAAGTTCCCAAGGGATTCCATTGCCTTTAAATGGGCCGACCAGACGGCGGAGACTACCTTGCGGGAGATAGAGTGGAGCCCGTCGAGAACGGGACTTATCAACCCGGTGGCCGTCTTTGAGCCGGTAGAGCTTGAGGGAACTACGGTGAGCAGGGCCTCGGTCCACAATATCAGCGTCATGCGGGACCTGCGGCTGGGCATCGGCGATAAAATTACCGTGTATAAGGCCAATATGATTATCCCCCAGATTGCCGATAATCTGACGGGAAGCGGCAGTGTGGAAATCCCGAAAAACTGCCCGGTCTGCGGCCATCATACGGCCATAAAAAACGACAATGGGGTAGAGACCCTTTACTGTACCAACGGGGCATGTCTGGCAAAGCAGATAAAGAGATTTACCCTGTTTGTGTCCAGAGACGCCATGAACATCGACGGCCTTTCTGAAGCTACCATCGAAAAGTTTATTGCGAAGGGCATCATCAGAGAACTTGCCGACCTGTTTAAGCTGGCAGGTTTCCGGGAGGAGATTACTTCCATGGAGGGCTTCGGAGAAAAATCCTTTGAGAACCTGGCAGCTTCCGTGGAAAAGGCCAGGGACACCACTCCGGAAAGGCTTCTTTACGCCCTGGGGATTCCGGGTATCGGCGTAGCCAACGCCAGAGTAATCGCCCGCGCCTGCGGCCGTAAATGGGATAAAGTAGTGTCGCTGACCCGGGAAGAACTGGTGGAGATTGACGGTATCGGAGAGATTATGGCAGACGCTTATATATCGTTTTTTAACGATGAAACAAAGCGGGCTGAGGCTGAGGATGTACGGGCCATGGTTCGGCTGGACGAAACAGAAGAGGAAACTGAAGATTTTCTGGCGGGAATGACTTTTGTCATTACAGGTTCCCTGGAAAATTACCCCAACAGAGACGCATTGAAGAAAGAAATTCAGCAGGCCGGCGGCAAGGTTGCCGGCTCGGTCAGCGGAAAGACTTCCTATTTGGTTAACAACGATTTGCAGTCAAATTCCGGCAAGAACAAAAAAGCCAAGGAATTGAACATTCCTATTATAGACGAAGCAACCATTCAAAGATGGCTTGAAACAGGAGAAGTAGAACATGCTTAAAGTAGGAAAACTGGACAGCGATGTGCTGCAGCGCATCGTCATTGAGAAAATTCAATATCACAGACCTGAGGTAAAGACCCGGGCAGGCGTCGGCGAGGACTGCGCAGTTATCGACTTTGGAGCCTATGACTGCGTGGTTTCCACAGACCCTATCACCGCTGCGGTCAGCGATATCGGCAGGCTTTCTATTCATATCTCCTGCAACGATATCGCCAGCAACGGTATTGAACCTCTGGGCATTACCCTGGCGGTAATGCTGCCGCCGGGATCCGGCGCCGCAGATGTGGAGGAAATCATGGACCAGGCCGGCAGTGCGGCTGCGGCTGTCGGCGTTGAACTTTTCGGCGGTCATACCGAGGTGACGGCGGCGGTAAACC
>CBCTFZ010000049.1:0-20476 GCA_965146355.1 uncultured Emergencia sp. | reverse complement strand
CATACCTTGCCAAGAAGTGCGGCTACGATGCGAAAACAATTTCCGGCTATATCTACTACATTCCGGCAAATGCAAAATTCCGTCACGGCTGGACGGAAATCACGCTGGCGGACGGAAGCAAGCGGGTATGTGACCCGGAGATACAGTATATCAACTATATCGATTATAGCTATAAGAATGACTACTTTTACAGGACCTATAATGCGACAAAAAATAAATGGCATTATTACTACTATAACTATAATAAGAAATGCAAGTAGCGGGAAGGTAGGGTATGGTATTTAGTTCAGCAATTTTTTTGTTTATTTTTTTGCCGTTGGTGTTTATGGGATATTACCTAATTCCGTATATGCCGGCAAAGAATTTGCTTCTGGTTTTGGCAAGTCTACTGTTTTATGCATTCGGCGAGCCCGTATATGTGCTGATTATGCTGGGATGCGTCTGTGTGAATTACATGTTTGGCCTTTTGGTCAGCAGCGGCAATGCCGAAAAAGGCAGGCGGAAAGCATATCTGGCGGCTGCGGTGATTTTCAATATTGTGATTATTGGGGTATTCAAATATACGGATTTTATTCTGGAGACAACCAACAGAATTCTTGGAAGTAATATTCCGCTTCCGGGAATTCCTTTACCCATTGGAATCTCCTTTTTTACCTTTCAGGCCATGTCTTATGTGATAGATGTATACAGAAAGCCGGAGGGAGCAGAAAGAAACTTAATACATCTTCTTTTGTATATTTCTTTTTTCCCGCAGCTGGTAGCAGGTCCGATTGTCAAATTTGAAGATATACACAGGGAATTAAACTTCCGAAAGACAGATTCCGGTGAGATTGCAAAGGGCATTCAGCGCTTTATCTGTGGGCTGGCAAAAAAGATTCTCATTTCCAATGCAATGGGAGTTGTTTGCGATGAGATTTTTGCCATGGAAGAAGTGAACATACTGCTGGCCTGGTCAGCAGGCATCACCTATACGCTGCAGATTTATTTTGATTTCAGCGGTTATTCTGATATGGCCATCGGCCTTGGAAGAATGTTCGGATTTCACTTTAAAGAGAATTTCCAATATCCGTATATTTCAACATCTATTACGGATTTTTGGAGAAGATGGCATATTTCCCTTTCTTCCTGGTTTAGAGATTATCTGTATATTCCGCTGGGAGGAAACCGGAAAGGAAGAACGAGAACCTATATCAACAAATACATCGTTTTTTTTATTACCGGCTTGTGGCACGGCGCCAGTTGGAACTTTGTACTTTGGGGGCTTTATCATGGAACCTTTGCAGTACTTGAGGAAAAGAATGTCATTCCGTGGAAACGGTTTGGAAAATCCGTATGGGGACATGTTTATCTGATGACACTGGTCACCATAGGTTTTACACTGTTCCGGGCAGAAAATACGGCGCAGGCAGGATATTTTATCGGACAGATGTTTACAGGATTTCATTTTGAGCTGCCTTTGATGCAGGCATGGGCGGAGCAGCTGTCTCCCCTGTTTCTGATGACACTGGCGGCGGCTGTGATTTTATCTGCACCGGTAAAGGATACGGTTATTCAGGCGTTTGACGGGAAAGGCGGGCGCAGAATCTGTGAGCATAGCGTCATGTGGGGAAGTCTGGCCCTTTTCATCCTATGCATCCTCAGCCTTTCCTCCGGAACATACAATCCGTTTATATATTTTAGATTTTAGGAGTTTTGATGAAAAAAGGAATCAACATAGTATATATTGCGCTGTTCTTTTGCTTTTGCTTTATTCCGGGTATCGCCATGGCCTTTGACAAAACGGAGACGGTAGCCAATGAGGTGGCAGCAGAAATGCCCGTTCTTGTAGTGGATGGAAAATTAAATCCGCAGTTTCATGAACAGGTATCCGATTATGTAGATAAAAACTTTGGTTTCAGGCAGGAACTGATTACGGCAAACAGCCTGTTGAGAAGTATTCTCTGCGATTCGGGTAATGAAAAGGTGATACTTGGCAGAGACGGCTGGCTTTTCTTTGAGGAGACGGTAAAGGACTATACCGGTCAGAGAACGATGAGCGGCCGGGAAGTGTTTTGCGCGGCGCAGAATCTGGAAACCATGCAGAAAAGTGCAGAAGCGAAAGGCAGCAGTTTTTTCTTTACCATAGCGCCTAATAAAAATTCTCTCTACGGGGCGTACATGCCAAAACATTACCTGGAGAATCGAAAAGACAGTAATTACGCTGCATTAAAACCCTATCTGACTAATATGGATTGCTATATTGATTTATTCGGAGCCTTTGAAAGTGAGGAAGAAATCCTCTATTTTAAGCAGGATTCTCACTGGAACAGTGCTGGAGCGCTTCTTGCGAGAGACGAAATTCTGAAGGCCATGGGTCGCACCGGCCGCAGCTACACCAGTATAGAGCGACATACAGAACAGACCCATCGGGGGGATTTGTACGAAATGGCATATCCGAAAAGTGACAGGCTGGAGGAGGATGTACATTATAACCTGGAAAACCGGTTTTCCTATCTTTATAAAGTGAGGGATAACGACGAGCCTCTGATTGAGACCACCTGCGGGCAGGGTGAGGGAAAGCTGATTTTTTTCAGAGATTCTTTTGGGACGGCGTTGCTTCCGTATTTGGCTGATGAGTTTGAGGAGGCCTGGTTTTCTAAGGAAACTCCATATAGTTTCGCTTATGCAGAGAACTATTTACCCGGAACGGTTTTGATAGAATTAGTTGAGCGGAATCTGGAAGAACTGTGCAAGACGGCGCCGATTATGGAAGCTCCTGCATGCAGTGATGTGGTGCTGACAGAGGCGGAAGTGATAAAGGCTGACTTTTCAGTGACAAAGGAAGAAGAAATGTATAGAATCTGCTGCAGCTCCGGCGAAGAAATAGGAGAAACAGACTTATGCTATATCCTCTGGCAAAAGGACAGCGTTAGACAGATTTATCAGCCGTTTTATCTTGAAAACAACTGCTTTGAGCTGCGAATTCCTGCAGAGGAGGACGTTCCTGAAGCGGAGGATTTTATATTATATATAAAGAAAGGGCAGACATATGAGTAAGAATCAAAAAATTATAATTGCAGTAGTGGCAGCGGCAGTGGCTTTGGCGGCAGTTTTTTTCATCTATCAGAACCTGCATGCCAAGGAGGAGCTGCGGGAACTTAAACAGGCAGCTGTAAAAACCATTGAAGAGGTAAATCCGGAAGATTACGAAAGGGAAGACGGAGAAACGGTTTCTACCCTGCAGGAAGCCTATACGGAGCAGGTGGAAAAAGCGGATTCTCCTTAGGCTGTGGAACAGATAATGGATGCTTTTTGGAATGAACTGAATCAGATAGAAACGAAGGAACAGAAGCTGGAAAAGCGCAGAGAAGAGGGGAGAAAGGAAATTGTAGGATTTAAGCTTGATGATTACGATGATGACGGAATAAAAGAGATAGAAGTTCTGCAGAAAAAATATCTGAAGATTTTAGAAAAAGCTGAGACAGAGAAGAGAATAAAGCAGGCTGTAGAAGATTTCAACGAAGCCGCAGCTGAAGTGAAGACTAAAGCGGAGATAGCTGCTGAGAAAGCGGCTGCAAAGGCGGCAGAGGAAGAGGCGAAAGCAGCGCAAAGCAGCGGACCTGCTATGGCAGCAACAAAAGCAAATGCTCTGAAATATGTGGGCAGCGATGTTTCAGCTCTGATTGCCGCTATCGGAAATCCAATCAGTAAAAGCTATGCCCAGAGCTGTCTGGGAGCGGGACAAGACGGTGTTCTGCGCTATCAGGGCTTTACCGTATATACCTACAAAGAAGGAGGAAAGGAATCCATTCAGTCTGTAGAATAATATCACATATGGCTGCAGGAGCCCTTTATTAATAAAAGGCTCCTGCAGTATTTTCTTGTGCCGGGAACTAGACTACCTGTCAATCTCTCCCAGCAGATTGACCATTTCGATGGCGCCAAGGGCGCAATCATAGCCCTTGTTGCCGGCTTTCGTGCCGGCTCTTTCGATGGCCTGCTCGATGGTATCGGTGGTCAGAACGCCGAACATGACAGGAATATCCGCGGCCAGAGAAACGGTGGCGATACCCTTTGATACTTCGGCGCAGACATAGTCGTAATGAGAAGTGGTTCCGCGGATAACGGCTCCCAGGCAGATGACCGCATCGTACTTGCCGCTTTTTGCCATTCTCTGGGCCACCAGCGGAATCTCAAAAGCGCCGGGGCACCATGCCACTTCGATGTTTTCATCTTTTACATCGTGACGCCTAAGACCGTCCAGGGCGCCGCCCAGCAGTTTGGATACGATGAACTCGTTGAATCTGGCGCAGACGATGCCGACCTTGATTTCTTTTGATACTAAATTTCCTTCATATACTTTCATACTTCTTCTCCTATTTTAAATTTGATTTATATTGATATATTTTAGGTATGGCTCACCAGGATATGAAATCCGGTGAAGCATGTGGGAAAATACCGGGATTGACAAATTTTCGAGATTTCTTTATTTTTGTCAATAAATCAGCTGAAAATGGACGTGAATCCCGCGGATTTAAGGGGTACTGTTGACAAAATTGACAACTTTCGCGGATTATGTCAATTTTGTCAAGGTTTTGACCCTAAAATGTTGACTGGATTGACAGAATAACGTTGTTTTGTCAATTTTGTCAACGCTGCGTCCGCCGTAGCATGTCCCGGCAGCGGGATACCCCCTCTGATTTATTTATAATCTAAGATATGTCCCATCTTTTCCTGCTTGGTCTTTAAGTAAAAGAGGTCGTGGGTGTTGGCCGGCATCTGGATTGGCACCCGCTGAATGATTTCCATACCGAACTCAGAAAGCTCGTAGACCTTCTGGGGATTATTGGTCAGGAGGCGCAGGGTCTTTGCGCCCAGGTCGCCCAGAATCTGGGCGCCGATATAGTATTCCCGCAGGTCGCCGTCAAAGCCCAGAGCGATATTAGCCTCCAGGGTGTCCATGCCCTGGTCCTGCAGCTGGTAAGCCTTCAGCTTGTTGATTAAGCCGATACCCCGTCCTTCCTGGCGCATATAGAGGAGGACGCCTCGTCCTTCCGCTTCAATCTGGGTCAGGGCCGAAGCCAGCTGCTGGCCGCAGTCGCACTTTGATGAACCAAAGGCGTCGCCGGTCAGACATTCCGAATGGACTCGGCAGAGCAGATTTTTCCCGTCGCCTATGTCGCCTTTTACAAGGGCTACGTGATGTTCACCGTTGAGCTTGTTGACATAGCCGTAGGCTACGAAATCGCCGTATTTGGTAGGAAGTTTGGTCTTTGCCACACATTCCACCAGCTTGTCATGGCGCTTTCTGTACTCCTGCAGGGCTTTGATACTGATGAATTTGATGCCGTGCTTTGCGGCAAGCTCTTTCAACTCCGGCGTGCGCATCATGGTGCCGTCTTCCCGCATGATTTCGCAGCAGAGGCCGCACTGAGGCAGGCCCGCAAGGCGCATCAGGTCCACGGTGGCCTCGGTGTGTCCGTTGCGTTCAAGGACGCCGCCCGGCTTTGCCAAAAGGGGAAACATGTGGCCAGGCCGCCTGAAATCCTCCGGCTTTACACCTTCTTCGATGCATTTTCTGGCTGTGTAGCCCCTTTCTTCTGCGGAAATGCCGGTGGTGGTGTCTACGTGGTCGATGGAGACCGTAAAAGCGGTGCAGTGGTTATCCGTATTTTCCTCCACCATCTGGGGCAGGTGAAGTTTCCTGCAAATCTCCTCGTTCATCGGCATACAAATCAGGCCCTTGCCGTGAACCGCCATGAAGTTGACGTTTTCCGTGGTGGCGTGAAGGGCGCTGCAGATGAAATCTCCTTCGTTTTCTCTGTCCGGGTCGTCGGTGCAGAGGATAATCTTTCCCTGGCGAAGGTCTTCCAGGGCTTCTTCAATGGAACTGAATCTGAATTGTTCGTTCATATGGTGATACTTCCTTTCTAAAATCCGTTTTCTATCAAAAATTCTCTCGTCAGAGTTGATTTCTTAGTTTCGCATAACGGCTGGCGGGCCTCTCCCTGATTAAAGGTCAGCAGCCGCTCTACGTACTTGCCGATGCAGTCGTTTTCCAGATTGACGATGTTGCCTGTCTTTTTTTCGGCCAGAATGGTTTCTGACAGGGTGTGGGAAATAATGGATACGCTAAAGCTGCCTGCCTCCACCTTTGCTACGGTCAGGCTGATGCCGTCGATGGCGATGGAGCCTTTCTCTATGATGTAGCGGAGCAGGGAAGGGCCGCAGTCTATGGTGTACCAGACTGCGTTTTCATCTCTTTCCAGCTTTCTCACCGTGCCGGTGCCGTCGATGTGGCCGCTGACGATGTGGCCGCCGAATCTACCGCCTGCGGCCATGGCCCGCTCTAAATTGACGTGGCTGCCCGCCTTGAGGGCGCCCAGGGAAGAGCGGTCTAAGGTCTCGTGCATGACATCGGCGGTAAAGCCGCCGCCGGTCAGGGCCGTAGCCGTCAGGCAGACGCCGTTGACGGCGATGCTGTCTCCGATTTTCACATCCTCCAAAATGTCTCTGCAGCCGATTTCGATGGAAGCTGAAACAGCGCCTTTTCGTATGGATTTGACCGTTCCTATTTCTTCGAGGATGCCGGTAAACATGGCTGCACCTCGCTTTCTATGAGTATGTCTTCTCCAAGCTGTTTGATTTGGAGAGTTTTCAGCGTTACGGCCTGAGACGGAAATTCCACGCCAAGGCCGCCTACAGGAGTCTTCGCCTTATCACCGCCCAGCAGCTTCGGCGCGATATATGCCTGCACCCTGGAGACGATGCCGGCTTCCAGGGCCGACCAGTTCAGCCGGCTGCCTCCTTCCAGGAGAATCCCGTCAATCTGCTGCTGTCCGAGGAGTTTCATCAGCTGTTTCAGGTCGATATGTCCGTCCGGACCTGCAGCCACATGGAGTATCTGGCAGCCCGCGTCCATATAGGGCTGCTGTTTTGCGATGTCTTCACAGCTGCAGGCGATGATGGTAGGAACTTCTGATGCGGTGGCGACCACCTGCGCGGTGAGCGGGGTTCTCAGATGGGTATCGCAGATGATGCGGATGGAATTCCTGCCGCTGCCGTCAGGGAGACGACAGGTCAGCATGGGGTCGTCCTGAATGACTGTGCCGACGCCTACCATGATGCCGGTGAGACAGTGCCTGTTCCAGTGAACGTCCTCTCTGGCCGCCTCCCCTGTAATCCACCGGGAATTTCCTGCCCAGGTGGCAATTTTGCCGTCCATGGTCATGGCGTATTTCAGAACCACATAGGGAAGGCCTGTGGTGATGTAATGGAAGAATACCGGATTCAGCCGGTCGCATTCTTCCTGCATAAAGTCTGTGGTTACGTTAATTCCGGCGTCCTCGAGAATCTTTATGCTTTTGTCCGCAACCAGGGGATTGGGGTCCCGGGAGCCGATGATGACTTCCGCCAGACCGCTTTCTATGATAGCCTCCGTGCAGGGCGGTGTTTTGCCGTAGTGGCAGCAGGGGGTCAGGGTCACGTAGATTGCGGCGCCTTTAGGGTCATTGCCCCGGGCTCTGCAGTCCGCCAGGGCGTTCCGTTCGGCATGGGCCTGTCCGTATTTTTCATGGTAGCCTGCGCCGATGATTTTACCATCTTTCACAATCACCGCACCCACCAGGGGATTGGGATTGGTGCAGCCTGCGCCCTCTGCGGCCAGGTCGATGGCTGCCTGCATATAGGTTTTCTGATACATACTCCGTACCTTCTTTCGGAAAAATAAATAGCCCTGAATCTAAAGTGGATTCAGGGCCGGGCACTACAAAAACTTTCGTCTTTGATAAAAAACTCTGGAAACATGGATTTCCAGAGCAACTGACAAAAATACAAAAACAACAAGCTGTAAGCTGTTTCTCTTCTTCCATCCAGACTATACTGTCGGTTTTGGAATTTCACCAAATCAACGCTGCTCGCGCTCGCGGACTTTACCGCCGGTCGGGAATTTCGCCCTGCCCTGAAGATTATGATATTCAATTTTCTAACTAAGGCCTATTTTATACCCGGCTCTTTCATTTGTCAAATCTTTTTACAAAAAAATTATGAGCGGAAAATAATGATGTCCTCTCCAATCTTGACGATGGAGTCCCAGGGTAACTGCATGGTATCGTGCATAGGCGAAAAACGACTTTTTCCCTGCAGATTAGGGACTATAAGAGCTTTTATTTTTCCGTCTCTTTCATCAAAGAGCATTTCAGCGTCCCAAAAAGAACCGTGGCGGCTGCCCTTTGTCAGGTCGACGACTTCTTTATCGCCGATTTCACTTAAAAGCATATTTCACACATCCTTTGCTAATAATATACTTAAATTTTACGAAGAAAGGGTGAAAGTTATGAGTGAAGAAAAGGAAAAGAAGGAAGAAAAGACGGAAAGCTCTGATTTAATCAAAGAACTTGGTCTTTTAAGTACAGGCAGCACCTTTCAGTCAGACTATCAATATATCAACATTATCGGTAGTATCGAAGGACATACGGTACTGCCCAGCGACAATAAGACCACCAAGTATGAGCATTTAATTCCGCAGCTGGTAGCAGTGGAGGAAAATCCGGAGGTCAAAGGACTTCTGCTGATTTTAAATACTGTGGGCGGCGATGTGGAAGCGGGACTTGCGCTGGCCGAGCTTATTTCGTCCATCTCAAAGCCTACGGTCACCCTGGTGATTGGAGGAGGACACAGCATCGGCATACCTCTGGCAGTATCGGCAGATTATTCCTTTGTAGCCGAGACAGCCACCATGACCATGCATCCAATCAGAACCAGCGGAACTTTGATTACGGCCGATGCTACTTTTGAATACATGCGCAAAACACAGGAGAGGGTAGTGGAATTTATTGTAAAACATTCCCACGCTTCAAAAGCCGACGTAGAAGAAAAGATGAACCAGACCGGCAACATGTCCAACGACGTGGGAACTGTGCTTTTCGGTCCCGACGCTGTAAAGATGGGGCTGATTGATGAAATAGGAGGCCTGAGTCAAGCATTACAGAAATTAAAAAGTTTGTAAAAAAAAATAAAATATAGAAAAATATGGTTGACAATTATTTACAAAAATGATATGCTTACCCTACCGAAAGGAGGAGGCATATGGAAGTTATCAAAGTCGGCATTTGCCTGGAGGACAGAGCCTTTGGAGAAGCTCTGGCCGTAGGTCTTGCCCGGGAGGCCGGCAGCATGCGTTTTTTTCTGCTGGAAAGGGTCTCAGAAGGTGATTTCTGCGATTTAATTCTTTCCTCCGGAAGTGAAGCCGACGACAGAGTTGTGGAGATGGTCAGAGATTCCCAGGCCCACAACTGTACCGGACCGCCGCCGTATAAGGTTTACAGGTATAAGGAAACTCAGAATCTTATCAGCGACTTAGTTTTTATTTATTTCAGGCTGACAGGCAAAGCAATAGAGCACCGAGGAAGCAGTGTGTGCAGACTCATTGTGTTTCTCGCAGATGGAGGGGGCTGCGGAACCACCTCCACTGCGCTTGCCTCTGCCAGAATGCTGTACCGGATTTACGGCGCCAAATCCCTTTATATGAATCTCTGTCCTTTGGATGATTCCAGAAAGTATCTGGAAGAAGAAGGAGAGGAGAGCCTGCTGAAGCTGCTTTACTATCTTGAACAGGACAGAGCCTTCCCCCTGGGGTCCTTTATTACGGAGACGGAGGAGATTGACTATGTCAATACCGGCGTTATCAATACATATTTCAACGAGATGCGGCCACTCCTCATGGAACGCTTTTTAAAAAAGGTGGATTCTCTGGGGAAATACGATTTTCTCATCCTCGATATGGGAAATCATCTTTGCAGGGAGAACAAGAAACTGCTGGCAGGCGCTGACTGCGCTGTTTTGATTAGTGACGGGGAGCGGAGCCGTCCCGGGAAATACCGGGAGAAGATTTCCCGGGAAATTTTTAAGCGGGTAGAGCGGGGCAGGCTGCTTTATGTAAAGAACTTTGCCGGCGACGATTGGACTGAAGAAGATACTCGGCAGCTGTGCATCACCAAGCAGGAGGAACAGAAGCTGCAGCTGGAGTGGAGTTACGGAACGGAAATTTCCATGCTTGCCAGAGAAATTATGGAGGGACGCGGTCATGGAGGAGAAAAACCGGGACTTTCTGCAGCGCCAGATTGAAGAAGCCAGGGCCAGAATTCTTAAGGCCAGCGATAATCTGGAGCCGGAAGCGGCCATGAAAATCATTGAGGACGTAGTGCTTTCCAGTGGGGAAGAACTTGCTCTTTCCCAGTTTGGGCAGACCGTCAGAAAAATTTATGCCAGGACCAGAAGTAAACTGGGAATGCTGGAGCAGTACATAGAAGACGACTCTATCAATGAAATTATGATTAACGGGAAAGAGCATTGTTTCTTGGAAAAGGGAGGCAAAATCGTATGCCTGCCTGATATTTTCGACTCTACGGAGGAACTGGAGGAAGTCATCAGAAATATTGCCGCAGGGGTTCACAGAGAAATAAACGAGATGAATCCGATTCTGGACGCAAGGCTTTCTGACGGCTCCAGGGTCAACGCCGTCTACCGCAGCGTAGCCGTAGACGGACCTGCATTAACCATCAGAAAGTTTTCCAGAGAGCATATTACCATTGAACAAATGGTAGCAGGAGGTACGCTGCCCCAGTCCTGCGCAGATTTTCTAAAGGTGCTGGTGGAGTGCGGCTATAACATCTTTGTCAGCGGAGGCACTTCTTCGGGAAAGACCACATTTCTCAACGCCCTGTCCGATTATATTCCTGGGGAGGAAAGAGTCATTGTCATCGAGGACTCTATGGAACTGAAATTATCTCACATTACCAATCTGGTACAGATGGAGTGCCGTAACGCCAATACCATGGGACAGGGACTTATTTCCATGGACATGCTCATTAAGACCAGCCTCAGAATGCGGCCGGACAGAATCATTGTGGGCGAGGTCAGAGGCAAAGAAGTCGCAGATATGCTTCAGGCCATGAACACGGGCCATGACGGTTCTATGAGCACAGGTCACGGCAATTCTGTTTCCGGCATGCTGCGCAGACTTGAGGCCATGTATCTGATGAGTGGGCAGATGCCCATGGACGCCATACGGGCTCAGATAGTGGAGGGAATTGATGTTATGGTTCATCTTGGACGCCTTGAGGGAGGAGCCAGGCGGATTTTGGAAATCCAAGAGCTAATCGGATTTGAAAAGGACAATTATGTGCTGAATCCCCTTTACCTGCTGGATAAGGACCAGCGCCTCATGGCCACGGGAAATTCTCTGAAAAATACCGGTAAACTGAGACTGAAAGGGAGGGCTTATGATTGAGGATTACAATCGCTATGAAATGGCGCGGCGAGAGAAGCTGACCGTGGTGTGCGGTCTGGCTGTTATGATGGCCTTTGCGGGATATATTTTCTACGGAACCCTTCTCTTCTGCCTGCTGCTGCCGTTTGTGTACAAGCCGGGAATAAAGGCATACTGCGGTTTTCGGGTGCGGCGGCGGAAGAACCAGCTGCTGATACAATTTCGAGATTTGCTTTTCAGCCTGTCTGCCTCCTTTGCAGCGGGACGCCACATGGAAGAGGCCATGGAGGAGGCCAGGGAAAACCTTGAGGAACTTTACGGGTCCCGGGGATTAATGGCAGGTGAACTGGAACACATGCTGCGCAGCATACAGGAAACGGGGGAAGGAGAGGTAGAACTTTGGCAGAGCTTTGCAAGACGCAGCGGTCTGGAGGACGCAGCCGACTTTACCCAGGTGTTTTCTGCATGCAGAGAAACCGGAGGAAATCTTATCCAGGCAGTCAACAAAGCAGCTTCCGTCATCGGGGAAAAAATTGCCGTAGAGATGGAGATACGGACCATCGTTTCTCAGAAGAAGCTGGAGGGCAGGATTATCACGGCTATGCCTGCAATCATTGTCGTATTTCTTCAGGCAGTGTCGCCGGATTATCTGGAGGTGATGTATGTTACATTTGGCGGCAGAATCCTGATGAGTCTGGCCCTTTTCGCTATGGCTGGCGCTTATGTGATGATAGAGAGGATTACGGATATTGAAGTGTGAACTGAAAAAAAGAATGAAGCCGCTGCTTTGTTTTTGCAGAGACAACCGAAGAACCTTGGCGCTACTCTTAGGAGCAGTGGTGCTGATTGCGGCGCTGCAGACTGCCGGCCTGGCTTCGCGGAACAGCAGCTACATAAAGAGTAAAAACGGCAAGGTAACAGCCGTGCGTATCCAAGACCCGGAAGAAGGAAATTCCATTCCTCTTAGGATTGAAGCAGAAAAGGACGGCGTCAGAACCACCTTAGATGTAATACTTTCCTTTGACGGAAATACTGCAGAAACCGGCGAGGCACCGGCTGAGGACAGGACAGCCGCCCTTGAGGCGGCAGTGCGGCAGGTGGTGAGAACTCTGGAAGAAAGCGATGAAAATGTGGTAGAACTCCCCGGCAGACTGGAGGACGGAACCTTATTATCCTGGTCCAGCGGTCAGACCTCTCCGGCTCTGACAATCCTGCTTCTTCTGCCTCTTTCTGTGGCCGCCCTGTATCAGAACAGCCGTGAGAAAGAAAAAGCCAAAAGACAGCGGAGACGGGACGGAATTTTACGAGGGCTGCCCGGCTTCAATAATCAGCTGCTGCTTCTACTGAACAGCGGCCTGATTTTTAACGATGCTTTTCTGCGCATTGCCGAAGGATATGAGAACAGAACAGAAAGTCCTCTGGGCCAGGTCATTTTGGAAATTCGCAGGCAATCAGAAGAAACGGGAAGCAGTTTGACTGCCCTCATGAGCCGGTACAGCAGAGAACTGGGGATTCGAGAGTTTTCCAGAATCACCTCTGTCATCGCCGACAATCAGTACAAGGGAGTCAATCTGACCGATAAGCTGGAAAGTGAAAGCGCTCTTTTGTGGAACCAGAGAAAAAAACTTGCAGAAGAGCGGGGCCGGGCGGCAGAAACCAAGCTGGCTTTTCCGCTGGCGATGCTGCTTTTGGTGTTGATTCTCATTACTGCCGCACCGGCAATCTTACAGATGTAACGATGTAAAAAGGAGGTAAACGATGATAAAGATGTTAAAAAATAAAAAGGGGATGGAGCTGGTACAGGTCGCCATACTCATAGCACTTGCAGTTGCGCTGGGACTTATTTTTAAGACGGAAATTACTGCATTTGTCAATAAGACTTTTCAGGGACTCAACGGCTGATGAAAAGTAAGCGAGGGGAGGAAATGGTGGAAGCAGCCTTAGTGCTTCCTCTTCTGATTCTGACCATACTCAGCCTGATTTTACTGATTCTGTATTATCATACAGCTCTGCAGAGCCAGACAGAACTTCATAGCAGGCTTTTGGCGGAAGCGGCAGGCAGCAAGGCAGTATATAAGCGCATTGAGGACAGTAAGCGGGTATCTTCAGAGATGGGAGGCATTGTAAGTATGGTCATGAAAAAGGAAATAGATTCCAGCATCTACGTGCTGCGGCCTGCTGCAATCTTAAGAACCGGGGAGTTGATTGGCCTTGACTGAGAACAATAAAAAAGGAATGGTAACGGTATTTATCTGCACCTTTTTTGTAACCATGGTATTTATGGTTCTGGTCTTTGCAGACGCTTCCAGAAAAACAGCTGTGGGAGGCAGCGTCAAGGCGCTCAGCAGTCTCTGGGCAGATTCAGTGCTGGCGGAATACGATTTAAACCTGCAAAAGCGCTATAATCTGTTTGGATTTTATGGATACCCTACCGATGTGAAGAGGAAGGTGGAGTTTTATGCAGGCGACTCCTTTGACAGCAAGAAGTACATAACGTACCGGCTTACCGGCTGCAGTCTGTACGACTATGCACTGGTAAACGTGGAGATTGCAGAACCACAGATGGAAGCCGCCGGAAAACTGGCCTTTACCGGAGACTTTGTGAAACCGGAGGAAACGATTAAGGCTGTATCAGGTTATGAGGGCAGCGGAATTGGAGAAAAGGTCTTTGAGGATTTACCTTCCGCAGGTGCAGAGGACAGTTCGTTGCTTGTACGTCTCAAAAGACTTCTGTCAGACAAGAACTCTGTAAGCAGCGCCATAGAAAAGACAGGCGCCGCCTGGCATATCAATCAGTATATGATGGCGTATTTTAAAGACGCGTCCGATGATAAAAGCCTTGGACCTACTTATTTCAGCAACGAAATTGAATACGTAATCTGCGGTAAAAAAAGCGACGCTGCCAATGCCTCCGCCATACGAAACCGCATCGTCACTTTGCGGGAAGGACCAAATGCCATTTACCTGAACCGGGACCCGGTCAAGAGCGGGGAGGCTATGGCTGCCGCTCAGCTTTTGACCCCGGGTCCTGCGGCAGTCGTAACCAAGCAGGCTCTGATTATGGCCTGGGCCCTTGCGGAGAGTATCAACGATTATAAGCTTTTGATAAACGGCCATAAGGTGCCGCTGAACAAGACGGAGGCTACCTGGGCAGTGGATTTGGAATCCGTTATCAACAACCGGGAGGAAGACTGTATTTATACCGGCGTCGATGTAGGAGAGACCTATCAGGATTATCTGTCCCTCCTTGCCTGCACCATGGACGGAAGACTTCGGATTCTCAGAATCCTCGATTTAATTCAGATAAATATGAGACGGTACTATTACGAGGATTTTCTGCTGCGGGAATATAACGGCGGGGTCCGCTTTGTATTGACCGTCAACGGAGAAACCTATGAGACAGTTAAGACTTACGAAATCCCTCGATAAAAGAGGCAGCTATATTCTGGAAGCGGTTATCGTCATGCCTGTATTTATTGCGGCAGTGGTGGCGCTGATGTCCCTTGTCCCTGTGGCAGCTACCTGTGAAAACATGGTCTTTGCGGCGGCAGATGAAATGCGGCTGGAGTCGGTGAAGTCTGCATTCCGTCAAAATAGGCTGGCGCTGCCGTCTCTTGCAAAACAGAGAATCCGGCGGGAAAATCCCAAAATCAGTTCCTATCAGACGGTGTTTTACAGATATCTCTTACGAGGAAGGAGAAATCGAGGATTTGTTCAGTCTGTCTTTCTATGCGGAGTTTTCTCAGAAGAGCCCGGCCGCAGTCTTCGACTCGGTGGTGTTCTCCGGCCGGGTGACGGCAAGAACTTTCACAGGAAAGCTGCATAAAACGCCGCCGACGCCCGGTGAAGACCTTGATGAAGAAGAGAAGCTTGTATATATCTTTCCGGAGTGGGGGATGAAACATCACGGCAAGTCCTGCACCTATGTGAAAGCCAACTGTCAGATGGTCTATCTGTCGCCGGATACGCAAAGAGGGTATGCACCATGTTCACTGTGTAATGCCAGTTCAGCCCAAATCGGCAGCCCTGTATTTTGCTTTACAGAAAGCGGCAGCGTTTATCATCTGAGAGAATGCAGAATCGTGGAGAGATATTACGTGGAGGTGAAAAAAAGCGACGCCCAGTCAAAGGGTTATACGCCTTGTTCCAAATGCGGAGGTGAGTAAATGAACAGTCATCTGAATATGAAATACGATAAAAGTCAGATGGGGGAATATATGATAGAGCTTTTGACCCTGGGAGTATGCGACCTGTTTCTCAGAGCCGGCTTTGTAGAAGAGGAGGGACATCTTTTGGCAAGCTATCAGACTGAGGGGTTTCGGCCCCTCAGTTCCGTTGCTGAAATTAGTACCGGAGAAATTTTCAACGTTATCCTGCGTCTTTATCGCGGTATATATCAATGTGAAAAGCACTGTCTCTTCGCTGAACTTTTTCAGACGGACCCGGCCTGGATTTTTACAGACCAGGATTACTCCCGGGTCAAAATGGTATTTTCTCCGTCCCAGGAAAGACTTCCTTTAGCTGAGCAAATGGTGCGGGTCATCGAGTTTCTTCGCGAAAAAACAAAGGAGGAGGGCAGGGGGTATGCGGACCGGGCCTGTGAGCTGATACTGCACAATGAATACGGCTACAGAGCCCTGATTCACCATCTTGAAAACCTGCAGAGAGAGGTTTATCTGTGCGGAATTAAATAGCCTGCTCTGAATTTAAATTCTGGTAAAAAATATTAAAAGCCATAACAGCGACCTGCGGCAGGGAAATACTGCAGCGCAGGTCGTTTAATATGAAGACAGGCTCCTATTTTTATACATGCTTTGTGGTCTTGCGCATATGATGGTAGTAGTACATATGGAGGAGGAACCAAAGTGAATAGAAGAAGAGTCAGAAGATATAGGAGCCACAGAGGAAATTCCGGGGTGAAATTTCTTGGGATTGTTGGTATAATGGTAATAGCTGTGATTTGCGGCTATATGACGGCGCGGTTTGTAATTGCGCCGCTGCTCGGCTACGATACAGAGGTGCTCAAGCTGGATTTTCCATCTCGTTTGGCTGATGTCTTCAGAAATGATGCAGACGGTAACGATGAAGACAGTCAAGAGGCAGGCTCCGAAGACAACGATTCCGAAGATGAAGATAAAGGCGACGAAGGGGAAGATAAGGAAGACACCGACGGGGATACGGCAAAGAACGCCGAAAAGGACAGCGGCTATGCCCTGCAGTTCGGTTTGTTCAGTACGGAGAAAAGAGCCCGGGAGCTGGCGGATAAGCTGGACAAGGAGGGCATTGACGCCCAGGTTAGAGAAATGGACGACGGCCAGTACAAGGTCATCAGTCCCTTGGTGGATACCAAGGACGAGGCCCTGGAAACTCTGAAGAATACCGAATCCAAGAATGTGGACGACATTTTCATTACAAAGATATAGTCTTGCAAAACAGTAATTATTTATAACTAGCGGAAGGAATCTATTTATGATACCACTATCGACCAGAATGCGGCCGGATAGTCTGGAGGCTTTTATAGGACAAGAGCACTTCATGTATCCCGGCTCTCTGCTTTATAATTCCATCAAGAAAAAGACCTTTGACTCCGCCATATTTCACGGACCGTCCGGAACGGGAAAAACCACCCTTGCCAGGATTATTGCCAGGGAAATGGACAGTGATTTTACGGAAATCAACGCTTCTACGACGGGAACCAAGGAACTGAAGGAACTGATTGACGCCGCACGCCTCCGGTTTTACGGTCTTGAAAAGCGGACAACTTACGTATATATCGACGAGTTTCACCGCTGGAATAAGCTGCAGCAGGATTCCTTGCTGCAGGCCCTTGAAGACGGCGTTTTAAAATTTATCGGCAGTACCACGGAAAATCCTTATTTTGCTATCAATAATGCGGTGCTGAGCCGGGTACGCAATGTCTATGAATTTAAACGGCTTGAGGCCGGTCATATTAAGAAGCTTCTGCTGCGGGCTCTGACCGATACGGAAAAAGGTCTGGGGAACCTGCAAATCGGCTACGATGAAGCAGCCCTGGACCTGCTTGCAGACTTTTCCAACGGAGACGGCAGAGTTTCTCTGGATACTCTGGGATTTATCGTGGATAATCTGGACCTTTCCGCGGAAAATCCCAACATTACCAAAGAAATTGTGGCGGAGGCCATGCAGAGGAAGATTGGTTTTTACGATAAAGGCGACGACAGGTACAACCTGCTTTCCGCCCTGCAGAAATCCATTCGGGGCAGCGACCCTGACGCAGCCATTCACTATTTTGCCCGTCTTGTAGACGGAGGCGCGGATATTCAGATGGTGGGAAGAAGACTCCTCGTAATTGCCAGCGAGGACATAGGCATGGCTTATCCCTCCGCGATTTCCATTGTCACCTCCTGCGTCCAGGCAGCGCTGATGGTCGGTTATCCGGAGGCAGTCATCAACTTGTCCCAGGCGGTGATTTTGCTGGCGTCGGCTCCCAAATCCAATTCGGCATATATGGCGTATGCCGGCGCCCTGGAGGATATTCACAGCCGCGTCATCGACGATGTACCGCACCATCTCATGGACAGCCATTACAAAGGGGCTAAAGACAAAGGCATCGGCAGGGACTATATCTATCCTCACGCCCACGGAGGCTACGTATCCCAGCAGTATCTGCCGGACAACCTCTACCGGGAAGGTGTAAAATATTACAGGCCTACGGCCAATGGCTCAGAGGCGTCATTTAAGAAATTCTTAGAAGGGTTGGAAGAGAAATATGGCAGAAATCACAAGGGCTGAGCACTCGGGCTTTTGCTTCGGAGTGAAACAGGCTCTGGACAAGACAGAGGAACAGATTTTAAAGAATCAGCAGCAGGGTGGAGGCAGGAGAATCTATACCTGCGGCCCGTTAATACACAATCAGTTTGTAACCGATGATTTGGCTGCTCGGGGGGTGGGCGTTATCGCAGCGCCTCAGGAGGCAGAGGAGGGCGATATCGTTATTGTCCGTTCCCACGGTGAGAGCCGGGCTTTTTTTGAAGAAGCCGAAAAGAGGGGACTTGAGGTCATCAATGCCACCTGTCCTTTTGTGGAGAGAATCCACCGGCTGGTAGAGAAGGCATGGGAAGAAGACCAGACCGTTGTCATCGTAGGCGATAAGGACCATCCTGAAGTTAAAGGTATTAACGGCTGGTGCGGAAGCGAGGCAGTCATTATCAACAGCAGCCGGGAGGCGGAAACCGTTGCGGCGGAAAAGGTCTTTCTGGTATGCCAGACTACCATCAAAAAAGAATTGCTGGAGCAGATTACACAGGTTTTAGAGGCAAAAAATATCTGTCTTCAAATCAACAACACCATCTGCGGCGCCACGAAAGAACGGCAGGAAGCTTGCCGCGAGTTAGCCGAAAAATCAGACGCTATGGTCATCATTGGGGGCCGCTGCAGCTCAAACACCCAAAAATTATATGAAATTTCTAAAAAAATCTGCAAAAATTCATATTTTATTGAAAATATTCAAGATTTACCATTGAAACAATTACGAAAATGTAATAAAATAGGAGTTGCAGCAGGTGCATCGACGCCTGAATGCGTTATTAAGGAGGTTATTGCTAACATGAGTGAAATGATCACTAACGAAAAAATTTCTATGGAAGATTTCATGGATGAAATCGACGCGTCTTTAAGACTACCACGCACTGGCGAAATTGTTGACGGTAAAGTACATCAGGTAACTGATAAGGAAGTTATCGTGAACATGGGATGCAAAAAGGACGGAATTCTTCCTGCGGAAGAAGTAACATTAGAGGAAGGACAGAAGCTGACTGATTTATTTAAAGAAGGCGATGATATCCAGGCAAAGGTTGTCAAGACGGATGACGGCGACGGTGGAATCTTACTTTCAAAGAAAAAGCTTGAAATAAATGAGCATTGGAATGAGATTAACGAAGCTCTTGAAAATAAATCCATAATTTCTGTTAAGGTTATTAAACAGGTCAACGGCGGTGTTATCGCAGCTTACAAAGAAGTTACCGGTTTTATTCCTCTTTCCCAGCTTTCAGACAAGTTTGTAGAAAACGCTGACGAATTTATTGGACAGACTCTGGATGTCAAGGTAAGCAGAGTCGACCAGAAGAGAGGCAGAGTTGTATTCTCTCACAAGGCTGTTCTCAATGAAGAGAAGCAGAAGAGGATTGCGGCAATCTGGGAAGGTCTGCATGTAGATGACATCGTAGAAGGTACTGTAATGAGATTTACCGATTACGGCGCGTTTATCGACCTGGGCGGCATCGACGGTCTGTTACATATCTCTGAGATTTCCTGGGGCAAGCTGAAGCACCCGCAGGAAGTTCTGCAGATTGGCGACACCGTTAAGGTGAAAATTCTCTCCATGAACGAAGAGAAGGGAAAGATTTCCTTAGGTTTGAAGCAGACTGTTCCTGAACCATGGTCTGTAATTGACGAGACCTATCAGGTTGGACAGGTTGTATCCGGTAAAGTTGTGCAGATTAAGGAATACGGTGCCTTTATCGAACTTGAGCCTGGTCTTGACGGTCTGGTGCACATTTCCGAGGTTGCTCATAAGAGAGTTACCAATATCGCCGATGAACTTTCCATCGGACAGGAAGTGGACGCTAAGATTTTAGAGATTGACAAAGAAAGAAAGAGAATCAGCTTGAGCATCAAGGAAACCCTGGATGCTGCTGCCGAAGAACCGGCAGAGGACGCTGAATAATCCAGTGATTACCAAAGGAGACTGCCTGCAGCAGGCAGTCTCTTTTTTTATACAATTCCTTCCGCAGAAACTACTTCTAAATATTGTATAGCTCTAAATCATTGTATATCTTGTCAAAGTTTAGTATAATGGTAAGACGAGAAATAATGATGAAAGAGGAACACCATGGAAATAGGTTTATTAGAGCAGCTGGACAGACTGCACGAAGAAAGCAGATATCAGGAAATCATAGATATGCTGGAAAGTTTGACGCAGCATGATTATCATACCATCGGTCATCTGGCCAGGGCATACAATAATCGCGGATTGGACGGAGACTATGACAGAGCTATACAGCTTCTGATGATGGCTGAAGATTTGGGAAAAGAAGACCCTCTGTGGTATTACAGATTGGGCTTTGCCTGCTACTACGGCGGCAGGATAGAAGAGGCTGCGGAAGCTTTTGAGCAGGTTCTGAGGCTGGACCCGGGTGACGAAGACGCCGTTGAATTTTTGGCTCAGTGTCAATTCATACTGACAGGAGG
>CBCTFZ010000048.1:0-22509 GCA_965146355.1 uncultured Emergencia sp. | reverse complement strand
GATAAACCAACAAATCCTACGAATCCGGATTCTCCCCAACACCTCGCCGGCAAAATACAGCCCCGGTACCACCAGGGACTCCATCGTCTTGGAATTTACCTGCTCAAGGGCCACGCCCCCCTTGGTCACCTGGGCAAAATCCCAGCCTTTAACCCCTTTCGGCGAAAGAGGAAAAGCTTTCAGAAGCCGTGCCGCCTCTTCGGTATCCCCGCCGGAAAGATTTAGAACCCTTTCTGCGATAGGTCTTCTCACCAGAAACTGCAGCAATTTGTCAGGGCCGATACCTCGAGCCTTCCGAAACTCTAAAATACTGTCCAAATCATCCCTGTCCGGGAAAAAATCAATAAAAATCTCATAATCATCGAAGCCGTTTTCAAAGCTTCTGCCCTGAGGCAGCAGCAGAAAACGGGACATGTTGAAGACGCAGATACCGGAAATGCCTGTCCCGGTAAACTGTATCTCGCCTTCTTCCTGAAAAACAGTTTTTCCTTCTCTGTCAAGGCGCACAGCGGCCTTCGCCCGGATTCCGGCAAACCGTTCCATCTTCTCCTTTACTTCTACGGCTGTCAGCACGGGAATAGGCTTGTTTACCCGGTGTCCCAGATTCCTTGCAAAGCGAAAGCCCTCTCCGGTACTTCCAAAAGCAGAGCCGGCCTTGCCGCCGCAGGCGATGAGAACTCTGCCGGCTTTGAGAATCTTGTTATTCATCTCAACGGAAAAGGTGCCGTCTTCCCAGGCCTCTACGGAGGAGACTTCCGATGAAGTCTCTATCTCTACGCCCAGTTCCCTGATTCTCTGCTCTAAAGCGTCCCGTACGGCTCTGGCTTCCTCTGTATAAGGATAAATCCGCCCCTGCCCGTCTGTTCTTGTCAGAAGTCCCAGCTTTTGAAAAAAATCCAAAGTGGTCTTTGCTCCGGGACAGGCCTGATTGGAAAGATTACACCTGCCGTTGCCGGTGGCAAGTATCTTCTTTCCCATCTGATTCTTTTTTTCTAATATCAGAACCCTCAGCCCTGGAGCTGCTTCTTTGGCGCAGATTGCCGCCGTCATGCCGGAGGCTCCGCCGCCGATAATGCAAATATCTATCATATCTTTTACCTTTCTCAGTGTATTTATTTTACCATAATCCGAGGAAAAAAAATAGGATTTCTCTCAGCGAAATCCTATCTCAATCTATTGCTGTTCTGCTTCCTCATCGGTATTAGTCTCACCAACCGACTCTCCAATTATTTCATGGAATTCTTTGGCTTCTTCAGCTTCTTTTACGGCTTTCCGTGCCTCTCTGGCTTCTTTGATGGCCTTTTTTACTTCTTTCCGGGCTTCCTTTGCGGCCTCTTCTGCCTCCGCTATCTTTTCGTCCTTGGTCTTAATCAAATGAGGTTTCTTGTACACGATGTCAAACCCAATCTTTATTACGTTGGCCCCCTGTACTACAAAGCACATGCCCAGAATCATCAGTACGGACAGCTGCAGCAGCGATGAATTGAAGAAAGTGTAGAGACCGATTGCCAGGTTCAGCGCGCTGACGCAGAGAGCCCAGTAAAAGTCAATATTCTTCTCCCTGGTATCTGTTTCAAAGGCGAGGACAGAAAACCCTCTGATACCGGAAATCATACTCCACATGCCGAAGACCACCGGCACCGCGATATCTGCTGCCAAACGGCCGGTCAGCACCACGATACCCAAAATAAAGGTAGTCAGACCCTCGATAAGAACCCAGTGTCCTGCGTCCACGTCTTCTCTGATTCTCTTATATACGAAACATTCCACAAGGCCGACGATGACTAAGCAGACTCCGATAGGAAATGCGAGTGAAAGAAATGACAGTCCGGCATTCGCTATGGAAAATACGCCTAGTATCGTAAGCAAAAGACCTGCGAATACAGTGATAATTCTCACTTACGTACCTCCTTATTTTCATGTATAGAACATTATACTGGCTAATGGCAGTAAAGTCAAGAAACTGCCGGTACGATAACCAGTTTGGCTCTGCTGGCAAGGTTGGTTCCAAGGCTTTTCAGAAATCCTGCGGCTGTGTCTCTGCCCGACTCGCCGACGACAACTCTGCTCACCTGATTCTTATCTGCTATCTCTACCAGAGTCTTAATGACGTCGGAAGATTTCTCCACGGTCAGAGCCGCTCCGGCCTCCCGCGCCTTTTCATAGAGAAATTCCAGCGCTTCCCCCTCTTCCGTGTTACCCAGAAATTTCTCGTTTTCTCCAGCCACATGAATTACAAAGAGCTGGTCCTCTTCCGAAGTCTTCAGTGATTTGCCGTAATCAATCAAACGCTGACAGGTTTTCTGTTTGGTTACGCAGACCATAATATTATTCATTTCTTCACCCCTTCTAATACTTCTGCGTTATAGTATATCACATTATTTGCCGTGAATTGTGATTGTTATTTGAAAGAACTATGGTAAAATAAAAATATGGACAGAGTCATTTTACATTGCGACATGAATGGATTTTACGCGTCGGTCGAGCTCTTAGACAGGCCCGATTTGCGAGACGTACCTATGGCGGTCTGCGGTGACCCTGAAAGCCGCCACGGTATTATATTGGCAAAAAACGAACTGGCAAAGGCCTGCGGCGTAGTCACTGCCGAAACTGTCTGGCAGGCCAGGAAAAAGTGCCCGGGGCTTCAGTTTGTGCGCCCTCATCACGACAAATACAAGGAGTACAGCCAGCGTATCAATAAAATTTATCTGGAATATACGGATATGGTGGAACCTTTCAGCATTGACGAATCCTGGCTGGATGTCACCGCAAGCAGGAGACTGTTCGGCAGCGGCAGACAGATTGCAGACGCAATCAGAGGGAGAGTCAAAGACCAGCTGGGCCTGACTCTTTCTGTGGGCGTTTCCTACAACAAAATTTTCGCAAAGATGGGCAGTGAATATAAAAAGCCCGACGCAACCACGGAAATCACCCGGGATAATTTTACGAAGCTTTTATGGAATAAGCCTGTGGGCGATATGTTTTTCGTAGGGTGGGCCACGGCAGAAAAGCTTCAGAAACTGAATATCCGCACCATAGGAGACTTAGCCCGGGCAAATCCCAAGGCCCTTGAATCGCTGCTGGGCAAGCAGGGTCCGCTGCTTCACAGCTATGCCAACGGCTGGGACGACAGTCCTGTCTGTCTTTACAACCAGCGGGAAAAGATAAAATCCGTAGGCAACGGCATCACATTCCGCCGCAATCTGATAGGAATGGACGATATCGTTACGGCCCTTACCAGTCTTTCCGATACTGTAGCAAGCCGTCTGCGCAAATACCAGATGAAATGCTGCGGCGTCAAAGTGGACATCAAAGACCCTGCCTTTAAGACCATTTCCCGCCAAAAGCAGCTTTTACTGCCTACCAATCTGGCTTCAGAAATCAGAAAAGCGTCCCTGGAAATTGTCAAAGCATCCTGGCGGCTGCAAGACCCTATCCGTCTGCTGACGCTGACTGCCATCAACCTGACCGACGAAGACGTGGACGAGCAGCTTTCCCTTTTCGGCGCGCCGGCTGCCGACCGTGAAAAAGGCGAATCCATCGAGCGGACCATGGACGATATCCGCAAGAAGTTCGGCGACAGTTCTATCACTTTCGGACAAGTGCTGGATAATGATTTGGGAATAGATTTATAAAGACAAAAAAGGAGTCAGCCCTCGACTCCTTTTCTTGTCTTTATATTTCAAACAGCGCCCCCGGGTTCATGATACCCTTCGGGTCGAAGACATCTTTAATGCCTTTCATCAAAGCCAGCTCCGCCGGCGCTTTCTGATTCTTCAGCTCTTCCACTCTAATCTTTCCGATACCGTGCTCGCCGGTCACCGTACCGTCAAAGCCGGCGCACAACTGATACATCCTGTGCTTCAGTTCATCGGCGTAGTCCGGAATGGTCCCGTCGGGCAGATAAAGAATGTCATTGTGCACATTTCCGTCGGCGATGTGGGCGATGATGTTGGTGTCCGTATGGTACTCCGCCGCCAGTTCTTTCAGTTTCAAAATGAAATCAGAGACATGGGAAACAGGGACTGCCATATCGAAAGAATCGCAGATTTCATCCTTTATCAGTTCATAGTGCTGACTTCTCACCAGCAGCAGTTCCTCCTGCTCCTTTTCCTTGCCTGCGAAGAGACAGCCCAGCGCGTGATTGGCTTCACAGATTTCATTAACCGTCCTGACCGCGTCGTAAAGCTGGGATTCCGTCCGCTCTGACAGGATAATCAAAAGGTCGGCCTTGCCGTCCTTTGCCTGCCATTCCAGACCCAGCATCTTCGCCGTATCCACAAAGAGCCTTTTGTCCATATACTCCACCGCCAGCGGGGTATAGCCGCTGCGCAGAATGTCCATGACCGCCCGGCAGGCGTCTTCAATGGCTGCAAAAGGTGCGACAATGGTAGCCGAAGCCTTATCCTTCGGAAAGATTTTCAATATCACTTTGGTGATGACAGCCAGGGTTCCCTCGCTGCCTAAAAGCAGCTGGGTCAGGTTATAGCCGGCATTATTCTTAATCAGCTTGCCGCCCAGGCTGAGAATCTCGCCGCTTGGCAGCACTGCTTCCACGCCCAGAATGTTTTTTCTCATGACGCCGTGTCTCACCGCCCGGGCGCCGCCGGCATTGGTTACCGCCATGCCGCCCATCTGCGCTCCCTCATCGCCCGGATGGACAGGAAAGCTCAAATCATTATAATTTTCCAGCTCTTCCAGCAAATCCATTAAAGTTACGCCGGCCTCCAGCACGGCGACCATATTCTCCTGGTCAATCTCCAGAATGTGATTCATCCGTTCCATGGAAATAATGATACTGTCCACCACCGGCGTACAGCCGCCGGCAAGGCCGGTTGCGCCTCCCCGGACGACTACGGGCACGGCGTTCTCATTGGCAAGCTTCATGACAGCCGCTGTTTCAGCCGTATCTTTCGGCTTGACGACCACAGAGCCTGCAGCCGCGTCGGGACGATAGGTCAGCTCCACCTCGTCGAAAAGATAAGCAGCTGTCCGGTCTTCGCCGGTGATAACATAATCGCTTCCGGCAATCTCCCCCAAAGCTTTGATAATCTCAGCAGAAATTCCGTTATATTTCATCTCTGTCACCTGTCCTTTCTGAACCTTTCCGTCAGCCTCGGCACAATCTCATAGAGGTCGCCCACGAAACCGTAGTCGGAAATATTGAAAATTGGTGCCGACGGGTCGTTGTTTATAGCGATAATCAAATCTGATTCTTTCATTCCCGCCAAATGCTGCGGCGCGCCGGAAATACCGCAGGCGATATATACTCTGGGCTTCACTCTGTTGCCGCTGTAGCCAACCTGAATGTTGCTGTCTGCCATGCCTGCATCTACCAGGGCGCGGGATACGCCTACCTGCCCGCCTAAAACATCGGCAAGCTCTTTTAGCAGCGCCAAATCCTCTGCCTTGCGTATACCTCTGCCGCCGGCCACCACCACCTCCGCGTCGGTAATGTCTGCCTCTCCGATGGAAATCAGCTTTTCCACCTTCACTTGCGGGTTTTCTTCCGTGAGTGGTCTTACCACTTCTATGTTGACCGGCGCTCCCTCTTCAAAAGGCGCCTCCTGAAATTCTTTGTATCTTACCGTCGCCATCTGCGGCCGGTTTACCGTCTTAATATGGGCCAGAATATTGTCGCTGAAGGCAGGCCGAATCTGCTCCAGATTGCCGTCCTCGTCTACCTGCAGGTCGGTACAGTCCGCCGTCAGTCCCGTTCCCAGGGCTGCCGCGATACGAGGGGCCAGTGACCGGCCCAGATGGGTCGCCCCGAACAAAACCGTGGCCGGCTTTTTCTCCCTGATGAAAGCCGCAATGTTTTCTGCAAAGAGCACCTCTTCCGGATATTGAAACGCCGCAGAACGCATCAGATATACCCTGTCCGCGCCTCTCTTGCAAAGTTCCCGCAAGTCGCAGTCCTCTCCGGCAAGGAGAAGACAGGAAAGGCTTTCGCCGCAGGCGTCTGCAATTTGCCGCCCTTTATAAAGCAGCTCATATCCGACTCTGTGGACGCTGCCCTTTTCCATCTCGGCAATAATCAAAACGCCGCTGTAATCCGCTGTATTCATCATCTGAGCACCCCCATTTCCCCAAGAACTTCTTCAAGCTTTCCTTCAAAAGCCTCAAGATTTTCTCTGTAAATCACGCTTTCCCGCTCTACTGCTTTCGGTACCTCTATTTTAGCCACCTTGGTCGGAGAACCGTTGAAACCGGTATCCTCCTTGGAAAGTCCCTGTAAATCCGCCAGTCCTACGGTTTTAACGTCCACCGTCAGGGATTCCAGCTTTCTGGCTACCGTCGGCAGCTTCAGCTTTCCGATGTTCTTCGTCACGCCGATAAGGGCCGGCGTCTGCATGGTGCGGATTTGACGGCTGCCGCACAGATTCTCGATGCTGACGCGAACCTGCCCTTCCCGGACTTCTTCTATGGAATCCACGTAGTAAGCGTGGGGAATGTGCAGAAGCTGGGCCGTTTCCGCACCTACCTGGGCCGTATCACCGTCAACGGACTTTTCGCCGCAGAGAATCAAATCGTATTCCTCCTCCGCAATGGCTGCAGCCAAAGTGCGGGATGTGGCGATGGTGTCCGAACCGCCAAAGGCCCTATCGGTAATTAAAATACCGTCGTCCGCTCCTCTTGCGTAAGCGTCCTGCAAGGTCTTAACCGCTCTGGCAGGCCCCATGGTTACCACGGTGACCTGCGCTCCGCAGCGCTCTTTTAAGTCCAAAGCAGCCTGCAGCGCGCTTTCATCAAAGGGATTAATCTCCGCCGGCGCGGAGCTTCTGTCGACAACGCCTCTTTCACTGTCAAACCTGACCTTCTCCATGTCAGGTACTTCCTTTACCAGTACGAGTATTCTCATAACTTCCTCCATATTCCTTCTCCCCTGCGGGACGATTTCTTCATGGGTTTCGTCTCAAGTGGTCTTACCACTTAGATTATACTATAGCCTTCGAAGTCTTGCAAGAGAAATCTGCTATTTTAATTGATTTTTCCGACTATTTCTGTTACGATAAAATAACCATAGAAAAGACTGCTCAGGAGGAAATTATGACTGAAACACAGGACAACCAAAAATTATCGGATGTCGTCATCCGTGAAATACAATCTATGATTTTAAAGGGCGAGCTGCAGGAGGGCGACAAGCTGCCGCCGGAAAGAGAAATGACCGAACGGTTCGGCATCGGCCGTCCGGCTCTTCGGGAAGCCCTGAAATCCCTGGAAATGCTGGGGCTGGTGGAGCGCCGCCACGGCCTTGGAAACTATATCGTCAACAACGTCCAGTCCAGCTACTTCAAGCCGCTCTCCCTGTCTTTCATGCTGGAAAAGGGTACGGCCCAGGAAATCTTTGAAATGCGAATCTGTCTGGAAACCTATACGGCCCAGAGGGCCGCTCAGATTGCCACACCGGCGGATATCCGCAGGCTTCGCAGGATTCAGGCTGATATGGCTTCCGCCGAAGCCGCTTCGGAAAAAGCGGCCTTTGACCGGGCCCTCCACTTTGAAATTGTTCGCATTGCAGGGAATCTGCTCATGTTCAATACCATGGAAAATCTGTCCTATCTGATGGACAACTTCATCGAACACAGCGTCCTGATGGCCTACTTCGAGGACGACTCCATTGAAAACATCTACGCCGAGCACCAGGCAGTCATCGACGCCATTTCGGCCCACGACCCCCAGGCCGCTGCTTCGGCTATGCGGACCCATCTTGGAAAAATTAAAGTTTCTCAAATGTAAAAGGGACTTCGCTTCATGCGAAGTCCCTCTTCTATTGGCGGAAAGCTTCCTGGTCAGAAAGATTAATATCCGCCCTTTCGTTCATGCTAAAATGCTTGTTTCGGTATTCAAAACATACCTTTTTATTGAATTTGACATGAAACCCGCAGCTGCTGCAGCCCTTTCATCAGAAGGTCACCAGCAGATTGGTCAGCAGTGTAACCAGCGGAATGGCGATGATGGTTCTTTCCAGGAATACCAGGAACAGATGTCCTACGTTAACCGGTACTCTGGACTTGATTACGATGAGACCCACTTCTGTCATGTAGATAATCTGCAGAAGGGAAGCGCAGCCCAGAATAAACCGTGTTCTTTCGATGGAGAAGTCTGCCAGCATCAGCGGCGGTATGTACTGGTCTGCAAAGCCTACCAGCATGGTCGGCGCCATTTCAGCGGCACCTTCGATACCGCACAGGTTCATGAGCCATCCAAATGGAATGGATACATAGTTGAAAATTGGAGTGTACTCAACCAGAACCAGAACGATGGTTCCCCAGGCCATAACCACCGGAATCAAATCCAGGAACATGGTGGCGTAAACCCGAATGCCGGATTTTCCCACGCCCTGCAGCGTAGCGCCTTCCGCTCTGTGGCCTGCCAGGTTCAGCGCCCATTTCATCTTGGATACGCCTGTCGGTACGCTTTCATTGATTCTCTTTCCGGAAATCTCGTCATAAGTATCCGGAATTCTGGAGAGAGGCGGAATACGCGGAATAATCATCGCTAACACGATACCGCCGATTAAGCTAATCAGGTAGAAAATTGTAAACTTCTCTTCCACGCCGATCAATGTCGCGATAACGTAGCAGAACGGAATGGATACGAAGGAGAAGTTACAGGAAATCGTTGCAGCCTCTCTGGCTGAATAAAAGCCCGATTCATACTGACCGGTAGTCAGAATAGCCGCAGCGTTGGAAGTTCCCAGCCATGAAGTAACCAGGTCGATAGCAGAACGGCCAGGTACGGTAAACAGGGTTCTTACCACTTTTCTCAGCAGTACGCCGACAAACTCCATGATACCGAAGTCGGTAAGCAGCGGCATCAGGAAGGCGATGCACAGAATAACGGATACCAGTGTCGCCGATACGCCCAGCATGGAGCCTCCCGTCGAGCCGGACCAGATGAACTCCGGTCCTATCTGGAAATATGCCAGATATACGATAACCAGTCCGATAATACGGCTGACAAAGTACAGCGGCGACGGTGAGAAAATTTTGTTCATCATCTCGCTCTTCTGAATAAACTGGGGTTTGAACAGTTTATTGGCCACAGTTAAGATTGTCGAAACTGTGATGAAAACCACTACGGCTACGCTGGCCAGATTCACAGTTTCCAGCGTCAGCAAACCGGTTACCCAGTTGATGACGATACCGATGGGAATGGTGAAACTGGTTCCCTGTGGAATCGGTATCAGAAACAGAAAAATACCTGCCAGGGATGCGATAACAAACTTGACGATGTTCTTTGACTCCACTGGCTTCAGCTCTACGGCAGTCTGTTCTTCGGTTAGTTCATTCATTGATTTCATTTCTTCCATGAATTTAACCTCCATTGATAAAATATGATAATTCCTTATTGAAAAATCGCCATTTTTGCGATTCTATTAAAGGCTTCCTCCAGTTTGTCTACACCGACGGTGCAGGCGATTCTCATATACCCTTCCCCACAGGCGCCGAAAGCGTCTCCCGGCAGCATTAATACGTGAGCCTCTTCTAAGATTCTCTCTGTCACCTCTACAGAGGTAAGACCGGTATCTTTAATATTGATGAACAGATAAAAGCTTCCCTTCGGCGGATAGATGACGTGCATATTTGGAATCTGGTTGATTTTTTCCGCCGCATAGAACATCCGCTTTCTGTACTCTTCCACCATCGGCGGCTGTACCTCAGCCCTGTGGCGCAGAGCGTGAAGGGCAGCTCTCTGTGAGATGGACGGTGCAGTGAATACCACGTTTTCGTTAATCTGCTGAATGGTACGGATGATGTAATCCGGTGCGATGATGTTTCCCACTCTCCAGCCAGTCATGGTGAAGTTCTTTGAAAAAGAATTGAGAATGATGGTTCTGTCCCTCATGCCCGGTAAAGATGCAAAAGGCACGAAAGGATTCTGATAGCTGAACGCCGTATAGATGTCGTCGCTGATTACCAGCAGGTCATACTTTTCGGCGATAGCCCCAATTTTCTCCATGGTCTCCACAGTCAGGCAGTTGCCTGTAGGATTGGACGGCGAATTGATGACCAGCGCCTTGGTTCGCTCTGTAATCAGGCTCTCCAGCCGCTCTGTGTTAATCTGGAAATCCTCTTCTTCGTAAGTAGGCAGTTCCACCGGAATCCCTCTGGCCAGCTCTACCTGCTGCGGATAAGGGGTAAAATACGGGGCCTGCAGAATGACCTCATCGCCGTCATCGACGATGGCTTCCAGAGCCAGATACATACCCAGGCAGGCGGAGGCCGATACGAAAACTTCTTCGTCTTTCACGTCCATGCCGTACTCTTCTTTATAGTACTTGCAAATTTCCGCCCGAAGCTCCGGGTCTCCTCTGAAGTCAGTGTATTTGGTATGACCAGCTCTGGCATCTTCGTAGGACTTGTCGATAATCAGGCTGTCCGTCACCAGGTCGGGGTCTCCCAGGCTCAGGTTAATACAATCGTCAAAGGACTTGGCCATTTCGTCGGATTTTCCCATGGCAGTGCACTGGTCCTTCCAATATCTCTTCGCGATAAACTTATGTTTCATGTGCTATGATACCTCCTATTACTTCCTTTTAGGTGGTAAGACCTCTTTGCTACATTAAAGCATATCCTATGGAGAAAGTCAAGTAAAAAAATTTTCTTTTTAAAATTTTCAAAAAATAAGCCAAGGCTGCCCGTGGTGCTCTTTACTTCAGCTTTAGGCTCGCTCCATGTGAACAGACAGAACAGACACATTTCTAATTTCCTGTCTGTTTTGTCAGGCAATTCCTTAAAAATTACAGACAAAGCAGACAAATTCTCGAAAATCTGTCTGTCTTGTCTGTTCATAAGCCTAAAAACAGGGCAGAATCAGCATTTTAGGCCGGATTTACAGACAAAACTTGTGTTTTACTTCTATTTTGTCTGCTTCGTACCCTTCATCTCTGATGGCTCCCCCTATTTGTGTTTTACAAAAAGAACAAATGACGGAAATCCATCGTGTGGTTCATCCGCCTTTTTTCCTTGCTTGCAAAGGGAGGGGCTGGGCATTAACGGTTATTTTCCGTTAATGCCCAGCCCCCTGCTTTTTTATAATAGAAACTCGATTAAAGGTCTGATGGCCTCTTTATCCACGTAGTCCGCTCCATCCTCGATGGCTTGGAGCAGCAGCCGCTCTGCGCCTGTAATCTCCTCCTGCCGTTTTCCGCCAATCATCCTGCCAACCACGCCCATCATTTTCTTATCCATACCGGTAACTTTCTGCGGGTCATACGCCCCGGGAAAGAACCAACATGGAAGCTGGCTAATCCTTTCCTCTTCATCGGACATCCTGGCCGCAGCATTTCCGCCGGACAGCAATCGTTTTAAGCCCGACGGCTGTTTTACGAAATTCAGTTCCCTGCATTCACGACATGCCTCTTCATCGAAAACGTTGAGTCCTACTGCAAAGGTAAGAATCTTTTTGTCTTTAAGGGAGCCAAAGTTTTTTCTCAGGAAGTCGATACCCATGATGGCCCCTGCGTGAATGGCGCCGCCGAAGACGATGACGTCATAATCCTCCAGGTCTTTTACGCGGCATTCTTTTTGCGGAAAAAGGTCGCCGCCGACTTCTTCCCCAATCCACCTGGCATAACGCTCTGTGGTTCCGTATTTCCCCGCATAGATGACTGCTGCTTTCATTTCTCGTCCCTTTCTGCTTTATTTGCTTAAAACGCCAATCAGGTCGTACATCTCTCTATCTATTTCTCGTTTCTGCGCTATTGCTCCCTCAAGGTCGTAGGCCACGATTTCACCGTCCACGGTGCCGATGGCCTTGCTCCGGGAATCCTCCTTCAGCAGTTCCACTGCCTTTGCACCGGTCAGGGTGGCCAGCATACGGTCGCGGAAAGTAGGACTTCCCCCTCGCTGCAGATAGGAGAGAACCACAAGGCGAGTCTCCCTGCCGGTCTTGTATTCTATGGTTTCGGTCAGTTCCTGGGACGGAACGCCGACGCCCTCGGCCTTGATGATGAGACTGTGCTGCTTCCCCCGATTGGCTCCGATGAGAATCTTCTTGCACAGCTCGTTAACGTCATACTCTATCTCCGGTATCAAAACAGCCTCTGCCCCGCCGGCAAGACCGGCATACAGGGCGATATCGCCGCAATGCCTTCCCATAACCTCGATAACCGTAGTTCTCTCGTGGGAAGAGGAGGTATCCCGAATCTTGGTGACGGCGTCCAGCACGGTGCTGACCGCTGTGTCAAAGCCAATGGTAAAGTCGGTATATCCCAAATCATTGTCAATGGTACCAGGAAGTCCCATAACTTTGATTCCCCTCCGCGAGAGGTCTGCGCCGCCCCGCAGAGAGCCGTCTCCGCCGATAACCACTAGCCCTTCTATCCCAAAGGTTTCCAGCACGTTCACAGCATGGCGCTGCCCTTCTTCTGTAGGAAACTTCTCACTTCTCGCTGTCTTTAGTATGGTTCCGCCCCTGTGTAGAATATCGCCGACAGAACTTCTGTCCAGCTGACGGATTTCACCGTCCAGCAGACCTTCATAACCTCTGTAAATTCCGTAAACCTCCATACCGGCTTCGATACCGCAGCGTACCACAGCCCGAATGGCCGCGTTCATGCCGGGAGAATCTCCTCCGCTGGTTAAAACTCCAATTCTCTTCATATGCTCACCTTCTCTGTGTTTTTCTTATACATGACCTTCCATCAAATCGCCTAGCGGCGATTTGGGATAGGTCTCCGCCGTAGGCTTCTTTCCAATCCTGCTTCGTCTTCGCCTCGCACTCTTGGGAATCCCTGACAGGGGACCTTCCATCAAATCGCCTAGCGGCGATTTGGGATAGGTCTCCCCTTTACATTGGGGCGGCCGACCACTTCTGCTACGGTGTCAAAGAATTCGATGACGGGATAGACTCCGCCATTTTGCGCTGTCTTGACAATTTTACCGTTTTGCAGGTAAATCAGTACCGGTGTGCTGCCTCTGTAATCTCTGAATATCTGCTGCAGCTGGGCTAAAACAGCTTGTTCGTCCCCATCCTCTGGGATTCTGACCTTGATTGGTTCCGGTCCTCCTCCGGAGTTTCCATAGCTGCCGCTGCTGCGGCCGCCGTCTCTCCCGGTAGTTCTGTCCCCTGGGGCATATCCTCGCCGGTTTCTGTTTCCCGTGTTGCCCCCATCGTCACCGTAACCGGAAGATTGACTGCCTGCTGCCAGATTCTCCTCCACCTGGTCGATGCTGACCACAGAATCGGCCAGCAGCTTTGGCATTTCCTCCTCCTTAAAGTTCAGCTTTCCTTTGACAACTACCACGTTATCCTCCGTGATAGCGTGTGCGCACCGCTCATAAACATTAGGGAATACTACGACCTCAACCTCGCCGTATAGGTCTTCCAGTTCCACAAAAGCCATCATCTTGCTGCTCTTGGTAACCAGATTTTTCTTTCCCGCAATCATGCCGGCCATAGTAACCGACATGCCGTCGACGATGCGGCCGTTTCCGTGGTCCGGCTCTGCCGCAGCCGCCAGCTCTTCACTGTTTACTGTAATCAGTTTTTGAATCCTGTCCGCATATTCGTTGAGAGGATGGTCGGAAATATACACTCCCACCATTTCCTTCTCCATAGCCAGCAGAACATCCTTGCTGAAGTTGCTGACATCGGGCAGCGTGCCTGATGTATCGCCGCTGTTCATCTCTTCACTGCTAATCTGGAACAGCGACATCTGTCCCGCAATGTTTTTCTTGGCGTTATTCTGTGCCGATTCTACAAGCCCTTCGTAGACTGCAAGGTGAGCGGCCCGGTTCTGATTGAAGCAGTCCAAAGCCCCTGCCTTGATTAAGCTTTCAACAGCCTTTTTGTTGACCTCGCTTATCTCCACGTTATTGATGAACTGGAAAATATCCTGGGGTTGTCCCTTTTCCTCCCTGGCCTTGATAATGGCGTCGATGGCGCCTTCTCCCACATTTTTCACGCCCAAAAGGCCGAAGCGTATCTTACCATTCTCTACAGAGAATTTCTTCTGGCTGCCCTTGACGCAAGGCGGGAGAACCTGGATGCCCATTTCCTGACAGTTCCGTATATATTTAGCGATAGACTTGGCGTCACCCATGACGCTGGTCATCAGAGCCGCCATAAATTCCACCGGATAGTATTTTTTCAGATAAGCAGTTTCATAAGCCACCACCGCATAGACCGCAGCGTGGGACTTGTTAAAGGCGTACTGGGCAAAGGTTTCCATGTCGGCAAAGATAGCCTCCGCCGCCGCCTCTGAAATACCGTTGCGTACGCAGCCGGGAATCTCCACAGTGCCGTCCTCTGCCAGCTTTCCGTGAATAAAGTATTCCTTTTCCTGGAGCATGACCTCTTTTTTCTTTTTACTCATAGCCCGGCGCACGATATCCGACCGCCCAAAGCTGTAGCCTGCCAAATCCCGTACAATCTGCATTACCTGTTCCTGGTACACCAGGCATCCGTAGGACACGTCCAGAATCGGCGCCAGCTCAGGGGTCACATACTTTATTCTATCCGGATTTTTTTTGTTTTCAATGTATTTTGGTATAGAATCCATCGGACCCGGACGATAAAGGGCGATGCCCGCTACTACATCTTCAAAACAGCTGGGTTTCAGATTTTTCATAAACTGGGTCATGCCGCCGCTTTCCAGCTGGAATACTCCCAGGGTATTTCCGCCTGCAATCATATCGTAGACAGCGGTATCATCGTAACCCATTTTGGCAAAGTCGATGGTTACACCGTAGTTTTCTTCAATCAGAGCAAGGGCGTCGCGAATAACAGTCAGGTTTCGAAGTCCCAGAAAGTCCATCTTCAAAAGCCCTAACTCCTCAATGGTAGTCATGTTGAACTGGGTGGCAACCCCTTTGTCCGACATGTAAAGAGGAACGTATTCATCCAGGGGCAGCTTTGAGATTACCACGCCGGCAGCATGGGTTGACGCATGGCGGGGCATACCCTCGATGGCCCTGGACATGTCGATGACCTTGGCAATGCGCTGATCGCTTTCGTACATGCTCCGAAGCTCCGGATTCATTTCCAGAGCCTTGTCAATGGTCATTTTCAGGTCAAAAGGAATGGCCTTGGCTATCTTATCAGCTTCGGCATAACTCAGGTTCAGGGCCCTGCCCACATCCCTGACCGCCGCTTTGGCCTTCATGGTTCCGAAAGTGATAATCTGGGACACGTTCTCTTTCCCGTATTTTCGGATAACATAATCGATAACCTCGCCTCTGCGCTCGATGCAGAAGTCGATATCGATATCCGGCATGCTGACCCGTTCAGGGTTAAGAAAACGTTCAAAAATCAGGCTGTAGCGAATCGGGTCAAGGTCCGTAATCCTAAGGGTGTACGCCACCAGACTGCCTGCGGCGGAGCCTCTGCCCGGCCCTACCATGATACCGTTTCTCTTGGCAAAATCTATAAAGTCCCATACGATGAGAAAGTATTCCACATAGCCCATGTTTTCAATGACAGACAGCTCGTAATCAAGCCTCTCCTCAAGCTGCGGGGTAACCTGGTCGTAACGCTCCTGCAGTCCTTTCCGGCAGAGCTCCCGGAGATACTGCCGGTTGGTCTTGCCCTCAGGCGGAATAAATTCCGGCAGGTGATATTCGCCGAAAGTAAATTCCACATCGCACTCCATGGCAATCTTATGGGTATTTTCGATGGCCTCCGGCGCGTAGGCGAAAATTTTTCGCATTTCGTCTTCGCTCTTCAGATAAAACTGGTCATTGGGAAAGCGCATCCGCTTTTCGTCGTCAATGGTGGTTGCAGTCTGAATCGCCAGCAAGATATCGTGGGCTTCCGCGTCCTCCTGGCGCACGTAGTGAACGTCGTTGGTTGCGACCATGGGAATATCCAGCTCTTTGGACAACTTAACAAGCTGCGGGTTGATAAAGGCCTCTTCATCAAGGCCCTGGTCCTGCAGTTCAAGATAAAAGTTACCGTGGCCAAAAATCTCATCCATGGCCATAGCCTCCGCCTTTGCCCCCTCGTAGTCCCTGTTCAGAAGACAGCTCTGCACCTTTCCGGCAAGGCAGGCGGACAGTGCGATGATACCTTCGCTGTGACCGCGGAGAACATCCTTGTCAATACGAGGCTTATAGTAATAGCCTTCGGTAAAGCCCTTGGATACGATTTTTATCAGATTCTTATAGCCGTCGTTGTTCTTTGCCAGAAGTACCAGGTGGCCCTGATATTTGTCCTTGTCCGGGTCCTTGTCGCGCATGGTCCTTGCCGCCGTATAAACCTCACAGCCTATGACCGGCTTGATGCCCTGCTTTTTGCACTCCTTGTAGAAGTCGATGACGCCGAACATGACCCCGTGGTCGGTGATGGCCAGGGAGTCCATGCCCAGCTCCTTGGCCCGGGCCACCACCTGGGGTATCCGTGCCGCGCCGTCCAGCAGGCTGTATTCCGTATGAACGTGTAGATGTGTAAATGCCATGTGTTACCTCGTATTCGTATCTATAATTCCGCCTTCTGCCATAAGTCTGTCAAAATCACTTTGATAGCACCTATCCTGCAGAACTCGGTACTTTTCAAATTCACTTTCTGCAAAGGCTTTTGCGATAGCAGCTGTGACCTTTAGAATCTTCTCTCACTGGCTCTGATTTCCTGTATTTCTGAGATTAAATGTTCAAAATAATCTTCATCAAAGATTTGGCCGTTGACGAGTCGATTCTTATCCAGAACATATCCCTGTTTTGCAAAGGCATCAAGTACTTTTGTTGCCCATTGCCTAAACTGGGTCGCCCTTTTAGAATTGGTGCGGTATCCAACTGCAATAATAGCAGACAAAGCATAGTGTTTATACTGATACGATTTTCCATCATCTGCAGTTTGTGCAAAAATTGCACAAACTGAATTTTCCTCTAATTCTCCGCTTTCAAAGATGTTTTTCAGGTGTTTTGTCACAACACTTCGATCCACATCAAAGAGCTGCGCCATTGCCTTTTGAGTCAGCCATACATCACTATCCTGTACGCGCACTTCAACAGTATCTTCCCCTGCATCCTTTGTAAAGACCAGAAAATCTATAGTACTGTTTCGGATTTGCAGTTTTTTCTCTTTCATCACAGTTACCTCTTCTGATATTTCTCTATGATTTCCGCTAAAATTTTCAGCGCTTTTTCCAAATCTTCCGGGTCTGCATAAGCATAGGAGAGCCGGATGGCGTGGTTTTCCGCATAGTCGTAGACATTGCCTGGGTTCAGCAAAACTCCGGCTTTCATCGCCTCATCGAAGACCTTGTCCACAGGAATCCTCTTTCTGAATCTGAGCCATATGTAAAAGCCTCCTGTAGGCACATTCCAGTCAGCCAAGTCTGTAAAGTTTTTCTCTAAAGCGGACAAAGCGTTGTCCCTGCGTGCTTTCAGCTCCTGGCGCAGTTTGTCCAGATAGATATCGTAGTCTCCGCTTGCTATCAGCTCGGTCATCATCCACTGAGAAACGGAACTGGCACCGTAGTCGGTCTGCATCTTCACATCGCCCAGACGCTGCACCACCGCTTCCGGCCCTACAACCCAGCCGATTCTCAGTCCCGGCGCCATGGTCTTGGAAATAGTTCCCATATAGATGACCGACCCTGTAGTGTCGCGGGACTTCAGAGATTTTGGCGGTTTTTCATCGAACCACAGCTGGCCGTAGGCATCGTCCTCCAAAATCGGCATAGGCTGTTTCTGACAAAATCCCATGACTGCTTTACGCCGTTCTTCACTCATGACCGTTCCCGTTGGGTTATGGTAGGTCGGAATGGTATAAAGCAGCGAATCGTTGGAGGCATCCTTTATATTCCAGTACTGCAGACCCTCTTCATCCAGCGGAATGCCGTGGAGATTCATCCCTGCCGATTGAAAAACCTGCAAAGATTTCAAATAGGACGGCGCCTCCGTATAGACATTGCTTCCTCTCTTCAGCATGCATACAGAAACCAGCTGCAATCCTTGTAGTGAGCCGCTTGCCACCATGATATTGGAAGCTTTAGCGTCAATATCCTGATTGATTTTCAGCCATTGGGAAAGAGCGCTTCCAAGCTCCGGAAGCCCCAAAGGTCCCAGATATCCAAGGTTTGAAATTCTTTCGGGCATTCTGCGAAAAATTTTGCTGACCAACTTGCTCGGATACAGTTCCGGAGAAAGCTCCCCCGTTCCTATTCTGATATATCCCGGCTCAAATTCCATCTTATTGATGGTCTGAATGGTCAAAAGATTAGCCCGAAACGGCCCGCTTGTAATATATTTGTTCCAGTCAGGCGGCTGACTCATCAAGAGAGACCAGGTATTGCTGGCAACCCTGGTACCGCCGCCAAAGTCACTTTCTAAAATGCCATAGGAAATCAGTTCCTCCATGGCGGTGACAACGGTGCTTCTGTTTACACCAAAGGCTTCTGCCATGGCTCTTTGGCTGGGTAATCGACTGCCGATTACCCAGTCTCCCGCTGCAATTTTATCGCTGATATATTTCACAATCTGCCTGTAAATCGGAGTTTTACCCTGCTTACTCGGCTTCCAGTCCAGTGTAATCATTTGGTTGGTCTCGTTTCTTCCCTTTGATAGAATACAATCGTTCTTTTTCGTTCTATTATTGTATCATACCTGACATAAAAATAAAATAAAGTACAACAAAAAGATTGGAGGCATTTGACGGCACTCCAATCTATATGATTGCCTTTTGCTAAATAGATTTTCCCATTTCCAGGGCAGCTTTCAGCGCCGAAGTTCCTTTGATATCTCCTGCGCCGTCTGTTCCAAATCCAAAGACGCTGCCCCAGGTCCTATTTCCCATAGCTGCAAAGCTGCCCACATATTTTTCAAAGCAATCTTTCATCGTTGCTACACCTTCCTCATTGCCTGACCCACAGGCGCTGAGGAGATAAAACTGCTTATCCTTCATAGACTTTTCCAGGGCAGTAGTTCTGTCAAGGACCAGTTTCATCAGACCTGTCCAACTATCGTAGTAAATTGGCGAAGCCAGAACAATCGCATCTGCCGCCAGAATTTTTTCATAAATCTCTAACATATCGTCTTTCTGGACACACGACGCGCCTTCCTGCTGGCAGTTTCCACAGCCAAGACAGGGGCCAATTCTTTTATCCAGCAGATATATTTTTTCTACCGTATGGCCCTCCTTACGCACACCGTCTGCAAAGCTTTCAGAAAGCAAATCTGTATTCCCGCCTTTTCGGCCGCTTCCCATCAAAATTAAAGCCTTTTTCATGTCACTTACCTCCATATACGAATCCAGGGAACTGCCAAAAGGCAGTTCCCTAAATCCGTATTTTACTGTTTTTATTATATAAAGCTAAACCATTTCCCTATATTCTTTTCTTTTGCCGCTTCGTAAACACGCATAGCTGTCACATTGTCCTGAATCGCCATCCCTGTGGTATCGAAAATCGTGATTTCCGTATCGGAGGTTCTGCCCGGCTTTGCACCGCTTAAAATCTCCCCGATTTCGGCATATATGTCTGTCGGTTCAATGACATTCTGCACTGCGGCGTTGCGGGTTTCTCCGCGGGAAAGGCACTGGGCAATGTTGTCGTTGACAATCTTTGCACCTTTGAAAATCAGTGGATCCCACTCGTTCTTTCCTTCCATATCCGCGCCCACTGCTACAATGTGCATGCCCGACTTTACAAGATCCGCCTCTACGAGATACTGCTTCGACGGCGTTGTTGAAATGGCAATATCCGCGTCCTTCATCACCTCGGCTGCCGTTTCGCAGATAACAACTTTCTTTCCGGTCTTTGCTTCTACATCTTTTTTGTAGGCAGGAAGCTCCGCCGGATACGGGCTGAACACCTGCACTGTTTCTATGGTGTCCATCACCTCGCAAAGTCCGTAAATCTGCATTCTCGCCTGGCCGCCTCCGCCAAAAACTGCAACGGTTTTACTGTCCTTTCTGGCAAGAAGTTTTGAGGAAATGGCTCCTGCAGCACCTGTACGAATGCCGGTAATCAGGCTGCCGTCCATGACGCAAATCGGTGCGCCGGTGGTGCCGTCAAAGAGAATAATGCTGCCAATCATAGTCGGCATATCGTTCTTCTTGCCGTTGTCAGAAAAGAGCGAGGCAACCTTTACGGAAATAATCTTGTTGCCGCCGTTATAGCAGGATTTAATATCAGTCTCTCCATTAAATTCGGGCATTTCCATGGACACGATGTCCGGCTGTTCTACGCATCCTTTCTGAAAAGCAAGGTAACCTTCCTCCACCGCTCCGATGACATCTTTCATGGATAGAATTTCGTTTACATCTGATAGACTAATGCTCATGTGCGGTAAAGTAACACATAAGAATTTGATAGACAGCAGCCCACTATTCCAAAAAAATAATTTCCTATTTACTCTTGACTTTAATATTATTTATGTTATACTTAACAATATTAAATCCATATAGAAAGGAGAATTGAATTGGAAATAGACAAAATCCCACAATGGATACTTGCGTTAGAGCCGGAGGACGCAACATTCCTAAAAAACTTTGTGTTGAAATCTGGGTCTTTGAAAGAAATTGCAAAACTGTATGAGGTTTCCTACCCTACTGTCCGGCTACGGTTAGACAAACTTATCCAGAAAATTGAGATAAGCGACCAGAAAGAGGAAGAACCATTTTCCACATTTATCAAGGGGCTTGCGGTTGACGCTCGAATTGATTTAGAAACCGCAAAAATCATCATTGAAAAATATAAACAGGAAAGGAAGTAAAGACTATGTTATCTAAAATTCTCTGGAGCATTGGTACGATTGCCGTTACACTTATCATTACCGGCAGTCAGAAATATTTAAGCACAAGAAAGGTTTGGCAGTTAGGAGCAATTGTTCCTATACTTTCACTTGTGGTTATGGCTGTCCTGTACTTCTCTATGAAACTTGCACTTACCGCTGAATTTATTGTACCTTGCGCAATTATTATCGCACTGGAATTTTTTATTTGGGTGGATGGGCGGCATCAGTACCATAAATCAGAACTTAACCGTATGAAAGCAAAGGATATTGAATAATAGCAAAGCCAGCCGAGCCAGTCAACGGCAAGATGAACGGGCTGCGCCCGCCGTTGACAGCCCCGACTGTCCTTGCTGGTGGGTAATCAAGGGGCGACAGCAAAAAGTGCTGCCGCCCCTTGTAATACAGAAAATACGCAGATGTTAATTTGCATTGCTTGCCGCAACGGGGCTTATTTCGCTATAATGAAGTCGCCAAAGGCAAATGCTCATGTGTGGTAAAGTAGCAACTAAGAATTTGATAGACAGCCGCTGACTATTCCGTTTTTAACTTTTAGTTAATTTTCTAAATCATCATTTTAACAACGGCTCTATTGTTCCTTAAAGCCTACGCTGCTATCATAAAAGCATAAACACAAGGAGGTTTGCTTATGAAAATCAATCAAATTATCCGAGAAAAACGGAAAGAATTGTCATTAACACAAGAACAAGTTGCCGAGCTTTTAGGTGTATCCACCCCGGCTGTAAATAAGTGGGAAAAAGGTAGCACATATCCAGATATAACCCTTTTACCGGCTCTTGCCCGTCTACTAAAAATGGATTTGAATACCCTGTTGTCATTTAATGAGGATTTAACTGATGTAGAGATTGAAAACTTTGTCAATGAACTTGATAAAGTTGTTCAAGAGCAGGGCTATCAAACCGCTTTTCAGATGGCAATCGACAAAATACATGAATATCCCACTTGTGATAGACTGGTATATTCAGCTATTCTTTATTTAGATGGCGCAAGATGGCTTTATAGTGTACCAGAGCCAGAACAATATGAGGAAACATTTGAAACTTTTTATAAAAGGCTGTCCGTAAATGAAATTCCAGAAATCAGAGATATAGCAATTAGTATGCTAATTTCCTATGCAAGAAATAGGGGCGAATATTCAAAGGCAGAGGAACTAATCAATACGCTACCATTCTCCACAATAGACAAAGAAGAACAGCTTGCAATTCTTTACCAGCAACAGAAAAAATACACAGACGCAGAAAAATTCTGGGAACACAGAATATTGAACGGTGTTACGGAGATACAAACCGCTTTAATAAATATGCTTGAAATAGCGTTATGCGAAAACCGCAATATGGATGCAGATTTTTTTGCGGATATGTACGAAACAATTACTTGTACGTTTTCTTTCCCGGAATGGATGCGTTACAATGCTCATTTGCAGCTTGCATTAGATAAGAAAGATAAAGACGAAAGTTTATCTATTCTTTCAAAAATGTTGCCTGCTATGAGAAAAGAATGGAAATCGCAGAATTGTAAGTTGTACCGCAATTTGGACGGAACAGAGGTAACAGCTCTTTCAAGTAAAGTGGCAGATTCTCTTTGCGAGGAATTGAACAGTAAAGATGAATTTGCATTTATGCGTGATTGTACGGAGTTTAGAGAACTAATGACACAAATGAATAGTTAAGCATATCTCTAATTTGTATAGCAAATCCAGCCGAGCCAGTCAACGGCAGGTAAATGGGCTGCGCCCACCGTTGACAGCCCCGACTGTCCTTGCTGGTGGGTAATCAAGGGGCGACAGCAAAAAGTGCTGCCGCCCTTT
>CBCTFZ010000047.1:0-22968 GCA_965146355.1 uncultured Emergencia sp. | reverse complement strand
GTATAATCCCAAGCCGACCATGGAAGGGAAAAATAAATTTCAGCACGAAAACAAGCAGAAATAAGCCACAGGAGCCGTGTTTTTTATACATAAATCCCATTGAGATATTAAAATATGTATAACTTTTGCTGCTGCCCGCCTCAAAGCGGGAGAAAGAGTTATACACATTTTTTTGTTTTTTAATGATTTCGGTTAACTTCATCATCCGAGGAGGAATAAAAACAGAGAGACGATAGCTTTCACAAGCAATCATCTCTCTGTTTTTTATAAGCGCTTTCACTAATTTAAAAGAATCCTACCCGCAAGGCCTTGAGGAGAATCATGCGGGCAGGATGATAGCATGTTAAGTCCAAAGCGGTTTATCCCAAAGAACCAGCTTTGTGCCAATTCCCATCTCAAGAGCTTTTTTATAAAGCCTTTCAGAAATGACCATATCCATAGCTCCAATACCTAAAGAGCAGTAAACGATTCTTTCATCATCGCAAGTTCTGCCATCAACTTTACCAGCCACAATACGCATTAAGTCAACAGCATCCCCATCATGAAGCAGTTCCTTTCTAAACAGTTTACAGATAATAGATACATCCACAGCTTTTAGCTCTTCCCAGCTGTCAGTAATAAGTCTGTCAGCACTGGTTATAACACCCGGTTCCACCTCATTAGGCCCCATCTGGATAACCATAGCGTTTTTCTTCAGCCATTCTTCTTTCAAGTACGGTGTGCGGGTAGAAGTCATCGTGACCACCAAGTCAGCTTTTCGAACTGCAGGTTCCAATTCCCTGACTGCCGAAACCTGAATTCCTTCAAGCACATTCTCATATTCAGCTGCCAACGCTGCCGCTTTATCATAATTCAAATCATAAATCTCGACTTCCTCAAGACTCGGAACAGATTCCGCCATGGCCAGAACCATAGTCCTGCCGATAATACCTGCACCAACAAAGCATGCTTTTTTCGTATCCCTGCGAGCAAGATATTTAGCAGCGACACCGGCAGAAGCTGAGGTACGCATAGCGGTAATGATGGTTCCATCCAAGATGCAGACCGGAAGAGCCGTATGCGGATCGCTGAGAATCGTAATATCCACGCCTGTGGGCATTTCGGGATTATTAAAGTTTTCCCGGGATTCAGCTGCCCACTTGATTCCAGCCAGATTCTTTTCTCCGCCAACGTACGCAGGCATAGAATTAAAAAAGGCTTTTTCATGCTCCTCATCGGGTAAAAGCATGCTGACCTTTGTCATGTTCTTCAGCAGCCCCTGCTCCCAGAGTAGAAACGTTTTTTCTGCCTCCTCCAAAATCAGTTTCATATCCAGAACACCGGCTTTGATAACGTCCTCCTGCTGTAAAAATAAAATTTCAGGTTTCATAAAAAATCCTCCTCGTAGATAAAAATGTATGCGTTTGTGTGCAGAAAAAAGAGTTTCTTGATATCATTATTATAAAACATTTTTATATTTTGTCAATTGTAAAATCAAAGATAGCGTCAAAAAATGCCTGTCCTCTTGGAACAGGCAATGGTTTAATAGGCTAAATAGTCTATGAGATGATTCTGCAGCAACTGAAAAGGTTCCTTTTTCAGCGTATAGTAGACATACTTTTTAATTTTATTGGTCTCAACCAGATTAGAGTCTTTGAGAATTTTCAAGTGGAGCGAAATCGTACTCGGGGAAAGCTCCAGAATTTCAGCCATTTCACTGGTCGTAGCGTCGCTGTTCCACAGAATTTTCAATATCTTCAGTCTGGTCGGGTCAGAGCTGGCATACAGCACGTTAAACACATTATCGGGAATATTTTCCTGTATTTTGACGGAATGAAAGTTTAAATTCTTTGCGATATCCAGTGTGTCTCCGACAAAGTTGCCGCTGAGGTGCGGCGTTGTAAACACCGATAAAACAATGACCAGTTTGCGTATTTTTCGAATCGGCACACTGTATGAGGGCTCTTTACGAAAGATAATCTCATCGTCGGTTACCAGCAAATCCGGATGCAGTCTTCGGATGTAATCAATATAATTGCCGTCCTGAAGATACAGTTCCTCTTTGCGGGCAGTATTCTCAAAGTATGCTTCCAGCGCCGGCCATTCCATTTTAAAACACTCATCCCAGTATTGAAGGATTGTCCGCCGCACTCTCTTTTTCATACCGTCAATATCCCGCAGAAATTCCTGAACACTTTCTACAGATAAAAACTGTGACTGCATGCCGAGACCTTCCTCTGTAACCGAATCCGGATTATGCATCCACTGTTTCAGGATACTCTGTTCATAATCGAATACCGTGAGACCAAGGAACAGCTCTGCAAATTCAAAGTTATCCATGGTAAGCATCAAATCCACTGCTTCTTCGACTGTCAGCTTCTTTGGATAGGCGCGCTCCACAATCGAAAGCATGACGTCAATGATAAAGTGCCAATCCGCATAATTTGCGGCGAAAAAGCTGATTTCTTTCTGCAGCTGCGGAGAAAGCTGCTGAAATTTACTGATAGCCCAGTTTCTGGTATTCAAGTGGTGGGATGGATTCGCCATAACATGGAGGCTGGTTAGAAGCTCCTGTACAGGCGAAAACGAGAAAAAGATTTTAATCTGGCCTTTGTCAAATCTGTCAATAATCATAATGTCACTTCCTGTCAATTTTATAAATTCAGTATATACCAAATCGATACTCGTGTAAACAAGTCCCGTCAAAGATTTTTAATTTTACGTTTGACAAATTATAAAAACTATCTTATAATCTGAATATGCAGAAAAAAGCGAAAACAACTTCTCGACTCGCTTTACGAAGTAAGGAGGTTTTTATGGATGTTCTAAAAGAAAAGCATCAGCGTGAGAAATTCACCGCAGCACAGGTTTTGCGCTTTTTGATTCCGTCTGCCATTGGAGCGTTTCTCTTCATGTGTCCAATACCTGACGGAACAGGCAGCTTCATTATTCCAATCACAATTGTAAACGGTTCCATTAACCAGGCCCTTTCAGGTGTATTGCCGTATATCGCCATGTTTATCATCTTTGGTTCTGCTGTCATGACTTTTTTGGGCAGCGTATGCAAGCTGCCCTTTATCGAAAACAGCAGTGTTCTTCGCGGCGTCTTTGTAACGAAATGGTATTGGGTAATTCTCCGAGCACTTGGCGCTCTGATTACATTTCTGGTATTTTTTCAAATCGGGCCTGTGTGGCTGGTTGGGCCGGATACCGGTCAGTTCGTATTCTATTCCTTAATTTGCACCATTATCGCCATCGCCATTTACGGCTGCGGTCTGCTGCCATTTTTGACAGAGTTTGGCCTGATGGAACTTATCGGAACACTGGTCAGTCCTCTGATGAGAAAAGTGTTCAGGCTGCCGGGACGCGCAGCAGTTGACTGTCTCTCTTCCTGGCTGGGAGCGACTTCCCTAGGAGTTTTAATTACCAATGGCCAGTTGGAAAAAGGTTACTATTCAGAACGAGAGGCTGCAAGTATTGCAACGAATTTTTCCGCGGTTTCGATTACTTTTGCTCTAGTCGTGCTGACGCAAGTTGGGCTGACCAATCAGTTCTTTTCCTTTTATCTGACGGTAGGTATCGTTGCTGTAGTCTGCGCAATTGTTCTGAATCGAATTCCACCCCTGTCCATGAAACCGGATACATATCTGACTGGGCAGCCTGCTGTACAGGAAAAAGACAGGCCGGAAGGATATAATCTGGCTGCGTGGGCATGGCGGCAGGCTATAAAAAAGGGGAATGATAACGGCTACACGGTAAAAAGCTATTTGACAGACTGGGCCAGAAATACCTGCATGATGCTTTTCGGCATGCTGTCTATGGTCATGCTGGTAGGGACTGTTTCTCTGGCACTCGCATATTACACACCTATTTTTTCCTGGCTGGGCATGCCGTTTAAGCCGCTTCTGGAGCTGCTTCAGGTGCCGGAAGCAGCTGCTGCCTCACAGACAATGATTGCAGGATTTACGGACATGTTCATACCATCTGTCATCGCTTCAGCCACCATTACATCACCATATACCCTGTTTCTTGTTGCTGTCATCTCTATTACACAGGTATTATATCTGTCAGACAACGTGGCGATGATTCTCACCACCAAAATCAAAGTTAACGTTCTGGAAATGTTTATTATTTTCTTAGAGAGGACACTTATCAGTCTGATTGTTGCCAGTCTGGTTATCCGCTTTATCCTGCAGATACCAATGGCTTAGCGTTCCCATATGACATACATGGGAGATTTGGGAGATTTGGAACATCTGCCCCATGGACGCGCAGAAGAGGAATTTTAGGAGAGACCGCCGAGGGCGGTCTCTCTGCAGTTTTTGGAATATGGTTTCCCCCAATCTTCACCTGAAATTCACAGCAAATTCTTTTGAATATTTTGACCTATTCTGCCGGATATGGTAGAATAGATTATTAAGTATCATTGCACAGGGAGGCTTCATATGAGTGCATTTGTAGAGTTTAAACAGGTAAAAAAGGTGTACCACATGGGCGAGATTTCCATCGAAGCCCTGCGGGACGCCACCTTTGAAATAGAGAAAGGAGAAATCTGCGTTATTGTCGGCGCTTCCGGCGCAGGCAAGACCACCCTTCTGAATATTCTGGGCGGCATGGACACTCTGACGGAAGGGTCAGTGATTCTGGACGGTACGGATATCTCCAAATACAATCAGAAGCAGCTGACGGCATACCGCCGCTATGACATCGGCTTCGTATTTCAGTTCTACAATCTGGTACAGAACCTGACCGCCACGGAGAATGTTTCCCTGGCCACCCAGATTTGCAAGGACCCGCTGGACGCCAAAGAGGTGCTGGAAGAGGTGGGTCTGGGACACAGGCTGAACAACTTTCCCGCCCAGCTTTCCGGCGGCGAGCAGCAGCGAGTGGCCATCGCAAGAGCCCTGGCGAAAAATCCCAAACTCCTGCTCTGCGACGAGCCTACCGGCGCCCTGGACTACAACACCGGCAAAGCCATACTCAAACTGCTGCAGGATACCAGCCGCAAAAACGGCATGACCGTCGTCATTATCACCCACAACTCCGCCCTGACTGCCATGGCGGACAGGATTATTCATATCAAAAACGGCACCGTTTATTCCGTGCAAAAGAACGAAAATATCGTCCCTGTAGAGGAAATAGAATGGTAAGAGGACTGTTATGCTGAAGAAAAACACACTGAGAGAAATAAAAGGCAGTCTTGGACGATATCTGGCTATCCTGGCCATTGTTGCCCTGGGGGTAGGTTTTTTCTCCGGCCTGAAGGTGACGAGAGAAGCCATGATTTCCACTGCCAACGACTATCTGGCTGACAGCAGCTTTTTCGACTATCAGGTCATGAACAGCCTGGGTTTTGAGGAAGAGGACGTTAACGCCCTTGCCGGAGAAGACGGCGTTGCGGCTGCGGAGGGTTCTGTCAGCGTCGACGTGCTCTTTGCGGCAGACGAAAACGACGCCGACCAGGTACTGAAACTACACTCCCTGCCCCAGAAAATTAACACCCTGCTGCTGGAAAGCGGCCGTTTGCCGGAAAAAGCCAACGAGTGCGTAGTGGATTATCGGCTCTTCGACAGTCCCATCGGTTCCACCATCCGCATTTCCGATAAAAACAACGACGACACCCTCGACATGCTGAAATATGAAGAATATACCGTTGTCGGCACCGTAGTCTCCCCTATCTATCTGAATTTCGAGAGAGGTTCTACGGCCCTGGGGGACGGCTCTGTCTCCGGCTTTGCTTACATTCTGCCGGAAGGCTTCGATACCGACTACTTTACGGAAATCTATCTGCTGATGAAGGGCAGCTACCCCATTTACTCCAGCGAGTACAAAGCCCTCATAGACAGCACAGAGGACGGCATTCAGGAGGCGGTGGACAGACAGGCAGACCGCCGCTATCAGGAGATTGTCAAGGAAGCAAAAAAAGAGCTGGCTGACGGCCAGAAAGAGTACGACGAGAACTACCAGAAATACCTGTCCGAAAAGGCCGACGCCAACGCTCAGCTGGCAAACAGCTATCAGAAACTTCTGGACGCTCAGGCTGAACTGGATTCCAACAAGAGCAAGCTAAGCAATCAGGAAAAGAGCCTGAAGGACAAACAGACACAGGTCAAAGAAGGGCTTGCCCAGACCGCACAGCAGCGCCAGGAGTTTGAGGCAAACAAAGCATATATGACCGAAGAACAGATTGCCCAGACAGAAGCCCAGCTTTCAGCCGCCGAGCAGCAGCTGAAAGCCAGCCTCAGCCAGATTGAGGCCGGCCTTGCCCAGATTGAAGAAGGCCGGGAGGATATCAGAGCCGCTGAGCTGGAGATTGCTGACGGCTTTGCGGAATATTATGACGGAAAGGAAACCGCCGAGGCGGAATTTGCCGACGCCGAACAGGAATTTGAGGAAGCCCGCCAAGAGCTGCAGGAGGCTAAAGAAGAGATAGATGACATTGAAACGCCGGATACCTACGTGCTGGACAGAACCACCAATGTTGGCTACGCCTGCTTTGAAAGCGACTCAGGTATTGTAGACGGTATCGCCAAGGTGTTTCCAATCTTCTTTTTCCTGGTAGCTGCCCTGGTCTGCATGACTACCATGACCAGAATGGTAGACGAGCAGCGGACCCAGATTGGCGTGCTCAAGGCCCTTGGCTACAGCAACGGAGCCGTCATAGGCAAGTATCTGTTCTATGCGGGCAGCGCTTCTTTTATCGGATGTATGATAGGCTTTTTCGCCTGCTGCTACATTTTCCCTATGGTGATATGGAACGCCTACGGCATGATGTACGACTTCAGCGGCAATCTCTACTACATCGTAGACGGTCTTCTGCTGGCTATTTCCCTGGCAGTTTCCCTGCTCTGCTCCATGGGCGCCACGGCTTTTTCCTGTTACGCCGATTTCAGAGAGGTACCGGCCCAGCTGATTCGTCCCAAGTCTCCAAAGGACGGCAAAAGGATTCTTCTGGAAAGACTTCCGTTCATCTGGAACAGACTGGGCTTTTTATACAAAGTATCCTTTCGGAATATTTTCCGCTACAAGAAGCGGTTTTTCATGATGGTACTGGGTATCAGCGGCTGTACGGCTCTCCTTGTGACAGGCTTCGGTGTCCGGGACTCGGTCAAGAACGTAGTGGATTATCAGTTCGACGAAATTCAGGTCTACGACTACAGCATCGTCTTTGACAAAGATATGAATAAATCCAGACAGCAGCGCTTTGCGGAAAAGTCCGAAGACTACATCGACGACATGATTTTTATCCATCAGAGCAGCGCTGAACTGATAACGGGGAAGGATATCAAGTCCATTACCCTTATCGCGTCGGATAACGACAACTTCGATGACTTCGTCAAGCTCTTCGACGAAAAAGACCAATTCATCCCGTATCCGGGCGAAGGAGAGGCCGTTATCTGCAAGAAACTGGCCGATTCCTACAATCTGGCCGCAGGCAGCAAAATTACCCTGCGGGATAACGATATGAACGAGATGACCCTGACGGTCTCCGCTGTCTGCGAAAACTATGTAGAGAACTACGTTTACGTGTCTCCTGCCAGCTGTCAAAAGGGCTGGGGATACGCGCCGGAAATCAAGTCGGCCCTGGTACACGCAGCCGGTAACGGCGGTAACGACGCAGATGACGATACACAGTATATCTACGCCTCTTCTGCCAAGACCCTCAATGAAAGCGGCGTTACTACAGTTTCCGTCAACAACGATATGCGTGAGCGGGTGGACAACATGATGAAAAGTCTGGATTATGTCATCGCCATGGTTATCATCAGCGCAGGGGCCCTGGCCTTTATCGTACTGTACAACCTGACCAACATCAATATCACTGAGCGTATCCGGGAGATTGCCACCATCAAGGTTCTGGGCTTCTATCCGGGAGAAACTTCCGCCTACGTATTCCGCGAAAACTTCTTCCTGACCGGTATCAGCGCTTTTGTAGGACTTGGCTTGGGCAAAGCTCTTCATGCCTTCGTCATGTCTCAAATTAAAGTGGATATGCTGTCCTTCGATGTGAGAATCACGGGACTCAGCTACGTGCTTTCCGTCATTCTTACCTTCGTGTTTGCGGTCATTGTAAACCTGGCCATGTACTTCAAGCTGGACAGAATCAGCATGACCGAATCGCTGAAGTCTATCGAATAACCACAACAATTAAAAAGTTGTGCCGCAGGTTCTCCTCGGCACAACTTTTTTCATGGTTCAATGGGGGCTTACTCGATATAGCCCAGTATGTCCCCCGCTTTAAATACGTGGTCGTCCTCAATGAGGATTTCCTCAAGCACTCCGTCAGCAGGGGCTTTAATTTCCACAGTCTTTTTATCCACTTCTCCTTCGCAGAGAGTCTGTCCCTCCGCCACTTTCTCGCCTTTTTCCACCAGCCAGGTCAGTGTGCCCTTTTTCAGGGTCAAATCAACAGGTTCTTTCATGCACTGGCAATTTCTATAGGGCTGCGGCTTAGGCAGCAGACTTTCCGGTACGATGATTTCTTTGCCCATAATCTAATCCTCCTTGTAAAACGGACATTTCTCTTCCAGGCACTGCGCATTTTTACAATGATACAGGCATTTTATGTCCTCTGAAATCTCAATATGCAGTCCGCACTTTTCGTTGATATAAGGAACTCCCTCCAAGGCTGCCAGAAAAGAGGTTCTTTTACAGCATCTGGGGCCAGGATATCGGGCAATGGCAATGAGACATCTGCCGGTGCCCTCGTTGGCCCACTGCCAGTTTTCTACGGCCAGAGGCGTCGCTCCCGTATAGACGCTGATGAAAATGCCGATGCCTACTGCCGCGCCGCAGGTCCCGCAAAATCCGCAGAATCCGGGCGGAACAGTTTTGGCTCTCTCTTCCGTTACCTGAAGCCACTGGTCCAGCTCCTCCCAGCTTCTTTTCTCTTCTATGGCAACCACCGTCAGGAGGGCCGCCGGCATGATAAAGTGATGGTATGGACAGTGCATGAGAATACCTTCCATATTCATCATCTCCATCAGTGCTTCTTCGGCTTTCATAGGCTTTCCTGCCTCATACATGTTTTTGCAGAGCCCTCTCATATCCGCAAAAACCTCGTCTTTCATGATAAACGCCATTGTTATACACTCCTTCCTGCCAGAAACCCGAGGATTTCCCCTAGGTTGTCCGTTCCAAAAAAGCTTTTTGTATCTATCTCTCCAAGGGCCTTTTCCATGCCGTCGTCCGTAAAAGGACTCCTGCACAAAAGTGAGGCAATTTCCCTGAAGTCCCTTTCCGCCAAGTAGTCCCCTGTGAAACAGCAGCTTGTGATGACGCCGCCTTTTACCTCCGCGTGAAATTCCACGGTGCCCACGGGAAAAGTCCGGCTGTTTTCTACGGTGCAGACAGGATTTCTCCCGAAATTCCAGTCCCTGCTCCTATACTTTCTTTCCATCAGCTCTTGAGCCGCCTCAGCTTCCCCCAGGTCCTGCGCCTCTATCAGCCTGCATTCTTCTGTAAGAGCTTCGCACCAAGCTGCAAAGAAAGCATCGGCCTCTGTCTCCCCCAGCGCCGGTACCATTTCCCGCAGGTTGGAAACCCGACTGCGAACTGAGGCGATACCCTTGGAGGTCAGCTTTTCCCGCCTTGGCGTCAGCACTCTTTCCAGCCTGAAAAGGTCGCAGTCAAATAGTACACACCCGTGGAAAATGCCCCTTTCTCCCCGCTGGGTCATGGCTGTGCCGCTGACCTTGACTTCTCTGCCTGCCGAATCCCGCATACAGATATCGTTTCTGCCGGTGGCGTAACAGCGGGCGCCGCAGCTTCGCAAAAAGGACAGCATCAGTTCAAGGCCCCGGGTTTTTTTCTCGTCAAAATCTCCGCCGGCAAAGATATAGGAGAAATTGATATTTCCCAAATCGTGAAACACTGCGCCGCCGCCTGTCAGTCTTCGCACAATCTTTATCTTTTCTTTTTTTGCCGCCTCCTCGTCGATTTCCGCCAGGGTATTCTGATGACGGCCCACGATAACCGAGGGCCGGTTGCGCCACAGGTAGATTGTATCTTCTCTGACGGCGGACAGCAGAATTTCCTCTCTCGCCAGGTTATGATAAGGGTCTGTGCTCTTTTCTATTATCAGATTCATAACAGGTTTCTCACTGCTTCTTTCAGCAGCTCTCCTTCCGTCGGATGGGGCAATAGGGTCTCCAGGAATTTTTCCGCGGTCATTTCCGACGCCACAGCCATCTGTCCAAGCTGTATCACCTCAGAGGCGGCGTTGGATACAATATGAAACCCTTTCAGCAGGTGGGTGGACTCCTCCATAACAGCTTTGATAAAAGCCCCCTCCATGCCGAAAAGGATACCGGAGGCCGTCATGTCAGCGGGCAGAAAGCTCTCCTTCATTCCCTCTCCGCACAGGCATCCCGTCGCGGCGGCCTCAAGAGGCGTAAAAATACACCGGGCCGTCAAAGAGGCCTCAGGCCCTGCCTCTCTTCCAGACAGAACCGCTCCCATGCGGCGGCCCTCTTCTGCGGCGGCCTCAGCTGTAAAGTTTCCGGCGGCGGCATCACCGATAACGTGTACTTTCGCAGGATTCCCTGCAAGTTCCGGAATCAGAGGCTTTCTTCCGCAGCAAAAGACGATGTTCTCTAAGGAAGCAGGTTTCTCGCCTGTCACAACCTCTACGCCGAGGCTTTTCAGGTAATGGGTCATGGTGCGGCTCACGTCCGGGTCCCAATCCGGCAGCAGCCTCTCTTTTTTCTCATGAACGGTAATATACACTCCCATATACTGCAGAATCACCGCCAGTTCTACCCCTAAAACGCCTCCGCCCACAATGTGAAGCCGAGGCGGCAAATCGGTCAGACTCAAAAGCTCTTCCACTGTAAATTGCCGCTTCCAACTGTATCCTTCAGGAATCACAGGCTCCGATCCTGTGGCGATGACGATTTCATCGCAGTCAAGTCGGGTTCCGTCTGCCAAAAGCACGCTGCCTTCTGCCGCCTGCACAGCCTCCCCCTGCAGACATTCTACCTTACGCTTTTGCAGCACGGCGGCCATACCGTAAGAAAGCTGATTTATCTTAAAAACCGCCGTCTGCCGCAGAATATGCCCGGGCAGTTTCTCCTGTGGAAACCCTGCGGCAGACAAAGCCTCCGCCGACTTTATGGCCTGCAGGTACACCCTGGTGGGAATACAGCCGCTGTTGACGCAGACTCCGCCCGGTCTTTCCTTTTCAATTAACGTGGTCTCAAATCCCTCACGGCGCAGACTCAGCGCCGCCTCATAGCCGGCGGGCCCCGCGCCGATTACGATTACTTTCATCTCTGAACATCGCCTCCTGCAAAATGCGTTCTACCATCACTGGATAAACTCTATTATAAAACTTTGTCTTATTCCTTGCAAGAAAGGGCCCTGCAAAGACTTTTATATTTCATGGTAAATCTATTGCTTTTTTCCGGTCAGATGATAAAATGAAGCTACAAATATTTTGTCGAAAAGGGGAAAAACATGAAGAAAATAAAACGAATCGGCATTGCCGCCGCTGCCGTTGCGGCAATCTGTCTAATCTGTTTTTTTGCCGGACGCTCTATAGGAAAATCCGCCGGTACCACCCAGCTGAGCGCAGTGGTCTTAGAAAACAGACTGACAGAAATCAGCGAATTTGCCAGCCTTACATATTCCTATACCAACATGGCTGAATTTGAGAACAGCAAAGACTTTTACGGCATAAAGGTGCCTTTCACCACCAAGGGCTTTATCATTACCTACGACGGGGAAATCAAGGCCGGCGTAGACCTTTCCAAAGCTCAGGTGGAGATGAAAGGGAGCAAAATCATCATTACCCTGCCGGAAGCGGAGATTCTGTCCCACCAAATCGACGAGGACAGCCTGGAGGTCTTCGACGAGACCACCAGTATTTTCAATCCGCTGAAGGTCACCGATTACAACGCCTTCAGCAAAGACCAGAAAGCTGACATGGAGGAAAAAGCCCAGGAGAAAGGGCTTCTCACTGAGGCCCGTCAGAAAGCTGCCTCCGCCATCGAGAAATTTGTCAGCCAGCTGGCAGGGGAGGGATATACCGTAGAAATCATTTAATCAGAAAAATTACAGGCGTCTGATGCGGATTAGTTCACAGTCAGACGCCTGTTTTATATTCATTGTCCTTTATAGCCGATATCTGCGGCGGCCAATGATTTACAGAAACTCGGATACCATAAATCCCAAGAAAAACAAGGACAAAACCGTGGCCACAAGACCTACCACAAGGCCTATCACCGAGCAGACAATTCCCGCCGTAGCCATACCTGCTTTCTCCGGGTCCCTGCGGCCGCGGACGCCGAATACGATACCGATGACGCCTAAAATCATGGAGATAAATCCTGAAAACAGGTTGGTCACAATGGACAGAATGCCCAGAATCAACGCCGCCGTTGCGTCGGTATGGGTAGCCTTATGCTCTACCTCCGCGTACCTGTCGTAATCAAAATCCACGATGGTGGAGCCTCCGCTCTTTTCCCCGGAAATTACGGTTTCTTTTTCCAAAGGTTCTTTCTTCCAATCTTCCATAGAGACCTCCTTCTACGATTTCTTCTGCTTTTCAATGAAGCCCATAGTCCCAAAGCCCAGGGCCAGCAGTCCCTTTTCTACCACGCCGAACAGGGCGAGGAAAATATGATTTACAATCCACATGAACAAGTCATAGGTCTTATCTACAAACCAGTCGTAAGCCTTGGATACCGGCTTTGACGAAAAGAGCACCACGCACAGAGACGCAAAGCCAAAGACCATGACGTAGTACAGTACGCTGTCTGCCGCCGGCATAGGGAAAATTCCAAAGGAAATTCCGCCGTGTTTTTTCATCCACTGGCGCACTACCAGATGAAAGATATACACCGGCATGGTGTTTCTTCCTACATAAGCCACGTAGTTATCCTTGCTCGGCAGAATGTTGAACATGAGAATAATCCACAGAGCGCCGATGACAAAGAGCAGCACCCGCATAGCGATATCAAGATACCAGGAAACCCCTGTGGCAGAGCCGGGGTCTTTCATCAGATACCAGCCTACAGGAACCTGGGGCACCCCAAAGGCAAGCCATACGGATATGCCTACTAACACTGCGCCCAGAACCACACACTGCCACTTCTTCAGACACTTTATCTTAGCGATATGCTCAGAATTGCAGTAATATCCCAGGAAAAAGAACGGGAAATAGGACACGATTCTGCCCATGGACAGATAGTCGGTCAGGAACGGTATGCACCCCGCCACCAGATAAAGCACAAAGGTAATAGCGAAAAAGTGAGGTATTTTAATATAGTTCTTCTGCAGTACCTTGTACAGGAACAAGGTCAGCATGAACCACATGGCGAAAGGCGCCCGGTCAAAATACAAGGTGGCGTTTCCCCAGAACAGCAGCCTGACGCCGTAGAAAAAGAAAATACTCAAAATATAAGGCCAGAGGAATACCTTGAACGCGATTTCCCTGCTTCTGTCCGGTTTCTTTGAAAAGTATCCCGACAGGAACATGAACGCCTGCATGACAAATACGTTGATGGTTATGTACACAACTCCGCTGAGAGAGGCCTGGCTGAAGTGCCCGGCCATTCTCGTAAAGTGGGAAATGGGAATACTCCACATGCACAATCCCCGGAGAGTGTCAAATACATAATCTCTTTGTTTTACTTCTCCCATTGATAAAACTTCTCCTTTTTATAGATTCTCTCTTAATTGATATATTCAAAAACCCTAACGCCGGGCTCCAAACCAGATGAAATCCTGATATAGTCCCTATTTAGCCCAGTCCAGACTTCTTTCCACAGCCTTATGCCATCCTGCCAGCAGGGAGTCTCTGCAGCTTTTCTCCATAGACGGAAGAAAAGTCCTGTCCACCTGCCAGTTTTCCAGCACATCTGCCTGACTCTGCCAGTAACCAACCGCCAGACCTGCCAGATAAGCAGCCCCCAGGGAAGTGGTCTCGATGCAGCTTGGCCTGCGCACATCTTTTCCCAGAATATCTGCCTGAAACTGCATCAGAAAATTATTGGCGCAGGCGCCGCCGTCTACTCGGAGATTCGAAAGTTCTCTGCCCAAATCAGACCCCATGGCTTTCAGAAGGTCGTGGCACTGATAGGCAAGGGACTCCAAAGTGGCCCGCACCAGATGATTTTTGTTAGCACCTCTGGTTAATCCAAAGATGGCCCCTCTGGCATAAGGGTCCCAGTAAGGCGCTCCCAGCCCCACAAAGGCCGGTACCACAAAGACGCCGGCTGAATCCTCCACGGAAAGGGCCATCTGCTCCGACTGGGCAGCCGCGTCCAGGATATTCAGTTCATCCCGCAGCCACTGAATGGCCGCACCGCAGACGAAAACCGAGCCCTCCAGGGCGTAGCTTACTTTTCCGTCAAGGCCCCAGGCCACCGTCGTCAGAAGGCCGTTATGAGAAAACACAGGCTTTTCACCGGTATTCATCAAGAGGAAACAGCCGGTTCCATAGGTGCTCTTGGCTTCTCCGGCTTCAAAACAGGTCTGTCCGAACAGGGCCGCCTGCTGATCTCCGGCGGCTCCGGCGATTTTGATAGGCCCTGCAAACAGGGTCGACTCTGTCTCTCCGTAGACCTGACTGGAAGGACACGGCTTTGGCAGCATACATTTGGGTATATCTAAAATCTCCAGAATCTCATCATCCCACTGCAGGGTGTTGATATTGAACATCATGGTTCTTGATGCGTTGGAGTAATCGGTAACATGCACCTTACCTCCGGTCATTTTCCAGATAAGCCAGGTTTCAATGGTGCCGAAGAGCAAATCTCCCTTTTCAGCTTTTTCCCGTGCGCCCTCCACATTTTCCAGAATCCATCTCAGCTTTGTGGCGCTGAAATAGGCGTCAATGAGAAGCCCCGTCTTTTCTTTGATTCTGTCTGCAAGTCCTCTTTCCATAAGCTGGTCGCAGTACTCCGCAGTTCTGCGGCACTGCCACACGATGGCGTTGCAGACCGGCTGACCGGTGTGTCTATCCCAGACCACCGTAGTTTCCCGCTGATTGGTAATGCCGATGGCCTCGATATTCTTATAGGTAACGTCCGCCTTCAGCATGGCCTCGTGGGCCACCGTCATCTGGGTGGACCAGATTTCGTCGGCGTCATGCTCGACCCATCCCTCCTTGGGATAATATTGGCGAAACTCCTTCTGTGCCACGGAAATCATAGTTCCTTTTTTGTCGTAGATAACACATCTTGAGCTGGTGGTGCCCTGGTCCAAAGCCAGAATATATTTCTTCATATGCCCTACCTCTGTTCTTTCATTATTATACGAAAACTGCCATGATACCATTGGAGATATCGATGCCTTCCTCGGAAAGGCGCAGCCGCCCCTTTTCCTCTATCAGCTGCCCTCGCTCAAAGAAAGCCGCCAGTTCTTCTCTTCTGTCTCCATATACCGTCCAGAACTCCCGGCCAAACCGGTCTGCGAACTGGTTCAAATCGATGCCGCAGGTCCTGCGAAGTCCTGTAAAGACAAACTCTCCCATATCGTCTGACAAGGTGTTTTGGTGAAATTCCATAAAAGGCGCTTCTGTAAAACGCACCCCCTCCATGTATGAGCTTGCGCCGCTGCCAATGCCCAGATAGTCCTCCAAGGACCAGTATTTCAGATTGTGGCGGCACTGGCTGCCCGGCCTTGCTGCATTTGAAATTTCGTAATGGTCGTAGCCTGCCTGTCTGACCATGGAAACGGCCCTGTGGTACATGCGGCGGTCCTCCTCGTCGGAAACCTCTTCAAGCTCTCCTCTGCAGAACATGGTGTAAAATGGGGTTCCCTCCTCCAGCTGCAGGCTGTAAAATGAGATGTGCTCCGGTTCCAGGTCGATAATACGGCTGAGAGTGTCCTCCCAGATTTCCATGGTATGTCCCGGTATCGAAAACATCAAATCCACATTGATATTGTCAAAACCACAGTCCCTGGCCATCTGAAAGTTCTGCAGAAAATCCTCCGCCGTATGGGCTCTTCCCATGAACTGCAAAAGCCCGTCGTCCAGGGATTGGGCTCCCAGGGACAGCCGGTTGATACCGCATCGCATGTAGGCGATGAGTTTGTCTCTCGTCAGAGTTTTGGGATTCGCTTCTATCGTAATCTCGGCGTCTTCTTCCACAGAAAAGAAGTCTTTCACTGCCCCAAGCACCTTTTCTATCAGCCCTTGCCCCAGAATAGACGGTGTTCCGCCGCCGATAAAAATCGAGTCCACCGCGTATCTGTCGCCGTAGGTATCCCCGTAAGCTTCTATATCCCCAAGGAGGTTCTCTATATAGTCCTCCTGCTCTTTTTCGGTGCTGCCGCCGCGGGAATAAAAACCGCAGTACAGACATTTTGAAAGGCAGAAGGGAATGTGTATATAAATACCGAGTTTCTTCATCTTATTTATTGTCATCATACTTGAGAACCGCAGTAAAGGCTTCCTGAGGCACCTCCACCTTGCCGAACTGGCGCATTCTCTTCTTTCCCTCTTTCTGCTTTTCCAAGAGCTTCTTCTTTCGTGAAATATCGCCGCCGTAGCATTTGGCGATAACATCCTTTCGGTACGCCTTTACGGTTTCTCTGGCGATGACTTTCTGACCGATGGCGGCCTGAATCGGTACCTCGAACTGATGCATCGGAATAATTTCCTTCAGCTTTTCGCAGACAAAGCGTCCCCTGGTGTAGGCCTTGGATTCGTGGACAATCATAGAGAAAGCGTCTACCAGGTCCTTATTCAGCAGTACATCCAGCTTAACCAGATTGGATTTTTCGTAGCGGATGAACTCGTAATCCAGCGATCCGTAGCCCCGGGTCTTGGATTTCAGCGCGTCGAAAAAGTCGTAAATAACCTCGTTGAGAGGCAGCTCATAGTGGAGCTGCACCCTGTTTTCGGTAATGTATTCCATATGCAGCATTTTGCCTCGTCTGTCCTGACAAAGCTCCATAATAGAACCTACATATTCTTTTGGAATCATAATATCAGCCTTGACGATAGGCTCTTCTATACGGCTGATTTCTGTCTGGTCCGGCAGGTTGGTAGGATTCTGAATCATCTCCTCGGTGCCGTCCTGCAGCACCACCTTGTAAACTACGCTTGGAGATGTGGTGATAACGGCAAGTCCAAATTCTCGTTCGAGACGCTCCACGATGATTTCCATGTGCAGCAGTCCCAGAAAGCCGCAGCGAAAACCAAATCCCAGAGCTGTGGAGGTTTCCGGCTCAAAGAGAAAAGCAGCGTCGTTGACCTGAAGCTTTTCCAGGGCGTCCTTGACCCCCTCGTACTTTTCGCCCTCTGCCGGATAGATACCGCAGTAAACCATGGACTGGACTTTTTTATAGCCCGGCATAGGTTCCGGAGCAGGGTCTTTATCCAGGGTGATGGTGTCGCCCACCCGGGCGTCCCGCACCTGCTTGATGCTGGCGCAGATATAGCCTACCTCGCCGGCCCGCAGGGTCTTCGTCGGCACATGGCCCGGCGCCATAACGCCTACCTCGGTGACCTCGTACTTCTTATTGGTATTCATCAGGCGGATGGTGTCGCCCACCTTTACCTGCCCGTCAAAGATACGTGTATAAATGACTACGCCTTTGTAATTGTCGTATACGGAATCAAAGATGAGGGCTTTCAGCTTGCCTTCCACATCGCCCTCCGGTGCAGGAATATGCTTTACCACTGCTTCCAGAAGCTCTGTAATGCCGATTCCTTCCTTGGCCGATACCAGCGGCGCCTCTGAGGCGTCGATGCCAATCATCTCTTCTATCTCCTCTTTGGTCTCCTCCGGCCTTGAACTTGCCAGATCAATTTTGTTCAGACAAGGCAGAATCTCCAGGTCCTCCTCCAGGGCCAGATATACGTTGGCCATGGTCTGGGCCTCTACCCCCTGGGTGGAGTCGACGACGAGAACGGCGCCTTCACAGGCGGCCAGACTTCTTGAGACTTCGTAAGTAAAGTCCACATGGCCCGGTGTGTCTATTAAATTGAAAATATACTCGTTGCCGTCCTGAGCCTTGTACACCAGCCTGGTAGTCTGCAGCTTGATGGTGATACCCCGCTCTCGCTCCAGGTCCATATTGTCCAAAAACTGCTCTTTCATATCCCTGTGAGCCACCAGCCCTGTGTTTTCAATAATTCTATCGGCCAGGGTGGATTTGCCGTGGTCAATATGGGCGATGATGCTGAAATTTCTTATATATTTCTGATAATCCATACTATCCTCTCTTTTTTGCATACTTAATCACGATATATTCTATAGCAAAAGTCCCTGTTTTTCAATGCTTTTTTCTGAATCTGCGGCTGCAATAATAACTCTTTTTCACAGGGGAATTTATACTTTTTTATGGAAAAATCCCGGATTTATGTATAACAACGCCGTTGTAATTATACACAAAACCAGGATGGTGCCGCAAACATGTATAACTCTGCGCCGATTAAGGGAAGAAAACCCTTATAAATTAACACGAATAAAGCAGAAAATAGCCGCAGGATTGGCTTTTTTATACACAAATTCAGCTGAGACATTAAAACGTGTATAACTCTACGCCGCTGCCTATCTCAGAGCAGGGGAAGATGTTATACATATTTTTTTGATTTTTAACGTTTTAGGTTAACCTGCCGCCCGCACCCGCCGGGCTTTACGTTGGGATAAGTTCATTGGAGTCTTCATAGGAGTCTCTATAGAGATTTTCCATGCTCAAAAATCATGGAAATCATGATAAATATGCGCTTTTAAAATCGAGCGATATATTATATATTATTACTATAACAGAAAGAGCACAAATGAAAATACAAGGAGGAAGTTTTATGTTTACAAGAGCAATTACAAGAAAACCCTGCAAGGCCTTAATCGACGGCATTTCCACATGCCAGTTCTGCGACGGCACGCCGGACTACGAGGCGGCAGTGAAGCAGCATGATATTTATGTTGCCACATTGAGAGAGCTGGGACTGGAAGTCACGGAGCTTGAGGCTGACGAAAGATTTCCTGATTCCTGCTTTGTGGAAGACCCCGCTGTGGTTATGGAGCGCTGCGCTGTCATCACTAACCCGGCTGCAGATTCAAGAAACGGAGAAAAACACGAAATCATCGACGCCATCAGGAAGTTCTACAATGACGACCAGATTTTCCATATTGAAGCGCCTGGAACCATGGAAGGCGGCGATGTGATGAGAGTGGGAGACCATTTCTATGTGGGACTGTCCGACCGCACCAACCAGGAGGGCGCAAAGCAGTTTAACGACATCGTGACCAAATTCGGCTACACATCGTCTACCGTTCCGGTAACGGAAGGTCTGCACCTGAAGGACTTCGTAATCTACCTTGAGAACAACAACATGCTGGTGACAGCTGTTATGAACGATATGGAAGCCTTTAAGGATTTCAACCGTTTTGTCGTCGATTCGGACGAACTCTATGCCATCAACAGCATGAACATCAACGGCACAGTGCTGGTACCGGACGGCTATCCGAAAACGAAGAAAATCATCGAGGATTTGGGATATCCTGTGAAATTGATGGATACTGAGGAATTTAAGAAGATTGACGGAAGCCTGACCTGTCTGTCCCTGAGATTCTAATATACACATCGTGTAAAGCCTCCCGCTCCGGGATGAATGGGGCGGGAGGTTTTTGTGCGCTTTTGCACGGTGGGTCCGGCCCTCGGGGAGAGCGGCTGAAAAATTTTGCTCCAAAATAGTTGCGCACGCTACTATTTTGTGATACAGTAGTAAGCATGGAATCATTTGGGGAGGTGCACAATGAACAATCAGTTTACAGCCTTAGGACGATGGGTTTCCATCTTCGACAGGCTGATGAAGATGTACTATGACCGCAGTCTGTCGGAGTTTGAAATCGGCTGGGGACAGCAGTTCTATGTGGAGTATCTCTATGAGCATCCCGGCGCGTCGCCTCAGGAGATGGCCGAATGTATCCGCGTGGACAAGGCGACGCTGACGAAGATTATCAGAAAGCTGACGGAGGTGGGATATGTCCGTGTGGTCGGCGATGAAAAGGACCGGCGCATCAAGCATCTGTATCTGACAGAGAAGGCGCTGCCGGCGGCAGAAAAAATCAAAAGCATACATGGGGACTTTTACGAGACGCTCAGCGCCGGCATTTCCCCGGAAGAACTGATGGCTGCGGAGCGTACTCTGCAGCAGATGGTGGAAAACATAAACCGGAAGGTATGGCATAGAATGGAGGGGCATTGTGGAGAACAAAGAAATGACGGAAGATAATCAGGTCGTGCAGCTGACGGACAGAAAGCGCACCCTGATTTTTATCAATCTCGTGGTGTCGGGTATCGCGTCGTCCTCCCTGGCAACGGCCATGACCACGGCGCTGCCTGATTTGGTAGAATATTTTGGCGTAACCACGTCTATCGGGCAGTGGGTGACCAGCGGCTATTCCCTTGCCATGGGCATGGTAATGCCGCTGACGGCTTTTCTGATTACCAGGTTTCCTACGAAGAGGCTGTACATGTGGGGAATCACCTGCTTTATCATAGGGCTCTTGTTCAGCATCTTTGGCGGCAGCTTTGCCGTCATGATGGTGGGAAGAGTCATACAGGCCTGCGGGAACGGCGTGCTGCAGGCTGCCGCCCAGGTCATCATTCTAACGGTCTATCCTGCCGAGAAAAAAGGCACCATGATGGGTACCTACGGACTGGCGGCTACCGCCGCGCCGATTATCGCCCCGACAGCGGCGGGACTGCTGATTGACGCCTTTGGCTGGAAATCCATCTTTTACGTGGTAATGGTCATTATGGCCATATCCCTTGCCATCTCCAGCGTAGTCTTTGAAAATGTGCTGGAGATTCAGAAGAAGAAATTTGACGTCCTGTCCTTTGTGGAGAGCATTTTCGCCTTTGGCGGCGTCACATTTGGTATTGGAAACATCAGCGATTTCGGCATCATCAGCATGCAGGCGGGTCTGCCCCTTGCAGTCGGTATTGCCTTTTGCATCTTGTTTGTTCTGCGCCAGCGAAGCCTGGAAAAACCTTTTCTGGACGTCAATACCCTGCAGAACAAAAACTTCGCCGTCAGCGTGGTCGCCAGCATGGTCCTCTATCTGGTCATGATGGGCTCTTCTGTGATGATGCCGCTGTATGTACAGAGCGTTATGGGGTATTCCGCGGTCGTTTCCGGCCTGGTGACGCTGCCGGGCTCCGTGGCAACTGCCGCAATCAGTCCCCTTGCAGGCAGAATGTATGATCGCATAGGAATCAAAAAGATTTTCATCGCCGGTTCTGCGGCGCTTCTGATAAGCAATATCGGCATGTATTTTCTCACCCTGGAGACGCCTCTTGCCGTTGCCGCCGGCCTCAATGTCATCCGAAATCTGGCCATCGGCAGCCTGATGATGCCGCTGCTGACCTGGGGTACCAGCAGCGTGGGCGTAAGGAAAATGGCCGACGCTTCTTCCCTGCTGACTTCGCTGCGGACCATCGCCGGCTCCATCGGTTCTGCCGTATTTGTCGGAATCATGACCGTAGTCAGTACCAATTCCGCTGCAGCTTACGGAGAGCGAGCCCTGATTCACGGCATGAACGTAGCCTTCCTGGGAATGACCGCTGGAGCGGCAGTGCTGCTGCTGATTGCCGTCTTCGGGGTAAAGCATGGCGGCAGGCGATAAAAAATATGTATCCCCTTTTGCCCAGGCCACAGCCTGATTTCGGGTGACGCCCTGTTCTTTCAGCGAGCGGACGCCCAATTGGCAGGCCGCAGCGTGCAAGTCCAAATATGGGTTTGACCTTACCTTACTGAAAAATGGAACTTTCAATCTCCATCAGTCAAAGCGCTCTGCCGCAGCTTTTAGCTCCTCCGTTATCTGCTCTGCAATGGTAGTGCCGCCGCCCTCTAAAGCACGGCACTGCCGGTCCACGTGCATAACGGCCATGGTGCCCAACATGAAAAGAAAAAATATTACAATGGATTTTCTAAAAGTTTTCATCAGTTCTCCTAGCGGCGGCGCCGTATTTATTGTTCTAAAGCTTCAGCCAGAATTTCACCGAAGATTTTGGCGCACCGTCTTACCTCTTCAATATTATTTCTGTTATTGCCCATTTCTATGAGGACGGATTTCCCTGAAAGCTCCTGGTTATACCAGTAAGGCCTTTCCAGAATCTCTCCCGTATAGCCGGGATATTTGCTGTCCGCGATGGAATTCAGCTTACTTAAAAACGCGCTGTTTTCTTCATATGTTTCCGTAGTATTGCTTATTACGTAAGAATATACCGCACTGTTCTTGCCGTTGACCTCGGCCACAGGGCCTGCCGTTTCCGCAGCCGTAGCATCTCGGTGCAGGTCGATGATACATTCGATGGTGGGATATTTTTGCAGCAATGCTTTTACGGTTTCATAGCTTCGTGAATAGGATTCGTTATAGGATGGATTGTCGTGAAGGGTTTTGTCGTGAACCACACCGATGCCCTGTTCCTCCAGGGCCTCCGTCAGCACCTCTCCGGCGTCCCGAACAGTGTTCTCCTCTTTGGTGGTGTGATAGTTGCCTTCTTTGGCAGGCAGATAACTTTCCGTGGCATGGGTATGATATATCAGAACTGTGGGTTTTTCGTTGTTCTTCTTTACGGTTTCGGCTTTAGGCTTTTCTTTTTCCTCTGTTTTTTCCGCAGCGGCGGTTTGTACAGCTTCCTCTTCGGAAGTGTCCGTCCCGCCGTCTTCGGCTACTAAATCCATACAGGGAAGGCTGCTTTCCAGGCACATGGCTGTCAGCTGGTCGCTGCTGACAGCCTCCCCTGCGATTCCTTTAAAAAAAACTGCCACTGTTAAGACATATATCAAAGCAAAAAAAATTATTAAATTCTTTTTTCTCATAGCTTCCCCCTAATGGTCCCGCCCCAAGAGCATGTGCGATTGGCCTGGCGGACCTTATGCTTTTGCGCCCCAATGGTGCGAGTGCAAACGACGCGCTTTTGGCCTGGCGCATGTCGTATAATGGTCCCGCCCCGAGAGCACTTGCGATTGGCCTGGCGGACCTTATGCTTTTGCGCCCCAATGGTGCGAGTGCAAAC
>CBCTFZ010000046.1:0-24049 GCA_965146355.1 uncultured Emergencia sp. | reverse complement strand
TGCATGATGCCGCCCGGCGCACCGAAAAGCTGTCTCTCCTGAGTCAGGAAAGCCGCCGACTGCCAGCCGGTGCCGTAGCTCTGCAGACAGTGCTTGGCCGGGTCGAACCCTCTCTCGGTGTAATTCTGCAAAATAGGAATCTTCGTCTTTCCTTCTTCACCTACCATCATGCCCCAGATAACTTTTCTCTCCATCTCCGGCATTCTGGACAGGTCTGCATAAAACGGCAGCTGATAGCCTCTCTCCATCAGCTGGTCGAAAGGCATAGTCTCCGGTCCTCTGTACTCGTATTTAGGCTCGTCGATAACGCCGCCCTTCAGGAAGAACTTCTGGCCCTCCACCGGATAGTATCTCTGGGACACGGTCTCCAGAACATTTCCGTCTCTGTCCAGATAAGGAATCTCTACCCCTCTGGCGTCCACCATAGTCGCTGCGTACCAGGTATTGTGGTTGTTGCCCGCACCGTAAGGCGGAAAGCTTCTGCCTGCTGCGGAAAACTCGCCTTTGACGGACTTTTCCATCATGGTAAACTCCATGCCCACTCTGGCGCCCATGGCGTGACCGCTGCCGATACTCTGCATCGGACGGAACTCGCACAGGCCCACCAAATCCGGGTTGAACAGCCATACTCTGGCCGGTCTGGACATGCACAGCACCGTAGCCTTTGCCTTGAACACGTGGAACTTTCCTGTACGCACGTTCATGCCCATGGCGCCGATTCCCCGCTTTTTACCGTTTTCTACAGTAGTCAGAAGTGCCGTCGCCTCAGTTCTGTCAAAGATTTTCACCCCCAGCTTTTTGCACTGTTTGTACAGCGCCGGTTTGAAGGTGGAACCCCATACCCGCAGGGTGAACTTGTTTTTATAATCGTAGGCGAACATCAGCTTTGTCTCTGCGTCGCGGAACTCTGCGCCCTCGAACTCGCCGTCAACGTCTCTCACCTTACCGCCGTAGCTTTCGATGTCCAGCAGACGGTCGTAGCCCTCACGGCATTCGATGTAGTGAGCGATGCCGTTGCTGTAGTGGCTCTGCTCATCTACATAAGCTTCTGCGATTTCCTCCGGCGTAACCTGTGAACAGGGATTGGTGCAGGCGGATTCCCAGTGGTCAAAGCCGGTTCCTGCGCTGCCGCTTCTTACTGTAGCGCCCTTTTCCACCATGATGACGGATTTCCCCTTCTTTGCTGCGGCGATGGCGGCAAAGCAGCCTGCCAGGCCGCCGCCCAGAACCAGGACGTCCGACTGGTCGACCTGTACGTCGCCTATTTCATTTTCATAAGGCCATTTGTATGCTTTCATGATATACCCATTCTCCTTCCAGTGAAGATATTTTGCAAAATTTATCTGTTTTTTATAAAATACCACAATAATCACAGAAAGTCAATATTTTGCAAAATTTTTTTATAAATTAAAATGAAATATTGCAAAAAGATTTGATTTTATCGAAATCCAATGCTAAAATAAAGGTAGTTAAACTTCAGGAGGCAGAACATGGCGACAAAGCTCACTCTAACGGAACAGATTTATCAAACCCTCTATCAGGATATTATCAAGCAGCGGCTTCGCTGCGGCCAGAAACTGACGTTGAAAGAGTTGAAAGAGCGGTTTGGCGTCAGTCAGACGCCGATTAGAGAAGCTCTGACCCGTCTCACAGAGGAAGGCCTCGTCAACACCTATACAAATCTAGGCGTTTCCGTCATCGAGTTTACGGACAGCGACATACGGGAGCTATACCAGTGTATCAGCGAATTTGACGCCCTTGCCATTCTGTTCTGTCAGAATGCCTTTACCCATGCGCCGCTGATTTATGACCTGGAGCAGATTGTCACAGCGGGAAACCAGTGTCTGGAAAAGAACGATATCGAGGGCTGGACTCGTTACTCCGACGCCGCTCACACCATCTTCTACCGTCACGCCCAGAACCGGTATCTGGACGACTCCTCCAGAAGACTGCGGGCAAAGATAAGCCTCCTTTCCAACATGTACTATTTCAGCAATCCGGTCTACTCCGAGAACATCAACCAGGGACACAACGAAATCCTGGAATGCATCAAGACCGGAGATTTTCAGGAAGCCGCCAATATCATGCGGATACACCTGCAGTACAATATGGTCTACGCCCTCAACGCATATCAGGAATTAAAGACTAAAAGAGATGTGGTCAAATAGACCCCATCTCTTTTTATCCGCGCCTCTTACTCCGCCAGCAGTTCCAGAGCCCTTTCGTATATTTTACGAAGCAGCAGGAAGTCTTCTACCAATATATACTCGTTTTCCTGATGTTCGCGGCAGGGATGGCCGGGGAAATTGGGGCCGAAGGCGATGATACCCGGCATGGACCTGGCATAGGTGCCTCCGCCGATGAGGAGGGGCTCGGTTTCATCTCCTGTAAACTCCCTGTAAGCGGCCAGCAGTTTTTTCATAACCGGGCCGTCTTTATCCATGTATACCGGGGCCATGTGATGAATCATCTCAGAAGCGATACCGTAAGAGTTCACCCGCTTTTGTACCGCTTCTGCCACCTCTCCGCCGTCAAAGGTGACCGGATAACGGATGTCCAGATAGAGGCAGAGCTGTTCTTCTCCGCCTGTTTCCTCCACCTGCAGCATACCGGCATTGAGGGACAGCTTTCCGCTCTTTGCATCTTCAAAGGCGCAGCCTGTTTTTTCACCATAAATGCCGTCGCCGATAATCTCCATATAGGTCTCGGCAAAAGGTACTCTGCCGCCGCCTTCTTCAGTCAGAAGCGCCATCATTTTAGTAATGGCGTTTTCACCGCCCCAAGGTGCGCTGCCGTGGGTGGATTTTCCCTTTGTTTCAAAGGTTCCGACCTCCGTGACCGCTACGCACCTGTCGGGCACCATGTTTGGCGCGCTGCCTCCCCGGACGGAAAGAAAACCGCTTCCCGCCAAAGGTGCAGTCAGCTTCAGCACCATGAGGCCCTTTTCAGCGTAAATTGCCGGAAAATCCCCGTCTGGCGTAAATCCGCAGTCCGGCAATTCTTCCTTTTCCACATAATCTGCGATATCGTCCCATTCTCCGTTCTCTTCCGTCTGCCCGAAGATGATACGAATCCGTTTGCGGAGAGGCAGACCCCTGTCCAGCAGACTTTTCATGGCATAGATAGAAGCAACGGCAGGCCCTTTATCGTCCAGAGATCCTCTTCCGTACAGCCTTCTGCCGCCGGTTCCGACTTCATCCGGTGCTGCCTCCTTCCCGTCTGTCAGGGTTCCTGCGAAAGGCGGGTAATCCCAGCCTTCTCCTGCCGGCACCACGTCCAGATGACATAAGATGCCGATTAGCTCCTCCCCCTCTCCGATTTCCGCATAGCCATACCTGCCGCCGGCATTTTTCGTCCGAAAGCCGAAGCTTTCACACAGCTCCAGCACGTAATCCAGCGCGCCGGCCACTGCTTTTCCGTAGGGATAGCCCGGCTCCTTTCTGGTCGCTACGCTTTCAAATTCCAGCAGCCTGCCCAGGGTCTCAATCATCGCTGCGTCTGTGTTCCTGTCCGCCATGTTTACCTCCTTACAGTCCATACAGTTCGCTGAACTTTTCCTTCAAATATCTCACATAGTACGCCGGGTCAAAAGGCCCGCCGCAAGTTCTCTGTATCAGCTCTTCCGCCGTGTACAGCATGCCGTGACGGTAAATTTTCTCCGTCAGCCATTCCCTTACCGGCCCAAAATCCCCGCTGGCGCAGCAGCTGTCCACGTCCACATGGCCCTTCAGGGCGTCAAAAATCTGAGCTGAATAGGCCGTGCCCACTGCGTAGCTTGGAAAATAGCCGAAGGCGCCTCCTGCCCAGTGGGCGTCCTGCAGAACGCCCCGGGTATCATCGGGCACGTCGATGCCCAGATATTCCCGATACAGCCTGTTCCACTCCGCCGGAAGCTCACCGACGGAAAGCTCGCCTCGGAAAATCCGTTTTTCCAGCTCATAGCGAACCATGACGTGGAGAGAATAGGTCAGCTCGTCGGCGTCGGTACGAATCAGAGAAGGTCTGGCCGCGTTGACCGCCCGATAGAAATCCTCGGCGCACGCCTTTTTCATCTGAGCCGGAAACAGCTCCTTTATCTTCGGGAAGATTAGCCGGCAAAAGGCCGGGCTTCTGCCGATGTAGTTTTCCCAAAGCCGGGACTGGGATTCGTGAATGGCGGTGGTAGCTCCTTCCCCCAGAACCGAGTGAATCAAAGCATCGTCAATAGACAATTCGTACATGCCGTGTCCGCTTTCGTGTATGACGCTGTACAGATTGCTGGTCAGGTCGCTTTCCAGATATTTTGTGGTAATCCGCACGTCGTTTTTGGAAAACTCCGTGGTAAAGGGATGCTCTGTCTCTCCCAGGGTGCAGCGGGTTTCGTCGATGCCCATGAGGCCCATGGCATATCGTGACAGCTGCCGCTGGCTGTCTATATCAAAAGGTCCCTCCAGGAAAGACGTATCCGGCTGGCCGGCTTCTCCCACGGCCCTGATTAAAGGCACCAGCTCCCGGCGCAGCATATCAAAGAGAGGATCCACCTGAGCCTGGGTCATTCCCTTTTCAAACTGGTCCAGCAGGGTATCGTAAACGTCGCCGCCGGGATTTACGTAGGCGGCATACCGCTTCTTCGCCTCAATCAGCTTTTCAAGATATGGAGCGAAGATACTGAAGTCGTTGTTTTTCTTAGCAATCTCCCAGTAGTGATTGGCCTGGTTTTGCAGCGCTTCCAGCCCGGTAACCTCCTCCTTTGGGACCCGCTCCATCTTCTGCTGCTTCTCAAAGAGAACCTCTACCTCCCTGCAGGTCTGAAAATCCAGCTCTTTTCTTGCCTCATGGAGCTCAGCCAGCAGCTCCCGGAAAGCCGGGTCCACCGTCAGGCTGTAGACCTCGCCGCTGAGAATCTCCAGAGTATCGCCCAGGGTATCCGACGCCCCCGGCGGCATGGCGGTGGCGGCGTCGTAGGTCAGAAGTCCCATGGCGTGTTCAAAAGCATGTTGTTTTCTCTGATATTCTTTCAAAGTCTTAACTTTCTCTTCTAAACGCATTTTTTCTCTCCTTATATAATGAAATGCCCGGCAGAGGGGCATTTCACTTGGTTGTATTTCATAAGACGGCTACTCTGCCTTGCAGCAGGCCACAAAGTGACCCGGCATTTTCTCTTCAAAGGTCATGTCAGAGGCCCTGCATTCGTCACTTGCATACGGGCAGCGGGCGGCAAAGCGGCAGCCCGGCTTCGGATTGACCGGATTGGATACCTCCCCTTTGATGACCTGAATCTTCTTTCCCCGCATCTCCATGCTGGGCACCGGAATAGCCGACAACAGCGCCTTGGTGTACGGGTGCAGAGGATTTCTGAACAGCTCCTTGGAAGGCGCAAGCTCCACGCACTGCCCCAGATACATGACGGCAATCTGGTCGGAAATATGGCGCACGACGGAAAGGTCGTGGGTGATAAACATATAGGTCAGTTCCCGCTCGTCCTGCAGGTCCATGAGCAGATTGAGAATCTGGGCCTGAATGGATACGTCCAGGGCGGAAACCGGCTCGTCGCAGACGATGAACTTAGGATTCAGGGCCAGGGCTCTGGCAACGCCGATTCTCTGGCGGCGGCCGCCGTCCAGCTCGTGGGGATAGGCGCCGGAAAGCCGCTCGGCAAGACCTACCGTATCCATCAGCTCTGAAACCCGTTCAAAGACCTCCGCCTTGTTTTTACAGACTTTATTAATCAGCAGCGGCTCCGCAATCAAATCCTGTACGCACATACGAGGATTCAGGCTGGAATACGGGTCCTGGAAAATCATCTGCATGTCCTGACGAATCTTCTGAAGCTGCTTGCTTTTGTATCCGGTGATATCCTCTCCGTCAAAGATGATGCGGCCTCCGGTAGGCTCGTGAAGCTTCAGCACGGTCCTTCCCAGGGTGGATTTTCCGCATCCGGATTCACCTACCACCCCCAGGGTCTCCCCTTTGTTGATGGTCAGGCTGATACCGTCTACGGCGTGGAGTTTAGCGGTTTTGCTGATATCAAAATATTTTTTCAGGTTCTCCAATGTAATCAATGGTGTGCCCACGGTTATACCTCCTTTGCCATGTCTTCAAAGAGAAAACATCTGATTTTATGTGTGCCTTCCGCATATTCCAGAGGATGTTCTTTTCTGCATCTCTCCGTGCAGTGGGGACATCTCGGTGAAAAAGCACAGCCTTCCGGCAGATTGGTCGGGTCCGGCATCATGCCGTCGATAGGGTGCAGACGGTCCTCTTCTTCCTCGAGATTGGGGATAGAACCGAAGAGACCCACCGTATACGGGTGATGGTGCTCCCCTGTAAAGATATCCTCCACGGCGCCGTACTCGATGATTTCACCGGCGTACATGACCGCCACCTTGTCGCAGGTCTGGGCTACGATACCAAGGTCATGGGTAATCATAATCATGGCGGTGTCCAGCTTTTCCTTCAGGTCCATCATCATGGCCAGCACCTGGGCCTGAATGGTTACATCCAGGGCCGTGGTCGGTTCGTCGGCGATGAGCAGGCCCGGATTACAGGCAAGGGCAATGGCGATGACCACCCGCTGCTTCATGCCGCCGGAAAACTGGTGAGGATAGTCCTTCTTACGGAAGGCCGGAATGCCTACCAGTTCCAGTACCTCTTCCACTCTGGCGTCGATGACCTCCTTGCTTCTGCCCACATCGTCGTGAAGCCGCAAAGACTCTGCAATCTGGTCGCCAACGGTCAGTACCGGATTCAGGGCCGTCATCGGGTCCTGAAAAATCATGGATATCTTTTCTCCCCGAATTTTCTGCATCTCCTTTTCAGGGATTTCCAGCACATTTCTGCCTTCAAATTCGATGACGCCCTTTGGTATCTGCGCCGTTCTCTCCGGCAGCAGCTGGAGAATTGACAGGGCTGTGGTGGTCTTTCCCGCACCGGTTTCTCCTACCAGGCCCAGGGTTTCGCCCCTGTCCAGCTCAAAGGAAATGCCGTTGACAGCGCGGACTGTTTCCAAATCCGTTTTATAGATGACCTCCAGGTCTTTTATCTTTAAGAAAGTTTCTTTCATAATGCTATATACCTCCCCTTAATTCTTCAGCTTCGGGTCCAGTGCGTCTCTGAGACCATCTCCGGCCAGATTGAAGCTGAGGGCTGCGATAACGATAAACATACCCGGGAAGTACAGCATGCCCGGCGCGTCAAACATGTATGCTCTGGCATCAGACAGCAGTGAGCCCCATTCCGGCGCAGGGGGCTGCACACCCATGCCCAGGAAAGAAAGACCGGAGGCGGACAGAATCATGTTGGCAACGTTCATGGTGGTGGTGACGATAATCGGTCCCAGAGCATTTGGAATAACGTATTTCAGAATGATGCGCATGTCCTTGCCGCCGTAAGAAGTTGCCGCTTCTATGTAATCGTTGTCCACCACGGTCAGCACCGTAGACCGGACCATTCTCACCATGCTCGGTATGCAGGAGATGGTGATGGCGATGAGCAGGTTTCTCAGGTTGGGACCCAGCGCCGCAACCACGGCAAGGGACAGCAGAATAGGAGGCACCGTCATGACCACGTCGGTCAGACGCATGATGATGTTGTCTACTTTGCCGCCGTAGAAACCCGCCACTGCGCCCAATAGTCCGCCGATGATAAGGGACAGAAGGCTGGTGGAAATCCCAATCAGCAGCGAGTATCTGGAGCCGTGTACCACGCGGGCAAAGACGTCTCTGCCCAGATTATCCGTACCGAACCAGTGCTCTGCGCTGGGGCCCTGCAGTCTATCTGCAGGCGCCTGAGCAATCGCTTCTTCATAAGGTACAATCAAGTCTGCACAGACAGCCATGAGTACCACCAGTATCAGAAGAATCAGTCCCAGCATGGCGGTCTTACTCTTTTTGAATCTGCGCCAGATTTCCTTAACCTGGCTGTTTTTCTTTGCTTTCACTTTTTCGGGGTGTTTCTGTAAAATTGCTTCGCTCATTTCAATTCTCCTTTCCGCCTGTTAGCTCTGATATTTCGCTTTCAGTCTCGGGTCGATGTAGGCGTACAGAATATCTACGACCAACATAACCAGACAGAAGAGAACGGCCAGGAACAAGGTCGCGCCCATAATCATCGGCGTATCCTTCTGACGAATGGAATTGACGATGAGCATGCCTACGCCTGGAATGCCGAACACGGTTTCGATGATGACCGCACCGCCCAGGCTGGAACCGAAGTTCATGCCCATGTTGGTGATGACCGGAAGCAGGGCGTTCTTCAGGGCGTGGCGGAAGATGACAATCTTTTCCGGCGCGCCTTTTGATTTGGCAGTTCTTATGTAGTCCTGACGGATGGTTTCCAGCATGGTGGACCTGGTCAGACGGATTTCACTGGCGATGCCTGAAAGAGACAGGGTCACCACCGGCAGAACGTAACCGGCCCAGGTATCGACGCCGCTGGTCGGAAACCAGCCCAGCTTCAGGGAGAACAGCAGCATCAGCATCAGGCCCAGCCAGAAGCCCGGAATTGCAGACAGCAGCATGGACAGTGTGGTCAGCACATTGTCGGTGAGAGAATACTGCTTAACAGCGGAGATGATGCCGAAGATGATGCCCACTACGGCGCTGAGAATCATGGACCACAGGGCCAGCCAGAAGGTGTTTGGAAATCTGGAGAGGATTTCATTTAACACCGGTAGTCTGGTCTGATAGGAGTCGCCGAAGTCGAAGTGACAGACAATGTCCTTTATATAGTTGAAAAACTGCACAAAGAACGGCTGGTCCGCGCCCAGCTCGTGATTCAGCGCGTCGATATCTGCTTGTTTGGCCGTAATACCCAGAATCAGAGAAGCCGGATCTCCCGGCGTCAGCTGCATAATTGCGAACACCAGGAATACGGCGCCAAACAGAACGGGGATTGTTAATAATAGTCTTTTGATTACATACTTATACATAATACTTCCTCCGTTTTACATAAATCCGTTTTTTCTTGACCCTACAATACCCCATTTTTATAAAATTGTCAATAATTTTGCAAAATTTTTCGTTAAAATATATTGCAAAATTTATGAAAATTTGATAATATACCACTAAAGAAAAATATATTCTGCGGAAAGGAGATAAAACTTCCCATGAAATTATTAAAAGAACTGACCCAGGCCTGGGGCGTCGCAGGACGGGAGAAAAACATCCGGACCATCATAAAAAGAGAAATTGAAGGTCACTGCGACGAAATGTTTACCGACGCCGTGGGAAATCTAATCGCCGTCAAGTACGGCGCCGACCACCCTGATAAGAAGAAAATCATGCTGGCCGCCCACATGGATGAAATCGGACTGCAGGTGAAGAAGATTGAAGCGGACGGCCGCATTAAAGTCTGTAATGTAGGTTTTGTTTGGACCAGCGCCCTATATAATGATAAGGTTATATTCCAAAACGGAACCATCGGCGCAGTTGGCTGCGACGGCCCTGTGGAAGAAGCCAAGAACAACAGCGGCAAACTGTACATAGACATCGGCTGCACCACGAAGGAAGATACGGAAAAGTACGTCAAGGTCGGCGATTACTGCGGTTTCATCGGCAATTACTATGAGCTGCAGAACGAGCGCATCGTCTCCAAGTCCTTTGACGACAGAGCAGGCTGCTACGTTTTAATCGAAGCCCTGAAGCAAAACGACGGCACCGGCCCCAACGACGTCTACTATGTCTTCACCGTTCAGGAGGAGGTGGGCTGCCGCGGCGCCGTGGTCTCAGCCGAGCGAATCAAGCCGGATATCGGCATATCCGTCGATGTGACGCCGGACCACTTCTACCCTACCGACCTGGAGGGAGCCAATGCCGTAGGTGAAGGGGTAGGCATCTCCATCGGCAATCCGTCGGCCATGCTGGACGAATACCTGGTGGACACCATGATCGCCTGCTGTGAAGAAAACGGCATCAAGTATCAGCGGGACGTCATGGACAGAGGCGGCACAGACGCCAGCAGCATCAACATGAGCGGCATGGGCGTCCGGGTAGCGGGCATCTCTATCGTAGACAGATTCCCCCACAGCCAGAGCTCCATCATATCAAAAGCCGATGTGAGAGAAGCTATAAAATTGACAGACCTCTATACGAAACACGTTTTTCACTTCGCAGAATAACCTGTGAACTGACATAGAACCGAAAGGAGAAAAGAAATGAAAAAGAATTTACTCAAAGGGGCAGTTCTGGCATTGTCCCTGACCCTGGCAACAGGTCTCTTTGCAGGCTGCGGCGGCGGCAGCGATGACAATGCAGACGCCGACAGAACAGACCTGAAAGTAGCAATCGACGCGGACTACGACACCCTCCATCCATCTGACTGGAGCAGCGCCGCAGAGCATCACATCAACGCGCAGATTTACGACACTCTGCTCCGTAAGAATTACGAAGACCAGACCAAGCTGGAGCCGAGAGTTGCAGAAAAATGGGCAGTCAGCGATGACGGCAAGTGCTACACCTTCTATCTCCGTGACGACGTCACCTTCCACGACGGCACTCCTCTGACCGCAGAAGATATCGCATACACCCTGGACACCTATGCAGCTTCCATGTACCAGGGCGCTGTGGTAGAAGGCTTTGACCACTATGAAATCGAAGACGATTACACCATCAAAGTGTACACCAAGGACGTCTATTCGCCATTCCTGGCTTCCATGGACCAGATGTTCATCTGCAGCAAGGCCTACGGCGAATCCGCCAGCAAAGAAGACTTTGCGCAGAAACCTGTCGGCTGCGGACCGTACAAGTTCGTTGAACACAAGGACGGCGACACCCTGACGCTGGAAGCCTACGATGGCTACTACATGGGCGAGCCTAGCATCAAAACGGTTACCTTTAAGGTCATCAGCGATATCGCCTCCCTGGGCATGGGCGTGCAGTCCGGCGACTACGATTTCGCTGAGGTCGACGCTTCCGTACTCAGCTCTCTGGAAGGCGCAAATGATATCACGATTACAACTGCAGATCAGACAGCTTTCACATTCATCGCAATGAATACGGAAAAAGAACCGTACAACAATGTGAAATTCCGTCAGGCCATTAACTACGCCATCGACCGCGACTCTATCGTAGCGGCTGTCTACGAAGGACAGGCCGAAGCAAATTCCAACCTGCTGACCCCTGACAGACAGGGTTACAGCGAAGAGCAGACTCAGTATTCTTACGATGTAGATAAGGCAAAAGCCCTGCTGAAAGAAGCCGGCGTAGCCGAAGGCACAGACCTTGGCACCATGTACGTTGCTGAGCAGTACAAGACCCTGGCGGAAATGGTGGAATCCAACCTGAAAGCCGTTGGTCTGACCGTTAAGATTGAAATTCTCGAGTTCAACGCTTATCTTGAAAAGCTGAGCCAGGGAGATTTCGGACTGACCTGTCTGAATATGTCTCTGGAAGGCGACACCCAGCAGATGTCCATGGCATTGTGCTCAGACTACATCGGCATGGCCAACAACGCCCGCTACTCCAACCCTGAAATCGACGCCCTGTTTGAAAAGGCAGCGGCCACCATCGACGACGATGAGCGAACTGCAGTATACGAGGAGATTTTCACCAAGGTGCAGGACGAGGCGGTTTATGCAGTTTTATGCAATCCGACAATCCCGTACGCTCATAACAAGAACCTGAAATTCCACACGCTTCCAGTGGAAGGCGTATACTATTTCTACGACTTCTCTTGGTAAGGCCTATATCATCTCATTTCACAAAACAAAAAGGGCTGGGCATTAACGGAAAATAGCCGTTAATGCTCAGCTCTTTTGCGTTTGTTCTCTCCAATGGGTTAAATCAGATAGGGCGAAAACCATTCCCATCTTTCCTTTTCAACCAAAACGCAGCAAACATTATAGATTTACTGCTCATGTGAATGAATATTTAGTTACAAATGTCTGTCTGTATCTCTTGCGCCATACATCAGGCGGCGTACTTCCATCACATCATCAATCACCACATAATAAACTACATAGTTTCTTACATAGATTCGATAGTAGGGACAGTCACGCTTTTTCGCAGAGTGGTATGGTTCAAAAGCAACAGGATTGTTCAGTCTTTCCAGGATAGCGGCTTCGACATCATCAATCAGTCGTAATGCTGCGTCCTCATTTTTTAAAATATTGGTAATGTAATTTGCTGTACTGATTAAATCCTGCTCAAACAGTGGTAAATACCTAAGCTGATAGGATTTATTTTCCATGCACCGCACTCCTTACATTACTGAAAACTGTTTCGTGGGAAAGTCTTTCTTCTGTCATTGCCGCCTGTCTGTCAGCTTCATCAAGTTTCATCTCGATACTGTCAGTCAGGCTTGCGTATTCTTCCAGACTTAATACGACCATTGCTCCATATCCATTTTTGGTAAGATATACAGGTTTTCCACTGTTTACAATGGTTTCAATCTCTGGAAATTTATTTCTAAGGTCAGAAACAGGTCTAATTTGTATCATGTTCATGCACTCCTATCGTATCATTTATTCTATCCTGATTTTATCAGAATATTATCACCAAAGCAATACTTTCTATCAGTTTATTTTTTTGACCAGCTGCACGAAAAATCCATGCCGGTATACTATGTGGATTGGAATTGTGGCATACACAATCCGATGCTCGCTATTTCTATGGACAATGTTCTGCGCAACCGACTTTCCTATATATCTGTCTTTACTTGCCGAAAAGAAATACTACATTCTCACATTTCGTTTACTCTGGGTGTAATTTTTCCTTCTGATTTCGTCAGAAATTTCTCCTTATCCGGCTTCAATGATATGGCATATTGCAATAGATAATGTAAAATAACCGTTAATGCCCATCCCTATCTTTTTTTCTAAAATCAAAACTGATTTTGCAAAATTTTAAAATGTTTTGCTATTTTTATTGCTTTTTCTATCCTTTTTGGTAAAATATAATTAGATAGATATTTATATTTCGAGGTGAAACTATGTCAAATAAAAGCAGTAAATCTACAACACTGTCAGAACAGATTTACGATGAACTGTATCACGATATTACGGACCAGCGTCTGAAATGCGGTCAGAAGCTGACTCTAAAGGTTCTCAAGGAACGGTTCGGCGTCAGTCACACCCCTATCAGGGAGGCCCTGACCCGGCTTTCCGAAAACGGTCTTGTAACCTACTATTCCAACTGCGGCGTTACGGTAACCGAATTTTCGGAGGAAGACATCCGTCAGATATATCGGTTTATCGGAGAGCTGGACGCCATGGCCATTCGATTCTGTCGGAACGCCTTTTCCGAAGCCCCTCTCCTCTTCGAGTTGGAGCAGATTTTGAAGAAGGGCAACGCCCTGCTGGAAGCAGGAGAAATCACAGAATGGAAAGAATACTCGGAGCAGTTCCATACTGCCTTTTACCGTCACGCCCAGAACGACTATCTGGACGAAGCGGCCAAAAAGGTCCGGGCCAAGGTAGAAGTCCTTTCCTGTATGTACTATCATCAGCCCACCAATGTGGAGGCCATCAACGACTGCCACACCAGAATCTACGAGATGATACAGCGCAAGGAGTTCGACCAGGCTGCCGAACTGATGCGGGACCATCTGCAGTACGATATGGTCTACGCCCTCAACGCCTATCAGGAATACCAGCAGGGAAACAATTAGGTTCCGGCTCTGTCCTGAAGGAAAACAAAATCAGCAGCAAAATACCGCACAGGAGAGTACCTGAAGCCGTCTCTTCCGTGCGGTATTGTTGTTTTATATATTTTCTAGACAGCCGATGAAATTATCACGCCATAGGCGCCTGTTCATCCAGTTTCCGGCACTCTTCCTCTCTCGACTCCCAATCAGCGTAAGGCTGTCTCAGGTCGGTCATCAAATCCTGTCTGTTTTTCTTCAAATATCTGATTCTCAGAATGAAGTAAATCACTGCAGCGGCAGCGCCGATTGCGATGAGCATCCACACGGTCTTTCCCAAGGTGAGCAGCATGGTCACCGACAGATACCCCGATACCACAGCCGCAAATACAGATATGATATAGATGAACGTTTTATTCATCTTTATCCCTGCATGGGCGCAGGCATGAGGATATTTTTTATACAGGAAGAAGGGTACCAGGGCCATCATCAGATTTGACAGGGTATTGACAAAGGAGAATACCGTCATCAGCACGCCGAAGCCGGCTCCTGTCACGGAACAGATGATGGCGAAAGCCATCACATAGATTAAAATACCTACAGGCACGTTATGTTTATTTCTTCTGCAGAGAAATTCCGGATATACCTCTGCCTCTGCAGCAGCCTCTACCGACGCCACCGACAGCATAATCTGCGGAACCATGGAGGTCAGAACGCCGCACAGGGGCCCGCCAACGATGAAAAAGGTTACAAGGGCCGGACTCATAAACTGATTGGCAACGTCGGAAAGGGTGGTTATCTGGTCTCCGTCCATGGTGCCTAGGCTGACTACGGCCATCAGTATGTAGATTACACAGACCAGAATCGGCGCCATAATCATGGCGATAGGCAGATTCCGTCTCGGATTTCTGATATCGTTTGCGATTTGAGAAATAGCGCTGGCGCCGGAAAGGGACGAGGACAGTATTCCTACAGCCGCACTGAAAGTAGTCAATCTTACTCCCGGTTTCAGGATATCCGCCATTTCCAGCTGTCCCGGATTCATGTTGGGAATGCCGATGAACACATACAGACCGATGGCAACCATCAGTGCCGCAACCATGATATTATTCACCGACACAAAGGTGTGGTTTCCAAACCAGGCTATTCCCATATAGATAAACAGAATCACCACGCATATCACAGTCTGCTTTCCGTCAAGGGACGGAATGAGCGCTGCGAAGTAGTCTGCGAACAGAACGGCAAATACCGATACCAGCACCGGAAAGAGCAGATTTTGTATAGCCATAAACAGCCCTGCAATGGGATGCACCAGTTTTGCCTGATACAGGAAAAAGCTTCCTGTAGCCGGAATTACCGACGATGCGAACATACTTGGAATCAGCGTTGCGATGATGTAGACAACGGCGACGACCAGAGCTCCGATGGCTCCGGCTCCCACGCTGTTGATAACCTCCGGCAGAGAGCCGAAGATGCCGGAGCCGATAATCGCGCCGACCCCTGTGGCGATACAGCCTGCCAAGCCGATTTTCTTAACTGTGCTTTGATTTTCTTTGCTCATATTTCTTCTCCTGACCTTATCTCCTCCGCAAGCGGCCTGCTGGCGGCAGCGAAAGAAAGAATTAAATAACTTTTTGATAAATTACGGATTATTTTGCAAAATTTCTATTTTTATTACAAATTATCACACTTTTTCGCAAAAGTCAATAATATTGCAAAATTTATTTATACTTTGCAATATTTTTTTAGGTGGAGAAATTTTAAAATAAAAAACGAGATGTTTTATAACACTGACTGGGCAGGTATAAACATCTCGGTTTTTATGGAAATATTAAATAATTATCTTATTTAATATCGCGAATTAATAATAGAAAAGTGTTATGATATATGAGTCCTATGGAATGCAGACGAAGTCTCGGGTTGACAGCTTAGCTAGTTCAAGAAATCGTTCGCCTCCAACCCTTATCTTCACCTTTTTTCACAATTACCCTAAGGTATAAACCGAACTAAACTTTTGTATATACCTTCTATCTTCCCTTGTCTTTGACCGCTTTTTCTGTATCGCTTTTCTATATTGCTCGACTCCTTTATTGTTTTATTGTTTCATCTCCTTCAGCTGTTCCAGCCACTGGCTTCCCACCTGAATCTGACGGCGCACCTCATTGGGAGCGGTTCCTCCAAAGGATACCCGTGCATTTACACAGGCCTTGATGCTGATGTCCCCCAGCGATTCCCTGCTCACCCGTTGATCGATGGCTTGCAGCTCTCTGTCAGTCAAATCCTCAAAGTCGCAGTTTCTTTCTTCACAGGCCTTCACCATCCGCCCTACGATGCCGTGCGCTTCCCGGAACGGAATCCCCGACTTGGCCAGATGCTCTGCGATATCCGTTGCGTTGAGGAATCCCTTTGAGAGCTGTTTCTGAATCTGATCCATTCTGAATTCCGTTTTTGACAGCATATTGGTAAAGATTGCGATGCTGTTTTTCCATGTATCTATCGCATCAAACAGGCTTTCCTTGTCTTCCTGAAAATCCTTGTTATATGCCAGCGGCGTTCCCTTCATCACTGTCAGCAGCTGCATCAAATCGCCATACACTCGGCCTACTTTACCTCGAAGCAGCTCCGCCATATCAGGATTCTTCTTCTGCGGCATGATGCTGCTCCCCGTGCAGTAACTGTCATCGATGGCGATGTAGGAAAATTCCTGGGAATTCCACCATACGAATTCCTCCGCCCAGCGGGACAGATGCATCATGGAAATCGACGCAGCGCTGAGAAATTCCAGACTGTAATCCCGATCGCTGACGCTGTCCATCGCATTTTCTGTCGGCCCGGCGAAGCCTAAAAGTGCCGCCGTCCTGTGGCGATTGGTAGGCAGTGTGGTTCCTGCCAGTGCGCAAGCCCCAAGCGGGCAAAGGTTCATTCGTTCATACCCGTCCATCAGTCGCTCGATGTCCCGACGAAACATCTGAAAATATGCCATAAATACGAACCCTATCGTAATCGGTTGTGCGTGCTGCATATGGGTAAACCCCACCGTGATAGCATCTGCATACTTCTCTGCCTTTTCCAGAATCACCTCTTCCAGTTCCAGCAGCGACCGAATCACCTGACGGATTTCTTTCTTCAGGTACAGTCTGCCATCGACCTGACACTGATCGTTACGACTTCTGGCTGTATGCAGCTTCTTTCCCACCTGACCGATTTCCTGAATCAGTCGGCTTTCAATTCCCATATGGATATCCTCGTCTTCCACATCAAAGACGATTTCACCGCTGGCAATCTTTTCCCGAATTGCCTCCAGCCCTGCGATGATTTCCTCAGCTTCCTGCCGGGTCACGATTCCTTGCTCGCCAAGCATGGTCACATGGGCAATACTCCCGTCGATATCCTCGTTATACATCCTCCAATCAAAACCAATCGATGCGTTAAACTGCTTTACCAGCGCATCCATCTCCTTTTCAAACCGACCGCCCCATAAACTCGCCATATTTTATCCTCCTATCACTTCTCACATTCATATTCATACAGTTCCCTGCCGGAAACAAACCAGACGCCATCTTTTTCCATCATATAGTCCAGTAATTCTTCCAGCAGACCGATTCGCCCTGGACTGCCAATCTGTGCCGGATCCAGGGCGAGCACATAGCAGAGACCGTATTCCAGACAGCCGTCAAATTCATCCTTCCAGTTTTGCAAAACCCCCGTATATCCCGCAATACGGCTCTGCCCAGCCGGAAAGGCCGGACGATAGTTAAACGCAAAATACGGAAGGTCATAATTAGCCCAGTGGATAGGGATTTCCAGCATCTCCTGGCCATCCCCTAAATCTTTCCAGTACGGCCTGTCATCATCGCAGAGGTTACTGGAATAGACCATGCCATAGTTTCCGGCAATCCGCAGGGTATCCATCGTCAATTCTCCCTCCGGACTGCGAAAGCCCATCGGTCTGACGCCGCAAGCGTCTTCGATGGCAGCGACACTTTTTCGCATCGCTTCTTCCTGCTCCGCTACGGTAAGCAGCGCCATATTCTCATGATGATAGCCCAGCGCCCCGATTTCATGACCGCCGTCCACTATCCGGCGCACCTTCTCTTCATACTGCTCTGCAATCCATCCAGGTACGAAACAGGTTCCTCTGATTTTCCGTACCTCCAGCGCTTCCAAAACCCGATTAAGTCCCCTGGTCAGTCCATACTGCCCCAGGGACAGCGTCTTGGGCATCTGCTCCGCTTTCGAATCCAGCCCCAGCCAAAAAAGCTCTCCGTTCAGGTTCAGGCTCACCATGACGGCGCATCGCTTTCCTTCCGGCCAAACCGGTCTTATCTCATACATGCTGCTTCCCCCTTCTCTCCAGTGGATATGCCTGTCGATACCAGTCTGCTACCTGACTTCCCGTCGCAATCCACACGTCTTTCCGTTTCGTAATCTCCTGCAAAAGGTAATCTAAAATCTTAATCTTTCCCGGCGCGCCGATTACCTGCGGGTGATTCATAAAAGAAATGCAGAGTCCATAGCGATAATGCCCTTCAAACTCCCGCATGAAATTATCCTTCACGTCCCTGTAGCAGCTAATCCGGTCCTGGCCTGCCGGCTCTGCCGGATACATGTGGTAGGCCATAGCCACATAGTCATCCAGCTCCCATTTGGTCGGAATCTCTATGAAGTCCGTTTCCTTCCCGTCGATTACCGTTCGATACGGCCTGTCATCTCCCCGCATGGAGCTGGAGTAGCGAAATCCCCGTTCGTAGAGGAGCCTCGGCGTTTCCACCGACCAGTCCCCCGATGGGGTACGAAATCCGGTTACCGGATGACCAATCAGCCGTCTGAAAATGTCCTGGGTCTTTTCTATAATCTCAATCTGCTGTTCCACGCTCTGACCGGCAAACCGCTCATGGGCATACCCGTGGTGGCCAATCTCATGTCCTGCTGCTGCAATCCGCTCAATCAGCGCAGGATACCGCTCGGCTGTCAGTCCCGGCACGAAAAAGGTGCCCTTTACTCCGTACTGATTCAGCTTATCCAGTATCCTGTCCACGCATCGCTTCGGTCCATACTGTCCCACCGACAGGGACTTGATATATGCTTCGCCGCCGGGAAGCCCTCTGTTTCCGTTCTCCCAGGTGGTATCCCCGTCCACATCAAAGGTAAACATGACGGCACACCGTTTTCCCTCCGGCCATCTCAAAATTTCCATACCTGTCATACTAAGTGGCAGCACTTGCCGCCACTCACCTGCTCCTTTCCTCATCACTTGCAACATATCGTTTTCCAATCAATTTCCAATCAGCGCATGTTCTCGCATTCCCGGCCTTCTCCTCGCATGCTCCACCCGGACGGCAATCCCATGGGCCGCTTTCAAGTTATTTTTCACATTCATATTAAAATGCAACAACCATGCCAAAATGAAAAAAAGAAAACAGGAATCCTTTCGGGTTCCTGTAACTGCAATACTTATTTCGTTTTTCAGACGACCTTTTTCTGCGCCTGCCAGGTCATAAAGGCAAAAATGGATTCCAACCATTTAAGAATTAGGTTAATCATTAACCTATTGCAAAATTCCTCTGCTGCGAAAGCCCTCAATCACCTCCAGCAGTTTCATTCCTTCGTGATTGATTACGCTGCCGCCCCGCCCCTTCGCAGAGCGAACAAACCCATAAGAGGACAGCTTGGCCAGAGCTTTACGCACCTCACCCTCTGTATAGAATCCCCCCTCTTCATTAATCCGACTCACCAGCGTTTGCCGTCCGTACCGCTCTCCCCGCTCGAAAGCCTGAGAAAGGGTCAGCAGAACCGCATAATAGAGTTCAATCTCTCTTCCCTCGTGGAGAATGAACCGGTCGATGACCGTAGAGGTTTCCCGCAAAACGGAACCGCCTGCCGCTCGTTTCTTCTCCCTCAGCGGCGGCAAATCCTCCGCCTCGATATATTTCTTTCCCTTGCTCACTAAAAACTCCACCATATTTCGCAGCTCCCGCACATTTCCTCTCCAGGAATAACGGCGCAAAATATGAGCTGCCTCAGGGCTCAGCTGCAGATTGGAGTTCATTCGATGGGCGAAGGCATAGAAGATGGTGAGAATATCGTCGGCCCGCTCCCTTAATGCCGGAACAGAAAGCGGTAATACGTTAAGGCGATAATACAAATCTTCCCGAAACTGTCCCGCCTCCACCAGGGAGAACAGATTCTGGTTAGTCGCTGCAATAATCCGTACATCCACATCGATATTCTTATTGGATCCCACCCGCATCACCTTCCGCTCCTCCAGCACCCGAAGCAGTTTCGACTGGAGCTGCAGCGGCATCTCTGCAATCTCATCCAAAAAGATGGTGCCCCGATGGGCCAGCTCGAAATAGCCAATCTTGCCGCCCTTCTGCGCACCGGTAAAGGAGCCCTCTTCATAGCCGAACATCTCGCTTTCCAGCAGATTCTCCGGAATCGCCGCACAGTTCACCGCCACGAAATTATATTTTCGCCGACTGGAACCGTTATGAATACTCTGGGCGAACATCTCTTTTCCCGTGCCGCTTTCACCGGTAATCATCACGGCCCCGTCGGAGCCTGCCATCCGCCTTGCCGATTCGATGGCGCTGACCAGAGCCGGACTGCTTCCCAGGATATCCTCGAAATGGTATCTGGCTTTATGGCTGGTTTCGCTCAGCTTCGACCGCATTCCATGCTGCTTCTCCTCTGCCTCTTCGAAGTCGGTCAGGGTGATGATATGTCCTGCGATTACATCGTTTGATCGAATCTCCACCGATGAAGCAATCAGGTTTTTCCGCTTCGTCCGAATCAGCTGTTCCTTCGTAGAGCGGACGTCCATCTCCGGCAGAACCTCTTCAATATGTACGCCCTGCAAGACCCGGGAGCGCTCCACCAGCAGCAATTCCGCCTTTTCACTGGACAGATAAATTCTTCCTGCCGAATCGGTAATCAGAATCCCCTCGTTCATCAACTTCAGCAACGTATGCAGCTTGCCCGCCATACTTTCCTTTTCTTCCAGCAGCTTGTCCATGCTGGAATTGATATAGTAGTATTCCTTCCTCGCCTCATTGGCTTCCCTTGCGGAAAATTCCTCATAGACCCCCAGTTTATCAGCGATGTGGTACAGGCTGTTCATATCCACTGCGCTTTCTCCCACATCATAAACCTGTGTAATGCTGCGAGGTACCAGCTGCGCTTCGTTCGGCGTGATTGCCACCTTGATGGAATGGTCATAGCTTCCCTCGCCGTAATAGGGGGTCAGTTCCAAATCCCGCACCCCGGCCTCATACATACAGGTAATCGTATGAATACAGGAACGATTGTCGAAATTGACCAAAAGCGCCCGGGTGCCGCCGGGAATCTGTTTCAGCGTTTCAATCTGCTCCTTTGTCAGGGACAGAGAAAGGACGATGATTTCCGAATGGGATGCAATCTTTTGCCGTACCTGCTGAAAGATATTAAAAGCGGAAAGCAGCACGAACTCTTCCTCTATGACCTCCATCTCCTCCACCTGACAGAGGGAGTACGAAACAAAATCTGCATACTCTTGCATATATTTTGCGATATGTGCCATCAGAAAATCTGCATAGGCTTTCTCTGTCGCCACCACTGCGACTCGCTTTTTCTCTCCCATCTTCTCTTCCATCGTCTTTTCCTCTATCTCAAATAAATTTCACCGGCTAAGCTGCCGAAAGGCAGGCCCGTCAGGCTGCCTCCGGCTTTCCTCGCCTTACAGAATCTTGAAGCCTTGCTCCTTTAGCACCCTTCGCAGCGCCGGACGCTGTGGTTTTTCCACGAAGTCGGACATCTGTTGCGTCCACGTTTCGTTTCGCTCGCCGCCGGTTCGATTGATATAATAGTTTCTAATCACTTCGTCGTAGCGTTTGAGCGCCTCTTCATCGCCGTCTGTATCGTAGTAGTTTTCTTTATATACCACCTCCAGCGGCAGCCTTGGCTTGGCCATCTCGCCACTATCCTCCGCCGGATACCCCATCACCATGCCAAACAGCGGATAAACCCCTTCCGGCAGTTTCAAAAGCCGGCTGAGTCTATCCAGATTGTTCCGGATTCCGCCGATATAGGTGCAGCCCAGTCCTTCCATCTCAGCTGCAATCGACACCGTCTGCGCCATGATTGCCGTATCCACAGACGCCATCAGGAAGGTTTCCGTTGCCTCAAGATAGGATTCCGGCGCAGTTCTACCGTTCATAGCGCTGGCACGAAGTAACCGGTTTACATCCGCCAGAAAAATCAGAAGGGTCGGCGCACGAAGCAGTGTCTTCTGATTCGCCACCTCTTCATAGATGTTTTCCTGCAGTTTCCGATCCGTAATATGAATGACCGTATAGGATTGAATAAACTCTGAAGTCGCACTATGCTGCCCGCACCTTACCAGCCGTTTCACCAGCGCCTCATCCACCGGCCTGTCCTGGAAGGTTCTTACCGATTTGTGGTTAAGCAAAAGCCGTTCGTACATATTCATTTTTTGTCCTCCTGTGTTATGATTTTAAAATAGTGTCATAATAAAAACATAGCAAGTTTTATGCCATGAAGGCAGGCAGAATCTGACGCACCTTTCTATTCATACCGGGATGCCGCTGCTGTACGGATTTTGCTGCAAGTTTTTTGGATTTTTAGGCTAATTATTTTCCTAAAAATCCATTTGTTTTTTCATGGGTCGTCCCTGCTGCGAAGTTTCCCACCTCTATACCCGTTTCTGCGCTGTTTTCGGCAGCGATTTCTGCATCCCACCCGGCGCTGTGACATTTTGGCACAATCTTTGCTTTTGAGTATTGTTGCAACATAGTGTTTTCACAGCAATCATTTTTCTCATTAACATTTTACAACACTCAATGAAAGAAAGGAATATGCAAAATGAGTACAAAGAGCAAAAAAGTAACAAAATCTCAGGCATTTTTCATGTTGATTCTGGGGATTTTGCTGGTTATCGTTGGTTTCATGGTAACCGAGGATGCGGATGCAGTCATCCTGCTGTCTGTCGGTGCAATCTTATCGGTCATCGCCGTGGTGTTTGGAACGAAATACAGCGACATTCAGTCCACCATCATCGGCCTGGTAAAAAACATGATTATGCCGATTCTCATCGTCTTTTCGGTCGGAATGATGATTGGAAGCTGGATTCTGTCCGGTACCGTTCCTATTATGGTTTACTATGGCATACAGATTATAAGCCCTTCCATCTTCTATTTTCTGACCTGCCTGATTTGCTTTATCATGGCGCTTGTTATGGGCTCCTCCTGGGCGACATTAAGTACGGTAGGCATCGCCTTCCTGGGCATGGCTTCCGGTCTGGGGATGTCACCGCTGATTACAGCCGGCGCCATTGCCAGCGGCGCACTGTGCGGCGACAAGCTGTCCCCGATGTCCGATTCGCCTAACGTAGCCTGTGCCGTTTCCAAAACCAGTCTGTTTGAAGGCTGTATTCATGCGGCAAAAACTTCTCTCCCGGCGCTGGTGATTTGTCTGGTTTATTTCCTGATTCTGGGATTTGGCAATCATGGCGCAGGCAGCGGCAGTACAGAGGAATATCAGCTGATTCTTGATAACCTGAGTACGATTTTTAATCTGAATCCGCTGCTTCTTTTGCCGCCGGTGGTTGTCATCATACTAATCATTATGAAGAAACCGATTCTCCCTACCTTTGCAGCCGGTATCCTCTTAGCCGGTCTTCTGGCGATGATTTTCCAGGGTGCTTCTATCAGTGAGTGGGCTGCTGCCATGATGAGCGGCTACTCCGCAGAAACCGGAATCACTGTAATCGATAAGATTTTACTCAGAGGTGGTCTGTCCAGCTTCCTGGAAGTGGCTGCAATCCTCATGGCAGCCTGTGTATTCGGTGCGCCTCTTCGTGCGGCCGGTGTAATCGATGCCCTGCTGGAACTGATTACTACCACTTCCAAGAGTTCCAAGTCCATGGCAGCGAAAGTCTATGCGATGTGTCTGACCTTCTTTGTCATCACTGGTGGATATGACCTGACATATGCGACCCTTGGGCCGATGCTGCCGGAATTATTCGACAAGTTCCATCTTCACAGAAAGAACCTGGCTCGGATTTTACAGGACTGCACCATCAGCTTATCTCCGCTGATTCCGTGGGGCGGCATGGGTGCCTTCTATGCGAGCACCTTGAACGTGTCTAACGCTGATTTCTTCCTGTATGCACCGCTGACCTGGCTGGCGCCGCTGATTGGTTTCGTCTATGTACTCACAGGACTTACCATGACCAAGGTAACCGACGAAGAGATTGCAGCCCAGGACGCTGCCCTTCAGGTATAGCGACAAGGTAAGGTAAAGACTGCACTGCCGTTCAGCAGATGGTCTTAACACTTCGTAAGTTTCACAAAATTCAATCGAGAAGGAGGCTAATCAACAAATGATTAGCCTCCTTCTCGATTGCGGCGGCAGGCTCTTTACTGCTTCGCTTTTCGGTAGCCTGCCGCCTGTGCCTCTTCTTCTGTTTCAAAGATCACCAGATTCTTGCTGTCTT
>CBCTFZ010000045.1:0-24078 GCA_965146355.1 uncultured Emergencia sp. | reverse complement strand
ATAAAAGCATAAGGTCTTCCCAACAATTTCTTTCAGAAATTGGGGCAAGAACCATGATACGACTTATGCCAACTGCTCGCTAGACTCGCAGGGCATAAAAGCATAAGGTCTTCCCAACAATTTCTTTCAGAAATTGGGGCAAGAACCATTACGAAAGGAGAATTGATATGCCAGGATATAGAAAACTGGGCAGACCAACTGCTCATAGAAAAGCTATGCTGAGAAATCTGGTAACTGACCTGTTCAGAGAAGGCAGAATCTCAACAACTGACTGCAGAGCAAAGGAAGCAAGAAGAGAAGCTGAAAAGCTGATTACCCTTGCAAAGCGCGGTGACCTCCATGCAAGAAGACAGGTGCTGGCTTACGTTTATGACGAAAGCGTAGTGAGCAAGCTGTTCGATGAGATTGCACCAAAATATGCAGACAGAAACGGCGGATATACAAGAATTCTGAAATTAGGACCTAGAAGAGGCGACTGTGCTGAAGTAGTGTTCCTGGAATTAGTGTAAACTATATTTGTAAATGTACAGACCCTGCGGTAAGGAAACTTACCTCGGGGTTTTTTATTAGTTTTTCTGCCTCTATCGTACTATGTGGCCGGAAGCAGCGGCTCTAAGACTCACTGTTGGCGCAGAAATGAATCTGAATGAGGTTCCTCTTTTGTTAACCAAATGACCCGAGTATCATATGATTAGAAAATATTGAATATTTTAAAAAATATGATATAATTAAAACATAAGGGTTTTGGGAGGAGTTTTATGAGAGACTTAGCAAGAGATAAGGTTGTCGAACTGATACAGAACAAATACGGGGTATTGATGCATAAGATTGCATATGAAATCTTAAAGGATTGGCATTATGTAGAAGATGTGGAGCAAGAAGTACTGTGGAAATTGATTCTTCACTGCGAGGATAAAACAATGCTGCCGCCTGACGAACTGAAAAGCTATCTATGCACTGCCGTAAAAAATACAGCTATCAATATGGCAGTAAAAAATGGTCGTATGACAGAAGCGGAAGAAAGATATTATGGAAGTATATCGCTGACTATGGAATTTGTAGATACTGTTGCATTCCATGATAAGTACGGGTTTGGGCCTCAAATTCAGGAACTTCTCAGCAATCTGGACAATATCGACAGAGATATTATTTGTTTACAGTATGGACAAGGATATAGCAGAAAAGAAACTGCGGAGATATTAGGCAAGAGTGAGGAGTTCGTAAAAAAGAGAAGCTATAGAGCAAGAACCAAGTTGAAAAGCATACTGGCACATGCAGAAGGGGAATAGGAAATGCATGAGAGTGCGATTGAACAGAAGATAGAAGAGTTGCTGATGGCCCTTGATAAGGAGATGAGCAGCAGCCGGAAAGTATATGCGGATGCAATTCAGTCTGAAGATATCCCTGAACCGAAATTTGTCATAGGAACTGTTCAACATACTTCTAAAAAGATATTAAACGATAAGAGTTAGAATAAATTCTATATCGTTTACAAATATAATGATGATAAACTCATACGTTTTTACGATGGTCAGAATAACGTCATAATGTGGTAGGTTGGGGACAATATTCTCCCTCAGCGGGAACTTGGATAAAAGACTAGAATGGAAATTGCGGAATTTGTTTGTATATAATCAAGAAAAATAACAGGTACTTTCGACTTAGATGCGCAGTGAAAGCATTTAAGTCGTTTTTTTAATAGTAAAATAGGAAATTAATGAACTTTGTCCCCAAAATAATTATTTGGATTGTTATATATATAAAAGTATAAGTTAAACAAAAATTATGATAGATTAAATATATTTTGGAATTGCTTTAATCACTTGCCTGCTATTTTATTTATAAAAAATATATGCAGTGGTAAAATCTGGAGAAGAAAGCACTGAGATTAGCCCTTTCTATGAAACAGTTTCTTCGTTATATTTGATTTTTGCATTAGATGGGGACATGGTATATTGTGGATTTAGGATGGTACTGAAAAGTAAATCCGCTATTCACTATGGGAAGATTGCTGCGCACATAAAAAGTCTTCTGGAAGTTATTGTAAAGACATTTACAGGTATCAGATAAATTTTACAAGAATGGGAAAATTGTAGAAACTATTGAAGAGAAAAGCACTGAAAGGAAATGCTAACTTGTTTATATAAGTAAACTGCCAGTAAAGGTTATGCTGAAAGACAAAAAGAGGCTTATGATGAAAACCGGTATTAGACAACATGATATAAGAGATTGTGGAGCGGCTTGTTTGGCAACTATACTGCTTTGGTATGGCTCAAATGTTCCGTTAATCGAAATCAGGCAGAAAATGCGTGTAGATAGAAATGGTGTAAGCATGTTTGCGATTTGTAAAGTCGCAGAAATGTTCGGATTGGGCGCTAATGGTTATCATGCTGAATTTAGTGATTTTGTTGAGAATATCAATCGACACAATATTAAACTGCCAATAATAGTTCATACAATATTAAAAAACAATTTACATCACTATATGATTGTCAAGAAGATTTGTCATAATAGCGTTCATGTTTTTGACCCTCAGATAGGGGAAAGAAAGTACACCTTGTCAGAATTTGAAAATATTTTTTTCGGATACTTTATCATGTTGGCTCCAAATGACCGGTTTGTACAACGAAAACGAAATTGGGGCCGATATAAGAAATATATAAAGATAATTACAAAACAGAAAACTTTATTTTTAATGTCAATTCTATGCTCCATAATATCAGCAATGGCGTCTATTATGGCCTCTCTTGCTTATCAGATTATAATTGATAGACATATTTTGGGTGGAGGAAAGAATTTACTTGATATACCGATTTTCACAAAATGTTTTGATTACATTGATATGAACTGTGCTACATTAGTACAATTACTCATTGCTGTTATGGGAATTTATTTGCTGCAGGGACTTATTGGTGGAGCAAGAGGCGTGTTGATTACATATATTTATAGAAATTCTAGTCAACATTTAGTTTATAAATACTATAAGCACCTCTTAAGGCTGCCCATTCCATTCTTTCACGACAGGGAAACGGGAGAAATCATATCAAGATATGGAGATATTGGAGAAATTCAAGATGTTATTTCTGGTATTGGATTGACAGTAATTTTAAATATTTCTATGGCGATTGCAGGTGGAATTGTATTGTATTCAATCAGCCCGACTATGCTGCTCGTTGTAATTGTAATGATTGCGATGTATGGATTGATTGCATTTATTTATAAAAAACCAATTAGAGAAATAAACAGGAATATGATGGAGGCTGATTCGCAGGTGACATGCGAATTAAAAGAGGTAGTAGGAGGGATTGAATCAGTTAAAGCTTTTAGTTGTGAGCAAATATTTTATTCCAGATTACATAAAAAAACAGAAGATTTGATTGAAAAAAGCAAAAAAGGTAGTTTGATATCGGTGAGCCAGTCAACGATATTATCTTTGATAGAAGGTATTGGAAGTATTCTGATATTGTGGTCAGGCTGTTACTTTACACTGAAGGGGGAATTGTCTTTAGGTCAATTTATAGCATTTGAAACGTTAGTATATTTCTTTATTTCTCCAATAGAAAGTTTGTTGCTTTTACAGATTGAGCTGCAGAAAGGATTTGTAGCAGCAGAAAGGCTAGACGATATTTTAGAGGTTGAAAAAGAGCGGGAGGCAGAGAACTCCTCAATAATAAAAAATATGCCCAGTGTGGATAGTTTTCATATTGAAGTAAAAAATTTAACTTTTGCATATGGATTCAGGGAAAGCATACTGGAAGACCTATCTTTTGAAATTAAACCAGCTGAAAAGGTACTTATTAAAGGGAAGAGCGGTTGCGGAAAAACTACTTTATTGCATTTGCTTAGTAAAATGGAAGCCGATTACGAAGGAACCATTTGTTTTGGTATGGAAGAACTGAAAAGCATTTCTACTTCAACTTTTAGAAAACATGTAATTTATGTGCCGCAGAATGCAGAATTGTTTTCAGGAACAATCATGGAAAACATTCTGCTGGAGAGAACCGTAGATAAAGATAAATTGCACTCAATCATCAGAGGATGCCAGCTGGATGAATTTATTAACAGTTTGGAAGATGGTTTTAACAAGGTTATTGAAGAAAATGGGAAAAACTTGTCTGGCGGGCAAAAACAGAGAATTGCCTTAGCAAGAGCATTAGTAATGGAACCAAAAGTGTTATTGTTAGATGAAAGTATGTGTCATCTTGATGAGGAAACGGAGAAAAAAGTTTTAGACTATTTATGGAATGGGTTTCAGAATATGACAATTATTGTAGTTAGTCATAAAGGGAATTTACAAAACATGTGTGATAAAGTAATTGAAATATAGCTATAACTGTGAATCAAAAAAGGATATGAAATATGATGAGAAAATTAAATACTAAAATATTAATGATATGTGTAATTTTTATTATCTCTGTGCTTTTCGCAGCCTGTGACGGCGGGAATGAAAATGAAGACGCTGCAGTCAGGAAAACCAACCTGAATATACCGGAAGAAAACTTCATTGTTACAGATATGGAGTATTCAAAAGAAAAAGGGTTGCAGGTGGCAGGTTATAGAAATTCAAGTGATCAGGCGATGACTGTCTCTGTATGGAATTATACTGATGATGAGAAATGGGAGATGGAGTTTAAAAAAGAATTTAGCTGCGGTGAGAACCAGGCTATAGAAGGACAGATATATTGGTCGTCCAACGGAGGATTTCTTATTCCATATACTTATGAACTTGATAATCCTGCATCTATAAAAGATTTAGAACTCAAAAATGAATATTACTACATCAATAAAAGGGGTACGGTGAAGAAGATTTCTCAGGATGGCATAGATGGCATTGACAATCCGGTTTTTGTAGGGGAAGACAAATTATACTGGAGGAATTGGTTGGATTTTACTCTAATTGAATGGAATCCCAAACAGAACAGCGCGCCGCAGAAAGTCAAGCTGTCTGCAGTGCAGAAGGTGCATCGCATAGCCTATGCCGGAGACTATTTGTATGTGCTAGGCTCTGCAGAGGACGTTGCTTTATATAATGTGAAAAACGGAGAGGAGGAGCAAGGCAGCGCAAATCTTGAGCAAATGGCAAAAGACCTTATGGAAGCTGGACTTGCGGCAAATGAGTTTGCATTTACAGTTTACATAGATGAAAATAAAAAAGAAACTTTGTATTATGTCGATTATACCGGATTATGGAAATACCGGGATGGAGAAAAAGAGGAGCTGATAAGCGGCAGCACAGCTGACTTTGACGAAGAAACTTATTTCACAAATATGGCTGTTAAAGATGAAAACACAGTGTTTATCGACTTGTTTACATCGAGGGAGGGTTTAAATTATACTGAAACTTTAAAATATGATTTGAATCAATAATCAAGTTTAAAATGCATGCCTGCATTTTAGGGGAAAGGACTTTATTATGAGAAAGTTAACCAGCAACGAAATGAAAAGAGTAAATGGAGGCGCGGTGGTTCTTGAAACCAGATGTTATGATACCTGTTCAGGTATCCATAGGTCTCTGCATAAGCGCCATGATGTTTTAATTGAAGGAACGGGAACTTCTAAGCTTGCGGCGAAGAAGGCGTATAATGACAAGCTTGAGAGACATAAGACATCTGTTTCTTACAGGGACTATCATCACAGTGCCAAACCGGTAGAGTTATAGTTACAGAAAAGTTATAACACAAAAGCAGGCATGCATTTTATATAACCAGGAGATTCTTATGAAAAAATTATTTGTACTTTTACTGACCGTCGTATTGATGGCGGCAGGCTGCGGTTCAGAGCCTGAGGCGCGGGAGCTTTCGATATACATGCTGACTGAAAACGAGGAGCTGGTAAGCGTTCTTCGCAGCTTTACAAAAGAAAATCCGCAGATTTCTCTGAAATTTGAATTTGGGATAGAAGACACCTTCAAGACGCCGTCAGAAGCGAAAAAAGAGCTGAATACCCGGTTGTTGGCGGGAGACGGTCCTGACATTATCATTTTAGACGATATGAATGGGGAGGCCTATGCCAAAAAGGGGCAGCTTTTGGATATTACGGATTTGGTGGCAGAAAGAGAAAGCTCCTTGCTTCCAAATCTGCAAAAGGATTATCAGCTGCAGAGGAAAATGTATTATATGCCGCTGGCGATTTCTCTGATATCCCAGGCGCAGACTGCTGGCGGAAGGGCAGACTTTTCCACATCAAAAGCGTTGGTGGAAAGTATTGAGAGCCAGGGGCTGAATATCAGGAACACCAGTTACGATAATTTATCGGCCCTTATGTACAGAATTGAGATGGAGCCTGATATTTTCAAAGGCGACGTCGTCAACCAGGAAAAATTGAGAGAGTTTTACTGCACATTGGCGGACCTGATGAAGCTATATGGTAAAGAAGTGGACTTCGCTTCCTATGAACAAACAAATCTGAAGGTGAACCATTTAAGACAATATTTAAGGATTGCGAAAGGGGAAAATGACGCGGCAGTGGATTATGTCGATACCATCTTTGACGCCCAGAGTCTTTACAGCCTGGAAGGAGAGAATCAACTGTCTTTTCAGTTCGTAAAAGAAGAGGGCAGCTACAGCTATATTCCTCAGGGGGTCATAGCCATCAGCAATCAGAGCAGCAATAAAGAAGAAGCAGAGCAGATGCTCCGATACCTTTTTTCGGATAAAGGCCAGAAGAAGCTTTTGGAGCGAGATTTTATTCCTGTAGATTTGCAGGTCCTGGAGGATAGCTTTCTGGTTGAAAAACAGTATGATGTCAATGGTGAAATCACCATTTATCCATGGACCGAAAGGAGCCGGAGAGATTTCATGGAAGTGGTAAAGAATCTGGGTGAACCGCTGTTTGTAGACGGCAATCTGATGGAGATTATTATGGGTGGCGCTCAAATGTACCTTAACGGTGAGGACACACTTCAAAACGCTCTGAAAACTACCGTAAAAAAAGCGGAAATTTATACGACGGAACAATAGAGATATGAAAGAAAAGGGGAAGATTAACAGCGGAATTAAGTTTATACTGCCGGGGCTTGTGGGCGTCAGCATCTTTACATTTCTACCTTACGCAGATGTACTACGACGCTCTTTTTTCCATACAGGCAGTCAAAGCTTTGCAGGACTCGAAAACTATAAGGATGTGATACATAATGAGGCTTTTCAACTGGTCGCAAAAAACACCGGTGTGTTTATCGGCGTATGTATTCCTCTTCTGATGATGCTTTCGCTGGCTTTGGCGCTGTTCATCTATGAAAATCCCCGTACTGAAAGCTTTCTTAAAACAGGGTTTTTAATTCCCATGGCAATTCCGGTGGCTTCGGTGGTATTGATGTGGAAATTCTTGTTTGAAAACAGGGGTATTATAAACGGGCTTCTGGTTGATTTGGGGCTTTCTCCCGTGAACTGGATGGATTCAAACGCTGCCTTTTGGATTTTAGTGGGAAGCTATATCTGGAAAAATCTAGGATATAATATCATATTATGGCTAGCCTCTTTATCCGCGGTGAATCCTGCGCTGAGAGAGGCCGCGATGTTGGACGGCGCCGGATTTTGGCAGCGATTTTACTATGTGTTTTTTCCCCAATTAAAAAAAGCGGCTTTTGTGATAATTGTCTTGGCAGTGCTCAACTCCTTTAAAGTTTTTCGTGAGGCATACCTTGTGGCGGGCGATTATCCGTGGGAGAACATTTACTTTATACAGCACTGCTTCAATAATTGGTTTCGAGACCTGGCTATAGACAAAATAGCTGCAGCGGCAGTTCTGAATTCTGTAATTCTTATGGCTTTAGTATTACTGCTTCAGCGCTGCTGGGATAAGGAGCGTGATTAAGTTGAAACGAATGGTCTGCTTTTTTCTGCTGTCAGCAGCTGTATTTGTTATTTTATTTCCAATTCTGTTCATTTTCTGCGGTTCCATGATGGGTGAGGCCGAATTGACGGAGAACCTTTACAGTGTTTTAGACGCCGGGGCTAAAGGCTTTGCCGCATGGACGCTGTTCCCAAAGGACTGGACCCTGGAATCCTATAAAGAACTTTTTCTGTATGAGCCGGGATATTTTACTTTGTTCTGGAACTCTGTCAAGATTTCTCTAGGTGTATTGACAGGTCAAATTCTCTTTGCAGTTCCGGCGGCCTGGGGCTTTGCCAGGTATAGGTTCAGGGGAAAGAGGGTATTGTTTGGCATGTATATTTTGTTTATGATGCTGCCTTTTCAGGTTCTGATGCTGCCTGAATATCTGGTATTGTCAAAATTAGAACTGATTGATACTTTGTGGGCAATCATTTTACCCGGCATATTTTCAACCTTTCCTGTATTTATCCTATATAACTTTTTCAGCAGTATTTCACAGGATGTCATAGATGCGGCAAGAATGGACGGCGCGGGAGAGTTTATGATTTTTGTTCAGATTGGAATCCCCCAGGCTATGCCCGGAATTGCGTCGGTGCTGGTGCTGCAGTTTCTTGAATATTGGAATCTGATTGAACAGCCCATGCTGTTCATACAGCGAAAAGAATTGTATCCGTTATCCTTATATCTGCCCAATGTGCAGCTTGAAAACGTCGGCGTCTCCTTTGTTGCCGCCTTTATTGCGCTGATACCGCCTGTTTTACTATTCAGAGGGGGACAGGAGTATTTGGAGAAAGGAATTGCGGCAACTTCCGTGAAACGATGAAAGGAGGAGTGTTCCATTGAAAGAGAAGCCAATTATCGTGATTCTGGCCATATTCTTTACGGCAGCGATGGTGACCTTTACATTTGTGTCAAGATACACCGTAGAACACCGTCTGCCTTATGTAAAAACTATATTTCCTGAGGCCCAACTGGTGGTGCCGGAAAAGGCGGTACATATAAACGAAAAGGGAAGTCCCTGCGTATTCATTGTTGTACAGGAAAACACCTTTCTGGGAGAACAGCCTGTGGCAGATAGAATACCGGTTACAATCGTATCGTATAAAGAAGAGGGAGTGGAGCTGGACGGAATCGACATAAATGATGAAATCATAGTTGAAGCAGAGCGAGAACTGGAGGCCGGAGAGCGAATCCGGAGAGAAAATGGCTGAATTGAGACTAAATAACATTACAAAAGTGTATAAACCTAATATTGAAGCTGTAAAGTCAGTGAAGCTGCATATCAGAGATGGGGAAGCTTTGGCTATTGTCGGACCGTCAGGGTGCGGCAAGTCCACCCTCCTGCGCGTCATAGCGGGTCTTGAAACCCAAAGCCAAGGAGAGATTCTCCTTGATAATCGGGATATCGGCAGAGACTCCCCCAAAGATCGAAATATGGCCATGGTGTTTCAGCAGTTCGCCTTATATGAAACGATGACGGTTTTTGAAAATATTGCGTTTCCGTTAAAAATGCAGAAGATAAGCAAAGCCGAAATCAGCCGAAGAGTGGGCGAAACCATGGATATGCTGGGGATTTCCAAATTGGCGGGAAGGAAATCCAGGTCCTTGTCCGGCGGAGAAAAACAGCGGGTTGCCATTGGCCGGGCCCTTGTTCGTCGTCCTGAAGTATTTCTGATGGATGAGCCCCTTTCCAATCTGGACGCAAAGCTTCGCCTGCAGCTGAAAACGGAAATTGCACAGCTTCAAAAACATTTGGGAATCACCATGCTCTATGTAACCCATGACCAGTCGGAAGCAATGTGTATAGGCGACAGAATTGCGGTTATGAGAGACGGGGAAATCGTGCAGTGCGATACGCCCGAAATTGTATATGAAAACCCCAAAAATCTGTTTACAGCTAACTTTTTCGGTAATCTTCCTGTAAATCAATTTGTGCAGAATCATCAGAGTCTTGCAATTCGTCCCGAGTATGTGGCGATGAGCAGGACGAGAAAAACAGACCAGTCTAATCTGTGGATAGACGCTGAATTTTTAAGAAAGGACTTTCTGGGGTCAGTATATGTATACAATTTCAGCACAGAAATGGGGAGTATCACTGTCCAGACCATGGAAGACTGGAATCTCGCCGCAGGTGAAAAGGTTTGGCTGCATTTGAGACAGGACAAACTGATGAGATTTGACGATAGTAACTGAGCCCATATGCGGCCTTTGAAAAGTTTAGCAGGCGCAGAAAGGACCGGAATTTAAGATTCCAGTCTTTACCGGTCATTTTTTTCGGAACAGAAATCCGCAAAGTGACCGGTAAGAATCTTTTAAATCGAAACAGGTCAGAAATACATGAAAATCCCGCAAAATTGCAAGGAAAAGGAAATCCTATTTTAAATGATATAATCATATAGTTTCATAGGAAATGACCGCCTAGTCGTCAAAAGAGGATTATCGGTCGAAACGATTGACCGGAAAGCCTGTTTTTTAGTCTTTCCGGTCATTTTTGCTTTCAACAAAAACTGATACATGACCGGAGAAAAGGCATATGAGCTTATCCGGTCATTTTTGATAGTCAGTCTGAGCTCCATGGTGGCAGCCTGGATAAATCAAAACGGGAGTTGACAGCTGTATCCAAAAATAATATATTGATTTTAGATATATCGAATATTGATATAAAGGTTGGAGGCTATTTTACAAAATAGGAGTTAAATTATGGGGAAAGAAGTTATCAGACCTTGGTTCTTTGGAGCTTTGGATTATAAAGCGGCCGAAGCATATCTTGAGAAGCAGGCCGGAAGGGGGTATCTGCTGAAAGCCGTGGGAACACCATATCCCTTTTCCGCCACTTACGAAAGAACAGAGCCCAAACAAGTGAAATACAGCATTGACGGAGTATTCGGCACTGAAGAAGAAAAAAGGGAGTACATTGATTTCGCAAAGGACGGAGGCTGGCATAAGACAGCTCAGTGCGGCGGCGCTCTTGTTTTCGCCTCAGAGGAGGGAAAAAGTCCGCCGCCTATGCAGACCGATTGGGAGGAGGAATATCGGCGCATGCGCAGGAGCCTTTGGAAGACCGATATTCCGGTGGGAATCACGGTGCTGGGTATATGCTGGATTATGTCAAAGCTGGATGTGGATTTCCTAAAAGCGCTGCTGCGGGAGGAGTTTATCTTGGCAGGCCTCTTGGTTCTGTGCCTGTTCTTTGGCTTTCTGTTTTTCCTGCGGGCAATCTGGTTTTATGTGCGAAGCGAAACCGCAATCCGAACCCACAGACCTTTAAAACCGGTTAATCCCAAGACAGGACAGCTTTGGGGCGCAATGCACCTGCTCCTTGGAATTTCAGCATTTTTGCTGGCATGCGGCAATGTAATACGGTTGATTAATATGGAACTGGAGGAAGGTAATTTTCTGGGCTATATAATTGCGGCGGGGATGTTTGCCTTATTGATAATGCTTGTTCTTCCCACCAATAAGCTGAGGAACAGCAAGTGTTTTAAAAAATTGGTGACGGGGGTTTTGATAGTTCTCTGCACCTTGAGTTTTGTGCAGTGCATGATGGGATAGAAGAAACTGGGGTGACATTATGAATTGGAAAGTAGAACATTGGGGCTACAGCGAGCTTGAAGCAGCTGAGCTGGAGCAGCACTTAAACGATATGGCGGAGCGGGGTTACGTTCTGCGCTGGGCCAACAGCAGCGGCATCCACAATATGGCAGACTGCTGGGCCCGCTTTGACAGAACCGATACGCACAAAAAATACGCGGTGGACGTGCTTAGTGAGGAAAATGAGGGCTATGAAGACTATATTCTGCTGTGCCATGACGCAGGATGGAAGAAGAAGGCCCATCTTTACAACGGATTGTGCATTTTTGAGGCGGAAAAGGGAGCGGAAAGACCTCTATACGTGGATGATGAAGCCCGCTTTGAACAGCTTGCATCCTATGCCAATCAGGAGTATGGCGCATCTTCTCCTTTCGCCCTTGCCTCGGTGATTGCAGCCATTTTAGCGGGACTTATACTGCTGTTTCGCCTGGCAATGAAGTTCCCAAGCAGCGAATTGTTTTTTGTTTTGCTTCTCATCCTGGCACTTAATTCGCTCCGGTACCTGGGGAATCTGCTTTATATAAGCCGTTTGGAAAGGATGAGCAGAGAGGAAAGGAACTACGAGAAACCGCGGATTCTGTGCATCCTCAATCTTCTGGCAGGCAAGTCGCTGACGCTCTATTGCCTGGGCGTTTTTATTGCTATGACCTGGTGCACTTGGGGCGACCTTCCCTGGGGATTCTTTGCGCTGCTTGCAGCTTTTTGTGCATCTCCAATGGTGATATGCGGCGTTTTCTGCGGGTACATGAACAAGAGAACTGTAAAGAATGTACTGCTGTCGCTGGTCATTGTCGTTATGATTATAGCAGTGTTCTTATACTTTTAACAGAACAAAAAGAGGAATCTGGATACTGATAAGAAATAGGAGGTGCGGATATGGCACGGGAACAATTAAAAACGCTGACGGAGCCCATGTATTACATTCTTCTGTCCCTGCTGAAAGAAAACCACGGCTACGGCATCATGCAGCTGGTGGATGAACTGACCGAGGGCAGGGTGGTAATTGGAGCAGGCACCCTTTACTCCCTGCTGGGGAGATTTGAACGAGAAGAAATCATCGTTCAGGTGGCTGAGGAGAATCGAAGGAAAATTTACAAGATTACGGAAAAGGGCGCAGGGCTTTTGCAGGAGGAGTATGAGCGGCTGAACCATCTGGTAGAGGACGGAAAGAAATTTTTTAGCTTCGAGGGAGAGAGAAAAGACCCGCCGAAGGATAATGGGGGTGGACAGGAGAAGGAGGAAGAGGTTAAAATAGAAGAAAGTAACGGAACCGAGGCTGCCGGCGTCGGTGAGACAAGGGACAGCGAGAAGGTCCGGGAAAAAAGAGAGAAAAAGAGGATACCAAGGGGAGGTTGGAATTATGGAGGCGCTTTTTGATTTAGAAAAGTATCTGAGAGACTTAGAAGAAATTGTAAACATAGACAGCGGAAGCGACGACCTGGAGGGGTGCAGCCGGATGGTGCACAGGTTCGCAGATTGGTACGGCCAGGCGGGCTTTGATGTAGTCATCAGCGGCGGACCGGGCACACATCCCACCATGGAAGCAAGACACCTTGCCAGGAAGGGCCAAGGTATTGATATACTCTTTATGGGACATCTGGATACGGTGTTTCCCAAAGGGACAGCGGCCAGGCGGCCTTTCCGGGTAGAGGACGGTATCGCCAGAGGACCCGGCGCAGCCGACATGAAAAGCGGCGCCCTTTTATCCCTGTATCTGGCAAAGGCCGTGGCAGAGCAGAAACTGCCGGTAAATCTTTGCGCCGTATATAACAGCGATGAGGAACTGGGGTCGGTGGACTCGGCTCAGCAGCTGAAGAACCTGGGCGCCCGCTCCGGATATTGTTTTAACTTTGAAGGCGGCCGGGAGGAGGGCGCTTTTATAAAACAGAGAAAAGGGGCTGTCCGCTACCGGATTGCCTTTCAGGGAATCTCTGCCCACGCAGGTATCGAGCCGGAAAAGGGCGCCAGCGCAATCGTGGAAATGGGAAGATGGATTGAGTCTATTCCGTATCTCAACGCCGCCGAAAAGGGGACTACCCTGAATACAGGTCTTGCCAGAGGGGGTACCGCCGCAGGCGTGGTGGCTGAAGAGGCGGAACTCCTGGTAGAACTGCGCTATCTGACGGAAGGGGAGAAACTTAGAATCGAAAAATCCTTTGACGATATGGCTGCGTATCCCAGGATTGCCGGCGTAAAAACCACCTGGGAGGCAAAGGGTGGATTTCCGCCCATGTTTCCCGATGAAAATACCGAGAAGCTGATAGCCTTGATGAAGGAGGCGGCAAAATCTCTGGGTCAGGAGACGCCGAAATTTGTCTGCACCGGGGGCGGTTCTGATGCCAATCACCTGGTCGGTCTGCCGGTTTCCGTCATGGACGGTTGCGGGCCGAAGAGCGGCCGCTATCACAGTGAAGAGGAGTATCTGGCGGTGGATTCCCTGAGGCAGCGGTTTGAACTGCTCTATGAGACCATCAGAGAGATTGCAGGTCGCTGAGGTATTCCAAAAGAAATTGATAGAAATCGTCTTTCACCTTGGAAGACGATTTTTCTTTTTTTCGTGAGATACAGATTTCGCGAAAGCAGGGAGGGTCTGTGATGTGAAGCAGACGGACCTTGCTGCCGGGAAGCTTTCCCCAGGAGAAGGCGGGCCAGAAAGCTACGCCCATCCCTGCGCCGATTAAATCCCGCACGATGGAAGGGTTGTCGCTTTCAAAAACCACGTCAGGAAGAAAGCCGCACTGCATACAGTAACCGGTAGTTAAAAGGGTGAGGGGCTTGCTCTTATCGTGACAGATGAAAGGAGCGGTCGCGGCCTGTTTCAGGGAAATTTCACCTGAGACGGCATAGGGAGAGGCTACAGGTACGGCTAAGAAGATTTCCTCCCTGAGAACGGTGTGGCTGATTTCTTCACTTTTTATTCCGTTTTGGCCTGGAGTAACGGTGGAAATGCGAAAATCCCAGTCTTTATTGTCGATTTTTTGCGAAAGTTGGAAGTTTACTTCCGGGTACATTTCCCTGTATAATATGATTATGTTAGTAATCATTTCAGAGGCCGACAGGATATTGAGTTTAATTGTCCTGTCTGCCATCTCAGCGGCATGGGATAATTCTCCCGGTATATCTTCCAAAGCCTTCATAATAGGCTGCAGTTTTTCTGCCAGGAGAATCCCCTGTTCACTGAGCTTGATACCCCGTCCCTCCCGAACAAAAAGGGAGACGTTCAACTCTTTTTCTAACCTCTTTATAGCCTGGCTGAGGGCAGGCTGGGCGATATGAAGCTTCTCCGCCGCCCTGGACATATGTTGATATCTGGCTGTTTCTAGGAAATATTTTAGCTGCAAAAGTTCCATAGGCACATCTCCTTATTCATAACTTGAACGTTATAAAAATATAAAAATTATATATTATACATTAACATAAACTCGTGATAATATAAAGCAGGAATTTAAGATAAAGGAAAAAATTCAGGAGGATTTGCAATGGCGCAGTTATTTGAAACGATTATGTTAATTTGCTTTGGCTGCTCGTGGCCTATATCGGTGGTAAAATCCTATCGGGCAAGAACCGCCAAGGGAAAAAGCGTTCTGTTTACCTACGCGATTATTCTGGGATATATCAGCGGTATCCTCGGCAAAATCGCCGGACATAATATCAACTATGTTCTCGTGCTCTACGTACTTAATCTGGTGATGGTGAGCGCTGATTTGGTTTTGTATTACAGAAACAGAAGACTGGACAGAATCGCTGAGGAAACCCTTGTGGAAGTTTCTGAGGAGCTGCTGACCCTCTAAGAAAAAAGCGGCGGAAAATTAGAAAAAACAGGAATACTTGGGCCTATACAAAAGTGGGAGTTTATGGTATAATAACTGTCGACCCAATCGACATGAGGAGAGTGGGCTATAGCTAACTAAATAGGACTATCTCGTGTTCTAATCTATAGGATTAGCTAAGAGGGAAACAGGTGAAAGTCCTGTGCGGTTACCGTCGCTGTATGGAGGGAGCGCTGCTGATATGTCACTGGAGGATTTCGGGAAGGCGGGCAGTGTGATGAATTCTGAGCCAGAAGACCTGCATGAGATATAGGAACATCAACGGTTATTGATAATACCTAACGAATATATACGGAAATACGGACTGTAGCTTTTTTGTGCTGCAGTTTTTTTTATAAAAAGGGAGATATGAGAAGATGGAAGAGAGAGAACTGAAAAATTTGAAACAAATATTACTCCTGAAATTGAAAAACCATCCCGACAAGCGTTTCGGACAAAACGACAGGGAGTCGTCGGTTTACCGCAAATTTTCTCTCGCTACAAAGAGCGGCCAGAAAATTTACGCATCTTTTTCGGATGAAGAGCTGCTTTCCTGTCTTCAGGAGATTGCCAGGGAGCTGGGACACCCGCCGGCGCAGAAGGAAGTTTTCTGGATTTTGCAGGCATACATTAAACGGCGTTTTGGAAAGTGGCCTTACGCATTGAAGGCGGCGGGCCTTTCCTCCTCAGCGGGGAGGGGAGGCAAATCCATGGTACAGATAGAGGAGGAACGCCGGCAAAGAGACGCCCTTTTGGAAGAGGTCAGGAGCAAAGCCCTGGAGCTTGGAAGACTGCCCCATCCTGTGGATATGGAGCAAGCCTGTGAGGAACTGAAGAAATACTACAGCGACTGGCCTTCCGTTATCGAGGCGGCTCACATCGACGGACAGATGCTCAATCAGAAGACGGTCTATAAGATAAAAGACCTGGAGCCGGAATACATAGCGCTCCTTGAAGCCATAAAAAAGCACGCCTACAGGATAGGAAGAAGCCCGTCCCACGGAGAACTGGATATTTCACTGAAGCGGAAGCTGATAGAGCGGTGCGGCTCTTGGAGAAACGCCCTGTATCAGGTGGGCCTCGAACCGGTGACGAAAATCAAGCCTTTTCAGGGTATCTATATCGACTACCGAAGAGATGAAAATCGCAGGGCTCATACAAATAACCTCTATAACTGCCTTTACAAGGTACTCAACCTGACTGAAGACGACAGAGCACGGCTGGCTGCAGTAAGAGGCATGTACAAGCAGCAGGGAAAAATTCCCATGAAAAAAGAAGTGCCCAGAGAGCTCCGTATAAAGCTGCAGCAGGCGTGCGGTTCCTGGGTCAACGTGCTGTATCAGATTGGAATTGAGCCGGGAGAATACTATGCGGCATACAGGGAGGCAAACTGCCATGAAAAATAAAGGCTTAGGGGAGAATACGGAATTTTCGGCATACCACCCTCTTGTCAACACCCTGTATTTCGTTTTGGTAGTTGGAATCACCATGTTTTCTATGTCCCCTTATTTTCTGGCGGTGACCTTTCTCATGTCCTGGGCATACTCGGTGCTGCTGAAAGGGGCGGACGCGGTGAGAATCAACGGTATGATGACCTTTGTCATGACAGCGGTTATGGTGGTTATCAACTTGTTTTTCAACAACAACGGGGAAACAGTCCTCTTTTATATCAATACCAACCGGATAACGGCCGAATCCATCGGCTACGGTATTGCGTCGGCTATCTTGCTGGTTGCCGTGATAATCTGGTTTTCCTGCTTTAATGTGATTATCACATCGGATAAACTGATTTATCTCTTCGGCAAAGCGGCGCCGGTGCTGGGACTGACGCTATCCATGATTTTCCGATTTATCCCCCTTCTGAAAGCGCGGTTTGCGGAGATTACTCTGGGACAGAAATGCATGAAGCGCAGCCACAGCGAGGGTAATGTGATACGCCGGTCCAGACAGCTTCTGAAAGAAGTGTCCATTTTGATTGCGTGGTCTCTGGAAGCCTCCATTGAAAGCGCCGACTCCATGGAAGCCAGGGGATATGGCCTGAGAGGCAGAACCAGCTTTCATCTGTTCAAATTCTCACGGAGAGATATCATAGCGCTGGCTTTGATGGTTGTTTTAGCGGCGCCCGTAATTTGGGGTGTAATGACCGGACTTACGGATATGTACTTTTATCCCAGACTGGTCTTTCCGGAGATGGATTTGAAAACCGGACTGTGCCTTGTGTGCTATGTTCTGCTGACTGCAATACCATTGACCGTCGATATCGTAGGAGAACTAAAATGGAGACAATTAGACTTGAACATGTAACTTTTTCCTATCCTCTGGCGGAGAAAAACGCCCTGGAGGATGTGAGTTTTACCATAGAATCCAGCCAGTTTATCGTCTTATGCGGAAAATCCGGCTGCGGCAAGAGTACCCTTCTGAAACAGCTGAAAAAGAATCTGATTCCTTACGGCAGGCTTTCGGGCCAGGTCCTTTACTGCGGGGAGCCTGTGGCAGAGCTTGAACCCCGGCGCAGCGCCAGCGAAATCGGCTTTGTTCAGCAGAACCCGGACAATCAGATTGTCACAGATAAGGTGTGGCACGAGCTGGCTTTCGGCCTTGAAAGTCTGGGCATGGACAATGCGGCAATTAAACGGCGGGTGGCAGAAATGGCCAGCTATTTCGATATTCAGGGATGGTTTCGCAAAGGCGTCAACGAGCTGTCCGGCGGTCAGAAGCAGCTTTTAAATCTGGCGTCAATTATGGCTATGCAGCCCAAGCTGCTTATCTTAGATGAACCTACTTCTCAGCTGGACCCTATCGCAGCATCGGAGTTTCTTTCGACCATACATAAAATCAACCGGGACCTGGGCACCACCATCATCATATCAGAGCACCGGCTGGAAGAGATTTTTCCCATGGCCGATAAAGTCATGGTTATGGACCGGGGACGAGTCATCGCCTTCGACGCCCCGGGGAAAATCGGCGCATTTCTGACCGGAGATGAAACCCGCGAGAAGCATCCCATGTTTTACGGACTGCCTTCGGTAATGCGGATTTTTTCAGATGTGCTTTCGGGCAGGGAAAGTCCCCTTACTATCAGGGAAGGGCGTCTCTTGGCAGCAGAACTGCTGGAGGGCAAAGAAACAGGCGCCGCCCCTTCGGACTCCGGCGGGCCGCAATCAGCTCCTGCTGCCCTAAAAGGAGAAAAAGCCAGAGAGGTTATCAGAATCCGGGACCTGTGGTTTAAATACAGCAGGGAAGGCGGAGAGGTCCTGCGGGGACTCAATTTATCTGTGGAAGAGAACCAGTGGTACTGTCTCTTGGGCGGAAACGGCGCAGGAAAGAGCACCACTTTGAAAATCATATCCGGTATTCTGAAAGGCCAGCGCGGTACGGTCACAGTGGACCGGCAGCTTCTGTCCATGCTGCCTCAGAATCCTCAGGCCTTATTTACGGAAATCACAGTGGAGGAGGAGCTCCTTGAGGCGCTGCATTACGCCCGCCTTCGGGATTCTGACAGAATTTCCAAAGTAAATGAAATGCTGGAACTGATGGAGATAGAACATCTGAGGCAGGCCAATCCTTATGACCTTTCCGGCGGCGAGCAGCAGCGGCTGGCTCTGGGAAAAATTCTGCTGCTGGAACCGAAAATTCTGCTGCTGGACGAACCTACTAAGGGTCTGGACCCCTTTTTCAAGAGAACCCTGGCCGGGATTCTGCGAAAACTGGTGGACGGCGGCGTGACAATTTTCATGGTGTCCCACGACATCGAGTTTTGTGCGGAGTATGCTGACAAATGCGCCATGTTCTTCGACGGAGACATCGTGTCCATGGGCGAGCCGAAAACCTTTTTTTCCGGCAACAGCTTTTATACGACAACCGCAAATAAGATTATCAGGGAGTGGAAACCGGACGCCATTACCTGCGAGGAGGTGGCGGCTTGGCTAAAAACTATGATGTAACTCAGTCCGAGGCTGCACGGAGAAAACGAACCAGGCTGTCGGCAGCGCTGATTTTTCTCGCCATACCGGTGACTATCGGTATCGGTATAGCCCTGGGTCAGAATCAGTATATGGTTATCAGCGTGGCGATTCTGATTTATACCATGCTTCCCTTTTTCATGGTCTTCGAGAATCGAAAACCCAAAGCTCGGGAAATCGTCCTTATCGCTATGATGTCGGCGTTGACGGTATTTCTCCAGATGTTTACCCACATCACGCTGCCTCTGCAGATTGGGACGGCCATGATTATTATATCGGGGATTTCTCTGGGACCGGAGGCAGGCTTCCTTATCGGAGCCATCTCAAGATTCATATGCAATTTTTTCATGGGGCAGGGCCCCTGGACGCCGTGGCAGATGTTTTGCTGGGGTATTCTGGGCTTTCTGGCGGGGCTGGTCTTTAACAAGGTGGATTTAGAGCAGCTGAAATCCAGAAACTTTAAGCTGATAATGGGCCCGGTGATATGTATGATTTTCGGCATTCTGGCGGCCTACATATGTTATCGTATCTGGCCGGGAGACGACGGTACTTTCCTGGGCTGGCGGCTGTATGCTTTCGGCTTGGGCGGCCTTGGGGCAGGGGTTTTGCTGCAGAGAAAACGTCTGCCGGTGGACGGTATCACGCTGACAGTGTTTACCCTGTTCACCACCTTTGTCATATACGGCGGTATTATGAACATCTATGCCTGGGTCCATGCGTCGGCCATAAACGGCGAAGCCCTGAGCGCGGCGGGTCTGAGAGTCCTGTATATTTCCGGAGTTCCCTATGACGCATATCATGCCTCAACTGCGGCGCTGTGCGTGTTTCTCTTCGGAAACAGCATTATCAGAAAGCTGGAACGAATTAAGATAAAGTATGGGATATATAAGTAGGAGTTTGGAATATGGTTCGGAAAGAAATTGAGCGAGTAATCGCCATGTACGATAAAAGCGTGGTAAAGAAGATTATGAGCGGAGAACAAGTTGACTGGAATGACGTAGAGCCGGAAGGCGTGCTGAGCATTCTGGAGCTATATGACGATATGTATTACGCCAATAAAAAGGAGGAGAAAGAAGAATGAAAAGAAAAATTCTATCCCTGTTTGTAGCCATGTGCGTAGCGCTGTCTTCTATGACGGGCTTCGCTTTTGCAGCAGACAGCGTGTCCTACGAGACTGCCATGAGCGGGACTCAGAATTATCTGGTGAAGAGCCTGGGCGGAAACCCTCAGTATGGAGATGAGTGGAAGATTATAGGGTTGGCCCGCTCAGGAGCCGATGTATCTGCGTCTCTTTACACTACTTACTATAATAATCTGGTAAAAACCGTAAAAGCCTGCGACGGTGTTCTGGACAGCAGAAAGTATACCGAGTATTCCAGAGTGATTCTGGCGGTGACGGCTATCGGAAAGGACCCGACCAACGTGGGCGGCTATAACCTGCTGGAAAAGCTGGCCGATTTTGAACAGGTAAGGTGGCAGGGAATTAACGGTTCCATCTTCGCCCTTATCGCCCTTGACAGCAAGGAGTATGCGATTCCTTCTGTAAAAGGCGTGAAAGTGCAGACCACCAGAGACCTTTTAATCGAGGACATTCTGGACCAGCAGCTTTCTGACGGGGGCTTTGCGCTCAGCGGAACTGCCGCAGACCCGGATATTACGGGTATGGCTGTTCAGGCTCTTTCAGGGTATATGAATAAAAGCAATGTCAAGGCGGCTGTGGATAAGGCCCTGGACTGCCTGTCCAATCTGCAGAAAGCCGACGGAACCTACTCGTCCTGGGGTACTAAAAATTCCGAAAGCATTTGTCAGGTCATTGTGGCTCTGACCTCCGCAGGCATCGACCCGACCAAGGACCAGCGCTTTATCAGAAACGGCAACAGTACCATCGACGGATTACTCTCTTTCTACGAGACAGGGGGAGGCTTCAGACATGTCAATACAGCTGCAGACGGTTATCAGCCTGTGGTTAATTCCATGGCAAGCGAGCAGGGATATTACGCGCTGACAGCTTATGACAGACTGGTAAAAGGCAAGAGCAGCCTCTACGATATGACAGACGGTGCAGTCGTTACGAAAAAGCCGGGGAAAGTTACTATCTCGTCCCTGAAGTCAACGAGTACAAAGAAGATGACTGTGAAATGGAAAAAGGTTTCCACAGCGGAAGGCTATCAGGTCGTCTATTCCACCAGCAGCAAGTTTACCAGTAAAAAAACCATAACGGTATCCAAATCTACCCTGTCCAGAACGGTAAAAAGCCTGAAAAAAGTCAAGACCTATTATGTCAAGGTCAGAGCCTACAGGAAGGACGTAAAAGGAAATAAAGTTTACGGAACCTACAGTACAGTGAAAAAGGTTAAAGTGAAATAAAGATGGATAAAGAGTTTGCAAAAAAGGTGAGAATGAAGCGCATCAGAGCTGCTGCAGTGGCGCTGGTAGTCATAGCGGCTGCGGTATATCTGATTCTCGATATGGATGTGGAGAAGGCCGACTATGGGGATTCTCTGCAGAAAACAATCGCTGAGGCCGAGGAGCTTTATCAGGCCCAGAAGGACAACAGCGGAAATGAAGAGGGGCAGTACGCTCCTTATACACTCCTTGCTTTTCAGTCTCAAATCGACGAGGCTAAAGCTGTGGCTGATAATCAGGAAAGCGAGTACAACGCTGAAAAGGACGCATATGAAGCGCTGAAGGACAATATCAAGGCCTTTAAGAAAGCTGAAAACACCGATGTTGTGTCTGAGGAGAAGGCCAAAGAACTGGCAGGCAGCGGGGAAACGGAAAATTACACTGTGGATTTTAAGGAGGATTCTGAGCTTAGATACACCATTTCAGGGTCGGATTTGAAGTCTCCGGTAACCATGAATCTGATGGCCCGGGAGAAGGGGCCTTACTATGAGGATATTGCGGAAACCCTTAGCCAGCTGTCTCTTTCGGGGCAGATTGTGTCCTTCTATCAGGACGGCTCTTTTGGCGGCAAGCTGCAGGTGGAAGCGCCGATGTACAGCGAGAAAAAGGTGAAAAGCTACGCTTATAAGGTGGACCTTCAGGAAGGAACCCTGCAGTATGTTTCCGACGGCAGTATTGACGTGGACAAACAGACTGTTACCTTCAGCGTATCTGAGGGCGGCGACTACGTGGTCTTAACCAAGAAGATGCACGAAAGTAAAGACGACAAAGTGGTGGATATTGAAGAAGAGGAGCAGAAAGTCGAGGCTGCAAAAAAGGCGGGTAAGACCGGTGGCAGCGGCGGAAGCTCTTCCGGTAATGCTTCCGGCGGCAACGGGGGAACCCAGTCTCCGGCTGAACCTGCGGCAAAGAATATCGATGTAACCATCGAAATCCGCTGCGATACCCTTGCGTCAGATTTATCCAAGCTGGAAAACCCGGCCCTTGAATCCTATATTCCGGCGGACGGTACCATTTTGCCGACAACAAAGGTGACCGTTGAGGAAGGGACTACGGTCTTTGATGTGCTCAATAAGGTATGCAGGGATAAAGGTATACAGGTAGAATCCTCGTATACGCCGGCCTACGGGTCTTACTATGTAGAAGGCATCAATCACTTGTACGAGTTTGACGGCGGAAAGCTGAGCGGCTGGATGTACAAGGTAAACGGCTGGTTCCCGAACTATGGCTGTTCGGCCTATACCCTGAAGGACGGAGATGTTATCGTTTGGGTTTACACCTGCGATTTAGGAAATGATGTAGGCGGCGGCATGTCGTAAAAGAAAGCCGCGCGGTTCTCTGTGTATTTACCGGGCGCCGCGCGGCTTTTGGATAGGAGAAGAGATGAAGGAAAGAAGCGAATTTTACAAGAGGCTGACCGGAAGGAAGGTTTGGATTCCCTGCGCGAAAAATCAGGATGGGGGTATTACCTTAGAGCTTCTGCGCAACGGAAAAGGCGAGCAGTATATTCCGGCATTTTATAGCAAGGAATCTGTCATAGGAAATTTTCACAGAGAGAAGCTGGTTCAGATAGAGTTTCTGACTCTGCGCCACGTGCTCTTAGAACTTCCCAAGGAAGTCTGCGGAATTGCAATAGAGCCTTTTGGAGAGAATATGCTGCTGGACAGAAAAAAATTAATGGAGTTTGACGCAAGCACCCAGGGAATGTCAGTAAACGTACATTCCCATGAAGACGGCCTGACGCTGATGGCTGCGGGTCAGCTGCCTTCCGGTCTGAAGAGAGCGCTGCAGAACTTCTTTGCAGGTGAGATGGGGGTAAACTGCGCCTGGATACTTCTGGCAAAGGGCAAGGCGGAGAAATTTCCTCACCTGCTTGTTGCCGTAGATTTTTACGGCAGCAAAATCCAGCTGTTTCCAAAGCTGGCAGAGGTGATGAAGCCGTTTATGAAGCCGGGCCAGCAGTTTGAGCTGATGGAAAAAACGCCGTTCATCGATGAAAAAAAGTTTGAGAAGGCCGTGGTCTATAGGAGAAGGAAAAATCCTCAATGAAGGCTCCATTCTCTCCTTTATTTAAAATCGGAGTTAACTTAAATCATTTAAAATCTAAAAAATGTGTATAACTTTTTCTGCACAGAGGACAGAAGGTTATACATATTTTGTATTTCTGCTGAATTTATGTATAACTTTTCGCCTATAGGAAGTTTGGAGTTATACATATTTTTGTCAAACTATGATTTTGAGTATAATTTTGGAAGTCTAGTTATACATAAACAGCGTTTACAGATGAAAAAAGGGTAACGACTCATGCTTGAACTGCAGATGTCATAGAATAACTGTACTATAAAATTACAAATTATTGACAAAAACCCTGGGGGAAGGGTATACTCTATGAGATAAACGTGTTTTGTGTTCTCCCGTCTGCCAAAGGGCAGGCAGGGAGCTAAGAGGGAAGCAGGTGGAAGTCCTGCGCGGTCCCG
>CBCTFZ010000044.1:0-24404 GCA_965146355.1 uncultured Emergencia sp. | reverse complement strand
AAGCGCGTTGGCTTCTTTTACCAGTTCTTTCAGCCTGTTCACTTTTTCGATAGTTCTTTCAACTTCGGAATCGTCTATGGTCTTTCTGTTGTCCGGCGTCATTCTTCCTCATCTCCTTTCAGTTCTCTTACTTCAAACGGGTCTGTCAAATCTTTTCCCTCAGACCATTCGAGAAATCTCTCGACCTCTGCCCGTCTGACTTTCCATCTCCCCAGTTTCATAAACCGCATTAAACCGGACTTCCTGTACTGGTGAATTGTGGAAGTGCTCACTTTTAGCAGTTCCGCCAATTCAGGAACCGTGTATAAAATGTCCTCCATTATTCCCCCTCGCTTTCATTTTTCTTTTCTGCCTGCTCCGCAAGCTCTTCTGCTCTACCCAGTAAATATCCCTTGTCCATATCGGACAGTTTAGGTACTGCTTTTGCAATTTTTTCGATAATTTCCTTTTCCTTATCTGACATATTTTCACCTCCTTTTCTTATGTGCTCCCCTCTGATATAATGTCTCTACAGACCGCTGCAACGGTCGAGTATTTAGAAGGGAGCGTATACCAATGGTTGATTTTGATAAGCTATCAAGACAGATATCTCACTTTGAATTTTGTTCAAGACCCAGCAACGCTACGCAGAACGCACCTGCTACTGTTGAGGACTTAGAAAGAGTTATAAAGAACACTGCAAATCTTTTTACATCTTTCCTTGAAGAAATCAAAAAATCTGAAAAACTTTAATTGTTAGAGCCGTCTTCGGACGGTTCTTTTAATTTCAGTACCCCGATAATCCTAAGCTCGTTGTAGCATTTGAAAATCTCTTCTTCTGCCTTTCTTAATCTCATCAATATCTGTTCAAGTTTCCCATCTTCCACTTCTATAAAAGCGGAATATCTTTCTTTATCTGACATAAAAAATCACCTCCCTGTGCAACTTCTTGAGTTGTTACACTCATTTTAACCCATTTTATTGAGTATGTCAACCATTTTTTCATATAAAAATGTGCTATTTTGGGTTGACACGCTCATAAAAATGTAGTATAATTTTAGTAAATTAAAAGGAAGGAGGAATAAGATGTCCATAGGGAACAGGCTTAAAGAAGTTAGAAAGCAGTTCGAAAAAACCCAAACAGAATGGGCTGAAATGCTTGGGGTATCGAGAGACACGATAAATAACATTGAGAATGATAGATTAAAAAAGCCGCAGCAATACGATCCGTTGTACAAGCTTGTTACGGAGAAGTTCGGCGTTTCGTATAGCTGGCTAAAAACAGGCGAAGGTGAGATGTTTTTACCTTCCACAAAAAGCGAAGAAATAGCAAATTTTGCGTCACATATAATAAACGACGAGAACGCAAAGTTTAAGCGACGATTAGTACTCGCACTATCGCAGCTAAGCGACGACCAGTGGGATGCCATAGAAGCAGTTGTGGACAAAATAATAGAGCAAGAAGATTAAACCTTCTTGCTCTTACGGAAATTCTTGACGAACTGGTACACAATTCGTAATTCTTGTTCATTAAGAGATTCTACAATTTCAATTATTAACTGTTTCATACTGCACCTCACTATGTAAAAAAGAAAAGGTCTTTCCGAAGATGATTAGATTATAGAATATATGTTCGTAATTGTCAATTCCTGTTCGGAAATGTAATACGATGTATGAATACATCATAACGCAGAGAAATATGGTGTAGACACGCAATCGTAACCAAATTTGTGACAAAAATCGATGTTTTGCACAAGGAGTAGACTATGGAAAATATTAGAGAATATGAAGAATACAGCAGGTTTGCAACAAGAGCAAATCTACATAAAGCACTAACCACATTAAAAGGAATATTGTGTGGAATTGGGACAGACGGAGAAATAGGTCGTTCTGAGTTTGACGAGCTGGCTAACTGGTGTATGCTGCATCAGGACTTAAAAAATCATATTCCGTTTTGCGATTTATTAGAGATGATTCCCGCTGCTTACGAAGATGGTTTTTTAACACCTGAAGAAATAAACGATATTCTATGGGTTTGTGATAACTTCGAAACCAGTTCGGAGTATTATAAAATCCGGACCACATCGGTTCAGTTTTTATTCGGACTACTACACGGAGTAATGGCAGATGGTGTATTGCTCGACGATGAAATTAAAAAGATTCAAGAGTGGATAGTAACCAATGATTTCTTAGAGGGCTCATATCCGTATGATGAAATACATAGCCTTATCTCTTCGGTATTGCTCGATGGAAAAGTAACCCGAGAAGAACGCGAAATGTTAATGGCGTACTTCGGTGAATTCATAGACACTTCTATGTCTTATAACATAGATAAAAAGGATATGGAAGAACTCAAAGCCAAATATTCAATCCAGGGAATCTGCGCTATATGTCAAGAAATTGACTTTGACGGCAAGCTGTTCAGTTTTACTGGAAAAACTGATAAAGCCAGCAGGAAAGAGATTGCTAAAATAATAGAAGATTGCGGCGGAAAATATAAAGATAGCATTATAGAAGAAACTGACTATTTGATAGTCGGAAACTTGGGAAATCCTTGCTGGGCGTATTCCTGTTACGGAAGAAAAATCGAAAAAGCCGTAAAGATGAGAAAAGAAGGCAAAAATATTTCTATAATCAACGAAATTGATTTTTGGGATATAGTAAACGATTTATAAAGGAGAAAGAAAATGAAAGTAATGATGAAAAACCAATTCGGAGCGTTGAAAGAGGTAAAGGTGGGATTCAGCTGGACAATGCTGTTCTTCGGTTTCTTCGTACCGTTGCTGCGCGGAGACTGGAAGTGGGCAGTGTTCTCGCTTTGCCTGAGCGTTATAACTTGCGGTGTATGTTGGTTCGTCCTGCCCTTCCTTTACAACAAAATTTACATCAAAGGACTTATTGAAAAGGGTTGGGTTCCGGCAGACAAAACCGCGCTCGATGCAATTCGTTCAAAGAAAATCTATGTTCCTGAACAAGCGGTTATGGATATTGAAAATCCTACACCAGTGCAGCAGGCACAGCCTGAGCAGGTGAATGCAGAAGTAAAAGAACAATCTGAATCAAAAATTGAACAGTAAACAAAAGAGCCGCCTTGATTAACAAGAACGGCTCAAATGCGGCACCTCTGATGCCAAACCTACCAATACCATTATATCAGACGTGCCGCCTTTTTACAATAGCGGTATTTTTTGTACCCAAAAATAAGGAGGTAAACAAATGGCACAGGTAACAGCGAGAAAAAGAGGTAAGAACTGGGAGTACAGGTTTGAGATTGCGTCGGTGGACGGCAAGAGAAAACAGAAGTCTAAGGGCGGTTTCAGGACGAAAACAGAGGCAATGAAAGCCGGTACAGAAGCGTTAAACAAGTACAACAACACTGGAACGATTACGACCAACTCGCAGATGTCCGTGGCGGATTTCTTCGATTTATGGCTGAATGAGTTCGTTATACCGAACCGCAGACCGAACACGATTAGGTCTACGAAAACGATTATAGAAAATCACATAAAACCCGAAATCGGTCACTATAAATTGTCCGGCATAACTCACTCTACAATTCAAAAAATGATAAACGAGAAATCCAAAATATACGCTAAATCCCACATAAAAAGAATTCTTGCGGTTTTGCACAGTGGTTTTGAGTATGCGTACTTTACAATGGAAATCATACAGCATAATCCTGTAAGTAAAATCAAAATTCCTGAAAACACAAAGGACACAAACGACAAGATAAGAGCTTATACCGTGGAAGAATGTCAGGCATTTGCGGAAAAGTTAAAAGACACCCCGGAAGGTTACTGTGCATTTATGATTGCTTGCTCTGGATACGAATGCTTTACTTGTGAAGGGTTAAAAGTATGGGACGAGCCAGTACGCTCCCGCACTCAAACTTGCATTTTATCTGAAGAGTATCGCTACATGGTAGTATTAGAGAAGCGTAATAATTATTATCAACTAATTACGGCTTATTATATTGAATACGAACATTCTATGCGAAAAAAGCTTCGTAACTACGAAAAATATTCAAGTTAGTATCAAAAAACAGAAAACGCCCTGCCACAATGCAGAACGTCTTAAGGCACTCCTTCTACAACTAGTAGATGAGCTACTTATAGTATACGCTGTTCCGCAAAAAAAATCAACTATTTTTGAAAAAAGTACACTTTTTATATTCAACTTTTAAGGCGGTGACATTATGCCAAAGCAATATAAATATCGAGAATCTTTTACCTTTGATGGAAAAAGATATGAAGTTAGAGCCAACACAAAAGAAGAGCTTGAGAGAAAAAAGGTTAACAAGCTCAGAGACTTGGAAGAGGGAAGAATTATCGTTGATAGTTCTATGACGGTAAAATCTTGGGTGGAAATCTGTATCAGAGATTATAAAACAGGTGTCGCCCCTTCCACCCTTGCAAATTATAAAAGCAAGGCTAACCACTGGATAGTAGAAAAAATCGGGAATCTGAAAGTAAAAGATGTAAAAGAGATACACTGTCAGGGCATATTAAACGACATGGCGGAGCAAGAACTTGCTCAATATACGATTCGGAAAGTTGCAGAGATATTAAGATTCGTGTTTGAACGAGCCAAGAAAAATCATCTGATATTTTACAATCCCGCCGAAGACTTGTCGATTCCGACTGGAGATAAAACTGCTCGAAGATCTATTACAGAGTCAGAACGGAAATATATACTCGAAGTCGCTGACACCAACTCGAAATATGTCTATTTCCTCTTTATGCTTTACTGTGGTTGTCGGCCGTCAGAAGTAGCAGAGATTAAAGGAATGGACATTACAAAAATAGAAGAAAAAAACGTGCTGCACATTAGGGGCACAAAATCTAAAAATGCAGATAGATATGTGCCGATACCGAATGAACTTTATAAGCGGCTTCCAAAAGTAAATAAATTTGATTATATGTTTAAGAATGAAGCCGGAGGCAAACTTTCCGCAGGAAATAGAAATGTACTTTGGAAACACTTTCGAAGAGACTTAAACATCGCTATGGGCTGCGAAGTATACCGCAATCAGCTTATACCGCCGTTTCCTGTGGCGCCTGACCTTGTGCCGTATTGCTTAAGACACACGTTTTGCACAGACTTACAGAAAAAAGATGTGGATATTCGTATGGCACAATATCTTATGGGACACGCAGATATTAAGCTGACAGCGAATATTTATACACACACCGACACCGAAATGATAGTAAAAGTCGCGGAAAAAATTATCTAAATGTGGCACCATATGTGGCAACAATGCCTGTAAACGTTGAAAAATGCGCATTATATATTGCCCTCTCACGGCTGAATCAGGGGTTCGACTCCCCTTGGAAGTACCAAAAGAAAACAGTACCCATGCGGTACTGTTTTTTTCATTTAATTATACCAGGTAAGGGGAGTCGAACCCGAAAGGGCGCGAGCGTTAAGTCCGAAAATCCGGCGAATTTTCGGACAGCGAGCGGTCCAAGCTGCCTGCATAAGGCTGCGCAGGACGGCGGGCTTTGCACCGCAAAGGACGCAAACTCCCCTTGGAAGTACCAAAAGAAAAATGCCTTGAAACTGTTGAAAATTCAACGTTTTCAAGGCCTTTTTCTTTTTTGCATTTTTTACATTTTTTTACATTTTTTGAACCATTTTAGGGTATTTTATACCGTTTAGGTGTGGAACCCCCTGTGGAACCCTATCATATTATTGTTAGCCATGTGTTTATCGCTCCTTATATGTTTATAACCTGTAGGGGGCTATCAATAATTGAAATATTTCATTAAATGAAGCTATATTAGGCTTTGCTTCGATTATATCAGCTAACGCATTTCCAGATTTAGTCATCCTTACATTTCCAGCAAAAATCTTTTTTATGATAAAAAAGTACCTTACTCAGATTCCCTTTCAATCTTTTTCAGTATGGCTATTCTAATAAAAGCGTTCTTGTTGGTTCGGGATTTTGCGACTGCTTCGTCAATTACTTGCCGTAAGTCTTTTAGCAGAACTACATTAAGCCGTAAAAAAGAAAAAACTTTAAAAATTTCCTGACGTACTACCCTTTGGGTGGTATAATAGAGTTAACATAAGGGGCAACACCCCAGAGGAGGACAATGAAGAGCACTACAAAAAATTGGCGGCTGTATGTACCATTGATGAAGTGGATAAAATAGAAGCTGAGTCTAGAGCTGCCGGCCTTACAAAGTCCTCATTTATCAAACAGGCAGTATTAAGAAAATAGAAAGGGGTTAAAAATGAGCAACAAAGAATACGCAATCAGTTTATTAGAAGATATGTCTGAAAGTCAGATTGCATTTGTCATAGGTTATATTCAGGGTTTAAAAGTGCATATAATTGATGAAATCGAACCGGACGAATGGGATTTGAAAATGTTAGCAGAAGCAAAAAAAGAAAATGATGGCGAAACTGTTTCTTTTGACGCACTTTTAGAAAAAGAAGGTTTGACATATGCAGACATACAAGATTGAATTTGAAAAGGCGGCGCAAAAATTTATTGAGAAACAGGATAAGCCGCAGCGCATAAGACTATATAAAGCAATTTATACGCTTCCCGAGGGAAATGACATAAAAAAATTAAGAGGCTTTGAGTTGTACCGCTTGCGCGTTGGGGATTTTAGGATTTTATACAGCATTGATGAAGTTGTAAGAATTATTAAGATTGAAAATGTTGACAATCGAGGAGACATATATAAACGCTATTAGGAAACCGAGACGAGATTGTGAACAAAAAGTAATCTGCCTAAGGAGAAAAAAATTATGCCTGTTATTTCAAGCTTTACGGAATTGTTATAAAAATTTATTTTAGTCAAAACGAACATAATCCTCCACATATCCATGCTATTTATGGGGAATACATAGAATCCATCAGTATCAATACCGGAGAAATGTTAGAAGGCGATTTGCCTAAACGAGCCTTAAAATTTGTTCAAGAGTGGCTAAAGGAATATCCACCAGAACTTTTAAAGATATGGGAAACTCAAGAATTGATACAGCTTCCGCCATTGGAGTAGAAAGGATGGAGAACTTAATGTTTCATTGGATAGCTACAGGTAAAAGCTGACTCGGATGGCTACGGAATTAGCTGGAACGATGAAATTGATTTATCATGTGATGAACTATGGGAAAATGGCGAATCTATAACACAAGGGTAAAAGAGGCTAACTGCATAAGGTGAGCCTCTGAAAGTTTCCATATGCGGCACTACCGATTCAATCGGCAGCTTCGCAAGGTTACAAAATCCAAAACAGTATTTCCGTCAGATGACAGCCTGTTAAAGATGTTATACCTTGCAATGATGGATATCACGAAAAAATGGACGGGACACCGACAGGACTGGGGACAGATTCATTCCCAGTTAGAAATCTACTTTGAAGAACGATTATCCTGATTATAGGCTGGAATGGGCTGCTGTCAGGCGGCCCTGTTTGACATGTCCATAATCAGCGTTATAATACAACCAGAGGGCAAAGCCCTAAAAACGGCTTTGCCCTTCAGTAACTAATTAACATATCTTATATCAGTTTTTTACTTTACACAGACTTTGAAACAGTCTCCTACTACCTGCGAATGGTCCTTGCCTTTTCCAGGCTTTCCTGTCCAAACAGCCCGTCAACCACCAGCCCATACCGTCTCTGAAAGCGTTTCACAGCGGCTTCCGTCAGCGGGCCGTAAATGCCGTCCATAGCCAGAGACGTTTCTCCATACCAGTGAAAGAACCTCTGGAGCTGGCGCACCAGTTCTCCCGTATCTCCTCTCCTGAAGTAGCCTCTGGGAGGAAGAGAAAGAGGTCCCTCGTAAGGTTTAGATATCTCCTCTCCTCCATAGTCTTTATAGCACCAGTTCAAGTCAAAATGGCCCTGAACGCCTTCAAAGCGCCCCTCCGAGCTATATTGCCACATGGCCGTTTTCCCTTTATAATCGTTCACATCGTTATACTGGGCAACCCAGACATCTATTCCCTCAAGGCTATCAATCTTCTCCGTCAGCCACGAATAGGATGCATAGACGCCTGCCTTTCTCCCCAGGCGTTTCACCTCATTGACGAAGGCTCTGATTACCCGGGTCAGTGTCCTTTTGGGTAATCTCCCCAAAGTACCTGTGTCTTCCACATCCATCCAGATAGGATAGTCGAACACCTTGCCGCGACAAAGGGCTACGGCGTGGCGTGCTTCAGCTCTTGCCTGGGCAGGTGTCATAGCCGTAGAATAGTAATACGCGCCGAAGCCCAGTCCGCTCTCCCTAGCTCTCCTGTAATGATTGTCAAAGGTGCTGTCTGCCATGGTTCCTCCATAGCCTCCGGCCCTAGCGATAACAAATTCAATCCCGTTTCTTTTGATTCTTCTGTACGCCTCCTCCGTCAGCCGTCCGTTCCAGTAGCTGACGTCAATTCCTTTCCTTTTCATAATGAAAACACCCCGGTTTCAGCATATGCCGGGGTGTCTGGTTCGGTTACTTTCTATTCAGTTTGAAAAACGGCCCTGTCTTTAAAGCCATTTGGCCCGCACCATGGGCTCCCTTTAATCATCCTGCGCTGCGCTGCTTTGCCCTACGTCAGAAGCGGGCATCTTGTCCAGATATTCTTCCTTCACAGCAGGCACATAATAAGTGCTGTAGCAGATGAGTCCGCCGTCTTTTTCGTCGATTCTCACGTCGAAAGCATAATAAGGCATGAAGATATTGCACTCAGGCCCGGTAAGATATATCAGCGCCTCTTTTTCGATATTTTCAATCTTAGGAGAGGTTGAATGATTGGTTACATATTCTCCCCTGGACAGAAGTTCCTTGGCTTCCTCCGCTGTGATAATAGGATACTCCTCAATCTTTCGGCCGGAAGCCAGATTATCCAGCATGGCGATGCCAATCAGCTGACCGTTTTCATCCAGTTCAAAGCGCATTCTCTTTAAGTTGTAGCTTACAATTTGTTCCTGCAAACTGTCCCCGTTGTCATCGTATCCTGAGAAAATCCATTTTGCCTGACCGTCAGAGTCGTAAAACATACGAATACTGGCCTTTGGATTGGAAAATCCCATGAGTTTTCCATATTCACCCAGAAGGTATTCAGTAATTTCCTCGGCGCTCTCATTGGTCATGTCCTCCGCAGCTACCGTATACTCCTCAGGTAAAGACTGAGGCTGGTCGTATTCTACTTTAACAAAACTATTGTAGGTTACCGTAATGGTTCCCGTATCAGTATGGGCTGTAGCCTTATAGGAAATGCCGTCCTGGTCTGTTTCATCTTGGGAATTACCTTCCCCATCATGATATTCCACATCCTTTACGGTCATATCCATGGCTGCCGCAGTCATCTGTATGGTCTCTTTCAGAGCTTCGTTGCTGACCGGCGCTGCCTGCCTGTCAGCCTCCCCCGCATAGGCGATGTTTTCGTAAACGGGGAGCGTCTCTACCTCCGCGTCGGGAACCCATGGATTACCGTCGGACTCCTGAGACGGATTCCCAAACTTTTCGTCAGGTTCTTTCATCTTGGCAGCATAGTGTTCCACTGAAAGCGTCGGCAAATCCGATTCTGTCTCCGATTTTAAGACAGTGTTCTTCCCATCATTTCTATTCCCATCTCCCGGCAGCAGGCCGTAGGCTGCCACTGCTGCAATCAGACAGGCAGCTGCAATTGCGCCGTATCGAATCCATTGTTTTCGGAAAGAGAATTTTCTCTCCGGCGCTTCTTTCGGCTCAGCTTCCGTCCGATACTCTGACGCCTCTTTTATGTATGCGTCGTCAATATCATTCATCAGCCATAGAAGTTTTTCTTCTTTCATAGTGCAATTCCTTCACTTTCCAGACGATGTTTCAGTTCTTTTCTCATGCGGAACAGCATAGAGGTAATTCGGTTCTCGTTCATGGCCAGTTCTTCAGCTATGTCTTTAATAGAACTGAGATACCAGTATCGTTTCACAAATACAATTCGATTCAGTTTTGGCTGGTCTGCCAAAAATCCGTTGATTACCTGGACCACTACCATTTCATCAGCCATGGTTTCTATCCGCGAAGTCTGACCGATACACTCCCCTAGTTCCGACAAAGCCATATCTATCTGTCCTTTACCCCGTTTCTGAGCGTGAAGGCCTTTATACTTGTTCAGTGAAAGATTCCGCGTAATCTTTCCTAAAAAAGTCGATAGCTGCGCCGGCTTATGGGGAGGAATGGCGTTCCAGGCCCGCATATAGGTATCGTTGACACATTCCTCTGCGTCTTCACTGTTTCGCAGGATGTTGTAGGCTATGTAATTGCAGTATTTGCCATACTTTTCTGAAGTAGCGGAAATTGCCGCTTCACTTCTCTGCCAGTACAGCTCTACAATTTTGCTGTCCTCCACGAAGACCTCCTTCCATAAGGTCAACACCTTCTCTCATAAATACACCACTTTTTTTCACAGACATTGCTTCTATAACATCAACTTTGTCATCACCAATGCCCTTCGCATAGGGTTCTCTCTACCACAGCTACCATAGCAGTAGTCACCGCGTTGGCCGCAATGAGGGTAAACAGCAGTTTCTTTCCGTTGTCAACATGTTTTTTCAGCAAAGCATACCCGACCGGCACTTCCGCGGCCAGTGTAAGCAGCAGGTATAGAAAACTTACCGTATAAAACGGCATTCTGTCCCAGACTTCAGTTCCCGGATACACAGCCATTGCAATTCCCAGCATATAAGGCAGCACAAATGAAATCAGATTGCTGATGAGAACCACAACGACAGCAAACGGCTTTTTTCTGACTTTACCCAGCCAGCAGACCATGGCGCTTTCAATAAGAATTGTTGCCGCCGCAACAAAAGGCAGCACATCATATGGTCTCGTTTCAGATATCCAAATCCATGAAGAGTCTGCAAATACAATAGAAGTGGACATTGCCGCAATTCCCGGCACCATGCTGAAAGTAACGATAATCTTTTTCTTATACATATTGATCTCCATCCCCTACCTTCCATTTTTCACCTTACAAAAGATTGATTTTATAAGGTATTCCCGCTTTCCTAATAAAGCCACCTCATTTTGTATTTTCATTATATAATAATCTCCATGAAAAGTCTATCCCATATAACGGGGACGGCTGTTTACAGCTGCGCTTCCGCAAAGACAGCCCTATGACAGCGTGGAGTCCCCTATACTCTAATCGAATATCCTTTGGCAGCAGCAAAACTTTTAAACCTAACAGAAAAAGGCGGAAATCTCTCCGCCTCTTTCTGCAAAATATGAAATTCTCTTTCTGATTTTAAATTAGAACGGTCTTGGCTCTTCTCTCTTCGCGTTTTCTTTCTGTATGCATTTGGATACCAGCACCCAGAGAACCAGAGAGATGACTGCACAGACCAGAATGGCGATGAAACTGGAATCGTAGCTGCCGCCGGATTTTTCTACCAGTGCGCTTCCAATCATAGGTCCCAGAATTGCTGCCGGAACAAGATTGAACATACCGATGCCGAAATTTACAGAAAAATATTTCGGTCCGTAGTATCTGTTGATAAAAGTAGAGCAGATAGTCGGATTTCCGCCGTAGCACAGTCCCATGGACAAAAGTCCCAGAAGAATCAGCACCATAGCGATAGTCTTGGCACCTGCCAGAAGTGCGATACCGCCTGCAAACATGAAAATCATGTCGACAATCATAGAAAACTTTCCGCCCTTTTTATCATAAATGGTACCGATAACGACGCGGCCGGCTCCGTTGAATACGGAAACAATCATGCCTACAATAGCAGGTGCGCCAAATGCCACTGCGATAGACGCCGCACTGTTTACCACCATCAGACCGCCGATGTTCACCACGATACACCACAGCATGAACAGCCAGAAAGACGCGGTTTTCAGCATATGAGACGGACCTTCACCGTACAGCTCAGGCCCATTGGCCGCAGCGGCTCCAGCCGGTTTTTCCGGTACTTTGATAAAGAAAGAACCGACAACCAGTACCACGAAAATCATGACGCCCAAAATCATAAAGGTGGTAAAAATGCCTTTGGAAGCAACCAGACTGGTGGCGATACTTCCTAAAATCAGCGCTCCCAGACCGAAGCCCATCATCATGATACCTGACGCCATACCCGGCTTGTCAGGAAACCACTTGTTCATGGTACCGATGACGCAGTTGTAGGTCAGTCCTACGCCGGAGCCGCCTAAAAATCCATAGCAGATGTACAGCATCGGCAAGCTTAAGGACGGGTTATCCGGATTCATTCTGGATACGCCGAAGAATCCCAACAGCAGCAGCACAGCGGCAATCATAATGATGACTCTCGGCTGCAGTTTCGCAGATAATTTACCCGACACAAATCCTCCTATACAGAAGAAAATCATAGAAATCGTAAAAGTCATAGAAAGCTGGGACAAAGTCCATTCTGTGTAAACCTCGCTGAACGGGGCTTTAAACAGCGACCATCCATAAATCAAGCCGCAGAAAATCAAAAGTAGTGTCCCTACACCTAAATAAATCCATCTTTTATTATTTTGCATAAAAGTTACTCCTCTTTTTCTAAAAATCTGGCGGTTTCTTCTCCTGTCAAGACGCGAAGTGCGCCGAATGCGAGAGAATCCATTTCTTTTTCACCGGCGATTACCTCTACCGGCGCGATAAAGTTTACTCGTTCTTTAATGCCGCCGGTCACATATTCGGAAAATGCGATGCCGCCGGTCAGCACGATATAGTCGATTTTCCCGTTTACATCTACGGAAAGCTTTGCGATATTCTTCGCGATGTTGAGAATCATAGCGTCATAAACCAGTTTGGCATGGGCATCGCCGTCCATTACCATTCTCTCAACTTCTCTGGAATCGGCAGTGCCGAAGTGGGCCACCAGTCCGCCTTTTCTCTGCAGTTCTTTCAGCATGGTCCCTTTGTCTTCTACCACATCATAGCAGTAGTCCAGCACTCTGTAACCGGGGAGTCCTCCGGCTCTTTCCGGCGAAAACGGCCCTTCGTCGTCGGAAATCATATCTACCAGTTTTCCGTGTTCAAAGAGCCCCACGGAAATGCCGCCTCCCAGATGAACCGACAGGATATTGTGTTCCTTGTAATCGATACCCTTCTGTTCACATAGGTTCAGAACCGCAGCTCTCATATTCAGATTGTGACCTCTGCCGATTCTGAATACGTCCTTCAATCCTGTGATTCTATATAACGGCTCCATTTCGTCTACGGCAACCGCATCGTAAATATATGCCTTGACGCCGGCTTTCTGCGCCATTGCGTGAGCAATCGGTGCTCCCAGGTTAGAAGCGTGATGCAGCTGGGGTCTGTTTTTAAGGCAGTCAAGCATATAGCCGTCCACCTCGTACGCGCCTGTATGTACAGGCGGCAGCAATCCGCCTCTTCCCACTACCGCGTCAAAAGCTTCAACCTCGTCTCCGTGATTTTCGCAGCACTTTTCCACAAGACCTGCGCGAAAATCCATCTGAGAATAGATGTCAGCAAAAGGGGCCAGTTCCTCCTGGGTATGGGAAATGCTTTCCACCCACTGCTGCTGTCTATCCAAATATACGGCTACCTTAGTAGAGGTAGAACCGGGATTGATTACTAAAATCTTATATGCCATTGACAGGTTTCTCCTTTCAGTCTATAACCGGATGCTGACTAGGAAATCAGAGAAGCCAGCGCCAGAGATACGAATTTTTCTTCTTCAGACGCGCCTCTGGAAGTCAAAACCACAGGAATTTTTGCGCCTACTACGACGCCGGCCATTTTAGTGCCGCCGCAGATAATCATGGCCTTATGGGCCATATTGCCTGCCGACATGTTGGGATATACCAGCATATCAAATTCTCCGCAGTATGGACAGTCATATTTCTTGGTAGCCGCGATTTCCTTGCTCATAGCAATGTCATAAGAGATAGGGCCTACGACATCACAGCCGGTGATTGTGCCGTTCTTGTTCATCTCCACCAATGCGGCAGCGTCGGTGCACTCCACCATCTTAGGATTTACCTTTTCTACCGGTGCCAGAACGGCTATGGACGGATGCTCGATGCCCAGCTTGTGCAGTGCTTCTACAGAGCTAATGATAATATCTCTCTTCTGTTCCAAAGTCGGATACGGAATCATGCCGCCGTCTGCCTGTGCCATCATCTTGTCCATCTGAGGCACCTCGTTGTATGTAAATACACACATCGCTCTGCCTGTATGCAGTCCGTTCTCTTTCTTAACCAGCGGTTTCAGAACATCCTTGGTATCGACCATACCCTTCATAATGAAATCGGCTTCGCCGGCCTTAATCAGTTCTACCGCTTCCACCCCGCAGTCGGCAGGTGTTTCTGCACTGACAATTCTGTAATTCGCAGCCTCTTCTCCCATTTCCGTGAGAAGTCTCTCAATTTCGGCTCCATTACCGATTAAGATTGGCTTTACCAGGTTAATCTTCTCCGCTTTTACAACGGCGCCCAGCACATGGGCATCGGCCGCACCGGCTACAGCAACAGTATTAGTATGGGGATTCTGTTTACACGCTTCTACTAAATCGTTGAATTTCTTGTATGCCATCTGCTCGTTCCTTTCTGTGATGATTTGAAATAAAAGGCGGGCAAAATACCAAGTATATTCCACCCGCCACCTTTTGGACAAACGTTATATTTCATTTATAACTATTTTATAGATTTTCAAACAAAAAGTCAATATTATCGAGAAGATAAATTGTCCTGGAGCTGTATTTTTTAGTCCCGAAAGCCCTTTTCCGAAGGAATCCGCCGCAAAGGCATCTTTTCTGACTCTGAGATTCACTGCGGGAATAATTTTTTCAGAAGGAAAAGGACTCCCGTCGAAGGAGTCCTTTTTTTCATTTATATTTATTTTTCTTTCAGTCTGGCAATCAGCTCGCCTGCCTTTACCTGCTGTCCTTCGTTGACAAAGATATCCTCCACAATACCCTCTGCTGTGGCCAGGATATTGGTTTCCATCTTCATGGCCTCGATGACTGCGATAGGCTGCTTCTCGCTTACCTTTTCGCCTTGTTTTACCAGAATCTTAATGATATTGCCCGGAATATTGGCGCCGATTTCCATCGGGTCATCCTCGTTGGCAAAACGTACAGTAGCGATGGATGATACTGCAGACTGCATATCCTCATCCTTAATCTTGACGATTCTTCTGTTGCCGTTTACTTCAAATACCAGGTCACGGTTGCCCTCAGGGTCTACGCCTCTGATTTCGTGGAGCTTGATAACCAGAATTTTACCTTCTTCCAACTTCACTTCGCAGGTTTCACCTTCTTCCAGACCGTGGAAATAGATATCGCTGCCCATGTATCTGAAGCTGCCTTCTTTCTTCAGGCTGTTCTGATAATCCTCAAATACCTTCGGATACATAGCGTAACTGATAACCTCCTGCGGTGTGCCCTCCAAATCGAAGTGCTTCTGCAGGCCTGTTCTGATGTATTCAAAGTCCTCAGGCGGCAGCAATTCTCCTGCTCTGCAGGTGATTGGTTCTTTGCCCTTCAGCACGACCTTCTGCAATTCCTCAGGGAAACCACCCTCAGGCTGGCCAATCATGCCCTCGAAGTAGGATACGGTGGAATCAGGGAAGTCTACATCCTTACCCTTTTCCACGATGTTTTCAGGAGTCATGTCATTCTGAATCATAAAGATTGCCAAGTCTCCTACCACCTTGGAGGTCGGAGTAACCTTGATGATATCTCCAAGCATCTGGTTTACAGCCTTATACATATCCTTGACCTCCTGGAACTTGTGTCCCAGGCCAAAGCTTTCTACCTGCGGCTTCAGGTTGGAATACTGTCCGCCAGGAATCTCGTACTTGTAGATTTCTGCAGTAGATGTAGCCATATCGGATTCAAACTTCTTATATACCGGTCTTACATCTCTCCAGTATTCGGAAATCTTCTGAATACCGTCCAGGTCGATTCCGGTGTCTCTTTCACTGTTTTCAACGGCTGCAACCACAGAGTTCAGCGCCGGCTGAGAAGTCAGCCCTGACATACTGTTAAAGGCAGCGTCTACGATATCCACACCGGCCTGTGCTGCCATCAGGATAGTAGCTACGCCGTTGCCGGAAGTATCGTGGGTATGCAGGTGAATCGGAATACCAATCTCTTCTTTCAGCGCTTTCACCAGCTTATATGCCGCCATCGGCTTCAGAAGACCTGACATATCCTTAATACCCAAAATGTGGGAGCCTCTCTTTTCCAGCTCCTTTGCCATTCTGATATAGTAATCCAGATTGTACTTGGTTCTGGTGTCGTCCAAAATATCGCCGGTGTAGCACAGGCACGCTTCCGCCAGCTTACCCTGGTTCAGAGTCTCGTCCAGCGCAACCTCCATGCCCGGAATCCAGTTCAGCGCGTCAAAGATACGGAATACGTCGATGCCGGAATCAGCAGCTACCTTTACAAACTCCCGGATAACGTTATCCGGATAGTTCTTGTAGCCAACCGCGTTGGCGCCTCGAATCAGCATCTGGAACATTACATTCGGAATCTTCACTCTCAGCGTTTCCAGTCTTTCCCAAGGATTTTCTTTCAGGAATCTATAAGCAGTATCAAAGGTGGCGCCGCCCCACATTTCCACGGAGAACATATCCTTGCCGTAAAGGGCAACTGCCGGCGCAATTTTTTCCATATCTACGGTTCTTACTCTGGTTGCCATCAGGGACTGCTGTGCGTCTCTCATGGTAGTATCGGTAATCAGCAGTTTCTTCTGGTCCATAGCCCATTTAGCGACAGCCTCAGGACCTTTCATATCCAACATCTGCTTGGTGCCGGACAGGGTATTGATTTCGGTCATCGGAATCTTAGGGAACACCGGCACGTTAAACTGCGGCTTTACGCCCTTCGTCTCGTTGACCACTTTATTTCCGATAAAGTTCAGTACCTTCAGCTCTTTGTCATCTGCTTTTCTGATGTTGAGCAGCTCCGGATTTGCGGCAATAAATCCTGTGTCACAGTTTCCGGCTCTGAAAATAGGATGGTTCAGTACGTTGAGCAGGAAACCGATGTTGGTCTTTACACCCTTGATTTCAGTTTCTCTCAGCGCGCGGATTGCCTTGCGGGTCGCGCCCTCAAAGGTGTTGGCATAGGCGGTAATCTTTACCAGAAGGCTGTCGTAGTAAGGGGATACAACAGAGCCTGTAAAACCGTTGCCGCCGTCCAGACGGATACCATAGCCGGAGGCGCTTCTGTAAAGCTCAATAGTACCCGTGTCAGGGGCAAAGCCGTTGGCAGGGTCTTCTGTAGTAATTCTGCACTGAATGGCATTTCCCCTCATTACGATATCTTTCTGGCTTCTGATACCAATTTCATCGGAGTTGAGCGGATATCCCTCTGCGATGAGAATCTGCGCCTGCACGATGTCAAGACCTGTTACCATTTCCGTAACGGTATGCTCTACCTGGATTCTAGGGTTCATTTCGATGAAGTAATGATTTCCGTTTTTGTCCAGCAGGAACTCAACAGTACCGGCACTTCTGTAATTTACAAATCTGGCAATCTTCAGAGCATCTTCGCATATAGCCTTTCTCTGCTCTTCAGAAAGACATAAAGCCGGCGTAAATTCAACGACCTTCTGGTGTCTTCTCTGAATAGAGCAGTCTCTTTCGCAAAGATGTACTACGTTGCCGTATTTGTCGCCCAAAATCTGCACTTCAATGTGTTTTGGACTTTCTAAGTACTTTTCAATAAAGATATCGTCGATGCCGAATGCTTTGGCGGCCTCGCTTCTTGCGCTTCTATATTCCGGAACCAAATCCTTTTCGCTTCTTACGATTCTCATGCCTCTGCCGCCGCCGCCTGCAGCCGCCTTCAGGATGATTGGATAGCCGCATTTCTTCGCAATCTCTACGGCCTCCTCTTCAGTTTCAATGGCCTTTTCTACGCCTGGAATCGTAGGCACGCCCACCTCCATGGCAACCAGCTTAGACTGAATCTTGTCGCCCAGGCTGCCCATCATCTTATTGGTAGGTCCGATAAACTCAATCCCCGCATCCTCACAGGCTGCCGCAAATTCTTCGTTTTCGGAAAGGAAGCCGTAGCCCGGATGAATTGCGTCTACGCCCTTAGTCTTTGCCAGCTCGATAATCTCATCGATACCCAGATAAGCCGCAACCGGCGCTTTACCTTTTCCAATCTGATAAGATTCGTCCGCCTTGGTTCTGAACAGGGAATTCTTGTCTTCTTCTGAGTAAACCGCAACCGTTCTGATGCCCAGTTCATTGCAGGCACGAAAGATTCTGATTGCAATCTCGCCTCTGTTGGCGACTAAAACTCTCTTAAATTTTTTAATTTCTTTCATTTTTTTCTCCCACTCTCTTTATATAAAAAAATTAAAATTGATAACTGTTTATTTTTTAATGTGAACATCCATCTGAGGATAAGGAATCTCAATTCCCGCCTCGTCAAAGGCTAATTTCACATTCTCCTCTAAGAAGTATTTTACATCAAAATAGTCGGAAGTGGAACACCAAACTTTTAAATCCAGTGTAACTGCATGTTCGCCCTGGCTGGCTACTCCGATAACCGGAGCCGGCTCTGCCAGTATCTGCGGACTGGCCTCTGCTACACTTTGCAAAATCTCCTTAGCTTTTAAAATATCCGCTTCGTAACTGATACCGAACACACAGTCCACTCTGCGGGTATCCTCTCTGGAATAGTTGGTCAGAATAGATGTGGTTATGGTTCCGTTGGGAATGGTTACCACCTTGTTGTCGAAAGTATGCAGCTTGGTAGTCAAGAGGTCGATGGAATCAACAACTCCTGTGGTTCCCTGCACCTCAATGGTATCGCCGCGGCTGAAAGGCTTGTTGATTAAAATGATGATGCCTCCCGCCACATTGCCCAGACTGTCCTTCAGCGCCAGGGCTATGGCCGCGCCCCCTGCACTGAGCACCGCTACCATAGAAGTAGTCGCTACCTCCAGCTTCGCCAGAGCGCTGATAATCACGAAAATCCAAAGCACAGCCTTGATGCTGTTGAGGATAAAGGTGTGCAGCGCTCCATCCAGTCTGGATTTTCCCAAAGCTCTGCGGCTTAAGCGAAGTATGATGGTAATCAGAATCCAGCCAACCAGCAGAATCACCAGGGCTTCGCCAATCTTAATCAGTATAGCTTTATCCATAATCTCTCCTTGCGTACTTCATTAATGGAGTTTCCTTCAATTTGCCCTCGCAAATTGGGACAACTCCATTATACGACTTGCCCCTTGCCAATCGTCCTCTCTCCTTTCGGACTCTTGGGGGTCAACAGCATAAGGAGTTTCCTTCAATTTGCCCTGCAAATTGGGACAACTCCATTATACGACTTGCCCCATTACCTTCCGGCTCTTCTTCTCTCGATTTCGCGGAGCAGTTTCTTTCTCAGGCGGATGTCGTCCGGGGTGATTTCCACCAGCTCATCATCTTCAATAAACTCCAGCGCCTCTTCCAGCGTAAAGGTTCTCGGCGGCGACAGCTTGATTGCGTCGTCACTTCCGGCAGCCCGCATATTGCTGACCTTTTTCGCCTTGCACGGATTTACTTCCATGTCTTCGTTTCTGGAATTCATACCCACAATCATGCCTTCGTAGACCCGAGTACCCGGCTCTACAAACATCTGCACCCGTTCGCCGATGTTGAACAGGGCATAAGGCGTACAGTCCCCTTCTTCGATGGCGATGGCAACGCCGTTGGTTCTGCCCGGAATATCCCCTTTATAGTCTTCAAAGGCGAGGAACCGTCTTTCCATGGTGCCCTCTCCCCGGGTATCGTTGATAAACTCTGTTCTATAGCCGAGAAGCCCTCTGGTCGGCACATGGTATTCCAGTTTGGAATATCCGTTTTCACCGCTCATCTGAACCATCATTCCCTTTCGCAGGTTCAGCTTGGAAATGACCGTACCGGCATACTCGTCAGGTACGCTGATAACCACTTCCTCAACGGGCTCCTGTTTCTTTCCGTTTTCATCCTTGCGGTAAATAACCTCCGGCTTGGAAACAGCCAGCTCGTAGCCTTCTCTTCTCATATTTTCGATAAGAATGGAAAGGTGCAGCTCACCTCTACCCGACACTTTGAAGCTGTCGGTAGAGCCGGTTTCCTCTACGGAAAGGCCTACGTTGACCTCCAGTTCTTTGTTCAGCCGCTCTCTGATGTGCCTGGAGGTGACAAATTTCCCCACCCTGCCTGCAAAAGGCGACTTATTTACCATAAAGTTCATGGAAAGGGTCGGCTCTTCAATATGAATCATTTCCATAGGCTCAGGAGCCGCAGGGTCGCAGATGGTCTCTCCGATAGAAATATCGGAAATACCGGAAACCACAACAATGTCGCCGCATTCCGCCTCCGGTACTGCGACTCTCTTTAAACCTCTGTAAACAAAAACCTGGTTGATTTTTCTCTGTACAATCTGTCCGTCTGCCTTGGCAACGGCTACAGTCTGACCTTCTCTGATTTTTCCTTTGGTAATCCTTCCGATGCCCAATCTTCCGATGTAGTCGTCGTAACCCAAGGTGGAAACCTGAAACTGCAGCGGCTCCTCCCGAAAATCAGGATAAGGCCGGCAGTGGTCGATGATGGTGTCAAACAGCGGCGTGATATCCAGGCCGTTGTAACCGGCAGGCGTATGCTTCAGCTTAGTATCTCCCTGTTCTACCAGAACCCCCGCCGCGTCCTGCGGCTCTCTGACAGCGATACCCTGTCTGGCGATACCGTAAAGAATCGGAAAATCCAGCTGCTGGTCGTTTGCGTTCAGGTCCATGAAAAGCTCGTAGACTTCGTCCACCACCTCGTCAATTCTGGCGTCTTTCTTGTCAATCTTGTTGATAAAAAGAATTGGATTCAGTCCCTGTTCTAAAGACTTAGTCAATACAAATCTGGTCTGGGGCATAGGTCCTTCGCTGGAATCCACCAGCAGAATTACCGTATCCACTGTTTTCATAATACGCTCTACTTCGGAGGAAAAGTCCGCGTGTCCCGGCGTATCTACGATATTTATTTTCACATCGCCATGCATGATGGAGCAGTTCTTGGAGTAAATGGTAATTCCTCTTTCCCTCTCAATGTCATCACTGTCCATAACACAGTCGGCCACGTCCTCGTTGGCTCTGAAAACGCCGCTCTGGTTCAGAAAAGCGTCTACCAGTGTGGACTTGCCTGCGTCTACATGGGCGATTACTGCAATGTTGATAATTTTCTGTTGTTCCGTCATTGATTTCCCTTCTTTGAATAAAATATCTATTTATTTTACCACGTTACCACGCTGTATTCAATAGTTTACACTACTTTTTTTGTATTTATTTGTTAAATTAAAATAAAATTTATTCATATTTTTTGTGTATACTTCCCACAATTCACCATTTTTCTCAAGGTTGCATATGATATCGTACAGTTAAAAAATCCGTCTCCCAAAGGGGGAAGGCGGAAAAAATCATTTAAACATAGGGAGGAATCGCTTATGCCCAGCGTTTTTTTGAGTCCGTCAACTCAGGAATATAATCAATTCGTAAACGGCGGTACGGAGGAATATTACGCCAATCTGATTACCGACGCTATGATACCTTATCTTAGAGCCAGCGGTATCACATTTTCCAGAAACAATCCGGGCGGTACAGTCAGCAATTCTATCGCCGACTCCAACGCCGGAAATTATGACCTGCATTTTGCTATCCATTCCAACGCTGCCCCGCCTAATCTGGCTGGAACCATTAAAGGCCCCGATGTCTATTATTATCGGGATTCTGAGGCAGGCCGCCGGGCAGCGGAAATCACAGGCAACAACCTGAAGACCATTTATCCGGACCCGTCTCTGGTCACCGTAGTCCCTACCACTACTTTGGTAGAGCTGCGCCGTACCAATGCGCCTGCCGTACTGGTAGAAATTGCCTATCACGACAACGTGGAGGACGCCAACTGGATTAAAAACAATATCGAAGGTATCGGCCGCAATCTGGCACTGTCCATCGCTGATATTCTCGGCGTAGAGTTCGTAGAACCATAACGGCCGCTGCAGGCCGGATTCTAAACTTGGAGCCGGGTCAGCAGCCGGGGCAAAACCCAAAAAAATCATGGGCTGTCGCACAGTTCGACTAATTAGTGAACTGTGCGACAGCCCCTTTTCTAGTGGTGCGGAAAGATTCCTCTGCGCTACATGTAAGATGTTTTTGTGCTAATTGCCGCTTTCAGAGTAGATTAGCACAAAAAGGCAGGGCGACTACAGGCAAAAAGGGCAAAAGATTATGCTAAATTGGTTTCTGATATGTATTTGGCATAAATTTGTTCTGTTGACGCAAAGGGAGTGTTGTGCTAAACGGCAAGATAGAGTGCGTTTAGCACAATTCTCCCTTCTTTTTTTGAAAAAATTTGTGCTAACTTACAGCGTTTATTTCGTTTAGCACAAAAACATCTTACCTCCCCTCGGTCAGGTCCAAATTTGTGTCTTGATTTCTCGGTTTCTTCTATGGGTTCTGCCTGAAACATTTCGTTCAGTTCACTTCTTATTCCCTCTACATATTCTTTGGTATTTTATCTAAGATGTTTTTTCTGAAATGTACCCGACATCTCTGCCATGGCACGGTAGGAAATGCTGCACCAATTCCATGCTTTTCCCCTTGGTGTGCATCAGATGTAATCATCTTAGGCGCTCTTAGCCCTCTTTTTACAAGAGAACGATAAAAAGACTCCCATGTTTGGCTGCTTTCATTTTCACACACCTGAAAGCCTATGATTTCTCTGACCCCATCTTCTCGAATTCCCATCGCTATCATAAGCGCCTTAGAAACAACGCGATGGTTTTCCCACAAAGGATTTCAGTCACATTGGAAATTTTGCGTGTAGAAACACTGGAAACAACCATTTCTACCATATTTAATGTAATATTGATTTGAGCCATAGCTTTAATCTCCTTTCACTTATGTTTTATTGGTAATTAACATTATACTTGAAAGTTTAGAGCTATGGGCTCTTTTTTGTTTTTCTATTTTACAGCCGGTCTATGGTCGGCTTCACCTGATAAAAATCCCGCAGGGCCTCGTACTGCTGCTGAGCTCTTTGTGCCCGCCGGCTTTCCTGCTGACCGGTCTTTACAGCTTTTATCATAATGTTGCGGGCAGTGTGTTCAAGGCTGGTAAACTCAATCATGGCAACATCATAGCCGGCCGCCTCCAGTTTCAGCCCCCGCAGACCGTCGGTCAGGTACTCAGTCAGCCGCTCTTTCAGGATACCGTATTTCAGCATGGGCTGATGCAAATCGTTGTGAATCTGTCCAAACAGCTCGTGCTGACAGCAAGGCACGGACAAAATGACCTTGGTGTCCCATGCCACCGCATGAATCAGAGCGTAATCGGTTGCCGTATCGCAGGCGTGCAGCGTCACTACCATATCGGCCCGGTCATTTGTGTAATCGGCGATATCTCCCAGGAGAAACTTAAGTTCATCGTATCCCAGGTCCGAGGCAATCTTGCTGCAAAACCTGATTACATCTTTCTTCAGGTCCAGACCGATAATCTCCACATCCCGCCCCTTCAGGATTTTCAGGTAATAATACAGGGCAAACGTCAGATATGCCTTACCGCAGCCAAAGTCGATGATACGCAGCCTTCTGTCTGCGGGAAGATAAGGGAACACATCCTCCACGATTTCCAAATACCGGTTAATCTGACGATACTTGCTGTAATGTCTTTGAACAACCTTTCCGTCCTCCTCCATAACGCCGAGACGGATGAGGAAATCACAGGGCACTCCCTCGGGGATGATTCTCTTTTTCTCCCGGTTGTGAGCAAGACTGGGCATTCCCTTGGTAGCAGGCTTTGTGGTGATTTTCGCCTTCTCCGGTTTAGAGGCCAGCACCTGAATGTCCTCAGAAAGAGTAAAAATATTGACTTGCTTAAAGTCTTCAGCTACCAGCTGTGCGGCCAGAGACTGCGCCTCACCGGCGGAAAGATTCTTATGGGTTACTTTCTTTTCAAATGCATACTCCGCCTGAAATACCAGTTGTTCTCCCATTTTTACCGGACGGATTGTAACCTTATTGTAGTCTATAGACTTTCTCCTCTTTGCAGAAAAAATCATTTTAATCAGTTCTTCACCCTGAAAAAGGCTTTCAAACAGTGTTTCCAGTCGTTTCATCGTTTTTCTCCTGTTCTTCCTACGAAAGTCCGCCCAGCTTCATCAGGTGGGGCGTGACGCCGTACTCTATCAACGCCGCCGCCAAAAGCAGCGGAATTACGACCAGTACAAAAGTCTTCGCAATATGGTTGAGCAGCGGCAATATCTTCTCGTCCGCCGCTTTGCGCAGCACCTTTAGAGTCAGGATTCTGCACAGATAAATGCCCATTGCCATGGACAGGAAAAACCCTGTCAGTTCAAAGACGCCATGGGGCAGCAGTCCAAAGACAATGGCTTTCATCGGCGACATGGCACCGGTTGACGCTCCAAGACCTAAAAGGGCGCCGATTATCATGGCATTGGAAATAATTGCCCATACCGGCAAAAACAGAAAAGGTACAAG
>CBCTFZ010000043.1:0-24689 GCA_965146355.1 uncultured Emergencia sp. | reverse complement strand
TTTTCCAAATCCGCCAAAACCACCTTTGTATAGGTGCTGCCAAAGTCTGTAAGAACTGCGTATCTCAATACCTACCTCCTCCTTTCTCCTGATTTTACCTGCAGAGCGGAAGGCCTGACGTCCTCCCGCTCTGTACAGTTTCATGCTGTTTTTAGAACAGCGACATAATCGCTGTAATTCCAAAGTAGATGAATGCCGGAACTGAGATGAACTTGAATACGATGTCCACCCAGCTGCCATATTTGATTCTGGAAGTAGGATTGTACCATTCTTCTCTGATTTTCTTGGCGCCGATAACCCAGCCCAGGAATACGGAGATGACCGCTGCGGAAATGCAGTACATAACGTTTCCAATCAGATTATCCGTAAAGGAGAAGAATGCGTCGTTCCACACGCACGGAATGGCGATAAGAATGGCCAGCACCGACACGATGGTAACCGCCTTGGTTCTTGAAATGTGCAGGGCGTCGATGATGTTGGAGACGAAAATCTCCATCTGTCCCATGGTAGTAGACAGGCCTGCAAAGAGCAGGGCCACCAGGAATACGCCGAACCACAGCATTCCGCCAGGCAGCTTTTCAAACACCAGCGGCAGAGTCTGATACAACACGCCTTTTCCCGCAGTTAAGTCCAATCCAAACAGAATGGCGGACGGTACGAAGGCAAGGCCGCAAATCAGGCAGGTGGCCAGCTGGGCCAGATTTACAGTGAGGAAATCGCCTGCCACGTCGGTATCCTTGTCCATATAGCTTCCATAAGTTACCAGGAATCCCGGTCCTACGCCGCAGGCAAAGAGGGCCATACCTGCAGCAGCAAGCCAGAGGTCTACACTCTTAAAGTCTTCCCAGTTAGGAACCAGGTAATATTTGATGCCTTCTGAAATTCCCGGGCGGGTCAGAACGCAGACTACTACCAGACAGATTAGAATCAACATCAGAGGCAGCATGACCTTGCAGGCTTTTTCCACGCCCTTCTTGATGCCTCTGGTGGAAACTACAGCGGTCAGCAGAATGATAATCACAACGCCGATATACTGAGCCACTTTGTTGTCGTTAACCTGTTCATAAAAACCTGCCACGTCGTCCAGATACGGCGCTCCGGTTACAGTGTATCCCAGATAGATGGCCCCTACTGCGATGATAATGGGATAATAGGCCAAAAGTCCGATAGGGATGATGGACAGAAAATAGCCGAAGCCTTTTCCCCATTTGCCTGCCAGTTTCCCCAGGATGTTAAATTCACTTTCCCTGTACTTTCTTCCCAGAGCGGACTCCGCCCAGCCTACCGGCGTGGCGATGATAACGGTAATGATAATAACTGCAATGACAAATGCGCCGCCGCCATACTGGCCGGTCATCATTGGAAAACGCCACAGGGCGCCTACACCCACGGCCATTCCCAGGGTAGAAAAGATGTATCCGATTCTGGAACCCCAGGTTTCACGGTTATTCAGAGACCCGCTCTGAACAGCTGTATTGTTGTCCTTATTCATGTGTGAACTCCTTTCTTCTTTTTTCATAAGTACATGAATATTATTTTAATTGTTCCGCAGGCTTAGTCATAAAAATCTGCGAAACTATTTAACCCGCCGCAGTTACAGTGACTGCTGCAGGGTTCTATCGATGATGTTATCCTGGATATCCTTTTCCAAATCGACGAAATAGGCAGAGTATCCCGCTACCCGAACCAGGATATTCCTGTATTTCTGCGGGTCTTTCTGGGCAGCCCGCAGGGTTTCGTCGTCTACCACGTTGAGCTGAATATGCTGTCCGTGCTCTTTGTCAAAATAGGTTCTGATAACCGTCTCAATAATCTGCAGTCCCTTTTCCCCTTTTACGATGGCCGGGTCAAATCTCTGGTTTACTAAGACGCCGCTCTGGGCCAGCATAGGATTCATGGTTCCCAGGGATTTTACCACCGCTGTCGGTCCGTTTACGTCCATGCCAATCATCGGCGACGCGTTGTCCGCCAGAGCTGTAAAGGCCTTTCTTCCGTCAGGCAGGGCGCCGATGAGCCGGCCCAGTACCACGTTGTAGGACTGGGTTGCAATGACGATGGTGTACTGTCCCCCTCGTCCGTCTGTTCTGCCGGTTACCTGGTCGCTGCACAGTTTGGCCAGCCAGTTGGCGTAAGCGTCCACCGCCTCGATATCGTTGCCGTATTTCGGCGCTTTGTTGATTAAAAGCTGCCGCATATTCTCTTTTCCTTCAAAATCGGTATCCACCAAATCCATCAGTTCCGCCATGGACAGATACTTCTTGTTGAAGACGCATTCTTCAATGGCCGCCAGAGAGTCGGCGATATTGGCAACACCGGTAATTCCGATGGTGGAATATCTATAATCCGCACCCCTTCTCTGAAGGACTCTGCCCTTTTCGATGCAGCCATGGGTAAAGCAGGAGCCGGTAATGGTCGGCGCCGTCCAGGCGTGGCAGGATACGATGCGGTCGAAGAGGGTCACGAATTTATCCAGGAAGAAGTCCTGCTGTTTTTCGTAGGCGTCCATGATTTCCTGTACGGAAGTAAAGGTTCTCACGTCCCCGGTCGGAAGACCTATCTGCTTTCCCGTCAGCGGGTCTACGCCGTTGTGCAGGGTGATTTCAAAGACCTTGCTGGGGTTGAAATACCCGGCGTTGGACTGAAAGTCGGTGATACCCGGCACGCTCGGTTCGATGCAGCCGCAGATACCCCAGTTTCTCGCCTCTTCCAGGGTGTGTCCCAGGCTCAGGCAGTGGGCGATGTTGGTACTGTCGTTGAAGAACGCCGGATGGCTTCCCCCTTTTCTCGCCACCGAAAGGGCCAGCTTAAAGGTCTCCTCATCTACGCCGTCATGGTAGCGGAAGGATACGCACGGCTCCTTGGTCTGCAAATCCTCCATGCAGTGGAGAATCAGACGGGTCAAATCGTTGCAGCCGTCCCTTCCGTCCGGCAATACCCCGCCTATCATCATGTGAATCCACAGCGGGCACCCCGGGTAAGCGATGGACTCTCTGGTGGTACGCACCTCCCACAGCTCCGCAATCTTCAGCTTAAACTCGTGAATCAGGTCGGCGATAAAGGCTTCGCTGACCCCATTTTCCAAATCCTTTTGATAGAACGGATACATATACTGGTCGAATCTTCCCAGGCAGTTGTCGTTGCTGTTGTATTCCATCTGGATAGCCAGGTGGGTGAACCATACAAACTGGGCCGCCTGATGGAAATTCTGCGGCGGATTTTCCGGCACCACTCTGCAGTTCTCCGCCATGGTCAGAAGCTGGGCCTTTCTCTCTTCGTCGGCGCATTCCGCCGCCATCTCCTCTGCCAGGTCTGCATACCGGTGTGCAAAGCGGATGATGGCTTCCATGACGATTATCATGGCCTCCCAGGTGTAGCGACTTTCCATTTTCTCAATGTCCATGTGGTCGATGGCTGCGATGTTAGCCTTGCACTGGTCGATGTAGTATCTATAGCCTTTGGTCACCATTTCATCGTAGCAAGGGGCGTGGTTCATGGTGGACTTGTTGGAAACTCCCTTGGTGAAGACGCCGATATCCACCATGGTATCGATGTCTTCTTCAGAAAGGGCCGCCGTCAAATCTCCGAAGGTTCTTCCTTCCCACCGCTTCACGATGGCTCTCAGCTCTTCCTTTTCTCCGGGCAGAAACTGGAGATTATCCGACTTTCTGGTGTCCAGCTCCTCCAGATCGTCCCGCAGCCAGGCGGTCATCTCCGGATACAGAGGCGCTCCGTGGAGGCGGGAAGCCAGGTGGCCTGCCAGAACGGAATCCTGGTCGATGAAAATCTTCTTATGGTCCAGCACATAAGCGAAGGAATTGGCCCTTCTCACCATAAACGGCTCCATGGACGGCTGGCTGTAAAACCTGGTAATCAGCCTGGCTCTGTCAAGACAAATGGTGACCGGCGTATCTCTCACCTTTTCACTTAATCTCACAATTCTTTCAGAAATCATTCGATTCCCTCCTTTTCATTATTCTTTATCCAATAACATATTTTCCCTGTCTTTCTTAGAATTTCATTGGCGCTTCTCGCCAGCGCGTTCATCTGTTCCTCCACCGGCGGTTTCACATCCTCCAAATCATAGGGTCTGCCCAAAGCTTTGTATTTGGCTTTTCCAAAGTCGTGGTAAGCCAGCAGCTCATACTCGCGGATTCCGGAAACAGACGCGGCGAAGTCAGCGATACCTCGAATATTCTCTTCTTGGTCTGTATAACCGGGAACAACGGGGGTGCGGATGGTAATTGGTATTCCAAATTCTGCAATCCGCCGAATATTCTCTAAGATGAGCCGGTTATCTGCACCAGTTATTTCTTTATGCCTCTCCGGGTCAATATGTTTAATATCCATGAACATGGCGTCCATGTAAGGCAGGGCACCCTTGAAACTCTCGTAGTCGGCGCAGCCGCAGCTTTCCACCATGACGTGAATACCGTGGGATTTACACAGCTTTGCGATGTCCTTCAAATACGCCCCGTGGGTCAAAGGCTCTCCGCCGGAGAAAGTCACGCCGCCGCCATAACGCTGATAAAAGCTTCTGTCTTTTTGAATTTCATGATACAGCGCTTCCACGGTGTAATCCTTTCCCGCAATCTTCTTGGACTCTGCGTAGCAGACGTCGATACACTTCATGCACTTGGTGCACAGCTGCCTGTCGATGGTTCCGTCGTCTCTGATGGCTCCCTTTGGGCAGACCTGTCTGCATATGCCGCAGCCAACACATCGCAGCGAAGATTCCATAATTTCCTGCTCATAGCTTTGGGACTCCGGATTGGCGCACCATGGACACCGCAGAGGACATCCCTTGAAGAACACCAGAGTTCGCAGACCGTCTCCATCGTGAATGGAGCATTTCTGTATATTAAAAATCATCGGCCCTTTCCTCCTTCGTTGTTCTCTCGGTTTTATATGGAGCAAAATGCGTGCCAAGAATTATTTTATATATAATTACATTATTGGAATAAAACGGAAAATTAATAGGGCAAAACTCCCTTTTAAACACAGTTTTTCGGGAAATTTTATCCATATTTTAAATATTATTCCCGAATCAACGAGCCCGTTTCAGAGAAAATGTTTCCTTTTCGACACATTTCTGTGTTAAAAAATTCTCGATTTTATCAGAATAAACGAAAATCTTATCGGACCCATGGAATTTATGTGTCATATAGTATCCACTATTTTTCCTTTTTATGTTTCCTTTTCGATACACTCTTCGGCAGATTGAAAACAATCCCCACAAATTTCTTGATAATTCTGCCCCTCAGGGGAGGATATCTATCTGGTACAGTTCTTGCAATTTGGATATTAAAAAGAAGCTTTACTCAAATGGAAAGGAAGGAATCAATGAAAGCAAGAAAGATGTTTCATACGGTTGAAACCCACACCCTGGGCCAGCCAACCCGCAATGTCATCAGCGGTTTCCGCCATATCCCCGGAAAGACCATGGCAGAAAAATTTACTTATATGAAGGAGAATGAGGACTGGTTCCGCAAAGTACTGTGCTTTGAACCCCGCGGCAGTGAAATTATGTCCGGTACACTGATTACAGAGCCGTGTACTCCGGGCACCGATGTGGGGGTGCTCTACTTCGAGGCCAGCGGCTGGCTTCCTATGTGCGGACACGACACCATGGGCGTGTCCGTAGCCCTTATCGAATCCGGGCTGGTGGAGGTGAAGGAGCCGTTAACCACTATAAAGCTGGATACTGCTGCCGGCGTCGTCACAGTGGAAGCCAAGGTGGAGGACGGCGTCGTAAAGGAGGTGTCTTTCATCAACGCTCCGGCTCTGGTGCTGAAACGGAATGTCACGGTGAATACCGAGAAATTCGGCCCGCTGACCCTGGACATTTCCTGGGGCGGCAATGTCTACGCCATTCTGCCTGCAGAAGCGGCGGGGCTTTCCATCAGCCCGGAAAACTGCGGCAGCTTAATCCTGGCCGCTCAGTCCATTGCAGAGGATATCAACAACCAGGTGGAGATTCGCCACCCTGAACTGCCCTTTGTGGACAGGGTAACCCACGTGGAATTCTCAGGACCTGCAAAGAGCCCTGAAGCCCATATTCAAAACTGCGTCGTCGCCCTGCCGAAGGTGGTAGACCGTTCGCCGTGCGGTACCGGCACCTCCGCTAAGGCCGCTCTTCTCTTCGATGAAGGCAAGCTGAAAACAGGCGACAGCTTCGTTCATGAAAGTGTAATCGGTTCTCTGTTCAAATGTGAAATCGTCGGAGAAACCACAGTGGGCGGAATCCCCGCCATCATTCCAAAAGTCACAGGCAACGCCTGCGTTATCGGATTTGCCCAGTGGATTTTGGACCCGAAGGATCCGTTTCCGGAAGGATTTGTACTGAAATGAGAAAGGCCATGTTTGCTTTATAAATTGGTAGTTCACCATGCTTTAGTAAAAATAATAAAACATGCATAACTACCTCTGTGAGCAAGAAAAAGAGTGATACATGTTTTTGTTTTTTCAGTTATTTTTAAAAATGAAATGCCGGGCATTAACGGAAAATACCGTTAATGCCCGGCCCCATGTCAAAACAAATATTTTCTTATCTTTCAACAACAACTGCAGTTCCCATACCGCCGCCGATGCACAGGGTAGCCAGACCCAGTTTCGCATCTCTCTTTTCCATCTCGTAGATGAGGGAAATCAGGATTCTTGCGCCGGAAGCTCCGATTGGGTGTCCCAGAGCGATTGCACCGCCGTTAACGTTGAGTTTGGAAGTGTCAAATCCCAGGTCTCTGCCTACTGCTACGGACTGAGCTGCGAAAGCTTCGTTAGCTTCGATTAAATCCATCTGGTCGATGGTTACGCCGGCTTTCTCCATAGCCTTCTTGGAGGAAGGAACAGGTCCGATACCCATGATAGTAGGGTCAACGCCTGCGGAAGCATAGCCCTTGATTGTGCACAGAGGCTTGATTCCCAGCTCGTCAGCCTTTTCCTTGGACATTACAACCAGTGCAGCACCGGCATCGTTGATACCGGAAGCGTTAGCAGCTGTAACAACGCCGTCCTTCTTGAAAGCAGGCTTCAGCTTACCCATCTTCTCGATGGAAGCGCCGAACTTAGGATATTCGTCAGTGTCGAATACGATTGGATCGCCCTTTCTCTGAGGAATTTCTACAGGCACGATTTCGTCCTTGAACTTGCCAGCCTTTACAGCAGCTTCTGCCTTCTGCTGGGAAGCAACGGAGAACTCGTCTAATTCTTCTCTGGTGATGCCCCACTGCTCAGCGATGTTCTCAGCAGTGATACCCATGTGATAATTGTTGAATGCGTCCCACAGACCGTCGTTGACCATCATGTCTACCATAGGAACGTTGTTCATTCTTGCGCCCCATCTTGCCTTAGGCATTGCATATGCTGTTGCGGACATGTTCTCCGCGCCGCCTGCAACTACGATGTCAGCGTCGCCGGCTTTGATAATCTGTGCAGCCAGTTCAACTGCTCTCAGACCGGAACCGCAAACCTTATTGATTGTCATAGTAGGAACTTCGATAGGAATACCAGCGTCCAGAGCCATCTGTCTGGATACGTTCTGTCCTAATCCGCCCTGCAGTACGCAGCCCATGATGACTTCGTCAACCTGCTCAGGCTTGATGCCTGCTCTTTCTACAGCCGCCTTGATAGCAACAGCGCCTAAAGTTCTGGTTGGAACGTCTTTCAGTGAGCCGCCGAAATTGCCGATTGGGGTTCTAGCTGCTCCTACGATTACTACTTCTCTCATTGTGTATGTACCTCCTTTAAATAAACGTCAGAAACGTCACATTAGCCTATATCAGAATTGTTAAATTCTTCACATTCTCATAGTAACATATCTTGCTGCAAAAAGCAACCCGAATATTTTTCTTCCATGTGATTGGGTTTTAAGGCCTCTTTTGCCTGGCGCAGATTGGGCAATCCCATATCCTCTTCCCGATTCACATAGACGACCTCCTCCGGCAGAATTTTACAAAATTCTCTGCATACCAGCTGGTATAGTCCCCGGTACCGGTCATTTGCCTTTTCAAAGTGTTCCGCGGCCGTATCCGGGCCCATCCGTTCACCCAGAGCAAAGGCCTCCAGCCTGCCGTCAATGAAAACAGCCACAGAATAAATATCCGGCTGGCCGACAAACCGAAGCATCTCACCGATGGCTTCCTCCTCCATGTGAAGGCTCTCCATCTCGTCGGCGTCGTAATCCTTTCCGGCCTTGGCCGCTTTTACAAAGTCCAATATCTCCGGTATCATCGACTTGTCGATGGGCTTTGTTTCATAGGAATATGTCTTCAGAAAATAGTTGAGATGATTCTTTTTCTTATGAAGAGCTCTGCCGCTTAACGTAATCAGTTTCTCTTTCAGATACACGTACTCGTCAGAGTCTCTGTCATGGGTAAAAGTCAGTTCTCCCGGAAAGGCCTCTTCTAAATAGTGTACCATATGCCCCGGAATCAGTTCAATAGAGAAAGGGATTTTTCGTTGTGAAAACCGCCTGCGGGCTTCCAGAATCGTCTTCCGCAGAGATTCCGGCTCATAAGTCCCGCTTTTTGTAAGAGGCATGGATATAATTGCGTTTGGGTCGCCAATCATGCAGTCCGCTCCAGCCAGGCACAGGTAGTCGCCGATGACCTCCCAGCAAAGGCAGTGGGTGTTTCTCCAGATGTAATTGGCGAGAAAAGTATAGCCTGCACCCCGGTACTCGTACCCGGAAAAGTATTCCTTCAGAATCTGCACATCTTCTTCCGTCATGTTTTCAAAACAGTGTTTGAAAATATTCATAAACTAAAGCTCCATTTCTTTATAGTTTCCAGGCTTTCGTAATCGGTAAAATCAAACTGCAGCGGCGTAATTACCACATAGCCCGCTTCCGCCGCGTCCATATCCGCCTCCTGGGCGCCCTCCCAGGCCGCAGACGGCTGACCCGACAGGGCGTAATGATTTCCCTCCACCGGGTGAAATTTGTCGTCATAGTATCTTCTTCCCGCCAGAGGCAGATATTTGATGCCTTTGATTTCCTCCGCCGGCAGGTTTGGCACGTTGATATTGAGTACCACCGACTTGTCCAGCTTTCCGACCATCAGGTCTGCCGCAGCTGCCGCCAGCTTCGCTGCCGTATCGAAATACACCGCGTCATGGTCGTCTACGGATACCGCCACGGAATGTACGCCGTTTAAGGCTCCTTCTGCCGCGGCTCCCACCGTTCCGGAATAAAGGGTATCTCTTCCTAAATTACTTCCCATATTTATACCGGAATATACCATGTCGATGAAAATTCCTTTTTCCCCAAAGAACTGCAGCCCAATCTTCGTACAGTCGGCCGGTGTTCCGCTGGCTATGTAAGCTTCTTTCGCTCCCGGAAAATCCACTTTTTCTATAACCACCGGCTGTCCCAGCGTAATAGAATGACTTTTGGCGCTGCGCTGTCCGTCCGGTGCGCACACGTATACGTCGCCTTTCCCGGAAAGCCCTTTGACAAGGGCCGCAAAACCGGGCGAATGAATACCGTCGTCGTTTACCACTAAAATGTTCATGCTAAAGCCATCACCTTTCCAATGGAGTCGTAGATAACCAGATTCGCTCTTCCGTCATATGGCGTCTGGCTCTTATTGATAAGCACCAGGTTTTTTCCGCTGAAGTAATTAATCAGTCCGGCTGCCGGGTACACTACCAGCGAGGTACCGCCGATAATCAGGGTATCCGCTTTGGAAATCGCCTCTACCGCCCCGTTGATGCAGTTATCGTCCAGCATTTCTTCGTAAAGGACTACATCCGGCTTGACGACGCCGCCGCAGCTGCAGTGAGGAATCCCTTCTCTGCAATGTGACTCGTCCATGATGTAGTCAACATCGTAGAATTTGCCGCACTTTTCGCAGTAGTTGCGGAGAACGCTGCCGTGGAGTTCATAGACCTTCTTGCTGCCGGCTTTCTGGTGCAGACCGTCGATGTTCTGGGTCACCACTGCCTTCAGCTTTCCCTGCTCCTCCAGTTTGGCCAAAGCCAGATGGGCCTGGTTGGGCTGTGCGTCAGGATATATGAGGTTCTCCTTGTAATACTGGAAGAACATTTTTGTATGATTTTTATAAAATGAATGTGAGAGCATAGTTTCCGGGGAGTAGCCGTATTTCTGCTGCGCCTGATACAGACCGCTCTCGGAGCGAAAATCCGGAATATTACTTTCGGTGGAAACACCCGCCCCGCCGAAGAACACGATATTCTCGCTTTGGTCGATTACCTTCTTCAATCTTTCGTCCATCTTGCCAATGACCTCCTTTTACGGTAAAATGCACTTAATAATTTAGTATACCACAAATCTTAGTGAAAGAACAGAAAGGATTTGTTTCTATGCAGGAAAGAAAAATTGCCCTGGTGCTCAGCGGCGGCGGTTCCCGCGGCGCCTATCAGTGCGGAGTCTGGCAGGCTCTCACCGAGCTGGGTATTAAAATTGATATTGTCGTCGGCGTTTCTGTAGGCGCCGTCAACGGCGCCATGGTGGTCCAGGAGGACACCGTAAAAACCGCCAATCTCTGGCGAGAAATGGAAACCGATATGATTTTCGACATCAATGCAGGCGCCGGGCTCCAGGACTATGTGAAAGAGTTTTTCATCAACCAGGGAGCGGGCACCAGCGGACTTGAGGGTCTGCTGCGCCAGTATGTTGATGAAGAAGTCATACGCTCGTCTCCCATGGATTTCGGCCTGGTAGTCACAGAGATTCCCTCTATGAAAGGCCGCTATCTCTGGAAGGAGGATATCCCCGCCGGTCAGCTTTACGACTACATTACTGCAAGTGCCGCCGCTTTTCCCGCTGTCCACCCCGTAGAGATAGACGGCAGATACTATATCGACGGCGGCTATGAAGATAATCTGCCGGTAACAATGGCCCTGGAAAAAGGAGCAACAGAAGTCATCGCGGTTTATCTGGACGCTGTAGGCAGGTTCCGTCCCTCTGAACTGACGGAGGTTCCAAACCTGACCTTTATCGAAAGCAAGTGGAATCTGGGGGATTTTCTGGTTTTTGATACTGCCAATGCCAAGCGGATACTGCGCATCGGGTATCTGGACGCCATGAAGACCTTCGGCGTCTTCGACGGCGGCTACTACACCTTTGCCAAGGGTGCCTTTGACCGGAAAACTCTGCGGCAGGCTGACTGCGCCGCACGCATCTTCGATTTAGACCCGTTAACCCTGTATCGCCGCCGGCATTTTTCGGAAGCCCTTGCGGCTGCCGTCACCCGGGCCCGGGCCGAAGAGCCCCTATCCCTGGACGCCGTAGACCTGTCAGGCATTTCCAAGGCGGCCGACAGCCTGAAAGCTGCCGGGAAAAAAGCCGCCGCCTTGTTTATCGCAGACAGTCTCCGCGAAAAAAGCGAGACCAGTATCTTCCTCTCAAAATACGCGCCCCGCCTGCTGAAAGAGGAAGTGGCCGCGGCAAAACTCCTGGCCCGGTGGGAATTATAAAAGACAAAAGCTGTGCGGGCCCTTCGGCCTTCGCACAGCTTTGTTGGTACTCATGGGCGGGATTTACTGAAACGCCGCCGTCAGTTTTCTTCTAAAATGCGGCAGAGGTTCCACAATACGGCCGCAACGGACATTTCATTTTCCTTCAGGCCTTTTACGGTAAAATACTCGTTAGGCGCATGAATCTGTCCGCCGATGCCCAGGCTGTAATCAACCAGCGGCAGGTTTACAGGAGGGTCCGTAAAGAGATATGCAGGGCCGCTTCCCGGAAAAATCGGCCACACGGTGTTCTCCTCATATCCGCTCTGCTCCATGGCAGAAATGCAGGCCCGAGCGATGGCGCTGTTTGCGTCTACCTTGGAATATGGGCTGCCTTGCCTTTGAATCAGTTTAATGTCGCTGTATCCGTGCTTGTCCAGGTGTTTCCGAATCTTGTCCAGGGTTTCCTCCGGCCTCATGTTAGGCACCAGGCGCACATCTATTTTACAGCTTGCGTGATAAGGCACGATGGTCTTTGTAGCAGGCCCCGTATAACCGCCCCAGATACCGTTGATGTTCAGGGTAGGCTTCCACAAAAGAGAGGCCAGCGCTTCCTTGCCGTGCTTATCGTGAATAAAGCGGCTGGTATGCAGTCGTTTATTGAGATACATTTCTTCATCAAAATGCCTTGCCATACGCTCTGTATAAAATTCATCCATTTCGTTAAGGGGCGCTACATCGTCATAGAATCCCTCGATGAGAATGTTATCATTTTCATCCCGCATGGTGGCCAGGGCGTTAGCCAGTCTCCAGATTGGATTGGATACCCATGCAGCGTTGCTTCCGTGAATATCCAGCTCTTTCGGACCTCCCCAGTCGCCGCCCTGCGCTTCCATTTCAAAGTATAGAATGCCTTTGTTGCCCAGGGTTGTGAAAGGCCTGCCGTTTTCGTCCTGCCGTGCAGAAAGCAGGTATACGCCTAAACACTTTGAAAGCTCTTCCCCGTGTTTCTGCGTAAACGGCACAAGGCTTTCACTGCCCATTTCTTCCTCACCCTCGATGACAAACCACAGGTTCAGAGGAAAGTATCCAAGTGTTTCTTTGATTGTTTTTACAGTATTGAAGAAGCACACGAGAGGCCCTTTGGAGTTGGTAATACCTCTTGCTACGACGCATTCTCCGTAAGGCTCCACATCGATGATAGCCCCTTCATAGGGCGGTACGCGCCATTCTTCCAGAGGTTCCGGCGGCTGCACATCGTACATGCCGTAGATAACCAGCGTCGGGGCGTCCGGTACTTCCGACATCAGCTTGGCACTGACAACGGGACTGTAAACATAATGCTCAAGGTGACCTTCTACGCAGCCTAAATCACTGAGCATATCCAGTACCATCTGCGCACATTCTTCAATGCCTTCGCCGGTGCCGGCGATACTGGGCTGTCTGACTAAAGACAGTATCTTCGGCAGATGGTCTGAGTCGAAACGTTTTTCTATTTCTTCATAAATCTTAGGAAGCCAGTTTTCCATTTAAATCACCATTTCCTTTTTAATCCATATGCAGTAAACGTTTAATATTGCCGGAGAACAGCTTCTCTTTGCTTTCTTCAGGAATATCCATGGCCCGCAGCGGCTTCAGGTCGCTGGCGAATCTTTCGGGATGATTCTGATTTGAGTCGGAGCCGTAGAGGATTCTGTCGTCTCTGCGCATCCACTCGTAAAGCATTTTAGCAAGCTGCGGAAACATGCTCAGATATTCGCTGGTGGTGCTGGTCGTATCGATGTACACGTTTTCGTGTTTTGCCACCATAACCGGATCGATGCCGAAAGGATGACCGTGAGCGATAATCAGCTTTGCCTGCGGATAACGAATCGCCAGTTCATCGATGTCCATAGAGCTGCTGTAAATCATCCTTGCTTCTCTCGCATAGACCGGTCCGGTATGTACTAAAATCGGAATGTCGTAGTCAATGCAGGCTTCAATAATCGGCCCGACCAGAGGGTCCAGCATAGAGAAATTCTGAATCGGCGGATGCAGCTTCAGTCCCTTCAGACCGTAGTCTTCAATGCCCCGGCGAAGTTCATCCAGGGCGTTATTCATGACAGGATGTACAGAAGCATATCCGATAATGCGGCTTGGATACTGCTTTACTAACTTCGCGGTGTACTCGTTGTCATGAAAGCCAAGGGATTCCGGCGCAATGGGGCAAACTACAGACATGTCTACACCGGCTTCATCCATTCCATTAATAAATGCACCGATATCATCATTTCCGGCGCGAATATGTGTATGAGAATCAATAACCATATTTTTTCCTCCTTAAATCTATCAATCCATTAAATATTTTTCATACCAATGTGTCATTTCTTTCAGCCGTTTTATCCGGTTTCTCGGTCTGCCGCTGCGGGAAAGGCCGTGGGACTCGCCTTTGAAGATACAAAGCCGCGCCTCTACCCCTCGCACCTTTAGCGCATGGAACATAGAAATTCCTTCGCTGACCGGACAGCGATAATCATTATCCGAGTGAATAAACAAGGTCGGAGTTCTGCAATTTTCCGCGTATTTCAGCGGAGAATGCTGCCAGTACCTTGCCTGATCTTCCCACACGGTATTGCGTATGCTCCAGCACGGGAAAAGATAATTGGTATCTGACGTGAAGAACATGCCGTTCCAGCTGGCGATACCTCTCTGTGATACCGCACATCGAAACACATCTGTACGCCCTATCATCCAGTTGGTGAGAAAGCCGCCGTAGCTGCCGCCGCCAATTCCCATCCGCTTCGGGTCAATCTGCGGATAAGCTTTCAGGCAGGCCTTCCGAAATGCCAAAAGGTCTTCCTCTTCACAGAAACCGTATTTACCGATTACATCGGCAAAGTCGTCGTCCCTGCCGTCGCTGCCGTGGGGATTACAGTATATTACGAAGAACCCCCGATTGGCCCAAACCTGCATCTCATGGTAGTACACCGGTCCAAAGGCACATTTATGCCCTCCGTGAATATAGAGAATTGCCGGATAAGCTTTTCTCGCCTTTTCGTCAAAGCCTATGGGCTTGATTACAAAACCGCCCAATTCCTCTTTGCCTGACATAAAGGAGAGGTGCTCCGGTCTGCTCAGCGTACGGGTTTTAACAATTTCCTCATTAAATGTGCTGATTTTTACGGTTCTTCCCTTTTTTACCGTGTAAAGTTCCTGGGGCCTGTTGTCGATGAGGCCGATGTAAACAATCTTATCGTCAAGGACCGCAAAATCATCGACACTTCCTTCTTCAAAGCTGATATTTCTGATGATTCCGTCCATGCCCGCCAGCTTCAGAAACGCATTTCCTTCATCGGTGCCGGAAAAATAAATGCCGTCGTCGTTCATAATAAATTGGGCAGCGGTTCCGTATTTTACATCAGTCCCCACCGTGTTGCATACGCTTCTGTCACTGAAGCAGAGCCGTTTCACTTTTCCATCTGCGTCAAAACCATAGAAAGAACTGTTTTCATTTTGAAATCCGTGCAGCAATCCTTTCGTACCTGCAAAAACAGGCGCGCCTTTTACAAATCCACCGTACACGCGGAAGGTGTTCTCATCCATGAGGACATCCAGATTTCCTGTCTTAACATCGTACACCTCCACGTCTCCGAAGAAAAGGTAGGGCGCCCCTTTGTCGAATCTGCGGGCGCTGAAGATTACTTTCCCATCTGCCGCGCCAATGGATTCTACATTCTGCCACTTATCGCTGACCGGCGTCAGCTTGTCTCTCTTTCTGTCATAGATGAATACCCGATAACGCATGCCGTTGGTAATGCCCATGCCGTCCTGCCGAAAAGGCATCTCGTCGGCAATCACATAATCACTTTCCTCACAGTACCAGGTTTCACGCTCTGCGGATACCGGCTCGGGATTCCCTTCGTCCGGAAGATAGGATTTTGCCAAAACAGCGAACTTTTCATCTCCAAGGGCGTCAATCCAGATAACCTGTGCCGGAATCGTCATATAATCACAGGCGACGCCGCCTTCGATATCGATTACACAATAAGAGGTGACCGGTTTCCCCGGTGACGCCCCGTCCTCCGGCGATTTCTTTGTGGAAAAGACCACATGTCTGTCGTCTATCCAGATAGCACTGCCTTCTTCACCTGTATCGGCAAGGCAGCGGATATCGTCTGTCTCGGCTTCATACAGATACAGGGCAGAGTCATATCCGTTTTTTTCTATATTGGCACGGTGCACGTTGAACACACAATGCTTTTTGTCCGCCGAAGCTTTCAGCGAAGAAAGAAATCTATAGCTGAGAATATCTTCAATTTCCAGTCTCTTTTTCACTGTTTCCTCCTTTACTTTTCCTGCAGAAAGCATGCGCACTTGTGGCCGTTGCCATAATCAGTCAAAGCCGGTTCCTCTTCCCTGCACCTTGCAGATACAAAAGGACAGCGTGTGTGAAAACGGCATCCTTTGGGAAGATCTTTCGGACTTGCGATATCACCTGTAAGCAAAATACGGTTTCTGTCAGCAGAGGGGTCCGGCACCGGAATGGCCGAAATCAGCGCCTGGGTATATGGATGCAGCCCGCCCTTGAAAATATCTTCTGTCCGTCCGATTTCTACAATTTTTCCCAAATACATAACGCAGATAGTATCGGACAGATGTCTGACTACATTCAGCGCGTGGGAAACAAAGATATAGGTGAGACCGTATTCTTTACGAAGGTCTTTCAAGAGATTTAAAATCTGCGACTGGATGGATACATCAAGAGCCGAAACCGGCTCGTCACAAAGTACTAATTTGGGGCGAAGAATCAGGGAACGGGCAATACTGACCCGCTGTCTCTGACCGCCTGAAAACTCATGGGGATATCTGTTATAAAAAGACGACTGTAAACCTACGTTTGCCATGGTCTCCAATGTACGCTTCTTCCGCTCCCCCGCGTCTTTCACGCCGTGTACCAGCAGAGGCTCAGAAATGATTTCTCCAATGGACATTCTGGGATTTAACGAGGAAAAGGGGTCCTGGTAGATAATCTGAAATTCCTTTCGCTTGCTTCGGAGTTCCTTCTTCTTCAGCTCAAACAAATCTTCGCCGTCAAAGACTACGTCTCCGGAGGTTGCAGGCGTCAGGCGCATAATGGTCTGCATCAGCGTACTTTTGCCGCAGCCGCTCTCCCCTACCAGTCCAAAGGTTTCGCCTCGTTCTACATCAAAGGAAACATCGTCCACCGCATGGACATAGCCCTGCAGGCTGGAAAATAGGCCTCCATATACGGGAAAATACTTCTTCAGGTTCCTGACCTCTAACAAAGGTCTGCTGCTTCCTTCCACAGACTACACCTCCCTTTCTCGTTTCTCTTGTTTTTCCAAGTCCTCTTCATAAAGATGACAGGAAACAATGTGACTTCCCATATCGATAGGTTTCGGCGCAGTATGGGAACAAATTTCCATGGCGCGGGGACAGCGAGGATGAAACCGGCATCCCTTTGGAAAATTCGCCGGTGTAGGGACTTGTCCTTCGATGGTGTCCAGAACTTCCTTCGTGTTATCGATACGCGGAATACACCTTAATAGTCCGCTGGTGTACGGGTGCAGGGGATTTTCAAAAAGCTCTCTGCAGGCGGCCTCCTCAACGACCCGTCCCGCATACATGACGATAACTCTGTCCGCAATATCTGCCACGATGCCAAGGTCATGGGTTACAAACACAACGGTCATGCCATGCTGTTCTTTCAATTTCTGAATCAAATCCAAAATCTGTGCCTGAACAGTTACATCCAGCGCCGTGGTAGGCTCGTCGGCCAGAAGCAGCTTAGGGCTGCAGCTGAAAGCCATCGCAATCATCGCTCTCTGGCGCATGCCGCCCGAGAGCTGATGCGGATAGGAATTTGCACATCGTTTTGGATCGGGCACCCCTACCATTTGGAGAAGGTCAATTGCCCGTTTCTTTGCCTCCTTCTTATCCAGGCCCTCATTAATTCTCAGCGCTTCTCCAATCTGAGCGCCGATTTTATGAACGGGATTTAATGCTGTCATCGGTTCCTGGAAAATCATAGAAATCTCCTTGCAGCGCAAATCACGGATTTCTTTTTTGCTCATCTCCAGCAGGTTTTTCCCTTCAAAGAGAATCTGACCGTCCACATATTTTCCCGGCGGTGTAGCCACCAATTTCATGATAGATAAAGACGTTACGCTTTTTCCGCACCCGCTTTCTCCGACAATGCAAAGGGTCTGGCCGCGGCGAGCGCTAAAGCTGACGTCGTCGACTGCCGGAATTTCCTGCTTATCCGGTCCGTAAAAATAAGTTTTCAGATGTCTGACTTCAAGTAAAACTTCTTTTTCCTGCTGCCCATCTTTCCTCAGATTATTTATCATACGCTTGCCCTATTCACCTTCATATTGATTACCCCCGACGGACTATCACGATATTCCATCGGGGGAAAGATGGTTATAACTTCATTATTTTGCAAGTTTCATTTCTTTTACTACCATGGCGTAGTGTTCGTCCGGGTTCCAGTCGATATTACCGGATACTGCATAGATGTCATACAGTCTGAACAAGTATAACGCAGCCGGGTCCTCGACCATCTTCTTCTGAATTTCTGCAATATACGGAGCTCTGCCTTCTTCCGTTGTCTCTGCCAACAGTTTCTCAACTAACTGGTCGTAGCCTTCGATTTTATTATAAGAGCTCATGCCACCTGAGCTTAATACGCCTGTCAGCGTGGATTCATAGAGTCCCGGCTTGGTACCCCAGTTCCAGTCGAACATGCCCGGGCATTTTTCTGCAGCCTGACCGTTTACAATAATAGCGTAAGCAGTCGTATCGTCTAATACCTGTACTTCCACATCCAGACCGATATCCGTCAAATAAGCGCCGACGGCTTCTGTTACTTCCTGTGCCTTTGCGTGGTTGTCGACGTCGGTCATCAAAGTGACATCAAAGCCATTTGGATAACCTGCTTCTGCCAGCAATTCTTTTGCCTTTTCCGGGTCGTAAGTGTAGTACTGGGACAGTTCTTCATCAAATCCGTCGTAGTCGGAACGCCATAAGTTGGATACACGCTCGCCGTATCCGCCCAGAATGGTTTCGATGATGGTATCTACGTCCACTGCATAATTTAATGCCTGACGAACCAGTGGATTCTGCAGTTCAGGCGTTTCGCACCAGTCGTAAGTGTTGAAGCCGATGTATTCTGTCCGGTTCATTCTTTTCGGGAACACTTTAATGCCGTCTGAGCCTTCCAGTGTCTTTACGGATTCGTTTTGTACGTTCATGATAATGTCTACATTGCCGTTTACCATTTCAGCAATACGAGTTGCCGCTTCAGGAATAGTGCGGAAAACAACATTGTCGATTTCCGGCTCTTCGCCCCAATAATTCGGGTTCTTCTCCAGGAGAATTTCTTTATCAGCTTCCCAGCTCTTGAATACGTATGGGCCGGTGCCGATGATGTCGCTGTTGATGGCCTCTTCACCAATTTCTTCGCTGTGAGTTGGTTCCAGCATAGGAACTTCTGCAATGTGAGCGGTGAAGAAGATGTCCGGTTTTTCCAAAATAAACTTAACAGTTAAATCATCTACTGCTTCGTAGTCTTTTATATAATCTTTAAATTCAAATGCCTGCCTCGGGTATTCATCGGAGGCCGCACGCTTACAGTTCCAGATAACAGCTTCGGCATTGAAAGGTTCGCCGTTGGAGAAGGTCACGCCTTCTTTCAGCTTAAACACCCATTCAGTGTCGGATACCTGTTCATAGGATTCTGCAAGTAATTCGGTGATTTCCCAGTTTTCGTCATAAGTAAGAAGCGTTTCGCATACATTTCTGAAAATATTTGCGCTGATGTCGCCGCCTACTTTGTGTGGATCTAAGGTCTGCGGATCAGAGCTCTGCGCGATGGTTACTGTTGTCGTACCATCAGTTTCTGCCTTGCCGGAATCGCCGCATCCAAAGAGTGTGGCTGCTACCATGCACACTGACAATACTAATACGAGTGCTTTACTTTTTTTAAGCAACATTGAATGTTCCCTCCTTTTTATACGCTTTTATTTTAACTATTTTTAATCTACGCCTCTCAGCCTAGGGTCACGAATATCTCTCAGCCAGTCTCCTACAAAGTTAATGGAGATACAGCCCAGGAGCAGCGCTATGCCCGGTACCATGGTAAGCCACCCTGCCGTGAAAATATAGTCGTTGCCGTTTGCAATCATATTTCCCCAGGTTGCGATACTTGGCGGAATGCCAAGACCGAGGAATGTCAGAGACGCCTCGGACAGAATAATGGTGCCTACGTCCATAGTGCCCAAAATGATTGCCGAATCGATGACGCTGGGCAAAATCTGTTTGAAGATGATGCGCATGTCACTGCATCCCAGCGCATTGGCCGATTTAATAAATTCCTTTTCTTTGACGGAGAGGACCTGTGCTCTCACCATTCTCGCATAGGGCACCCATCCGGTTATGCCCAGTACCAGTATGACGTTGGTCAGGCTGGAGCCTAAAGCCGCCACCAGAAGCAGCGCCAGGAAAATAAACGGAAACGCCAGCATAACATCTATCATTCTGGAGATGACTGCGTCTGCCCAGCCGCCGAAATAACCGCTGATAAGACCGAGGATTACACCGATTACCAACCCCACAACGCCGGCAATAAGACCTACGATGAGAGATACTCTGGACCCGTAAATCAATCTGGTCAGCACATCTCTTCCCAGCTGATCTGTTCCAAAAATGTGATCCATGCTGCCCCCTTCCATAAAGCAAGGCGGCGCAAGCCTCGATGCCACATCAATTTCGTTGACGCCGTAAGGTGCAAGCAGCGGCGCTAAAACGGCCACGATAATCCAGATGGTTACGACTACGAGACCAAATTTGGCGGTTCGGGTGCTTGACCGCAGAGTTTTTAAAAAATTCTTCATGCGGTACCTCCTTTTTTTCGATAGTCGATTCTCGGGTCAATCAGGGTATAACAGATATCCGCAATACAGTTGATTAGCGAAAAAATCAGGGCAAAGGCCAGTGTACTGGCTTGAATCAGCGGAAAGTCATAGTCCTTGATAGCCGTTACAATGAGCCTTCCCAGTCCCGGCAGTGCGAAAACAGACTCTACTACAACCGATCCTGCAAACATATATCCAATCTGCAGCGCCACAAAGGTGATGACTGTTAAAAGCGCATTGTGCAAACCGTGCTTTACGATGACCGCACTTTCCTTGGCGCCCTTGGCTCTGGCTGTCGTAATATAATCCTGTCTCATGACGTCCAGCATGGAGGATCTGGTCAGCCTGGTGACACTTGCTCCCATGCCTGCAGCGATGGCAATAATCGGCATGATGAGCTGGCTCGGCTGCCCGTATCCCGAGGGCGGAAGCCATCCTAACTTTACGGAAAATACCATAACCATCAAAAGCCCCAGCCAAAATGACGGAATGGAGCGTCCCGCAACGACGAATACAGTCACAGCATTATCCAGCAGTGAATTTCGTTTGATTGCGGAGATAATGCCGAAAAGTATTGCAAGGGGCAGCGATACAGCGAGGGCGATAAACTGAATCTTCAAGGTAGCCGGCAGACGCTCTTTTAAAAGCTCCAGCACTGGCCTCTGAAAGTAATAGGAATCGCCGAAGTCGCCCCGCAAAATGTTCGACAGGTATTCAATATATTGTTCCCATATGGGCTTGTCCAGTCCCAGAATATGACGAACTTTCTCCAAATCTTCAAAGGAGCTGTCCGGTGTCACCATCATTTTCGTCGGATCACCTACAACCCTCAGGATGACAAAGACCAGGGTCATAACCAGAAATAGTACCAATATGGTTTGTAAAATTCTTTTAATAATGTACCTTACCATTTACAGTTACCCCTCTCAGGTAGATAGGGATTGGCCTACTCGTTGTCAATCCGCTCTGCATCGGTAACATTTGCTATGATGTAAGCATAGTCTCCCGGATGCACTTTGGTCATCATTACGCGCATATCAAGAAATACTGTTTCTTCAAAAGGCGCGCGCATTTCTTCGATTACTTCGGTTGTCAGCGGGTCGCGGATAACAGCCATCAAGGTTCCCTTCGGCACCGTTTTGTTTACGTATTCAGTGCCTACCATAGGATAGAACATACCGCCGTTTTTCGGACGGGTTACAGAACGTGTTTTTACAATCCACTGAGTTTTCGGAAGGATTGGCTCTCCCGGGTACATTCCCATGTCCTTCATCACATTGAAGGTACCTCTTACGCTGCTTTCGATAAATCTGTCATGAAGTACAGATTCGCCCGTACCGATTTCCGCAACGATGGAAGGCTTGCCTCTGATAATCATATAGTCGCTGAGGGTTCCCGCATATGCAGCGTCAGGCCCTGCAGGTTTTCCGCCGTACATGTACTCCATTCCAAATACCTTGGCCATATGATTGATTTTTTCAGTCAGTTCCGGCGTGGCATCATCGCTTGGCCCCAGTTTAGACAGCACATAGTGGATTGCATCTCCATAGCCGCCGCCGTGCCAGTCGATGAGGGCGTCTGCATACTCACAGAACGGTGAGATTACTGCTGACATCTGTTCAGTTACCCAGCCCGTCTGTGTGCCGGGGAAAGTTCTGTTCATGTTATAGCAGTCCAGAGGCGTGTTTCTCCAGTCCCATTCAAAGGCCAGAGGATTCTGCATCGGAATTGCAATGATGGTGCCGCAGAGTTTGTCCAAATCCACCGTTTCCATAATCTGCCTGATTGCTTCAAACCCAGTGGTCGCGTCGCCGTGGGACACGGCAGTCAGCATCAGTGTCGGACCGTCCTGCTTACCCTTTAGAATATGCAGGGGAAGCGTCAGCTCCAGTCCATTTGCCAGCCTGGAAACCGGCATGGGATAAAAAGCATGTTCACCTGCTTTTGCAGCATACCCATTGATTACTACATCAGCCATAATAGTTACCTCCTATTATTGTCTTTTTCCTTTAAAACTATTATTTTCAATCAGCCGCCCCTATCGATTTAAAGCTTCAGGACTTCTTTTCACCATTATAAGGCCATTTATAAGTTTTTTCAATATTCTTTTATTTTGTCCCTCTGTTTGCGTCTTCAAAAAAATTATGGATATTTATTCATATTTTATTGTTTTTGCGGGTTATCAAGGGATAATTCGTATTGTTTATTCATTTTATAGAATATTTTTTCATTATTTATATTTTTATTTGCAGTTTGTCCTATTTTTGCCATAAGAAAAAACTATAGTTTTGTGCATTTCCCGGGCCGTATCGCGGTATTCCGGAATACGGCATACCAGGTGGTATTCTTGCAAAACCATAGTCCCTGTGATACAATTTAATCACAATATCCAATGATTCAAATCGAGGTAAAAAGATGAATTTTAACACGTTACGTTACGTTGTTGCCGTTGCAAAAGAACGAAACTTCACAAAGGCTGCGCGCAGCCTTTACGTTTCTCAGCCAACTCTGAGTCAAAACATTCAGGCTCTTGAAGCCAAGCTGGGAACGCCTCTCTTCGACAGGAAAAGCTACCCGATTACACCTACCTATGCAGGCAAGCTATATATCGACTTCGCCCAGCAGGTCCTTCTCTCCGAATCACAGATTAACAGAAAAATCGGCAGCGTCGTTTCCAATCCCCGCATGCGAATCCGTATCGGTATTTCACCTTCCAAGAGCGTTTTGATTATGCCGGAACTCATCAATTCTATCCTAAAAGAATTTCCCGACTGCATCATATCTCTCGAAGACAGCAAGGATGAAAACAGTCTGTTTGCCATGTTAGAAAACAACGAAATCGACGTCATGATTGGAAGTCCTCATCAGAATACCATTAAATACAAGAGTCAGTTTATCACCAACGAGCTTCTGATTCTTGCCGTTCCAAAGTCTTTCGATTTTCCCGGCAAAGCCGACGCCCCTATTCAAAAAGGATTTCCCAGAATCCGGCTTTCTCAGCTGAAAGATTTACCTTTTATTATTCTGCCCATCAGCACTTTTCTGGGCGAAAACCTGCAGTTTCTCTGCGAAAGGGAAGATTTTTTCCCCCGCTATTCCATAGAGTGCACCAATATCCAGACTTCCTATAATATGGCAAAATGCGGTCTTGGAATTGCTTTAATCACCGAGCTGATGGCTGTAGAAAACAGTTTTCCCGATGTTCTCGACTATTACGCGCTGCAATCTAATATTCCGCAACAGGAAATCGCCATCATTACCAGCAGCGACGGGATTATGACCCATCCGGTTGAGCGTTTCATAGAAACATTCAAAGAGAAATACCGAAATTATTTGGACTGACATTTCGACCTACTAAAAAAACGGCGCAGCAGCCGGTGTCCCGCAGTACCGAACGCTGGCCTGCTTGCGGGAAGCTTTTTGCTGAAAAGGGAGGGGTATCCAGGGGTTAAATGAAGCATTTTGGAGCGGATTTATCATATGAAATGGAGAAAAAGCGCTTTGGACCCTGCCGGCTCTGCTGTTTTAGGGCTGTCTCCCCACTGAATCATGCAAAAAACGTCCCGCAGCATTGCTCGGCTCAGGTCCTGCGGGATTTTTTTCGTGAAATTTCGGGCCATATACCCCCAGGGGGTATATGGCCATGGGGCAGACTTTCATGCTTTTTTGAAGGTTTGGGTATGCAAAGCATACTCCTTTTGGGGATTTTGCATGTTCAAGCCCAATGCAGAACAGAGCAGCGATGCTGCTCTGTTATTTTTCGTCTTTTTTATGTCCATATGCGGCCATGGTGAAAAGTCCTGCGGCGCTGAGAAGCAAAACGGTCAGCCACAGCTTCAGGTTGTTTTCATCGCCTGTGGTAACAGGACTATCTCCGGAGCCGCCGGCCGGTCCTTTCGGCGCCTCAGGAGTCGTTGGAGTCTCGGGTTTTTCAGTTTTTTCCGGATTTTCCTCTCCACGGTATTCATTTACAAAGATGATGGATTCGCTCTTTGCAGCGGCGCCCTCTTTGCGGACCGTAACCTGGCTACGCAGAGAGCCGCCGGTATCATAAAAGACCTTTACGTTCATTTGATACACGGCAGTGTCAAAGGTATATCCGGAAAGATTCTGCTCCGCCTCCCGTACCGTATAGATGTACTCCCCCGGCTGCTCATAGACCAGAGGCCCAAACTGACCTTTTCCCGCTCCGGTGATGCGCAGGGAATCTCCTGCGGCAGGCATGGGATTGGTACTGTCTGCAGGAGACAAGATAAAGGAAAAGGTTTCCCCTTTTTCGGGCACGTCCCCTGCAATCTGTTTTTCCACATCTATGGTTACCTGTGCCGGACTGGCCGAAGCGAAGACCGCCATGGGAAGCAC
>CBCTFZ010000042.1:0-26458 GCA_965146355.1 uncultured Emergencia sp. | reverse complement strand
ATCAAAGGATTTTCCCTCCCAGCGCTTCAGGATGTCGATGACTTCCTCTTTGACCGCGTCGTCTGCAACCATTCTGTCCAGGGTTCTGGTGGTAAAGGTGTCGATTTCGTCCAGAATCCACTTGGACGCAAACTCCGGAAAGATTGGAGCGCATCTAGGTTTATCTGTGTAGTTTCCTGCGATTAAATCGTCATCATCGATGTAAACGGTCATATTCTCAACGATATAGTCCAGCATGTACGCTTTGAGCAGCACGTTTGGCTCGCCGCCGAACTTTTCGTAAGCTTCTGTAGCCAGTCTGGCTCTTTCAGCGCTGAACGTAGGAACAGTGTTTCTCTGTCTTTCTTTCATTCTGCTAATTCTTTCAGATATCATAATTTCCTCCTTATGACGCGTGGCTTTTATTTATTATATTGCATGCTTCATGCATATGAAAGCCCTTTTTACTTTGCACTCTGTGCATTTTTTCTCTGCTTGGCCTTTCCGATGGAGCCGATTACCATGTAGATGCCGATAACCAGTCCCAGAAGTCCGGAAGCCGGAGATACCCAGTTGACTAAAGTGCTGAACGGAATAAACGCTCCGCCCAGAATACCGATAATCATCAGAGCGCCGACAACAGCTCTCTGCTTGGTGGTCCTGTCTGCCGCAAATCTTCTGCCGATGGTCCAGGAATAGCCTGTAATGGTGGTGAAGATACCTGCGACGACTACCAGTGCGAATACTGGAGACAGCACCGGCAGCGTGTTTTCGATAACCGCCAGTACCGGAATCTGCGCTTCGATTTCAACGATGTAATCGATATTGGCCAGGATTGCCGCGATAATCATGTATAAACCTAAGGTAAAGAGGATTCCGGAGAACAGAGCAGCTCCGTTACTTTCTTTATAGCTGTGGAATCTCTTGCCCTGGGCAACGATAAACGCGTATCCGGTTACCATGAAGGTTCCGAAGTACCATGCCCCTGACAGGATAGGATTCTTGATGCCGAAGACGTTGGCAATCAGAACGTCGCCGCTGTCAACGTAGTCAGAGACTTTATCCGCTCCTGCTGTGATGGCGGCAGGTCCCTGAGCGACCATGCAGTAAACGCCAATCAGTACGATGAAAGCGATGATAATCAGTCCTACGCAGCTCAGTACGTTGGTCACGCTCTCAAGGCCGAACCAGATAACGATATATGCGATAATACCTAAAGCGATGGCTCCGACCCACTGCGGGATACCCAGATACTGCTCCAATGTAGCGCCGCATCCGGCAAACATGGATAAGCTGAATAAACCGGTAATGATGACTGTAAGAACGTCGGCTACTCTTGCCGCTCCTTTGAAGCCGCAGTAGTAATCATAGGAATCGGCAGGATCCACAATTTCCGGAATGTCCCATGAGTTGTATCCGATTTTGGCCCAGAAGAACCACAGGCAGGCGAATACAATCAAAGGAATGACAATTGGCCAAAAGCCGCCATATGCTGCAAAGTACTGCAGCGCTTCCTGTCCGGAAGCAAATCCGGATCCGATAAAGTAGGCGCTGAATGCAGCCGCCACACTGATGACTGTTGAAAATCTGAAATCTTTCATAATTAGAAACCGCATATTCACCAGGCAATCTGTTTTCCCTTGCCATGTAATATGCATTCCTCCTTTCTTCCTTCAAAACTGGCCCCTTTTAGAATATCAGATCTGATTTTAAATCTCAACTTGTATTATTTTTGTTGAGACAACTTACATCATATTATAGACAAGAAATATTATTTGTCAAGGGAATTTGATATTTTTTTGTCATTTTTCAGATACTTTTTTGTTAAAAAAACCACAAGGACACCTGTGGCGGTACCGCAAATGCGATACCGCCGTATAGCTTAATGATTCTACAGCTTTAAAGTCTGTTTAAAGCGTCCTTGACAAATTCCTCGTCCGTATTGGTTTCCTGCGCCAGGAAGACAATATCCTCCGCAGTCAGAGCATCCGCCTGGGCGCCTGCCTTTTTCAGGGCCTTTTTGATATAGGACCGTCTGAAATGGTCGATGTCAGCTTCTTTATGTCTAATCAGGCCAGGATGCTCCGGCAGAATCAGATTTGTTCCCGGCTTATCTTCCTCTGGATTTCCGAATCTGATATCGATGCCGTTGTCTCTGGCAAAATCCATCTGCGGCTGAATGTGCTTGCCCGCTCCGGTATACTCGGTTTCGGACACCACTAATACAGCGTCCTCAGGAAGCTCCTGGGCCAGGGAAAACGCCGCCGCAAGGGCAGTATTGCCCGCAGGGCCTCTTTCGATACCCTCCAAGTTCGCCAAAAGCTCCGTCATGTACATGACCTCTCCCTGAGTGGTCGTCACATATCTGTCCGCATAGCGCAGGGTTCTGCACGCAGCTCTCGGCACATCAGCGTTGTCCGGGTCTGCCGCGTGAGGCACGCCAAAGCCGGTGTGGCCTGTGGTGCAGGATTTCTTGTTAAACTGGACGTCAGAAGCCATGTGAAGGCCGGTCAGGTCGATAGACGCAGCTACCACCTGGGCGTTGGCGCACCCGGCCTTCTGCAGCCCTCTGGCAGTTCCTGTAATCATGCCGCCGCCTGCGGTGGTGCATACCACCATGTCGGGATTCTTCCCTGCCTGTTCTCTGCACTGACGCGCAATCTCATATCCGAGAGTCTCTACTCCGGCGATACCATAAGGAGAGTACAGCGAGGCATTAAAATAGCCCGTATCCTCCAGAGTAGAAAGGAATACGTAAAACAGTTCAGGTCCCACGGTCAGCTGGATGACCTCTACACCTAAAGCTTCACACTTTCTTGCTTTTTCAATAATCTCCGGCTGTCCCACCTGCTTGGAGTCGTAGCATTCCTGCACGATGATGCAGTCCAGGCCCTGCATGGCCGCCTGAGACGCTACTGCCGCGCCGTAATTGCCGGAAGTCGCCGCCATGACGCCTTTGTAGCCCAGCTCCTTGGCGTGGGCAACGGCACAGGCCGCACGTCTGTCTTTAAATGAGCCTGACGGGTTTGCCGCTTCATCCTTGGCGAAAATCCTCGCGCCAAAGCCCGGCTTCGCACATTTTCTCGCCAGCTTGGTCAGATTGCGCAGTTCAATTAACGGCGTGTTGCCTACAGAGGTCTGAGACTGTATGCGAACGCACTCCTCTAAGGTATATCCGGTGGACTGCATCAAGGCCTCGTAGTCAAAGGCTACCGAGCCGGACTCAAACTGAGCGTAGTCCAGACCCAAAACTTTTTTCATGATATCGTTGGATCTGGCCATGACGGAATCGTAATCCTTTTTCAGTTCCATTATCTATCAACTCCGCTCATGATATCCCGCAGTCTCCTGTCGATTTCGATGATTTCAGGGACAAACTTCCCATAGCTGTGGGTATAATACGGGTGGACCTCAATCAGGGTTCCCTTCTCTTCTCTGCCCACCGCGGTTTTTATCCTAACTTCTTCTCCGATTTCCGCATCTTCCTGCAGAAATCCCTTGGTCCACATTTCAAGGTCGCATGCCTGCGTATCCTCAGGCAGTCTTGCGGTTCTTTCATCGGCGCGCAAAATCACTTTGTGGATGCGGACCCAATCGCCTTTTTTAGCCATAGTCATTCTCCTTTTCGCAGTCTTCTATGCAAACTGCCTTTGGCAGCCGCCGGCTTAGCAGAGACATGGGGCGCCGCAGCACTGCAGCGCCTCCCGCCTCGTACTAATAAGAAGACTTATTACAACTAACTTGTTTGCAAATTAAATTCCTGTCTGGATGGTTCTCTGGATGATGTTATCCTGAATACCCTTTTCCAAATCTACGAAGAAGGCGGAATACCCGGCTACGCGAACCAGCATGTTCCGATAGTTTTCCGGATGCAGCTGGGCGTCGCGGAGGGTTTCATTATCCACAACGTTGAGCTGGATGTGGTCGCCGTGCTTCTTGAAGTGGGCGCGGATAACGGCTTCCAGAATATCGATGCCCTTCTCACCCTTTACGATGGCCGGGTCAAATCTCTGGTTCAGCAGAAGTCCGCTCTGCGGAATGGTGGAGTCGATGGCGTTGACGGAATTTACCACTGCGGTCGGTCCGTTGACGTCCATGCCGTTCATCGGAGAAACGTTGTCTGCCATCGGTGTAAACGCATGTCTTCCGTCAGGGGTAGCGCCGATGGCTCTTCCCATGATGACGTTGTAGGACTGGGTGGCCCAAACCGTAGTGATTTCTGCGTCACGGCCGTCTCTGTGCTTCTTGCCTTCATCATCTAAGGTCTTTACGACAAAGTGGGCGTACTTGTCTACCTGCTCGATATCGTTGCCGAACTTCGGCGCTCTGTTCAGCAGCAGCTGACGCATATCTTCTCTTCCCTCAAAATCGGTTTCCAGCAAGTCCATCAGCTCTGCCATGGTCAGATACTTCTTGTTGAATACGCATTCTTCGATGGCTGCCAGGGAGTCTGTCACGTTTGCCAGACCTGTTACGCCGATAGCGGACCAGCGGTTGTCACAGCCCTTCTGCTGCAGAACTCTTCCGTTGTCGATACAGCCTCTGGTGAAGCAGGAGCCTGTAATGGTAGGAACCGCATAAGCGTGGCAGGATACCATCTTGTTGAACAGCTTGATGTATCTGTCGATGAAGAATTCCTGCTGCTTCAGATATGCTTCTTTCACCTGCTCCATGGAGGTGAAGGTTCTCACGTCGCCGGTGTGCGGACCGAACTGCTGCTTGGTCACAGGGTCCATACCGTCGTTAAGAGCCATTTCCAGAACTTTGATGGTGTTGTAATAACCCATCTGGGACTGGAAGTCTGTCTGGCCCTGGGCAACAACTTCGGTACATCCGCAGACGGACCAGTTGTTGCAGCCCTCATCGCTGAAGCCAAGACGCTTCAGGTAGCCCATGCTGGTGCTTTCGTTGAAGAATGCAGGGTGGCTTCCTCCCATCAGCGCCACCTTCATGGCCAGACGGAAGGTATCTTCGTTGATGCCCTCGTGCACACGGAAGGAAATACAAGGCTCTTTGGTCTGCAAATCTTCCATGCAGTGGAGGAACAGGTCTGTCAGCTCGTTGCATGCGTCGCTGCCGTCAGGCTTGGTTCCGCCCAGCATGATGTGGATGTAAAGGGCGCAGCCCGGATATGCTTCGGACTCGTAGTTGTTTCTCAGATACCACATCTCTTCAAATTTGATCTTGAACTCGTGAATCAGATCCGCGATGTAATCTTCGCTGATGCCGTTCTCCAAATCCTTCTTGTAGAACGGATACATGTACTGGTCAAAACGTCCCATGGAGTGGTCGGAACCGTTGTTTTCCATCATGAATGCCAGATGGGTGAAGAATACCAGCTGTGCGGCCTGCTGGAAGGTCTGCGGCGGATTCTCCGGAACCACGCGGCAGGTCTCTGCCATGGTCAGCAGCTGCTCTTTTCTTTCGGCGTCCGCACATTCCGCTGCCATCTTCTCCGCCAGATCTGCGTATCTGTGAGCAAATGCGATGATGGCTTCCATGACGATAATCATGGCTTCCCAGGTATACTTCTGGCCCATGTTTTCGATGTTGTAATCGTCGATGGCCGCAATCTTTTCCTTGCATAAGTCGATATAGTGGCGATAGCCCACTTTGACCATCTCATCGTAGTCAGGTGCGTGGTTCATGGTGGACAGCTTGGAGATGCCCTTGGTCATAACGCTGGCGTCCATCATGGCCCATTCAAAGTCGGAAATCTGGGCGCTGGTCAGGTCTTCAAAGGTTCCGCCTTCCCAGTCGGCCACCATTCTGCCCAGTTCTTCTTTTTCGCCAGGCATAAATTCAAATCTGTCAAATTTTCTCTCGTCCAGGGTGGTGTACTCGTCTCTCAGCCATGCGGACATCTCCGGGAATACCGGAACCGCATGCATTCTGGAGGCCAGATGACCTGCGATGACAGAGTCATCGTCGATGAAAATTTCTTTGTTCTCAAGAACGTATTTAAACAGCTTAGCCCTTCTCAGAACGAATGGTTCGATGGAAGGCTTCTTATAAAATTCTGTTGCCAGTCTCGCACGGTCTAAACAGATTGTAGGCTGTGTGTTGCGCACTTTGTCGCTAAGTCTTGCAATTCTTTCGGATAACATTATTTTACTCCTCTCGTATTCTTTCATATATGTATCAACCTCAACGAGCAGAGCACAGCTTCATCGCCCCGCCCGTTAAGTTGTATACCGACATTAAAAATTTCTTATTTCACAATCTCCCGTCTGTTGTTCTTCGTATAAAAACAGACCTTGTCGTGTCCCTCAAACACCTGGTTTGCCCGCCGCACCAGTTCCCGGATTTCTTCATCCTCCGGCGGCTGTACATCCTCCAAAGGATATTTCTTTCCCAGGGCGTTGTACTTGTTGACGCCGAACTGGTGGTACGGCAGCAGCTCGTACTCTTTGATCTCCGGAATGGTGCACAGAAACGCAGCAATGCCTTCAATGTTTTCTCTTCCATCGTTGAGTCCCGGAATTACCGGCGTGCGGATGGTGATCGGTATGCCGAAGGCCGCAATACGTCTGACGTTTTCCAGAATCAGCTCGTTGCCCGCTCCGGTCAGCGTCTTGTGAACCTTAGTGTCTATGTGCTTTATGTCCATGAACATGCTGTCTATATAAGGAAGGGCTGTTTTGAATTCGTCATAGACCCCCAGGCCGCAGCTCTCAATGCCGACGTTGATTCCGCCTTCACGGCACATCTTCGCGATGGCCGTCAGTTCCTTGGGATAGGTCAGAGGCTCTCCCCCTGAAAAGGTGACGCCGCCGCCCTTCATGTCGTAAAAGACCCGGTCCTTCTCTATTTCCTTATACAGCTCCTCCGCCGTATACTCTCTGCCCACCTGATATTTAGCTCCGGCATAGCAGCGGTCTACACATTTGAAGCATCTTCTGCATTTGTCCCGGTCTATCCGCAGCCCGTCGTCCACCATGGAAATTGCGTTTTCCGGACAGACCTTCACGCAGGCTCCACATCCGATGCACTTGCCCTGGGACTCCATGATTTCCGGCTCATATGCCTGGGACTCCGGGTTGGCGCACCACTTGCAGCGAAGGGGACACCCTTTGAAGAAGACCAGGGTCCGCAGTCCATGCCCATCGTGAATGGAACATCGCTGTATATTAAAAATCATTTCACTGCACCTCTTTCATCAATCGTTCTGTCTCCATATAGAGCAAAAGTCGTGCCAAATAAAATCCACGTCAAAATCATCGAGTCAGGGCCTATTTTTCCCGATTTTTCGTCGCGGCGGACTGGGGAAAACGGCTCCTTCCGCCCCTTTTTTTAAGGAGATGTGCCATTTTTGACGCATGAGAAATTTGAGCTTTTCTTCTTAAATTCGGGTTTTTTCGCCGTCCCAAGGACACGTGTGCCTTTTTTGGCGCACATTATGTTTTGCGAGTGTGCCTTTTTTGGCGCATCATGCCCAAAGAAACGAGAAAAACCCCGAAAATTACCCGTATATGAAGTTGGTTCGATTTTTGCATTAAAACAGGGTAAAGCATTACAGAGTATCAATGCAGGAGGAAAAAACGTGAAAGCAAGAAAAATGTTCAGAACCATCGAAACACACACTCTGGGACATCCGACGAGAACCGTTGTCAGCGGCTTCCGCCACATCCCAGGCAGTACGATGCAGGAAAAGTTTACTTATATGAAGGAAAATGAAGACTGGTTCCGCCGCGTCCTGGCCTATGAGCCGCGGGGCAGCGAAATCATGTCCTGTACCCTGGTCACCGAACCCTGTACGCCGGGTACAGATGTAGGCATTCTGTACTTTGAAGCCAGCTGCTGGCTGCCTATGTGCGGTCACGACACCATGGGCGTCTCCGTGGCCCTCATCGAGGCCGGCCTGGTAGAGGTTACAGAGCCCGTCACGGTAATCAAGCTGGACACTCCGGCCGGCGTAATCCAGGTAGAAGCCAAGGTCAAGGACGGCTCTGTGGAGGAGGTTTCCTTCTTAAACGCCCCTGCCATGGTGCTGAACCGGGATGTAGAGGTCCATACCAAGGAATTTGGAACCCTGACCTTAGATATCTCCTGGGGCGGCAACGTCTACGCCATTCTTCCGGCAGAAAAGGTCGGCCTGACCATCGAAGCCGCAAACACCAGCAAGCTGATTGCAGCTGCTCAATCCCTTGCGGCAGATATCAATGAACAGGTGACCATCAGCCATCCTGAGCTGGACTTCGTGGACAAAGTAACCCACGTAGAATTTGCAGGCCCGCCGAAGGGCCCGGACGCGGACATTCAGAACTGCGTGGTGGCCCTGCCTAAGGTAGTGGACCGTTCCCCTTGCGGCACCGGCACTTCCGCAAAGGCTGCCCTTCTCCACGCGGAGGGAAAACTGAAGGTCGGCGAAAGCTTCAACCACGAAAGCATCATCGGCTCCATCTTCAAATGTGAGATTGTCGAAGAGACTGTCATCGGCGGAATCCCTGCCATCATTCCTAAGGTCACAGGAAACGCCTGCGTCATGGGCTTCGCCACCTGGATTATGGACCCTAAGGACCCGTTCCCGGAAGGGTTCCTGCTGGAGTAAATTAATATAATAAGCACACCTCAACTTTTAATATACAGGAAAAGGCCCGGCACTGCGCACAATGCGCAATGCCGGGCCTTTTCCTCTGTTGCCATAAACAATATATTCTGTTGCTGATTACAGCCGGTCCTCTATTTCTTCCCCCGCAGCACTGCCGCTACGATTCTATCACGTCCGGCAAGGTCCTTCAGAGCAGTAATCTTTTCAAATTTCTCCGTCTCTGCCAGCAAGGTGCAGATGTCTTCTCTCTGGTCGTGTCCAATCTCCAGCAACAGCACCCCCTCTTTCTTCAGGCAGTCCGGCGCGTCTCTGATAATATCCCTGTAAAAATCCAGACCCGACGCACCGCCGTCCAAAGCCATCATGGGCTCGTGGTCGCGAACCTCCCGCTGCAGTGTGGGAATTACGCTGGTCTTTATGTACGGCGGGTTGGAAATAATCAAGTCAAACTTTTTATTCTTAAACCGCCCCTTAAACGGCAGCAGCAGATTTCCCTCCTGAAAGGACGCCTTGACTCCCAGCTTCGCCCCATTTTCGCGGGCAACGGAAAGAGCGTCTTTGCTCAGGTCGGAACAGGTCACCTTCACATTGCTGCAGAGTTTCCCAAGGGACAGACCGATGGCCCCGCTTCCACAGCACAGGTCCAGCACTTCCCAATCCTTCTTTTTCTTCTGTAAAAAGGCTTCCCCCCGCAGGGTATTTTTCTGCAGAATCTCCATGGCGTCCTCCACCAGGGTTTCCGTATCCTGACGCGGTATCAGCACCTTTTCGCTGACCTTAAATTCCAGACCCATAAATTCCTGTACGCCGGTGATATGCTGCAAAGGCACGCCGCTTGCTCTGCGGTCTAACAGCGCAAAATATTCGTCACACAAGCTGTCCGGTAAAACTTTCTGATACTCCAAAAGCATCTGGGACGTAGTAACTTTCATCAGATAACAGTACAGCAGCTTGCAGTCAATGGCCGCGTCGGCAATTTGGTTTTCCTCCAAATGCCTCAGCCCGATATTCAAAATTTCCTTTACAGAAAGGCTCATGCTTTATTCCTCCGACGCTTCTTCCCTGGTCTTCCTTTCAATCGTGTTCTCTTCAACAAAGTTTCCGTTCAAATCGCAAATTCCTTCAAAATACGGGGTATCTTCCGGAACCATTACCGCCTTCATGGCCGCAATAGCCACTTCCAACTGGTCGTCGCTGGGTGTTTCTGTAGTCAGCTTCTGCAGATAAAGACCCGGCAGGCTCAGCACCTTAACCAGCCAGTTGTCACTTCTGCCTGCCCATTTGAGCAGTTCATAGGAAAGGCCGGCAACCACCGGTACCAAAAGCAGTCTGGATATGATACGCAGCGCCAGACTCGGCCAGCCCAGGAATAAGTGCAGTACAAAGCTGATAACCATGACAAACAGCAGAAAGCTGGTTCCGCACCGTGGGTGCAGAGTATAGAACTGCTGGGCATTGGCAGGCGTCAGCTCCAGATTGTTTTCAAAGCAATGGATACATTTGTGTTCAGCTCCGTGATACTGAAAAACGGTTCTGATGTCTTTCATGCGGCTGATGATGGCCAGATACGCCACGAAAATCACAATTCTCATAACGCCCTCTACCAGATTGAAGACAAAATCGCTCTGAATGAAGGCTTTCAGCCAGTTGGCTATCACTGTAGGCAGCAGAATAAACATGCCGATAGTCATAACAAGGGCAATGATGACGGAAAGATAAATCATAATATTCCAAGCGCCCTTTTCGCCAAAAGTTTTTTTCATCCATTTGTCCAGTTTGTCCTCGGCCATTGCCTCTTCATCTTCCGGCCAGTTGGCCTCCAGCACGTCGGCAGAATACATGAGGATTTTAGTCCCCTCATAAAGAGACATGACAAAAGATACTACGCCGCGGAGGATGGGAATCGTCGTCCACTTTCCCAGCTTTCTGTTGGGCTGGGTTTTCATGTGGATTCTTCCGTCGGGGAGGCGAACAGCTACCGCCGTCCGCTGCAGGCCCCGCATCATGATACCCTCCATAACCGCCTGACCCCCTACAGGCGTCGGGCAGGCGTCCTTTAAAAAAATCTTGCTTAAATCCATAGCTAACCTCTGTTTGTTATTTTAGAAAAACTTTTTTGATAATCTGAATAAAGTTTTCGTTATCCCTGGTATGGGCCAGATTGTCGATGATAGTTTCGGTCACATCCTGGGTCGGACTGTTGGCCATCGCTCTTCTCATGGCCCAGATTGCTTCAAGCTCTTCCGGCGTCATCAGCAGGTCTTCTTTTCGAGTTCCTGACTTGTTCAAATCGATAGCCGGGAAGATACGTTTCTCGGAGAGCTTTCTGTCGAGATGCAGCTCCATATTACCTGTACCCTTAAATTCCTCAAATATAACATCGTCCATGCGGCTTCCTGTTTCTACCAGAGCAGTTGCCAGGATGGTGATACTTCCGCCTTCTTCGATATTTCTGGCTGCACCGAAAAACTTTTTCGGCTTATGCAGCGCCCCCGGGTCAAGGCCTCCCGATAAGGTTCGGCCGGAAGCCGGGATGACAAGATTGTAGGCTCTTGCCAGTCTGGTAATGCTGTCCAGCAGAATCACCACGTCCTTACCGTGCTCCACAAGGCGCTGTGCTCTGGCAAGGACCATCTCCGCGACCTTAACGTGATGCTGAGGCATTTCATCAAAAGTAGAATAAATAACCTCGCCGCCGTCTAATGACCGCTTCATGTCGGTAACCTCTTCCGGTCTCTCATCGATGAGCAGCACAATTAATTCTACCTCGGGATATTTTTTCTCAATGCTGTTGGCGATGTTTTTCAGCAAAGTGGTTTTACCTGCTTTCGGCGGCGCTACGATAAGACCTCTCTGGCCTTTTCCGATTGGTGCAATTAAATCGATAAGACGCATGGAAAGTTCTTTGCTTCTTCCTTCCAGGCTCAGCCTTTCCGTCGGATAAATAGGCGTCAGGTCCTCAAAGTCCGGTCTGCGGATGGCGACTCCCGGTTCGTCTCCGTTGACGGTGAGTACGTAAAGCAACGCGCCGAACCGCTCTCCTTCGTTAGGCAGACGGGAAATCCCCTTGATAAGGTCGCCGGTCTTTAAGTTGAAACGGCGAATCTGGGTCGGCGATACATAAACATCCTTGTCACTGGTTAAAAAGTTATTGAACCGCAGGAATCCGAAACCGCCTTCGGCGATTTCCAAAATCCCCTCCACTTCCGGACGGGGCCGTTCACTGCGGTGGTTCTGATGTTCCTCTTTTGCCGCCGGCGAAGTTTCCTGTGTTTCATTGTCAGGAGCGTTCTCCGGATGTTGGCAGGTCTCGGCAGCCCCCTTGTCCTCTGCCGGCAAAAGCTCTGCAGGAATCTCTTCCTCTGCCGATACATGGGAGCATTCTGCCGCCCCAGGCGCCATCTCCTCGGCAAACTGAACTGATGCCGCGGCTCTTTTCTTTTTCTCCTCCGCTGCCCGCTTGGCCAGGGTCTCCGCTTTCGGAGGACGACCTCTGCGCTTCGCAGGCTTCTCCGCAGCGGCCTCCGCAGGCTGCGCCGGTGCGTTTTCTTTCACTTCTTCTATGATTTCTTCTTTTTTTCGTCTAGGCATACACTTTCTGAACGCAAAGCGTTCTTTCCTTTCTCTATATAAATTCTATTTTATAAACCATAATCCGGGGAAATCTCGGGAGCACGGCAATATCCGCGCAGGGAAATTGACATATTTTAGATAATCGATATATCTATTATAATACAAGGATTTACAAAATAAAAGAGTCTTTTTTTGTCGAAAAGGCGGAAATGCAAAGAAAGGCAGGCCGCCCGGGCGGGACAGCCTGCCAGTAAGTAAACTGTTTCTTATTTGCTGTAGTCGTAGAAACCGATGCCGGTCTTTCTTCCCAGCTTGCCGGCTCTTACCATCTTTCTCAGCAGAGTGTGTGCTCTGTACTTAGGGTCGCCGTATTCGGTGTATAATACATCCATGATAGCCAGAACTACGTCCAGACCAATCAGGTCGCCCAATTCAAGAGGTCCCATCGGGTGGTTAGCGCCAAGCTTCATAGCTGTGTCGATGCCCTTAGCGTCTGCAACACCGTCAGCCAGAATGCCGATACCTTCGTTAATCATCGGAATCAAAATTCTGTTTACAACGAATCCAGGTGCTTCTTCAACTTCTACCGGAGTCTTGCCCAGAGCTTCTGTCAGAGCTACGATGGTGTCTCTGGTTTCGTCAGAAGTAGTCAGGCCCTTGATGATTTCTACTAATTTCATAGCAGGAACCGGATTGAAGAAGTGCATACCGATTACTTTGTCAGGTCTGCCGGTAGCTGCAGCGATTTCTGTAATGGACAGGGAAGAAGTGTTAGTCGCGATGATAGCTTCCGGTTTAACCAGCTGGTCTAATTCAGCGAACAGAGCCTTCTTGGCTTCCATATCTTCTGTAGCAGCTTCGATAATCAGGTCAGCGTCCTTCACGATGCTGATGTCTGTGGAACCATGGATTCTGCCCATGATATCTGCCTTGTCAGCCTCTGTGATTTTTTCTTTCTTGATCATCTTGTCTAAGTTCTTTTCAACGGTTGCAATACCCTTGTCTACAGAAGTCTGTCTTCTAGCTCTCAGTACTACTTCGTAACCGTTCTGAGCAAGTACCTGAATGATGCCAGCGCCCATAGTACCTGTTCCTAATACACCAACTTTTTTCATTGTAAAAACCTCCTACAAAATAATTGTTAATCTTTATAAATTATTCTTGTTAAAAAATTAACTTTTCCCGTACCCCCATTATAGCACATAAAAAAATAAAGTAAACCCTAAAATAAATTATTTATTTCAGTACATGGATAAAATTTGGTAAATTCCGCCCGACAGCTGGAAAAAACCGAGGAGCTGTCCCAGGTTATAATCATTCATCGACTCTATGGAAAGCTTTACACCCGGGTTTTCATTGTCAAAATACTTATGGGCCGTATCTGTCAGCAGCAGGTTGAGGGACCCGTCTTCATTGCAGCCCTCAAAATACGGCATCATTACATCTCTGGAATCCTTTTCTATCAGCAGTAAAGTCTCAAAGGCCGGACCTTTTCCTGCTGTTTTTCCAGCCGGAAGCACGGCGCCCCGGCCCTGAAGTTCTATAAGTCCGGCAAGCTGCCTCTGCCAGGTCTGCAGGATTTCTTCGTCTGTACAGGCTGCTTTGCCTACAGCGTAATCCACCGCGTCCAAATCCCATGCCGGAGACGCCAGCATTTCATAAAAACCGTCCAGATATTCGCCCAGATTCACTCCTTTTATTGCCAGCGGCAGCAGAACTGCCGCAGTGTTGGCAGCAAAGGCTGCCGGAAAATCCGGATTTGAAATCAGAGGCAGGTCCTCGCCGGCGGCTTCTTCTGCAAAAAATCGGCTCTTCGGTCCGGCTATGACAAAAATCCGCTCTGCCGCAGCTTCTTTTCCAACGCTGGATATGAGAAGCTGTTTCAGCGTAACATAGGCGCCCCGCAGCTGCAGGCTTTCCTCTTCATCTGCCGCGGCAAGAAGAGAGAAACTCCGGTTTTTCAGTTTGCTGAAAAGTTCTGCATAGTCCGCTGGAGAAAGGGTATCTCCAAATATCAGCAGTTCTGTTTTTTCCTCTTGGGGCACAGATGCAGAAACAGCTGCGCTGATAAGCTTTGCCAGCAGGCCGTCTGCAAGCACCACAACAACGTCGCTCTGTCCCGCAAGTTTTTCCGCCCAGGCTGTCAGTTCCGTCAAGTTCTGCCGGTCTCTCTTGGTAATGGCGAAATTCAGCCAGTCGGTTCTCCAAATGGCGTCCAGCGCCTGGCCGCATTTAGCCTTTAACGGTTCTATATTCAGCTTTTCAAAGTTCTTCTTTTCAATGGTAATATTCATGTTCTCATCTCCTTTGTCCTCTATCTTACTATCTTAACGGCTCCCGTTCCGTTTGGCAACATTTAAATGAAATTCCTTTGAGATAAATTGACTTAATTTCCAGTCCAAGATAGACTTAAACAGACAGATTGATTCTACGCAAAGATTGAGAAGGGAGAAAACAATGAAGAAAAAAATATTATGTTTATTTTTAGCAATAGTCCTGATACTTGGAAACGGCACAATTTTGGTCTTTGCTAACGATGGCGGCGGCGAGGGAGAGAGCGTTTCTCCGTATTCAACTGGCCTCGTAGGATTTACTACAAAAAGAATTAGTGATACAAAAGCAGCCGCCAGTGTGTCTGTGGATTTCACTGCCACTGCTGATGAATTCACTATTGTTCTCACATTACAAAAAAAATCAGGCAGCAGCTGGGTTACTGCTACCGATGTTACCAACTATCAGGTGAGATATCGCGGTACCAATCGCAAAGGCTACCTGACATACGACGAATGGACTGTAAAAAAGGGTGTCGTTTACAGAGTAAAATGTGTTTCTACTGATACATACCCAGGAATTTCATATACATCTACAACCTATTCAGACCCTTTCTAAAGAAGTTTTAAAGCCTGCCTCGGAAAATACAGATACCCCCCAGAAGAATATTTTAGTTTTTCTGGGGGGGTATCTATAATTTTGACGATTATTTCTTTTCATAAGGTCAAAGCTTTTATCATCTTTCCTTTACTGCTTTAATCCCTCCATAATTCGCAGATATTCTTCATCACTCAAATCACCGCTAATACTGCATACGCCGTTTGAAATGTAAAAATACCCATTTTTTGACTCTTCTTCATTGATAAGAATTTCTACCCCGTCCATATCAGCAATCTTTCGATCATAGCTTTTGACTATTTCCATGTCCTCACTCCCCTGTACCAAGGTTAACTTTTTATCCTGACAGCAGAACTGATAACTATATTTCTTTTTTAAAGGATTCACCTCAATATTAAGCGACTCAAACTCATACCCTTCCGGTATATACTCCGGAATCAGCAGGTCAGGATGATTCTTCTTAACAGCGTCAATTTTTTCCCACTGTGTCACCGTGACCTCTTCAGTTCCCACATTTAATTCAGAGCCTTCTTCATTATCCTTGATAACCGTATTATTCCCCTCTTCATTTACTATCGGGTCATCCTTTCCGGCCGTAACATAGTAGTTTTCAGGATGAAGAAAATGGCTGATACCCGCTGCGCCTATGCACAGCAGCAGAAAACAGGCGGCTGCAGTCAGATACCGCCTTCTGCGAGCCTGCCTTTTAGCGCTCTCTTCTTTTGCCCAGCATTCCAACACGGCCCGGTCCAGCTTGTTCTTCTTGGCGCGGCGCTCTAAAGCCGCGCCAACCTCTTCCATAAACGGTTCGGCGCAATCCTTGTTCGGTTCTTCCTTCTCTATCTCTAAGGGCTGCTGTCTCTTCATAGTTCCTCGTTCCTCTCCAATATCATTTTTCGCAGCTTGTTTCTCGCTCTAAACTCAAGGGTTTTGACAGTGTTATAATTCAATCCCATCAGCTTTGCAATTTCCTTCAGCGTCAGTCCCGTAACATATCTCAGCCGTATAATTTCCGGCGCGGGAGGCTCCAGACTTGCCACCATATCGCAGATGTCATCGTCGCTGAAGTTCTCGGATAAGTCCTTCATGGGTTGTATGTAGGCAGTCTCCGTTTCCACTTTTTCTGCACAATCATCATAGCATAATTCATTGGTGGTTCTCCGTCTATTGGACTTGTGCATTCTGGATGTGTAACGTCTGGCAATTTTATACAGCCATGAATCAAAGTTTTCTATATCATTTAGTTGGTGCAAATGGGTATAAGCTACAACGAAGATTTCTTGCACCGCATCCTCTACATCTTTAAATTCTATACCAAAATGTATAGTCAATCCTACAATCTGGTCGTATTTTTCGCACAGAAGCTCTCTGCGCTTTTCCAATTCCACTTCGTCAATCGTCGTTCCCCACTTCAAAATCCATGACCTACTTTTCCAGCGCTCAATTCCTTCGGGGTCATCACAATTCTCATAAACATTCCTCCAATCTTGCATAACTCTCTCCAGTATATCACCGGGGAAAACTTTTTAAAATAAACTATCAGCGGAAACAGGTATAACTCCGGAGGGGAAATATTTCCCCGCAGTCCTCGCCCGGCCTTCCCTGGTTCCCAGAATCCCACTTCAGATACAAAAGACCCCCTCTCAAAGGTCACAATATCTCACCGCACGCTTTTGAAAGAAGGTCATAGTCTACACTTTACATTTTAATGCTTCTGCAGATATTATTCAGTTTCTCCTCTACCCTCTGTACGTCACCCTGAGAACAGAGCAGAATCAGCTTGTCGCCGCCCCTCAGTACGGTATTTCCATTAGGCACGATTTCCTTATTCTCCCGCTGCACCGAGACCACCAGACAGCCGGCGGGCAGCAGCATCTTTTCAATCTTTTCTCCATCCATACGGCTGCCGATATAGACCTGACTTTCCATAAGAACCTTGTGATTTCTGGTTTCCTCTGTGGTCCCGTAGGCCGTCCCCTTGGAAAGCATTCTCTGCAGCAGCTGGTCGTAAATAGGTTTTCCTCTCAGCAAATCCGCTGCAATATACGCGGCAAGGGCCACCGTCGCCAAAGACAGGAAGTTTTTAAAATCACCGGACATTTCCGTAATCAGAATAACTCCTGTGACAGGAGCTCTGACAATGGCTGAAAACAATCCCGCCATGCCCAAAATCACAAAATTAGCCGTATATAAATCCTCATAGCCAAAGAGCCCGCCTAAGCCCTGTGCAAAGAGCCCTCCGCTGATAGCGCCCAGCACCAAAAGCGGCAGAAAAATACCGCCCGGAACGCCAGATCCAAAGCTTATCATAGAAAAACAGAACTTCAGCACCAGCAGCACCGCAAGAAATCCCAGGGCATATTTTCCCACAGCGATTTCCGCAACCAGGCCGTGGCCGCTGCCCAGTACATAGGGAAACACTACCGCAAGGACGATAACACACAGAAAAGGCACAGCTACCCGCATGGATTTTCGCGGCAGCTTATCGTATAGATCCTGTACCTTAGCAGTGGTCCAGTTATAGAAAACCCCCAGAACGCCCAGGAAAATTCCCAGAAGAAGAATCATCCAGTAACGGGACAGAGGCAGCTTTCCCTCTACGGACAGCCGAAACACCGGACTCAACCCGAATATGTAAGAGGATACGAAGTCTGAGGTCACCGACGCCGCCATGGTGGACAAAAGAACTTCGGTGGAAAAATTCTTATGCAGCTCCTCCAGGGAAAAAACCACGCCGGCTAAAGGGGCGCAGAAAGCTCCCGAAAGACCGGCTCCTGCTCCGCAGGTCATCAGCATTTTTTCTTCCGTTTTCAGCTTTCCGGACAGGCGTGAAAAACCTTTTCCCACCATAGCCCCCAGCTGAATACTGGGACCTTCCCTTCCCAGAGAAAGACCTGCGCCGATGGCACAGACGCCTCCGGCGAACTTGGCGCAGATAACCTGCCACCAGTTCTGCTCCATCTGTCCAAGGAGTTCTCCTTTGACCTGTGGAATCCCGGACCCGCAGGCCAGAGGTACCCTGCGGCTGCAATACCACGCCGCTATATAGGAGGCGGCAAGAAGGCCGAGAGCAGCGGCAATATAGACGCCGCCTTTCTGCGCGGCAATAAGAACAGCACCGCGGAAAGCCTCTGCCCTTTCCAGGCCGAGGCGGAAGAGGGAGACCAAAAGCCCCGTCAATATGCCTACAGCCATCCCTTCCACAATCATTCGATATTTAGATGTTTCAAAACGTTCCAGGGTAATTCTTGTTTTATTTTTCATCTTAGCTATTGTATAGGTTCGTCGTTATGTATTCAGGGTCACAGGTGACGTCGATACCCAGCGCCCGCAGGGTCTGCTCGTCTCTGTCACTTAAAATGGCCGTGCAGTGGGCTTTACAGCCGTGAAGCTGGGGCAGCTTGCTGACAGCCACGGAAGCTACCGGATTCTGTGTGCCGGATACAGTCAGCGCCATGAGCACCTCTTCACAGTTGAGGCTTGTCCTGTCGTAATCCAGAATTTCTGTTTTCAGTCTCTGAGTAGTTTCGAGGACCTGAGGCGTAATCATCAGCATTTCGTCTCCCAGACCGGAAAGCTTCTTGATGGCGTTAAGAATGGCCGCAGCAGCGGCTACCATGCGTCTGGAACTTCTTCCCGTCACGATAGATCCGTCAGGCATTTCTATGGCCATGACTACCACGTTTTCATAACGCTTATCGCAGTTTCTCTTTTTCTCTGCATAATCTCTGGCAGGCTGTACCACCTTACGGTCGCTGACATCCTTGCCTACTTCTTTCATCAGAAGTTTAGCCCTCTCCAGGCAGCTCTCTGAAATAATTCCCTTCTTGTAGTCTACCTCGGCCAAAAGATATCTTCTGATAATCTCCTGGCAGGCGGCTTCTCTACAGACCTGGTCGTCATTGATGACAAACCCTATTCTGTTGACGCCCATATCGGTAGGCGATTTATACTCCGATTCTTCTCCTGTAATCTTTTCGATGATACGCTTCACCACAGGGAATACCTCAAGGTCCCTGTTATAGTTGACCGCCATTTCTCCGTAGGCCTCCAGGTGGAAGGAGTCAATCATATTGACGTCCTTTAAATCTACAGTGGCCGCTTCATAGGCGATGTTCAGCGGGTGCTTCAGAGACAGATTCCAGATTGGGAAAGTCTCAAACTTGGCATATCTGGCTTTGATTCCCCTCTTAAAATCATGGTACAGCTGGGACAGGCTGGTTGCCAGCTTGCCGCTGCCGCCGCCGGGCCCGGTTACCACAACCAGAGGCTTCGTTACTTCAATGTAAGGGTTTGCACCGTAACCCTCGTCGCTTACAATGGTATCCACATCTGTTGGATATCCCTTGGTGAATGTATGTTTATAGGTTTTGATACCTCGTCTTTCCAGCTTGTTGAGGAACATGTTGACCGCCGGAGCGTCTTCATATCGGGTGACTACAACACTGTTGATTTCCAAATCGTATTTGCGGAAAGTATCGATAAGCCGCATTACCTCCAGGTCGTATGTAATACCGAAATCGTGGCGCGTCTTGCTGGTGGTAATGTCTCCCGCATAAATGCAGATGATGATTTCAGCCTGCTCTTTCATGTGCTGCAAAAGCTTAATCTTAGCATTCTCGTCAAACCCCGGGAGCACGCGCATGGCATGTTTATCGTGAACCAGCTTCCCTCCGAATTCCAGGTACAGCCTCTCCGCATTGCCGTGGTTAATTCTCTCCAGGATATATTTCGATTGTTCTTCAATGTACTTTTCTGGGTCAAAACCTTTTAACATGATTCCTCCTCGCTTCATATGTATCTTTCTATTTTTTATAAGGACAGCTGTACAGCCCAAAACAGGGTAGTCAGTACCATGGTACCGATAATTACCACCACAATGACCTGCGCAATCCGTCTTCTTTTCTTGTCCACTCTTAAAATCCCCTTTCTGTTACTTTTATCCTTACTGGGTCACTTCTATCTTCAGCTTGTTATGGCCCTCCGCAATGCCTCCCAGATTTACCTGATAGTCTATATCTATATTTCCCGTCCCATCCTCCGACAGATTGTTGACAATATCGTTGGTCAGAAGTTCCAGTTCCATATTCCCGTAAGGCGTATGGTATCTGCTGCTGAACCGCTTCCCCTTTTCAAAAACCAGTTCTGTACCTACTCCGGCGCTGCTGCCTATCCGCCTCATACGGATAGAATTACCGGTCAGCTTCAGGGTGGTTTTGCAGCCGGGGAATCCGGAAAACTCACTTTCATCATAGATAAGGTATCTGGCTCCGCCCCGCTCATACAGTTTCCCCTCTGTAATGAACTCCATGCGGTCCTCATCATCCTCCGCAAATTGTCTACCTGTTATTTTTAGCATAATATCTTTCATATCCAAAATCCACAATCCTTTCCAAAAGTTCCGTGAAGCTTACGCCTGCCGCGTTCCACATTACCGGAAACATGCTGTACTTGGTAAAACCCGGAATGGTGTTAATCTCATTGATGTAAACTTCACCGCTGTTCTTTTCCACGAAAAAGTCAATTCTGGCAAAACCACTGCAGTCTGCAGCAAGATAAGCTTCCTTTGCCAAGGTGCGAATCTTCTCATAGGTTCTCTTCGGCAGATTGGCCGGAACAGAAATCTCCGTGCCTGCATCGTCGGTATACTTGGCCGTATAATCGTAAAAATCCAGCTTGGCGACGATTTCTCCAACTTCTGCAACTTCCGCATAGCGATTACCTATGACGCCGGTCTCCACCTCTCTGCAGTTGATTCCTTCTTCTATGATGATTCGGCGATCGTATTGGGCCGCCAGCAGCAGCGCCTTCTTCAGTTCTTCTCTGGTGCGCACTTTAGAAATCCCCACGCTGGAACCCATATTGGACGGCTTTACGAACATGACGTAAGGAAGTTCCGCCTCAATTCTGTCGAGGACAGCTTCCATTTCTGTCTCCAGGTCCTCCGCGTACACCAGCTGATATCTGCTGGTGGGCAATCCCGCCTCTTCAAAGATTTTCTTGGCGGACACTTTATCCATGCACAGGGCAGACGCAAGGACGCCGCATCCGGCATAAGGAAGCTTCAGCATCTCAAAGAGCCCCTGAATGGTGCCGTCCTCTCCATAAGGTCCGTGCAGCACCGGGAACATGAAGTCGGCCAGCTGTCCAAGCTGAGAAATATCAATATCCTGCGCCGTTTCCTCCCATGCGCCTGAGGCGATTTTCTCTACCGGTCCGTCATAAAGCTTCCACTGCCCCGTTCTCGTAATCCCCAGCATCACTACCTGGAATTTCTTCCGGTCAAATGCCTCAATGACGGAGGTTGCTGACAGAAGCGAAACCTCGTGTTCCCCTGAACGTCCTCCGAAAATAATTCCGATTCTCTTCATATTTCCCCCTTGCTTACATATGCTCATAAATTTTCTCCAGGTGTTCCTTGTCAAAAAAGTATTTCTTTTCACAGAACTGGCACACCAGCTCAGCCTGACCGTCTTCATCGATGATTTCTCTCAAATCCTTCTTGCCGATGGTCATCAGCACCTGTTCAAGTCTCTCTTCGCAGCAGTCGCACTCCCAGCGAATTTCTTTAGTATCCAGCTTCTCCAAGGAAAACTCCTCGGGCATGTCTTGGAAAATTTCGTCCAGCAGGTCGCTGACAATGCCCTCTTCGCTTTTGCCCGCAGCGCGAAGAAGCACCCGCTCGATGATTGTGGTCAGAGGGTCCATCTTTGCCAGCATGTCTTCCAGGGCGCTTACAGATTCTTCAGCAGCACCCGGCAGCATCTGAATTATCATGCCTCCGGCGCAGAGTACGGTTCTGTCTCTGGCAATTTTAACCCCCAGGGCCACAGAAGTGTTCTGCTGCTCCGATATATAATAATATGCAGTCAAATCATCGGCAATCTCCCCGGAAACCAGGGCAATCTTGCCCACGTAGGGTTCTCTCAGTCCCAAATCCTTGATGACGGTCAGTTCGCCTACCCCCAGGGAGCCTCCCACGTCCAGATGTCCGTCCTCCCGAAGAGGCAGTTCTACCTGCGGGTTGGAAATGTAGCCTTTTACCCGGCCGTCTCCGTACGCGGTGGCCAGAATCTGCCTTGCCGGACCATCCCCTTTAAACTGGACGGTCAGTTTATTCTCTTCGCTCTTTAAGAGCAATCCCATCAGTCCCGCTCCGGTCAGCACTCTGCCTAAGGCAGCCGTTGCAAGGGGTGTGGTGTTGTGTATTTGACGCGCCTCTTCAACCACATCTGTGGTAATTGCCAGACTTACGCTGTAGGAGCCGCTCTTATCAATCGCTGTAATTACTTTACTCATATTCTATATGCAGCCTTTCATTTTTAGTTCACGTATTCAATCATATATTTTATCATACTCTTGACAATTTTAACACAAAAAAACCACATTTAGGGACTATAATTTGGGTATATTAAGAGAAAAGAATATGCTAAACAGAAAGGCAGGGATTCAGAATGGATAACTGGGATAACAATCAGGAGAAAAATACACAGAACTTTGTCATGGTAGGAGAATCTTATCCGAAAACCGCAGAGAGCGCTGACAGCGGCAACACAGAAAGTCAGCAGCAATACGCACATACGGATTCCTTCCAGGATAACGATTTTACCTATTATCAGGAACCGCCGGTTCATCCGAAGAAAAAGAAAAAGGAACCTAAATACATCACCCGCAGAGCTTTTGTCATTGCCTTAATCTGCTGCATGCTTGGAACCTCGGCCCTGACCGTGGCCGGCTATACCGCCGCCGTAAACCTGGGCGTCGGAGGCACGACGAAGACCGTATCCGCTACCAACTACACCCTGGCGAAAGCCACCGGCAGCGAGAAGTCAGTACAGGAGATTATTGCACAGAACGAAAACGCGGTAGTCGAGATTCGTACCGAATCTGTCTCCAGCGATAACTGGCTGCAAAACTATGTAACGGAGGGCGCCGGCAGCGGCGTCATTGTGGATACCGACGGATACATCCTCACCTGTAACCACGTCATCGACGGAGCCAGCAAGATTACCGTCACTCTCAAAGACGGCACAGAGCTTGAAGCCAAAGTCATCGGCAAAGACTCTCAGAACGATGTAGCCGTACTGAAAATCAGCGCCAACAATCTGACCGCAGCAACCTACGGAGACAGCAGCGAACTGCAGGTAGGAGATATGGTAGTCGCCATCGGCAATCCTCTCGGAGAACTGGGCGGCAGCGCTTCCAGCGGCATTATCAGCGCTCTGGACAGAAACATCACCATCGAAGGTACAGAGATGTCTCTGCTGCAGACAGATACTTCCATCAATCCGGGCAATTCCGGCGGCGGTCTGTTTGACCAGTACGGAAATCTCATCGGCATTGTCGTCGCCAAGTCCACCGGTTCCGATGTGGAGGGTCTTGGCTTCGCAATTCCTATTTCCAAGGCTGCCGAAATTGCGGCTGACCTTATCGAAAACGGCCATGTAACCAATCGGGCCGCCATCGGCGTCTCTATTGTAGACGCTTCCGACGCGCAGGCTGCAATGCAGTATGGACTCCGCATGACCGGCGTATATATTCAGGCAGTAAACAGCGACGAAGCTAAGAAAGCAGGTCTTGAAGCAGGCGACATGATTTACTATGTCGACGACACCAAGATTGAAAGTCAGGCGAATTTGACCAGCGTTCTCAACAACCACAAGCCTGGTGACAAAGTAAAAATTACCGTCATCCGCGACAATCAGACCGTGGAGCTGACCACAACCTTAATTGAAGCTACAGAATAAACAAGATGCAGGGGGCTGCCGCATTAACGAAAAATAATCGTTAATGCGGCAGCCTCCCTGCATCTTCCCGCTTATTTTGCGGTCCTATAAATAATATTTGACCACTTCGTGTAGCATTTCTTACCGTCAATCACACGCACTCCGCGAATCTTGTAATAGTATCTGGTTCCCTTTTTCAGGGACTTGTTATTCTTATACCAGCCGGTCGCGCCGTTTTTCTTCGTGGTATAGAATGCGGTCTTGCCGAAATGTTTTTTATTTCCCTTTGACCGGAAGACTTCGTAATAGTCCACCTTATATCCCGGCGACTTCTCGTACCATATTTTTATCCAGCCTTTTCCTCTGCTTGCAGTGCCTTTGGACATGGAATAGATTCTGATGGTGGTCGCCTCCACGCCTTCTTGCAGGCGGGCATTTTTGTGAAGCTCTGTCTCCTCAAAGACTGCAGCTACATAAATGTCTTCCGTCACGGATTTGATAGTGTAGCTATCCACCGCGCCTACGCTTTCACCATTTATGAGAAGTTCTTTGACTTTATAGCCGTCTTTCGGTATCAATGTTACAGCCACATCGCCGTAACGATAAATGCGGTCGCATTCTAGTTTGATAGTTCCGTTTTCCGGCGACATAGCAGTGATGTCGTAATAAGTGACAAATCCGCCGCCAGACTGAGTCTGGAAGTTTGCTGTAACAGTTACCGGTTCTCCAGGCATTACAAAGGTTGCCGAATCGGTATTAACACTGCCGTACGTAATTGTTGTTTCGGGTGTAATCGTCCAGCCTGCAAATCGCTTGCCCTCAGGCACCTCAGGCTTAATCGCAACAGTGTCTCCTTTTTTATAGTTTCCGCTGCCGCTGCCTCCTATTACAGTAACCGGATACGTAATCTCCTTGTAACATGCTTCAACGGTTATATCTTTCTCTGGCATGGAAAAAGTGGTTTCTGCATCGGTGATATCGGCCAATACAGCATTGCCGGCTGTTATTTCCCAATGAGAAAACATCTGCCCCTCTGCAGACGGATTTGCTTTAATAGTGACCGTCTGTCCCTCTCTATAAGTTCCATCTCCTGTACCATTGACTACAGTAACGGTATGAGAAGGAATTGTCTCATACTGCGCAGTAAGCTTTACTTCTGTATCTTCGGCGGGCATAATAAAGAACGTTGTACTGGAATACTCATCATCAAGTTGTATTGTGCCTTCCGAAGGCTCTATCTGCCAGCATTTAAACCGTTTTTCTTCTGATGGCGGTTCATTGGCTTCCACGAAAATCTCAATACCTGCTGCAACTGTCTTGGTACTTGAAACAATATATGGAATTTCATCTGCACTGCCGTTTTCCACATCTAACGATAAGGTGTACCATGTAGCTTCTTTGCCGTTATAAGGCATGGCTATAACGCCATCACCTCCTTCTACCTCTAGCTTATTCTCAACTGTTACGTTAGTCCCATCATAGCCCTTAATGCCATTGGCGCCGTTGCCCCCATTTCCGCCATGCTTACCGCCCTTCGCAGTGATTGAAGCGGCAGCGATTTTGCCTCCATTCTCAAGCAATATGCCCGGCCCGCCATCATAATAAATGGCACCCGCTCCACCTGAAGCGGTAATATCTCCTTCAGCTATAACTACACCGCCATTGATTTCAATGGCGGATGCGCCGAAACCTCCCTTCGCACCTGAAGCAGTAATAGCACCAGTCACTTTAAGTTCACCCTTAACCAGGATGCCTGAGCCCGGGGTTCCGTTGGTACCTCCTGCGCCGCCATTTGCAGCAATACTCTTAGCAGATACCTCGCCATTTTCTTCAATACAAATCCCATATCCACCCCTGCTTTTCCCGTCCTCATATTGACGTCTAACTCCTGCATCGGCCCCCACAGCCTGGATATCATCGGCAGAAACCTTGCCGCTTTTAACCCAGATACCGTAACCGCCAGAATTAACCCCCTGCAAAGTTGTTCCGCCGCTTCCACCTTTGCTAACGATATTGCCTCCTTGTATAATTCCGCCATCATCTACTATGATGCCATGGCCGCCAGTTCCAGTCATCTGAGAACTGCCTGACAATCCGCCTTGAAAGGTGATTTCTGATGACTCCGTAATATGCAATTCTCCTCCGTAAATTTCAATACCATTTCCTCCGGGTTCACTTCTACCGCTTACATTTCTACCGCTTTCATTGCCTCCTGCGATGGTTCCCGTTCCCTTCAGTGCCAAAATGGTATCTTGCCCTTTAACTATAAGTGGAGTTATACTTTTTCCCTGACCACTCTCGCCGCTTAAGGTATATGTTCCAATGTCCAGTTTCCAAGTTCCTCCCGCAAACACAACAGATTGGGAAACTGTAACGTTCTTTTTTAATGTAATGCATTTCTCTGCTGCGTTCACTTCCACATTGTCTGTTCCGCCGAAACAGCTCACAATTTCCGCTTCTTTTGTATCAGCGTCAATAATTCCAATGCTTTCTCCTGTGCTTTCTTCTGCATAAGCTGCCTGAGGACACATGGAAAATATCATTATCCCGCAAAGTAATATACTGAATATCCGTTTCTTTGTTTTCATGCCGTCTGTTTCCTTTCTATATCGTCTGTTAGAGTTTGCTTTATGGCAACATTAAAAGGCGCGTCACGCCCACGGAAAAACCGCAGGCGCGCCGCGCCCTTAAATGCAATACAGATTTGATTGAAACAGCAAAAAAGGACAGACTTATTCTG
>CBCTFZ010000041.1:0-27725 GCA_965146355.1 uncultured Emergencia sp. | reverse complement strand
ATTTCAACCTTACCACGGCATTACCCGTTTCGGCGGAATGTTTCTGTTGCACTTTCCCTATAGTTACCTACGCCGGACGTTATCCGGCATCCTTGCCCTGCGGAGCCCGGACTTTCCTCATGGATAAAATCCACGCGACTGTCTGGTTTACCCATAACTATATTATTTTATCATAAATAAATTCAAATTTCCAGCATTTTTATAAAATTTTATAACTTTGCGCAAAATAAATCACTGCTAGAAAAAAGACGCCCGGGAAATTCCCGGGGCATCTTGAAACATGCAATTTATCATTGGGCGGCGCTGCCTTCTGCCCCAAAATTATCCAGCACAAAGCTCTGGGCATTGTTGACCGCGTCAATGACCGCCTTTGAGGAAATGGTAGCATTTGCAAGGGTATCGATGGTAGAACCCTTGGCGGTATCACCTGATGCTACAACCGGCAGATATCTTCCGGCAAACTGATTCTTAAAGGCGTCGGTGGCAATCTTTACTCCCAGATATTCGGTCTCATCCTGATGCAGGATGTCAATTCCGCATACCAGCGTGCCGTCGGCAGAAATGATGGTAGACATCTCAATGGGACTTTCCGCGTTATAGCCTACTGTGGTACCTGTCACAACGTACGCTACCAGCGTGCCTGCCCCGTCATATGCCTCCTGTACAGCGGTTATGCTATAGTCGGAAGCGTTGGTGCCGGAAATATCCATATCTTTTGTTGAGGCAATGGTAAAGGTCACCTCTACCGGCTCCGTGTATTTCTTGTTGGCAGAACCGTAAATCGCTTCCGAACCGAAGATTACCGCTGCAGAGACTGCAATCATAATGATAAGGGAAATAATCCATCCCGTCGTTTTCGGATTAAAATGTGCCGTTTGCTTCATAGCTTTACTCTCCATTCACAATATATTTTTCAAAACCGTCGCTGTATGTTATCTGATAATCTTTGTCCACCCACACGGCCTCCACATTATCCATATCGGAAATCAATTTCTTTCCCTCTTGGATAGACATGGAAAAAAGCGCGGTTGACAGCGCGTCGCCCAAGGCGGAGTCGGCGCAGATGACAGAAACGCTGGATACGTATTCGGCCGGCATCATGGTTTCAGGGTCGATGATGTGGCAGTATTTTTTGCCGTCTACCGTGTAATATCTCTGATAGTCGCCGCTGGTTACAATGGCAAGGTCTGTAATATTGACGTTAACCAGATAATCCTCTGCCTCAGGATTCGGGCTTTCGATGCCGATATTCCAGAGGGTCTTTCCATCGTTATTCTTATATCCAAAAGTACATACGTTCCCGCCGATACTTATGGCGGCTGCAGACCAGAGATTCTCTTTGGCAAAGGTGCAGACCTGCTGAGCCGCATAGCCCTTGGCAACGGCGCCTACATCCAGCTGAAGCTGCGGGTCCTTAAAGTAGACGGTGCTGTTTTCCTTGTCGATGACCAGGTCGTCAAAATCCGTGTGCAAAGCGGCCTGGGCAAGGTCCTCCATGGATGGCAGATAGGCCTCCTCAGGAGTGTTCAGAGAAAACTCCCTGCTGTCGTGCCAGAGGGAAAGGACCGTTCCATAGCAAACATTGGTCTTTCCTTGGCTGAGTTCATATGCATAGCGGCAGTATTCCAGCAAGTCGATAATTCTCTCGTCTACCTGAACCGGACCGTCCTTGGCAGTCTGATTCAAAACCGCCAAATTTACAACGCCTTCGTAGGTATTGTAAATATCGTACAGCTGGTTGTATTCCTCCAGCATCTGATGGAACTCTTCCATATGCTGATTAAAAGCCTGCTGGCTGGTGTCGTAGGCCACCACCGTAGAGGCGGTGTCAAATAAGTCCAGAAAGCTGGAGGAAAACCTTTCAGTCTCAGATGAAGCCGAGTTGTCACCGCATCCCCAGCAAAACACAGTCAAAACGATTAATAATACAATAGTTGTTTTTTTCATCATAAAACATCATATAAATGGTCTACTATGGAAAAGAGAGCAAAGAAGCCTTTGCTCTCTCCATAAAGTCAGCTAAAACTTACAGTGTAGCAGCAGAAGCAACTACGCTGGCGATTGCGCTTACAATGATTGTGCAGCCTGCGCTGAGGTCAGCGTCAGTCGGATATCCGTCTTCACCTACTGCTGCGGTGATATCTGCAGCAGTCTTGCCGATTGCCCATTTTTCATAAGCGTCAGCCTGCTCGTACCATTCTTTTCCAATCGGGGATACGCCCTTCATGTTGTAGTCTTCTTTTAATTCTTTCTTAGTCGCATAAGCGCCTGCTTCGACAGTAAACTTGCCGCCGTCCATGGAGCACTTAGCCTGAGAAGCATCAATCAGACAGGATGTAATTTTACCTTCTGCGTCTACTGTAACCGCAGCATAAGCGCAGTCATACTGCAGGTTTGTTTCGTTGCTCTCATAATACTTTTCTGCTTCTACTGCCAGCTTCAGCGTATCGTCAGCGGAAGCGCCCAGTTCCTGTGCATTGTTAGCTGCGTCGGATACAGCCTTTACGATATCGGAAAGCCAGATGGTGCAGCCTGCTGTCAAATCAGCGTCTGTCGGATATCCGTCTTCGCCGATTGCCGCTGTCACTTCGTCGGCAGTCTTGCCCTTAGCCCATTCCTGAAGAGCGTCAATCTGCTCGTACCATTCTTTTCCAATCGGAGATACACCCTTCATGTTGTAGTCTTCCTTCTTCTCGTACTTGCTTCTCAAATCGTCCACAGTACCGTCGTTCTTGGAAAGGTCTGGCTGAATCTGCATTTCGTCGATTTTAACATCGATAATTTTGCCGTCAGCATCAACCAGAACTGCCGCACATACGGAGTCGATGGTCAATGTTGTGTCTTCAACATCAGAAATAGAGCTTACCACTGCATAACCGGTCTTGGCGCCGCCGGCAGCTGCGTCTCCGCCTTCTCCGCCGTCATCTGAACCGCCGCAGGCGGCAAATGAAAATACCATAACCAGTGCAAGAGCTGCAATTAAAAATTTCTTCATTTTCAGCATAGTTTTCTCTCCTAATTTTCATTAATACTTTAGTATTAGTCTACAGTTATTATAATAACTGACAAAGATTTCTTTGTCAATACTTTGTCATTCGTTTGTCAAGAATTTATCAAATGTTCTGTACATCATTTCTCTTGATAATTTTTCTCGGACACTTTTCAGCGCAGAGACCGCAGCCGGTGCACTTGCTGTAATCGATTCTGGCGATATTGTTTTCCATGATAATGGCGTCCGCCGGACAGTTTTTGGCGCAGATTCCGCAGCCGATACAGCCCGCCGTACATGCCGCTCTCACATCTTTACCTTTGGCGAGAGATACGCAGGCAACTCTGTATGGGGAAGCCGCAGGCACCAGTTCAATCAGGTCGTTAGGGCAAATCTTAACGCATTTGCCGCAGGCTATACAGAGACTCTCCTCCACCACCGCCTTTTTATCGACAATTCTGATGGCCCGTTCAGGACAGACTTTCGCACAGGAACCGTAGCCCAGACAACCATATTTACATGCGTATGGGCTTGAGTCCGGCAGCTTGGCCGCGTAAACACAGCTTTCCATACCGGTATACTCGTAATCCTGCTGCTTGGCTTCGCTGGTGCCGCTGCATTTCACATAGGCGACCATCTTTTCCATCTGACCTACTTCTTGTCCCATGATTTTTGCAATTTCCTCGGCAACAGGCTGGCCGCCGACAGGACATCCTGTTACAGCGGCGTTTCCTTCAGCGATGGCTTTGGCAAGGGCGTCGCAGCCCGCATAGCCGCAGCCTCCGCAGTTGCTTCCCGGAAGCGCTTCTCTGATTGCAATCTCTATCTCGTTTACTTCTACGTGGAACACTTTCTCCGCAATGCTCAGAGCAATACCGATGATAACGCTGATGACACACAGAGAAACGACAGCGATTAAAATTTCATTCACATTCATAACGAAGTCCTCCTCTATGCTAACATACCGAATCCGTAGAAGGCGATGGACATCAGACAGGCGGTCATCAGGACAGCCGGCGTGCCTCGGAAGGATTCAGGAAAATCATTGGTTTCGCTTTTCTCTCTGATGCCCGCCATGATGATGATAGCGATGCAGAAGCCGAGAGACGTGCCGATACCTGCTACTACGCTGGTAATAAAGTCATTACCGGACTGCACATTGGTCAAGGCGGTACCCAGCACCGCACAGTTAGTGGTAATCAAAGGCAGATAAACGCCCAAGCTCTGATAAAGGGGCGGAATTGCTTTTTTGAGGAACAGCTCTACCAGCTGAACCAGAAATGCGATTACCATGATAAATACGATAGTCTTCAGATAAGTCATATCGAATTTTACCAGCAGAAAATCGTATAGCAGACTGGATACGGCTGATGCGATGGTAATGACAAAGATTACCGCTCCACCCATACCTGCCGCGGTTTTCACGTTCTTGGATACGCCCAGGAACGGACAAATTCCTAAAAACTGACTCAGTACAACGTTGTTTATCAGCGCCGTTGTAAGGAGTACCAAAAACAATGTGTTAATCATTCTGTTCTACCTCCTTACCTAAAGAAGGACATTCCTCGCAGTTGCCGCTGCATCCGAAACCGCCCTTGACGTGGCGATTAGCTCCTTTTACCTTCAATTTGTTCTGAATCATACAGAGAATGGAAAGGACGAAGAATGCTCCCGGCGCCATTACGAAAATGGAAACCGGTTCATAGGTTTCCGGCATGATTGCCATTCCGAAAATACTTCCGTTTCCAATCAGCTCTCTGACAAGACCGATAATGGTCAGGCCGATGGTGAAGCCCAGGCCGATACCTACTCCGTCGAAGATGGACAGAATCGGACCATTTTTGTTGGCGTAAGTCTCTGCTCTTCCCAAGATGATGCAGTTTACAACAATCAGAGGGATAAAGATACCCAGACTATTGTAAAGCACCGTCACATAAGCATGCATCAAAAGCTCTATGATGGTAACAAAGGAAGCGATAATGATGATGTAAACAGGTACCCGCACACCGTTTGGAATCACCTTTCTGAGCAGCGAAATTATCAGGTTTGACATGATTAAAACCGCTGTGGTCGCAATACCCATACCGAAGCCGTTGCTGGCGCTTGTGGTAACAGCCAGCGTAGGACACATACCGAGCATGAGAACAAAAACCGGATTTTCTTTGATGATGCCGTTATATAATCTTTCCAATATTGCTTTCATCTATCTCACGCTCCTTTCAGTTCAGTATTGTAGAAATCGATGGCGCCGTTTACGGCGGTCAGCACCGCGTCTGTGGTGATGGTTGCACCTGCAATCATATCGATTTCGTTATTCTCTATCTTTGCGCCGGAAGCCACACGAGAAACGGTTTCTGCTTTCATGCCGATAAACCGGGCGGCGAAATCTTCACTGGCACACTGTCCGCCCAGTGTCTTGGTTTCATTGCAGACAGTGGCAGCATAACCCTTGATGATACCGTCAGTTCCGATACCGAGGGCAATCTGTAAATCACCGTCATAGGCGTTGTGAGCCGTTACCAGAATGATATATCCTAAATCTCCCGCCTGCTTCACTTCATCTACAGTGTAATCCTCACCGGAGACTGCTGTAAACTCATAATCTGTTAAAGCTGCCGGGTCTGCCTCAGGGAATGCCTGCTGCATCGGGTCTGCTTCTTCCACTGCGACCAGTCCGCCGCCGAAGTTTGCCTGATAAAAAGCGATTGCCGCATTGGCTGCCTCTGTTACAGCGCCTGTGGTAATGGTGGCGCCTCCGATAGCGTCGATTTCATTTTCGGCTGACGCACCCGTCTTGGAATATGCCAATGCCTCCGCCTTCTTGCCTGCAAATTGAGAGGTAAAGTCAGGTTCAGCACATTTAGAACCCAGTCCGGCCGTTTCCTGATGGGAAACTACGTTAAAGCCGGTCAGCACTCCGTCCTTGGTAATGCCTACTGCCACCTGAATATCTCCGCCGTAGCCGCTTGGAGAAGTAGCAGCGATAACATAACCTAAAACAGCGCCGCTTCCGTCTGTTACAGCCAGAGTGTCATTGATGGAGCAGCCACCCAGACCAGCGCTCTCTAACACCTCAGGGGCCTTTTCAAGGAGCGCCTCGCTGTTGTCAACCAGTGCAAATTCCTTTGCCTCCGGATAAACTACCTTATAGACCTCGGCACGGGCATTGATTTCGGCCTGGTTGATAGGTTCTTTTGTAATCTGGTAAACCAGTGACAGCACCAGAATAGATACAAAGGTGACCGCCACCATAACCAGGGTGTTGGTTAAAATTGATGATTTTTTCTTCATGCCTTGCTGCCTCCTTTCACCTTTTCACAGCCAAAAGGCTTTGGAAGGGTAACTTTTTCAATCAGAGGCACCAGAAGGTTTCCGATAATAATAGCGTAGGAAACTCCCTCGGCAGAGGAGCCTACAGTTCTGAACAACGCAGTCAGAAGTCCCAGAATCAGTCCGTAAAGAATCTGTCCTTTTACGGTAATAGGACTTGTGGCGTAGTCAGTGGCCATGAAGAATGCACCTACCAGGAGCCCTCCTGCCAGCGCTTGTCCAACCAGATATGAGGCACTGACATCGCCGCCTGTAATCAGGTTGATAAGTGCGATGAATACCACTGTGGACAGAATATATGTAAGCGGAATCCTGACGGAAATGACCTGCTTGATAATCAGGTAAATCGCTCCCGCTAAAATGGCCAGTGCGGATACTTCTCCGATACAGCCTCCGTGGAAGCCCAGGAACAAGGTCAGCAAATCAGGGCTTTCTCCTGCCTTAAGCGCAGCCAGCGGCGTCGCGCTTGCCACACCGTCCAGGGTGAAATCTGTCATTCTGCCGGAGAATGATATCAAAAGAAAACATCTGGCTGCCAGCGCCGGATTCATAAAATTCTGGCCCAGACCGCCGAAAAGCATTTTTACTGCGATAATTGCGAACACTCCGCCCAGCACAGGCATCCACCAGACGGCGGTAGCCGGCAGATTGATAGCAAGAATCAAGCCGGTTACCACAGCGCTGCCGTCGAAAACCGTAATCGGCTTCTTACAGACCAGATTGAACAAGAATTCGCTGACAACGCAGGTAAGTACGGAAATGATAATCACCATAAGAGCGCCGAAGCCGAAATGATATACACCGAAGGCAAGAATCGGAAGCATTGCGATAATCATATCCCGCATAATTGATTGAGTCGTACTCTGCTCCCTCACATGGGGGGATACCGAAACATTATACATAACACACCTCCTCTTTCTTAATCGACGATACGCATTTCGCGCACTTCGGATTTGCCCAGCTTAAACATCTGCGTAAGCGGAATTTTAGCGGGACAGATATATGTACAGCAGCCGCACTCCATGCATTCCATGCCGCCCAGGGTCTCGAAACGCTCAAAGTCTTCTGCTTTCACAGCCTTGGACAACAGCTGGGGCACCAACTCCTCCGGACAGACGCCGACGCATCTGCCGCAGTGAATGCAGTTGGACTGGGGCAGCACGGAAACATCGTCTTGGCAAAATACCAGAATGGAACAAGATGTTTTTACCACCGGTACTTCCAGAGTTCCCATGGCGGTTCCCATCATCGGACCTCCGCAGATAAACTTTACGGCGTCTTCTTTGAATCCGCCCGCTTCCTCCAGTACTTTACGGAAGCTGATTCCCAGAGGCACGTCCAGATTGCACGGGCTGTTGACCCCTTCGCCGGTTACTGTTATCACTCTGTGAAGCAGAGGCATATTTTTATATACGGCTTCATAAATTGCATAGCATGTAGCTACATTGAGCACCAGGCATCCTACATCTGCAGGCAGCATATTGGAATTTATCTTTCTGCCTGTGATGCTGTAAATCAGCTGACGCTCTCCGCCCTGAGGATATCTGGTATCTAATACAGCCACAGAAATTCTTTCTTCCGAGCCGGTTATCTCTTCCAGCAGGCTGACTGCTTCCGGCTTATTGTTTTCCAGGGCGATTACTGCTTTTGCCCCGTCAAGGACCTTCAGAACAGCCTTGATGCCCTCTGCCAGCTGCTGACCTTTTTCAATCATAAGCCGATAATCGGCGGTCAGATAGGGTTCGCACTCCGAACCGTTGATAATCAGAGTGTCTACGTTCTGCGGATTCTTCGGTGAAAGCTTTACTCCTGTAGGAAAGCCCGCACCTCCAAGTCCCACAACGCCTGCACTCTTTATTCGACAGACAATATCGTCTGCAGTAAGGTCCGCAAGGCTGCACTCCTTTCCAAAATCCGGCACGCACTCATCTGCATTGTCATTTTCAACGACGATACAGACATCTTTCCTGCCTCCCACCACGGTCCTTGGCTCCACAGCCTTAACGGTGCCCGATACGGCGCTGTAGACCGGCGCGGAAATTGTTCCGTCAGCTTCGGCAAGCATCTGGCCCCTGAGCACTCTGTCACCGACCGATACTACAGCCTTTGCAGGTGCGCCGATATGCTGGGACAAAGGATAGACCATTTCCGAGTCTGCAGACACGGAAACCACTGCCATATCCCTGGAGAACTCCTTTCCTTCAAAGGGGTGCACTCCGCGTTTCAGTTTCTTTTGATTCATTCCATCACACTCCTAAATTAATAGTCAATTGTGTACAAAGTTTAAATCTAATACTTTGGTATTAGAACCATTTTAACACAATCTTTTCGCCCTAGCAACGGTGTTTGATACTTTCTTGACAATACTTTATGATTTTTTTAACAATATAAGCCTAAAGAAACGGGTTTAAATCTTTTTCCGAACAGAAAATCTCCACGTCTTCTGCCCCTATGTGTTCCCGCAGCATGTCGGCCATATTTTCCGCAAAAATCTTTTCACTGCCGTAATGACCGATGTCCAGTACGCACAGTCCCATCTCCTTAGCCATCTGGGCTTCATGGTATTTCAGGTCGCCGGTGATATATAAATCACATCCGTCCTCCCAAGCTGCCTTTATAAACTCGCTGCCTGCTCCGGTGCACCAGCCCACCGTTTCGATGGTTTTCGTCAAATCTCCTGTCCATCTGAAATACCGCTTCTCCATGGAAAGCGCTTCGGAAGCTGCGCCAATCAGCTCCGCAAAAGTTGCGCTGAAAGGCGGCCGGCCCTTGCGGCAGAAACCGTTATCTCTGGCGAAGGGGCGGATGTTTTCAAGGTCCAGCATGAAACCCAGGTAGTCGTTATTGCCTCCCGGAAGTTTATCAAAACTGGTGTGACATGAATACACGGAAATCCCCTCTCGTATCAGGCGTATCAGATAGTTTCCGGTCACATCTTCCTCTTCTATCTTTTTGACACCGCTGAAAAGAAGAGGATGATGGGTCAGGATTAGGTCGGCTCCCAGTTCTATGGCCTCGTCGATAACAGCCTCTGTCACCTCCAGGGATACAAGAACCTTTCGTATCTCTTTTAAAGCCCCTCCCAGGTCCAGCTGAAACCCGCAGTTATCCCAGGCTTCAGCAGTTTCTGACGGACAAAAGCCCTCGATGATTTCTACTAATTTTTTCTTATGCATGTTCCGCCTCCCATCTTTCCTTGAGACGCTCAAGCCTATCAATTCGCCCTCTGACTGAGGCTCCCTGCATCTCCGCGTCTTTTGCTTTTTCGGTGATTTTTTCAAGAATCTGTTTTTCAGTTTCCAAATGTCTGTTAAGGTATTCCGGCAGCAGAGGACTGGCATATTCCAGCAGCGTTTCCGGGTAATCAAAGTCTGCTGAATATAAAGGGGCCGGGTAATCCTCTGTCCACACCGGCTGCGGCCCGCTTTCTACAGTAAAAATTTCACAGAGAAACTTTCCTTCCCTTACAATGCCTTCCTTCACGATGGAAAAGCCATTTACAGAAAGCCAGTGCCGCAGTCTTCCCGGATTATTTCTCGGCTGAAGAATATACCGTCTGACAGAACGGCTTTTATGAATATCCCACTCCAGAATATCGGAAATGAGAAGACCTCCCATGCCGGCGATGACAACCACATCCACCTCGCCGTCCGCCAGCACATCGATACCGTTGCCCAGCCTCAGCTCATAATCTCCTTTCGGCTTTACCAGCTTGCAGTTTATCTCCGCTTTCTTCAGAGAACCGCTGCTGATATCAGCCATAATGACCTTGGGGCACTTGGATTTTTCCATTAGATACAGCGGCAAAAAACCATGGTCGGTTCCGATGTCGGCCATGGTTTCTCCTCTTTTTATTTCATCCGCGATATATTGCAGTCTTTCGCTCAGCTTCATAGTTTACTCCAGATAATCTTTCAATTTCTTGCTTCTGCTCGGATGTCTCAGCTTTCTCAGCGCTTTTGCCTCAATCTGTCTGATTCTTTCTCTGGTAACGTCAAATTCCTTTCCTACCTCTTCAAGGGTTCTGGACCGTCCGTCCTCCAGACCGAAGCGCAGCTTCAGTACCTTCTGCTCTCTCTCCGTCAGGGTATCCAGCACCTCGACCAGCTGCTCCTTCAGCATGGAAAAAGCCGCCGCCTCTGCCGGCGCAGGTACATCGTCATCGGGGATGAAATCACCCAGATGGCTGTCCTCCTCTTCTCCAATAGGTGTTTCCAGGGATACCGGCTCCTGGGCAATTTTCTGAATCTCCCTGACCTTCTCCACGGAAATGCCCATTTCCTTGGCAATTTCTTCAGGGCTCGGTTCTCTGCCGTAGGTCTGCAGCAGCTGACGCGAAACCCGGATGAGCTTGTTGATGGTTTCCACCATGTGAACGGGGATTCTGATGGTTCTTGCCTGGTCGGCAATGGACCTGGTGATAGCCTGACGAATCCACCAGGTAGCATAGGTGGAAAATTTATAGCCTTTGCGGTAGTCAAATTTGTCCACAGCCTTAATCAGACCCAGGTTTCCCTCCTGAATCAAATCCAGGAACAGCATACCTCTTCCCACATAACGCTTGGCTATACTGACTACAAGGCGCAGATTGGCTTCGCAGAGCTTTTTCTTCGCCTCTTCATCGCCTTTCTCCATCTTCTGTGCCAGCTCGATTTCCTCATCGGCGCTGAGAAGAGGCACCTTGCCAATCTCCTTCAGATACATTCTGACAGGGTCGTCCACGGCGATACCCTTTGGAAGGGTTGCCTCGATATCAATTTCACCGGATTCCGTTACGACGATGCCGTCATCCTCTTCTTCATCGGTGCCGTCAAAATCATCGTCGGAATCCAGTATGGTGGCGAAGTCTTCCGGCTCAGCCTCGCTGGTAATCTCCACATCCTTGGAAAGAAGGACATCGTATATTTCGTCCATAATATTCTTGTCCAAATCATAAGGGTCCAGGGTATCCGCCATGTCCGAGTAAGTCAGAATGTTCTTTTTGCTCTTAGCCTTTTTCATCAGCTGACTGATTAGCTCGTTCTTTATCTGCTCCGGTGTCATGCCTGCAAATACTTCATTAGGATTGTTTACTTTTTTTTCTTCTGTGCTCATTCTATGTCCCCCTACTGCGCGTTTTTTCGTTCTCGTTGTATCTTCATCAATTTATCTGTTAATTCCTTAATTCTTTCCTGATTATCATCCTCGTCGGCTATGGAAAGGAGTGTAATCAGCCGCTTTTCTTCTTCTGCAAGCCGTGCTGCATTCCAGGTTCTGATACAATCGTCAAAGACCTTTTCTACGCTGCCTCCTACCAGAACATGGTCTAAAATATCCTGCAGTCTGGCCGCGCCCTTTTCGTCAAGACCGTCCATGACCTTGTTCACATCTACGAACCTCCGCCTGCTGTATTCTTCTGCCAGAATATCGTATATCTGTACAGCGAACTGACTCTGAAAGAGTCCCTGATATTTTCCTGCTTTTTCGATATAAATATCGTCGGTCAGCATCACTTTGAGAAGCGTTCTCTCAAGGGGCGCCACTTCTGCAGCCGCTTCAGGCGGTTCTTCTTTCGGGCCCGTGTTTCTGGGCCTGTCAGTATTATCATTGCCTAAAAGTTCCATTCTAATCGCCCCTTCGGCGATTTTCAGGTCTTTTGCCAGCTTTTTCGCGTATATTTCCTGTTCTACAGGGCTGAACTCACGCAAAATCTCAATGGCTTTCTTCATGTAGTCAATCTTGTCGGCATCCCGGTTAAGATTGAAGCCGGCTTTTGCTGATTCCAGACGGTAATCTCCGTAGGGCAGCGCGCCGTCTATCAGTTTCAGGAAAGCAGCCTTTCCGTTTTTCTTCACATACTCATCCGGATCCTTGCCGTCGGTTACGTGAAGTACCCTTACCCTGCAGTCTTCTTTCTTCAGGATTTCCATGCCCCGCAGAGCAGCCGCTCTTCCGGCGCTATCCGCATCGTAGGACAGCACCACATCTTTGGTATACCGCTTAATCAGCCTGGCCTGATTTTCCGTCAAGGCAGTTCCCAGAGAGGCGGCCACATTTTCGATGCCGCTCTGATAAAGGGCTATAGTATCCATATACCCCTCAACCAGAATCACAAATCCTTCTTTTCCCACACTTTGTCTTGAAATATTCAGACCGTAGAGATTGTTCTTCTTCTGAAAGATTCTGCTTTCCGGAGAATTGAGATACTTTGGATTATCCTCGGGAGAAATGGCCCTCCCGCCGAAGCCGATAACCTTGCCGCTGGTATTGATAATCGGAAAGATTACCCGGTTTCTGAATTTATCATAGCACTTTCCGTTTTTGCCTTCCGATACCAGACCAAGCTCTACCATAATCTTTTTATCGACGCCCTGCGAAAGAAGGTATCTGTAAAGGCTGTCCCACTGTTCATCGGCATAACCGATGCCGAATTTCTTCAGGATAGCAGGTGAAATGCCCCGCCGCTTCATGTAAGCGTAGCCTTTATTTGCCTTTTCCGTAAAGGATTTATAAAAGAAGCCTGCGGCCAGCTTATTGGCTTTATAGTAAAGGTCTCTGCGGTCGTCAGTTCTGTGCTTTTCTAAGGTGATTCCTTCTTCTGCGGCAATCTTTTCCACTGCTTCGGAAAAGTCAAGGTTGTAATAACGCTTGACATACTCGATGACATCGCCGGAAACACCGCAGCCAAAACAGGTAAAAATCTGCTTCTGTTCCGAAACTATAAAAGACGGCGTCTTTTCGTTGTGAAAAGGACAGCACCCCTTATAATTGCTGCCGGACCTCTTCAAAGGAAGAGTTCTGCCGACTACATCCACGATGTTTACCTGGTTCTTCAGATTTTCTATTGTAGAATTTGAAAAGGAAAAGCCCATCTTGCCTCCGCTACATTCTATTCTCAAATATATTATTCTACAAGAAATAAACTTTTCCTTTAAATTTTTGCATAAAAAAAAACGCTGCCTGCTAAGCGGCAGCGATTTCTTGGTCTAATTATCATTTTGCGTTTATCCTGTCAGCCGGCTGCAGCCTTCTCGTCTATTTCCACCCTTTTGGAACGAACAGTTCAGAATACAGGTTCAGCGCGAACCGGTCGGTCATACAGGCCACATAATCTTTGACGACTATATGCAAATCGTCAAACTCCAAGAGCTTGGCGTGGTCCTCCGGCAGCTTTTCCGGATACTGCAGGAAGTAGTTATACAGCGAACTGATAACGATTTCTACTTTTGCCAGGTCCTCCTCTTTCTTGACCTTCTGGCTTCGGTAAACATTCTCAAACATAAAATCCCGCAGGGCGTTCAGCTCCTTAGCGTGGTCATCGTCCATGGAAATACGGTCCTTTCCGTCACTGAAAAAAACCACATTGGAAACCATAGAATCGATTCTTTCTCTGTGACCGGTTCCAAACAGGGAAATAGGTCCCTTAGGTAAATCTGCCAGGGTAATGACGCCGCTTCTGATGGCGTCGTCGATATCGTGATTGATGTAGGCGATTCGGTCGCTGATTTTTACCACCTGCCCTTCCAATGTGGCTGCAGGCAGGCTTCCCGTGTGATTGAGAATGCCGTCCTTCACCTCGAAGGTCAGATTCATGCCTCTGCGGCTTGGCGTAGACTCCAAAACCTCCACCACGCGGAGGCTCTGTTCATTGTGTCTGAAGCCTCCGGGATGAATGTCGTTGAGCACCATCTCCCCGTTATGACCAAAAGGCGTATGGCCCAGGTCGTGGCCCATGGCAATGGCTTCTGTCAAATCTTCGTTGAGTCCCAGATTTCTGGCAATGGTTCTGGCCACCTGAGAAACCTCCAGCGTATGGGTCAGGCGGGTTCTATAATGGTCCCCCTCCGGGGAAAGAAAGACCTGGGTCTTATGCATCAGCCGTCTGAATGATTTGGAATGAATGATTCTGTCCCTGTCCCGCTGAAATTCCGTGCGGAAACGGCAGGGTTCCTCATATACCTCACGGCCCTTAGACTGGGTGGAGCGGCAGGCTCCCGGCGCCAGCAGTTCTTCTCTCTTCTCTAAGTCTTCTCGATACAACATAACTTTACACTCCCGTATGGCCGAAGCCTCCTGCGCCCCGCTCTGTTTCATCCAGTGCGTCCGTCAGTTCAAGCTGAACCCGCTCGTATTTTGCGATGACTACCTGAGCAATGCGCTGTCCGTTTTCAATGGTAAAATTCTCCTCACCCCAGTTTATCAGAGGCACCTTCAGTTCTCCCCGATAATCGCTGTCGATGGTACCGATACCGTTGACAAGGCCTATGCCGTTTTTAATGGCGAGACCGCTTCTTGCCCTTACCTGCGCTTCATAGCCCTTGGGAAGCTCTATAAAGATGCCGGTGGGCACCAGTTTCCGCTGGCCCGGAAGAAGCACCATAGGCTCCTCCAGAAAGGCCGGAAGGTCAAAGCCGGCGGAGCCTTCAGTTTCATAACGGGGTACAATGCCGCTCTTGCTGATGATTTTTATCTTCATATTTAGCCCCTCATAATTTCCTTTAAGCTGACTTTTCTGTTTGTTACTGCAACAGCTGAATACTGGGAAAAGTCGCAGATTAACGGTTTTATCCTTTCGATGTCATCCATGGTAACTGCATCGAATCCTCTGATGACTTCCTCTGCGCTTAAAAGAGGTTTATCCATGAGGACGGTTTTTCCGTTTCTGAACATATGTCCTGAAACGTTCTCCTGACCAAAGATATACGCCGCTTTAAGCTGCTCTCTGGAGGATTCCAGCTCTTCTTTGGTGACGCCCTGGCTTTCCAGAAGCTTCAGTTCCTCTCCAATGCCCTTGACAGCGTCCCTTATCTTATCGTGACCGACCCCGGCGTAAATGTTGAAATATCCGTCCTTCTGGAAGGAAGCGGAAACTGAATATACCGAATAGGCCAATCCCTTCTGTTCTCTGATGTTCTGAAACAGCCTGGAACTCATGCTGCCGCCCATGATATTGTTTAAAATAGACAGGGCGTAATATCTTTCATCACCCAGAGCCAGGCCTTTCACTGCCAGGCACAGGTGAGACTGCTCAATGTCCTTGGTAATGGTTTTGAAGGACGGAACATATTCGGCGGAAACTTCTTCTTTCTCTGCTTTGGACGGAGCAAGACAGAGAAGCTTATCCTCCAGATAAGCGCAGATATCGTCTATATCGAAGTTGCCGGCTACTGAAATAACCAGATGGTCTCTGGTGTATTCTCTGTCGAAATACCCCCGCATCACATTCCGGCTGATTCTTTTCAGAGAGGACGGCGTTCCGATGATGGATTTTCCCAGAGGACTTCCTTTAAATACCAAAGAGGTGATGGTATCGTGGGCCAAATCGTCCGGCGCGTCCTGGGTCATCTTGATTTCCTCACAGATAACCTGTCTCTCCTTGTTCATCTCCTCCCTGTCCAGCAGAGAATTTGAAAGCATGTCGACGATTACGTCGGCGGCTTTTTTATAATTGCTGTAGATTGCTTTCACATAGTAGCAGGTGGCCTCCTTGCCGGTAAAAGCGTTAATCTGACCGCCAATTTTATCTATGTCCGCTGCGATTTCTCTGGCGGTTCTGTTTTGGGTACCCTTAAACATCATGTGTTCGATAAAGTGAGAAATCCCTGCGTACTTTTCCTCCTCGTCCACAGCTCCGGTCTTTACCCAAATGCCGAAGGCTACCGACTGCACGTAAGGAATCTGTTCCATAACCACTCTGATACCTGAATTTAGTGTCTTTGTAATAACCATAATATGTTAAATTCCTCCTACCTTTTACTTCTTTCGTTTGTCTTTTATCAGGATGACTGCCAGGATGACTGCGATAAGAACAAGAACAGCGATTTCCACGCCCTTGCCGAAAAGGTCTCCCAGAAAATTGGTTCCTGCCGCAATGACCGTGAAGAGGACCGCTACTACAAGCAATACCGCTGCCGCCATGGAAAAACCGGCAGGTCTTTCTTCTTCAGCGGAAACAAATGTTTCCATTTCCTCTGTTATCTCTAAATTTTCACCGCGTTTCACGTTTTCTTTTTCCATTTTGAGTTCCTTTCCTGACCTTTTCCCATATACTACTATATACGTTTCATTTTTTCCCCTATAAGTCTTTATTGTAACATAAAACGAACCCAATTCATATACTAATCAGGAAAGATTATCTAACCTACAAGGAGGTAAAATTATGAGTTGCTTTGGAAATAGAGTAACGCCGGACCTCTACCAGAATTGTTGTAACGCCAATAATTTGTGTGAGTTCGACGGTGACATGAGCTGCGTTGTCACTGCGCCCATCTATGTGCAGCAGGTCTTCGACGCTGTAAAATTTAATCTGCAAGGCATGAAAACCTTTAACAATCAGGAGTTCTTCCCATGTATCCCGCCCGGTCATAGAATTAAACGGGTGATAGATATCAGATGTCGGAGATTTTTCAATCCGTCCAATGTGGATGACCCGAGAAACCTGACGCTGGAAGTAGATACCAGCATTTCCGGCGCGTCTTTTCTCAAAGATGGCAAAGGAAACTATCTGAACGTAGTCGGCGCTGACGGTACATATTCCGAAAGAATTATGTATGCCGAAACTTCTGACTGCGACGATAAGTGCATGGGTACGCCGGTCTTCGGTACTCAGAGCGTCAATATCCACGGCAATGTAATCATCGAGCTTGATTTACTGCTGTGCGATAACTGCGGCAATGAAAACTGTTTTACGGTATGCACCGAGGTATGCATCGCAAAAAGAGAGCAGCCTATGATACTGACTAATTTCTTTGAAATTTGCATGCCGTCTACCATCGACACCGCCTTCCTGCCTCGCTTTACAGAGTTCTGTAATTCTGCCTGCGAAGCCAGACTTGCCACCAACAACTGCGGCAGAGACCTGAACATCGGCGCAGATGGTGAAATCTCAGGAAATCTCATCGTGGCCATCTGCCTGACCTGTGAAAAGAAAATCGTAGTTCCGGTTCAGCTCTGCGTATTATCCACCGGTTATGTAGACGCTCCGCTGCAGCAGAATGCGGTCTGCACCACATTCCCTAGCCTGTTCCCCGCCGGAATTACTGAATGTGATACAAAGGAATGCCGCGAAGATAAAGACGACTGCTGCTGCGAAGATAAATGCGGCGGCAAACACGATGTACCAGACCCTTGCGAACCGCCGAGAAGACCGCAGCCGAGAAGATAACATCCGTTTTTAAAAAAATTAAAAGAGACTGCCCTGTCAGCAGTCTCTTTTTCAGTTGCTTCCAATCTGCTAAAACGTATCCTTAATGGTACTTGCCATACGGGTTACGTCCCGCTTTACATCGCCCATGTCCTCCGCGGTACGCTTCACGTCTCTTGAAATTTTCTGTTTGTCAGACGGAGACATCCACTTGTACGCGCAAAAACCTGCGGCGCCGGCAGCAGCCAGCATAGCTGCGTCTTTCACTACCTTATTCATATCTTCACACCCCTTTTCTTTTTTCTTCCGTCTTAGTATGGCACGAAAAAGAAATGAATATGTGTGACAGTTTATGCCCGCCCAGGTCAGTCTATAAAACCGCCGCCTACGACCAGTTCTCCGTCGTAGAAGACCATCGACTGGCCCGGTGCAGCGGCCCGCTGAGGTTCTTCAAAGACTGCCAGTATCCGGTTATCATTGATTTTTGATAAGCTGACAGGTGAAAATTCGGCTTTGTAGCGAATTTTGGCAGAAAGCCCGGATTTTCCCATTAAATCTTCCGGAAGGACATCCGAATCCGTTGCCGTAAAGAAATTATTGGAAGATTTCACTTCTCGCGTAAAAAGCGCCTGATTATCGCCCAGCACGACTCTGTTGTTTTCAGCGTCGATGGCAGTTACAAAAGCAGGCTTTCCTAAAGCGATTCCAAGACCCTTTCTCTGACCGATGGTATAGCGTCCAACGCCTTGGTGTCTGCCCAAAACGCTGCCTTCTGCGTCGACAAAATCCCCTTCTTCAAAGAGAACGCCCCGTCTGCTTAAAAAGGCTGCATAATCTTCTTTTTTGTCGTCTATGAAACAGATTTCCTGGCTGTCTACGGTATCCGCATTGGGCATCTCGTGTTGTCTTGCCAAAGCTCTGGTTCTTTCTTTATCTGCAATTTCTCCAAGGGGCAGTATCAGCCTGGAAAGCACGTTTCTGCCCAATCTGTAGAGCATGTAGGACTGATCCTTTCGCTGATTGGCGCCTTTTCGGATATAGTAAATGTCAGTGGATTCCTCGTGGAACACCCTTGCGTAATGTCCCGTGGCAATATAGTACGCACCGTTTTCATCTGCGATTTGAAGAAGCTTTTTGAACTTAATGGTGGGATTGCAGAGAACGCAGGGGTTAGGAGTTCTCCCCAAACTGTATTCGCTGCAGAAATTCCCGATAATAGTTTCGTCAAATTCCCCGGATACATCCATGGAGAAAAAGGGTATTTCCAGCTGCTTTGCAAGGTTCTCCGCAGCCTTTCTGCCCTTTTCGTTATTGCCCAGAACATCGAAATAAAATCCGATGACAGAAAAGCCTTTTTCTTTCAACAGCAAAGCAGCGGTAGTGCTGTCCACTCCGCCGCTTAAACCTAAGACTACTTTATTCTTCGATAACGTGCTCATGTTCATCCTCATCTGCGTTAGGGTCGAAACCTTCTAAACCTTTATAGGTCTTCCCATGCTTCTGGGCATAGTCATAAATTGCCGCCTTTATGGCATGGTCTGCAAGAACAGAGCAGTGCACCTTTACGGCAGGAAGTCCTCCCAGCTCTTCTATAATCTGTTTGTTGCTGACTTCCAGGGCCTCCTCCACGGTTTTACCGATAATCATAGAGGTAGCCATGCTGGAAGAGGCGATGGCGCTGCCGCAGCCAAAGGTCTTAAATTTGGCGTCTGTAATCACATCGTTTTCTACCTTAATCTGAATCTGCATCATATCGCCGCAGACAGGACTGCCGTAAGTGCCTGTTCCGTCCGGGTTTTCCAGTTCTCCTACGTTTCTTGGATTCATGAAATGTTCCATTACTGTATCATTATATAAGCCCATTGTTTTACCAACCTTTCTCGCTGCTGACCGGAGATAACTCTCTCAGCTTAGCGACTATTTCTTTTAAGCATTCTACTACGTAATCTATGTCTTCCTTTGTCGTAAAATCACCTACGGTGAAACGGACTGTACCGTGAACCATCTCCACCGGAACACCCATAGCGGTAAGCACGTGGGACGGTTCCAGGGACTTGGACGAGCAGGCTGAACCTGTGGACACGGCAATTCCCTTGAAATCCAGCATCAGCAGGATGGATTCTCCCTCGATGTACTTAAAAGTAATATTGGCATTTCCCGGATGACGGTGTTCCATGGTTCCGTTTACGAAGGTATCCGGAATTTCAGCGGTTATTTTTTCCACCAGATAGTTTCTCAGCTGACTGCAATGAGCCACATGTTCTGCAAAATGTTCTCTGGAAAGCTCAGCGGCTTTGCCGAAGCCTACGATACCGGCCAGATTCTCCGTACCTGCACGGCGTCCCATCTCCTGAGCGCCTCCGTGGAGATAATTGGAGATGCGCAGGCCCTTTCTCATGTAAAGAGCGCCGATTCCCTTTGGTCCGTAAATCTTATGGGCCGACATGCTCATAAGGTCGATGCCCATCTCCTTTACATCAATAGGTACGTTGCCGAGGGCCTGCACCGCGTCTGTATGGAATAAGATACCGTGCTTCCCGGCGATGGCCGAACACTCCTTGATTGGCTCTACTGTGCCCACCTCGTTGTTCACCATCATAATACTAATCAAGATGGTCTTATCGGTGATGGCTTTCTCTAAGTTCTCCGGCTTAACAGTGCCGTCAGGCTCCACATCCAGATAAGTCACCTCAAAACCTTTCTTTTCCAAAAATTCGCAGGAATGCAGCATGGCATGATGCTCAATCTTGGTGGTGATAATGTGATTTCCTTTATGTTTCAGCTTATCGGCCACGCCGAAGACAACCCAGTTGTCGGCTTCGCTGCCGCAGCCGGTAAAATATATTTCTTTGGCTTCCGCCCCGATTAAGGCCGCAACCTGACTTCTCGCTGTATCTACTGCCTCTTTAGATTCAAGGCCCTTTGTATAAAGACTGGAAGGATTTCCGAATTTCTCGGTAAAATACGGAAGCATCTCCCGCAGAACTTCTTCTTTCACCGGAGTCGTTGCTGAATAGTCCAAATATACTTCTCTCATCTTGCGTTACTCCTTCAAACATTTTGTATTTACTGTTTAATATTATACCAAAAATCAGCGGGAATCAAACAGTATTTTTTACAGCGTTATTTATACAATTTTTAGCTGTGTCAGCTTGGTTTTGCTCTTTTCTTTTTCTCCGGTAAAAAAGTATCTGTGGGTTTCTTTCCACTTACCCTTCTGGCCGTCCATAATATATCTTATCTCCGCTTTTCCTTTGACAATACCAAAGCTTGTCCTTTTGCAGGACAGGATTTTTACGGTATAGCCTGCAATCCGGTCTATTTCCGTTCTGTCGTATGCCTTCATCAGCGCCACATCTTGTTTCAGCATAGACCCTTTTTCTATTTTCTCCAGAGCCTGCCGGGTGTCGTCCAGATTTTCCTCTCCGCAGTAATAGCTGTTCAGAGTCTCTATTCTTTCCCCGATAAGCCTCTTCACCTCCTTGCTGTCCGTGGCCGGCTTGGCGCACGCTCCTGCCGTTAAAAAAATAATTAAAACCACGCATAAATTGATAGCATGAATTTTTTTCATGATATTCCCCCTTTCCCCGAGAAATATCATAATATAAAAACAGAGCAAAATTTGTAGAATTCTGCTCTGCTTTAAATAATCTTATTATTTCTTATCAACAAACTCTATGTTGTCCAGCTGTGAACGCAAATTGGCCTTGAAAGAATCGATATATAGCCTTCTGAGCACCTGCTGCTCTTCTTTCTCAGCGTCTGTCAGACCTTCCGGCGTCTTGGACTTTCTGGCAAGCTGGTTGATACGATTAATTTGTTCTTCGGTTACCATAAAATCCTCCCTAACTTCTTGAAGTTATTCCATGATAACATTTTTTTCAACAGACATCAAGATATATATTCATATAACAGAAGTTTCAGTAAATCAATAAATGTAATGAATGATTCCTATCCCTTTCTTTAAATTTTGCTCCCGTTCCCCTCCTGATAAAGAATATTCCCGGTATTAGCCAACTTTTCTTTCCAGTCGCAGCTTGTCTGCAATAATAGCAATGAATTCTGAATTAGTAGGCTTTCCTTTATCGTTCTTTACAGTATATCCAAATAATGCGTCGATAGTCTCAATACGTCCGCGATTCCACGCAACTTCGATGGCATGTCTGATGGCCCTCTCTACTCTGCTTGGTGTAGTGTTATTCATGGCTGCTATAGTCGGATATAATTCTTTGGTTACTGCGCATAAAATATCCATATCGCCTACCACAATGGTAATAGCATCGCGCAAATATTGATAACCTTTGATATGAGCAGGTACGCCGATTTCATGAATTAAATTTGTTATCTCTATTTCTAAATCGTTTTCTTTAAGCACTTCCTTGAAAATACTTGATTTTCTAAGATTCTGCTGGTTGGTCAAGCTGTATTTCGTCTGATGTTCTCTGTCCATGACCTGTCTGATTCTCTTTGCGAGGACTTCCGTATTGACCGGTTTAACCAAATAATATTCTGCACCCAATTCTACGGCTCTTTGTATCATGGTATCCTGTCCAACCGCAGACACCATGATTACTTTCGGATAGTGACTAAGCTCCATCCCATTCAGGGATTCCAGAACGCCAATTCCGTCAAGATGCGGCATGATTAAGTCCAAAATCAGCACATCCACTTTATTTTTCTGAAGGTTCTCTACTGCCGCAAGACCGTCCTGAGCTGTAAACACCACTTCCATATCCATCTGACGCTCAAAGAATCTTTCCAAAGCTTCGCTAAAGTCCTTATTGTCGTCCACTAATCCTAATTTAATCTTTCCCATTCGCATAAATCCTCCTTGGGGACAATTCAAGGTATCCTACAACCTTATCTTTTTATTTTCAGCATTTGCGGTATGTTCCTTCCTAATTCTCCGTTTGTTCTACCATCCATTCTGCAAAAATGCCGTATCCTCTTTCCGGGTCATTGACAAAAACATGAGTTACTGCACCGACAATCCTGTTGTTCTGTATAATCGGACTTCCGCTCATACCCTGAACAATACCGCCGCAGGTTTCCAGTAACTCTTTATCGGTTACCCTAAATTCCAGACCTTTACTGTCTGCTGATTTCTGTCTGCGGACCTTGGTAATTTCAATCTTAAACTTCTGAACCTCCGTCCCTTCTATCGTCGTCAGAATATAGGCGTCTCCCTTTTCAATTTCCTCCTGGGAGGCCATTACAAGCGGATTGTTCAGGTCAAAATCCTGTACACTGTCGGCTTCACCGTAAATCCCGAATTCCGTATTCTTTTTTATTTCGCCCAGCGGGTTTTGGAAGTCATAGATGACGCCTCCAATTTCACCCGGAAGGCCTTTCTCTCCCGCTTTGATTTGATTGACCTTTGTATGCAGGAGACTGCCGGCTTTGGTTTCCAGCAGCATGCCGGTCTCTGCTTCGTAGATTCCGTGGCCCAGGGCGGCAAAGCGATTGGTCTTCGGGTCATAAAAACTCAGTGTGCCGATGCCGGCAATCTTTTCCTTAATCCAGAACCCAAGCTTATACTCTTTACTCTCCTGGTCAAAATACGGCGTTACGGTGTAATCCAGCCTTTTCTTGTTCCTGACTACAGTAATATCTACCGGTTTTTTATTTCCGGCTACGATAGCATTGACATCGTCAGGACCGTCTACCGGTTTTCCGTCCACTGCGATAATCATATCGCCTACCTGGGGGCCTGAGGGATTCTCCACGCCTACAATCAAAGCGCCTTTGACATCCATCTGGATACCCACGGACTGACCGCCCGGCACCAGGACCCTTTCGCTTACCACACCGTCGGTGCTGGTCACAACTGACATCCTGTGGGGAAAGAGAATACCGGTGCATATCACAAAAGCGATAATTCCCAGAAACAGCCACACACATCTCTTTAACTTCTCGTGAAACATTTAATCAACTCTCATAATTCATAATCAAACGATTGAGTTCATCTCTGTTATCGGCCTTAACGCCTTCCTGGAATCTCTGCTGGTCCTGAGGAGACAGCGTCTCATAGACGATGGCTGTCTGCTCCAGTTCCACCAAATTTCCGGTTTCGTCAGAGAAAAAAATCTTTATAACATTTTTATCGTATTTGACCAGATAATATGACTGATAAAATTGTTTCTGCTCATTATTTTCGGGGCTGTCTTCTGTTTCCGTATCGCTTCCCTGCTCTTCTTCTCCGGTTTCCGTCCCTTCAGAAGGCAGGGCAGCCGTATGGTCCTCCACCTGACTTTCCAAGTTGGCCTTCAGCGCCTCTTCATCACTGCGGCTGCTGAGGGCACCGATTAGAATCACCACTGCGAATATGGCAATGGCAAGTATTCCGCACACGTAAATCCACGTATAATTTTTCTTTTTCTGGCTAAACATATCATCACCTCTAAAGGTTATTGTTGCCAGAAAATACTGCTGCTATACAGTAATCTTGTCCTTCAGCTTCTCGAAGGTCTTTTCGCCGATACCGCTTACGTTTCTGATATCTTCAATCTTTGCAAACCTGCCGTTCTCAGTTCTGTAAGCGATAATCTTTTCTGCGGTGGCAGGTCCTACGCCGGGTATCTCCTGCAGCGTCTGACTGTCAGCCGTGTTGATATTAATCAGTCCCCGGGAATCCTTTCCGGATATATCGTACACCTCTGCTGCCAACAGTTCCTCACCTTTGGCGGGTATGACAATCTTCTGCCCGTCGCTGACAGCCTCAGCCTGATTAATCTGCTCCACCGAAGCGTCCTCAGTCAGGCCGCCGGCTTTCTCAATGACCTCAAAAACCCTGGCGCCCTCTTCTACCGAATAGACGCCCGGATTGTGAATTTGGCCGCTGATATCTACATATATCTCCGCAGCCTCAGGTTCCGAGCTGTCCGTAAGGCTTCCTGTCTCCGTTTCTGATATCGGCTTTTCCATGATTATTTCTGAAGCATCTCCCCCTTTCCAAAATAGGGCAAAAAACAAAGCAGCAATGACCACGGTGGTGACAATTACTGCTGCTTTGAACAGGGTCTGATGTTCTCCAAAATACCGTAAATACACTCTTAACTTGTCCATATTCCGCCCCTTTCGATAGTTTTCTTAATCATACGGCGGGCATAACAGGAAGTCAAGGGAATACAAGGAAATAAACTCGAATGTTGCAAATTAGTACAATAGTTTAAGCTGTGTTTTGTTAGAACTTGTCAAAAACTATCGATTTTCTTTCTACCTCAATATCACATCTTCTGGCGTCAATTGACGCAAATTCAGTGAATGTGGAGATTACTTGTTCGGGGCTCAGATTAGACGTGCTGCCGCAGTCAAGAAGCATAGATAAGGTGAGTTTTTTCTCATCTAATACTTTTATTGACCTGATTTTCGGACGGATATCCACAGCTATCATCTTCTTCGTTTTCTTCTGCCGCTTTTCTGCCAGGATTTCTCTCTGGTCCAGATAGGCTTCAAGAATAGGCTGATACTTCTCCATATGATTTTCTACGGGAAAAGTCACCTGGTACAGGGCTTCTACCGCAGCACCGGCCAGAGATTTGATGCCTTCAGGAAAATGCCGGCAGGATATAATGGAAACGCCTTCGGGCATGACGACCCTTAGCTTTTCTGAAATTTGGGACGGCTCGTAATCCTGCAGAGTTTCCAGCTCAAGAAGTTCGCAGCTGCTGGTATACCCCAAAGATAACGGCTGGGCAAAACCCATCTTAGGGTGAGGATTAAAGCCTTTGGAATATGCCATAGCGATACCGCATTTTTTGAAAGCTCTTTTGAATAACCTGAGCATGTCCAAATGGGAAGTATATTTCATATAGCCTTCCTTGGTAAATTGAATCATATATTTACGCATAAATACCTCCCCATTTGCATTCCACTCTTCTGTTGATACCGCATCCCGCACATCCATATCTGCAGTCTCTGGTTGTCTCTCCCCGCTCTGCCTTCCCGGCTTCTGAAATCAGGAAACTCTGTGAAATGGAAGAATCCACAATATTCCACGGGAGAATTTCGTCAAACTCCCTCCGCCTTGTGGTGTAAAAGTCCATATCGACACCGCTTAATGCTACTGCTTTATTCCACTTTTCCAGGCTGAAATGCTCGGACCAGCTATCCAGGCGGCAACCCTGCTTATGGGCCTCCAGAAGCAGTTTTCCCAGCCGTCTGTCTCCTCTGGCAAAGACGGCCTCAAAGGTGCTGACCGCGTCATCGTGATAATTGAAAGTCACACCTTTCAGCTTTTTCAGCTTAGCGGTGAGATAGTTGTGCTTTCTTGTAAACTCCTCTGTTGTGTCCTGAGGCGCCCACTGAAACGGGGTATGGGCCTTAGGTACAAAGTTGGACACGCTGACGGTAACGGTAAACCGTCCGCCTTTACCGGAATTTCTGTGTATGCCTACAATCTTTTCGGCAATCTCCGCGATGCCGTCCAAATCTTCATCGGTCTCCGTGGGCAGGCCAATCATAAAGTACAGTTTTATGTGTTTCCACCCAAGTTCGATAGCCTGTTCCACAGCTTCATAGATGTCTTTTTCCGTTATGCCTTTGTTGATAACGTCCCGCAGACGCTGGGTCCCCGCTTCCGGCGCAAAAGTCAAGCCTGATTTCTTATACCCCTGTATTTCCTCCAGAACGTTGAAAGAAAAGCTGTCAAGGCGCAGAGACGGCAGGGACAGTGAAACATTCTGTTCCTTGCATTTTTTCATCAGCTCTACGGCCAGAGGCTCAAAGGCGGAATAATCGCTGGTGGAAAGAGAAAGCAGGGACAATTCCTCATGGCCTGTATTTGCAAGCTGCTTCATGGCGATATCCATAATATGGTCCTTTGAACGTTCCCGGACCGGCCGGTAAATCATCCCCGCCTGACAGAATCTGCACCCTCTGGTACAGCCTCTGAAGGTTTCTACCACTGCTCTGTCGTGAACGGTCTCAATAAGCGGAACAATGGGATCCTCCGGAAACGGTACAGGCTCAATATCTGAAAGAATGGACCGCTGCACACGGTCCGGCGCTCCCTGATAATTCTTCGTATATGCCTTTACCGTGCCGTCTTCATGATAAGAAACATCGTAAAATGAAGGAATATACACGCCGGTATCCCCTGCAATCTCCTGAAGAAACTCTCTCTTTGAGATACCCCGCTCCTTGGCTTGTCCATATTTCTTCAGAAGCTGCGGCAAGGCCTCTTCGCCGTCTCCGATAAGGAAAATATCCACAAAGTCAGCCAAAGGTTCAGGATTATAAGCACAAGGACCTCCTGCAATGACAAAGGGGTCTTCCTCGGTCCGCTCGGCGGACAAAAGAGGGATTTCCGACAAATCCAGCATATTCAAAATGTTGGTGAAAGACATCTCATACTGCAAAGTAAAGCCTAAAAAGTCCATATGGCGCACCGGCCTTTTGGTCTCCAGGGTATAAAGGGGCACGCCCCCATCTCTCATCAGGCTTTCCATGTCCGGAGCAGGGGCGAAAACCCGTTCGCAGGCAATATCCTCTTCTCTGTTCAAAATGTGATACAGTATCTGCAGCCCCATATAGGACATGCCGATTTCGTATAAATCAGGAAAGGCAAAGGCGATGCTGGCCTTTACCTCCTCCGGATTTTTTTTCACGATATTAATTTCGCTGCCGATATATCTGGCAGGCTTTTCTACTTGCTTCAGTAAATTGTTTAATTTATCATTCAGATTCATTTTTCTGCCTTTCCTGTTTCTTGTCCTCTGTGAAAAGACTGCCTAAGGTTTGTCCAATAGCCTCTTCAATTTGCCCAATCAGTCCTCTATTGATTTCTCTTATCTCTATCAGGTGCTGCCGTATGCCGGAATCCTTCGGAGCTTTATTGATGATATAGTCAAACCGTTTATCCAGGCCCGCATACCGGTCCTCGATAACCAGCCTGTCCCCCAGGCAGACCAAGTCAGTCTCGTTGAGGTGGGCAAAGTCGTTCAGGGAATAGTGCATATGGACTCTGACGATAGCCGCCTCGTCCATATATCCCAGACTTTCCAGAATATCCCCTCCGACCTCCCCGTGATTGGGGCTGACTCTTGCTACATCATGGGCAAGTCCTGCTCCCTTTATCAGGTCCAGGTCCAGATTTCTGCCGCAGAGATTGAGCTGCCTGCCTATTTCACAGGCAACACGGCTGACCGCCCTGCAGTGCCTGATTACATGGGGCGGTGTCTCATATTTTTGGTAAAGGGCTTCACATTCTTCTTCTGTAATTCTCTTCGTCATATTGTTACCAGCCTTTCAGCTAACAGTATATCACAGATTTTCACGCAGTTC
>CBCTFZ010000040.1:0-28104 GCA_965146355.1 uncultured Emergencia sp. | reverse complement strand
GACCGAGGAGCAGAAAGTCCGTGTTGGTACAAGCTATTATTCCACCCTGGAGGATGCAATCCAAAACGTCGGGAGCAACAAGGAAATCGTATTGCTGGATGATGTAACCACAGACACTGTTACAATTCCGGAAGGCGTCACCTTGAAAACCAACGGGAAGTCCTTAACTCTCAATGAAAATGCAGTTATTAATTTTAGTGAATCCATCGACGGCGTCGGCACAATTGCAGCTGCAAATGGACAGGTCCTTTTCCAGAATGGACAGTCCTATTATTCTGCTGCACAGAGTGAAGCAGAATGCAGCGCATCTGTAGGTGGCGTTACCCTTTATTTTGAAAACATACAGGCGTGTGTAGATGAAATCACCAGCGGTACAGAGGTTGAACTTCTGAAAGATGTGGATTCAAATATTGAGATTGGCGGTATCTTCAAATTCAAGGTCAATGACATAGAAAAATTAAAAGGCAATGTTATTTGTCCTGAAGGATTTGCTTCCGAAAAGGACGCTGATAGCAATACTGTCTATGTGAGACAGGTGCTTACCATTAGCTGCGTAAATGACCCACTGATTGTGGAGAAGGACAAAACTGCAACTCAGACATTCCAGTATAATACAGATAAATCCATATCTGCGAGCAGTTTGAGCTATACTTTCTCGGATGCTGCTATCGCTTCAAGACCTTATACTTTTTCTAATTCGGTGAAAGGACTGGCAGTTGGAGAAACAACGGTTAGCGTAACTCGTGGAAAAACCGATGAATTTACCGAGGCGACTACTTCTTTCACTGTTAAAGTAGTAGAGGCGACTGTAAATGTCAACATCTTCGATGAAAGTGGAAATAAGCTGGCGACTGTGTCTGCGGAAAAAGACAAGCCTCTTACAGACAGCGTGGATTTGGCTCAATTTGAAAAGAGTGGATACATACTGACATGGTATCAGGATAGTGGATGCACTTCAGCGTGGGACATGAATACAGCTTTATCTGAGGATATGGATTTATATGCCAAGTACACACCGGATAATTCTGAAAAACCAACCGCACCAACTACACCTACCACGCAGAAACCAATCATTACAGCGGATAACGCTACCGTAACCCTGGGTTCCTACGGCACCACCGCCACCATCACCGTAGATGGCGGCTATGAACTTGTTGACGTTACTGTAAACGGCGTATCTCAGGGCAAAGTTACATTCTTGTACGGCCTGAAGACCGGCGATAAGGTAGTTGTGACTACGAAGAAGATTCAAACTGCAGAAGACCTGAAAGCAGAGGTAAAGGCGATTCAGCTGGTAGCCCGCAGCGCCAACGAAAAAGCGCCAAGCGGCAAGAAGGCAATCAAGGTTTACTGGTTTGAAAAGAACGGAAAAGAGCTGAATCTGGACGGATACGAAATCTATCGTTCCACCAAGAAGAACAGCGGCTACGGCACAAAGCCAATCTACAAGACAACTAAGTCTCTGCGCTACTTCAATACTTCAGCAAAGAAGGGAACCAGATATTATTACAAAGTTCGCGGCTATAAAGTTATCGAAGGAGAGAAGGTATATACCGATTACTCCCTGAAAGCCATCAGAACAGCAAGATAAATATTGGGAAAGGCAAAACGGCGGTATCTCCGCCGTTTTGTTATTGCATGGAGGATGTTGAAAACTGCAAGGAACAGTGAAGAGTTAACCTTTTTTACCGGCAAAAGCGAATTTATGTATAAAAAGATTCCCGAAATTATACATGACTCTCAAGCTTTGATGGAAGTATGTATAATCCGAGGCCAATCAGACGATGGCAGAACCAGTAAACCTGCATATAAACGGGGGAGAACAGGGCAAAACCGCCGGCAAACTGGTGCAATTTATACATAAATTCGGTGAAAGTAATAAAACATGTATAACCATCACCCTGGAGCAAGAAAAAGAGTTATACATGTTTTTTGTTTTTTGAATCATCTAGGTTGACTTTCATTTTCCATTTAGAAAAGAATCTATAAACGAAGAGCTGCCCGCATTAACGAAAACCAACCGTTAACGCGGGCAGCCCGACTGATAGCCGTTGTGATATTAGTCTTTGTTGATACTGCTGCTTTCTGCAGAATTATCATCGTCTAAATCTTCGTCTTTAGAATCCGTACCGATTTCGGTCTGCGGAACGGTTCTCTGTCCATCGGAAGTTGTAATTCCATCGGCAGATGGAGAAGCAATTACTTCAGGCGTTTCCGGAGTATCCGGTTCGGTCGGTTCCTCTACAATCGGCGTTGGTTCAGGACTGAAGAGTATGGACCAGGTCAGCTGGTCGATAACGCCCGTCTGTGCGTCCTTAATATTGAAATCGGACTGGAAGGAGGCGACTGCTTCCTTCATGCTGACGCCGAAGTAACCGTCGATGGAACCGGTATAGTAACCCAGTTCGGCCAGGCGCTTCTGCGCCGCTTTATTATAATCCTTGTATTCACCGTAGTTGCTGCCCTGGCGCAGTTCGTATTTGAAGCTGTCAGGGTCCGGTACGAATTTTACATAATAGGCGGAGGTGACCGGATTCATAGCATAAGAAACCTTAGCCGAGGTTACTTTCTTTCCGTTACTTACACGGTATAATCCGTCTACCTTGTAGCCTAAGTCAGGAGTAAAATAGGTCCGCAGCTTGTATTTGTTGGCGGTGGTATACGTGAAATTGATATAACCGCTGCCGACTACGCTGACCGTCACATTGCGCTTGTTCGCATAAATCGTGTAGGACTGCAGCTGGTTTCCAGTGGTATCTACGCGGGTCAGTTTCTTGCAGCCGGTCAAATCGACGGTAGTCAGCTGATTGTTCTGCACATCTACTGTCTGCAGATAACCATCATTCTTCAGATTCAGAGAAGTCAGCTGGTTATTCTGCAGAGACAGAATGCGGAGCCTGCTGAATCCGGAAAAATCGGCGTCGCCGCCCAGGCTGAAGTTGTCCCAAATAATCTTAGCCGTGTAGCCCTTTCCGTTTCCGTAGAAGTTATCGGTGATACCGTCTCCCCAGGTCTTCTTGTTGCTGACCACATACTTACTGTTGAGACGGCGTCCGTTGGTGAGGCCGTTGGTTCTGGTCTCCAGGAATTTCGTCAGTTTGGTAATCTCATTCTGCTGGCTTACCCGATAACCTGCATAGGTGTTGTAATAAACCCGGAACGCAAGGTGAGAGGATGCCTCCTGGGCTGCGGAAGGATTGAAATAGGTGTAGTTGGTGACTCCGTAATACTGCCACACATTGGTGTTCCGGTTCCACTTGTTATTGGTTCCCACCGTCGGGTCTATCATAATCCATTTTCCGTTGACATAGGACTCTGCCCACCAATGGTCGCGGTTTGTGATATCGCCTTCTGTGTTCCAGGTGTAGGTCGGATGGGTGGTGTGGTGACCGTAGACCAATCTGGTAGGAATGCCCTGCGCTCTGGCCAGGGCCAGAAAGATTCCGGAAAAACCCTGACAGGTAGTAGCAACTCGCCCGGAGTAATCGCTGTTAGGGCTTTTGATTTTGTTCTCGTGGTTGTAAATATTCCGATACGGATTGGCATACTGCAGGCTTTTGGTCTGAAATGCAATCGTGTCGTAGTAGAAATTATCTGCGGTATATTCGTAGATTTTCAGAAGCTTATTATAATCGCTTATGGCGCCTGCAGTAACGCGGTCGGAAATCCATTTGATGTAACTGACCTTAGAACTGTCCATAGTCTCCCGCACCTTGGTTGCCGGGTCTACCAGAAGAAAGCGAACGTCCTCCAGCGTATTGTCCAGATATTGGTCCGGGGCTTCGGCAGTATCATAGCGGATGTAGTCGTTTTCAGCAATTACATCGTCGTTTTGCAGAAGATAGGGCATACCGTCGATAATCCGGATAGGCATGTCCTTGTAAAGGGCGCCGCCGCTGGGCAGGTTTTCATAAGTGTCTGTATAGCTTTTTATCTGAGAGATGTACAGATAATAGTCGCCGTCAGGCAGCTGTAATTCTGCGAAATCCAGGGTATAATCCATGCCGTAGGTGCTATTTCCGCTGGAAGAAATTCCGGTATATTTGGCAGCGGCATAAAGCCCTGGGTTTATAACGCCCGTCTTGGGGTCGGAGCCGTATAATGCGATGCGAAACTGTACCGAAGGTATCAGAGTACGCAGGGTAATCTTAAGATTGCTTCCGTTAATCTGTCCGATACAGTACTCGTTGTCCAGCCTATCGCTGGATTGAAAGTTGTCTGTCAAAGTAGGGGGCGCAACTTGACTGATTGCTGCAAAAGCAGAATCTACCGGGATGCAGGCAATCATGAAAGCCAGAAGGAGAATCATTGCTGCGGGTAGTTTATGTTTTGTAGTTTTCATTATGTTGTCCTTTCAAAAAAAATCACTTATTACTATTCTAACAAAAATTCAAGCAAATACAACCGGCAAAAACAAAGTTCAGCAAAAAAACACATTGCCGGCTGGAAAACCGGCAATGCAGGAAATTATTTTTTCTTGTAACGAGTGATGTTGTATTTCTTCCGCTTCTGCTCTAATTTGTACAATAAATAGTCGTTTGTCAGCGGCGTAAATTTTTCTATTTTTGGATAACCCGGGGCTCTGTTTATCTCCGGAAGCTTCATGCCGTCCTCGGTTATGGCCACGTCAAAACCCAGATATTCCAGCTGGGGCATAGCGTAACTCAGGTCGATGACGCCCTGTTTTACAATGTCCCAGTTTGGCAGAATACCCTCAATCAGCTCTCCTGTATCAGGATGGTGGGAGCAAGGCAAAATGCTGTTTTCGGTAATGATTTTGCCATTGTGGAATCTGCCTGTGTCGATATCCACCTGTACAAACATACCGCCGGCTCCCATGTTGTCTACGGCGCCGGTCTTGGAGGAACCGAAGCGCATGTAGGCGTTGCCAATAACAGGGGTCTTGCCGTCCTTCTTGAATACGATGATACGCAGTGTATTTACCGCGCCGTCGTAAATCTTCTTCAGCGTAGAGTGCATCTGAATATATTCGGTGATAAGATACTGGCTTTCCTCGTTGTTGAGGATACGGGTGATTTCTTCTACTGTCGCTTCCTTGTGATTCAGGTAGTATTTGCCGTCGTGATAGGAGAACTTGTAGAAACCCTCTCCCTGAGAACCTCTCTGCGGTTTGCAGGCCAGTACGCCGACTTTCTGCACCAGTTTAAAGATGTCCTCAAATTTGTCGCTGCAGTCAGCAGGACAGTCCATGAGCGGAATGACGCGCTTCTGCCCGTTCCTTACGGAAATATGATAATAGTATTCCGGGAAGAACTGGTTGTAATCGCTGCAGATATATTTTACGGTAATCTTATCTTCCAGCCATACTCTGTACTTATTGTTGATATGTCTCAGATATCTGTAATCGTAGTCGGAAATGAAGTTCTTGTAGTTGGTCTCGTCGATACCGTACTGCTCGAGACGGTAGGAAAGAAAACCGTGCTTGTATGCCCAGCGCTTGGTTTTCAGAGGCACGCCGTTTTTGGAAAACAGGTCGTCCTTCATGGTGATATACCACCATTTGTAAATCAGCGGTCTCATCTTAGGCGGACAGAGGAATCTGGTCAGACGAATCCAAAGGAAAGTATTGGACTTCTTCTTAAAGTTCTTTTTCTTGTTTTCCCACTTGGAAGCCTCTTCTTTCTTCAGCCGGACCTTCAGCTTCAGGTAGTCGGTCATCTCTTCGTTAAAACCTACTACCTGCGGATAGCTTGGGTGCGCGGAGAAGTCCACCATCTTAAAGCCGTCATCGGTGAGTACCACATCGATACTCATATATTCTATCTGCGGGATGAATTTGCCTATTGTTTCTACCAATTCCAGAAGCTGGGCCATATTGTCGATGCGGCCCTTCAAAGCCGCGCCTGTAACAGGGTGCTTGTCAAGCTCTGTAATGGTATTGCCGACCAGCTGCTTGCCGCCGTCAAAGGAACCGTCCTCCAAAGATACGGGCACGAAGACTCTTCTGGTAACCTTAGGCTGCTGGTCCCTGCGGGGAAGGACTACTTCGCTTTCCATGAAGTTTCTGCCGATGGTATCGTCATCCTGGTCGATTTCCGTATCGCTTGCCTGCACATCGGACTGGTTTTTAGCGTCCAGGTCTTCCTCACTGCCCATGGATACAGAACCGTCCGACTCGAAGACTTCCCGGTAGCCGCTGGGTTTTCCAGTGTTCAGACTCAGGTAAGCCTGTCCGACTTTCGGATTGTCGCCGTACTTGTTGTACACGATAAGTTTCAGATAATTGGAATTGCTCGGTTCAAGAGATTTCATGGCCTGTCCGCATTCCACGTATTCCATGAGTACTAAGACGCTACGGATATCCTGGATTCGGCTGATTAGCTCTTCGTCTGAGACTGCTTCTCCGTCGATGCTGTACTGACCGTCCTCACAGGCCAGGGTGATAAAATTGGTACCCAGGGTCTTGGCCAGAGAAACCTTGCCCTTGTCCCGTATCAGCTGCAGAATGCCGTCATAGCTTTCTTCGTATTCTGCAGGGCAGTCCAAAAGCTTTACAACCTGAATATCGGTGTCCCGCCTGTAAAGATGGAAATACTGTTCAGGCAGATACTGGGCGAAAGGCTTCAGTACGTTTCTGGTAGTAACTCTGTCGTTAATCCATTTTCTGAAAATATCATTTACAGGGAAAATATGACAGTAATCGTACAGGGAAATGAAATCCTCCACGTTGCTGTCGTTGATTCCGTATCTTTCGACTACGGCAGGTAAGAAACCGTGCTTATATGCCCACTTCTTCTGACTGGCGGTATATTGTGTGTTATATTTCTGATCATACTGTTTCGCGCTGAGCCACCAGCGGGCTTTGCCGCCGTAAAAACCGTTGATGCGCATGTGCATGATTTTGAATTTACGTAATAGACTCATATATTGCCTCCTGGTTAGTATTCCGCTTATTGGACGGACATAATCATTATACAATGTTTAATATAGAAAATCAATTGATTTTGCTGATGGCATGGGGAAAATGCAGCTCGGACTTTGCATACTCCTCCGGCCTCCTAGCTCCCTGTGCTGTCCGTTTCGGAAACCCGCTCACGGCGAGTTGTAACACACCGCTCTCGGAGCGAAAAGAAAGCTTATATCGCTAATTTAATTTTTTGAATTAAATAGCCTAACCCTATTTTAGTATGATTGGGCTGCTATATATGAAAATTTTTTTCAATATCCTTTAAATAAGTACTCGAAACAGGGCAAGTGAGGGAGGATGTGTGAAAGTGAACCGTTGAAAGCCTAGAATTATTTTTCTCTATATAATCAACGTTTTTTAGGTTTACTGCGAAGTAGCGATGACAGCGTACCAAATGTGGAGAGTCAAGCTTTGACAATAATGCGGATAAACTTGTTCTCCGCAATATGAATTTTCCGTCTAAAGAATAGATGGTACACAGTTTATTTTGAATTTCTATATAGAGAATATTTTTAATTAAAATATTTCGGCTGCCAGTAGCACTTTTTAAGCGGATTTTTTTGTCTTCTTTATCAATCTGAATCTGGTTAGTATAAATTGAATCTAGATATAGACAAAATTTACCTTGAATATCTAAATCATCTAAAGGAAAAGCGAGATAATTATGATATCGATAAGCTGCAAAAGTAGAGAGTGGATTAAAATCAAGCATGTTGCTATTGGGGGTAATGAAAAGAATCGGCGTAAATTGGTAAAAACGGTTTTTACGAATTGTCTTTTCTATCACGTAACCACTCTGTTTTTTCAGACGTACGGAAATAATAAATATGTCGAAAATAACATGATGATGCTGAATAAAAGATAGCGCTTCATGGCTATCGGTGGTTGTAACCAGACAAAGAGAATCATCTATACAGCGGCGTAGGTTTTTGGATATTTGTTCAAGTTCAGACACTGCATTAGATAATATTAGAATATGTATCATATAAAAACCTCCTGTTACAAAATTTGTGAAAATTTTATATTTAATATAATAGTACTAGATTCTGTTAGAACTCGTTTTTAGAATATATTAGATTTACATGTATTTCAAGTTCATTTTTTGCATTTAAAGAAAAGAATATTGAAAATTTTCTAGAAAAACGTATACTGCAAAAAAGAAGAGGTGATGAAGATGATGGTAATACCGTTTGTATGTTTGGGTTTAGGAATTATTTTAGGATTGAAATTCAAGAATCAACGGTTTTTAAATTCTGTTGAAAAAATTTCGGAGATAGCTTTGATTCTATTAATGTTTGTTATTGGTTTTGGAGTAGGAAGTGATGATGATATTTTAAAACAGTTTCCAATAATTGGATTAAATTGTGTAGTTATTGCATTGCTGGTTATAAGTTGCAGCGTATTATGTACGTATATATGTGAAAAGACGATATTACCATTAGAAAAAGTTGATTCAGAAATGTTACATAGTGACACGCAGAAGAAAACTAGTACAGATAATTTAGAAGAGGCTGATGAAAAAGATTCAAAAGTAAGCAATCTGGTATGGATTATGCCTAGCAGTATTGTACTAGGCATAGCTTTTGGGTTTATATTTAAAACCATACTTAGTGATGGACTATTGGACAGATTACTGACTTTGGCTTTGATAGTACTATATGTGTGTGTTGGTATTTCACAAGGAGCAACAGAAGGTGTTTTTCAGTATCTTAAAAAACTCGGTTTACGCATCTTGTTTTTGCCAATGGCGATACTTGTAGGAAGCCTTATTGGAGGTACACTTGGAGCTGTGTTACTTGATGTTCCGCCTGCCGCCTCTATTTTAGCCGCAGGCGGCATGAGTTTCTATAGTATTACAGGCGCTTATATGACCCAAAGTTATGGAATTGCCATTGGCACTTACGGATTTATTGTCAATGTACTTCGTGAAACTTTTACGGTTTTGCTTCTGCCAATTCTGATTAAAATAAGTCCGGGGAGCGCTATAGCCGGCGGCGCAGCAGGCAACATGGATACCATGTTGGCACCGATTACTAAGTTTGTTGGGGCAGAACTTGGACTTGTAACACTTGTAACAGGAACGATATTAACTTTAATCGTACCGTTTTTACTACCAATCTTGGGGAATATTATTGGATAACAAAGGAAAGGAAGCCGATATACCGATTGCTCATTCATTATAGCAGCTTTAGTAACAAGATGGATAATTCCTTACTGGCTGTAAGGTATATTAACCATAAATTATTATAGTAGGGAAAGGAGAAAGAGATGAGGAATATTCAAGAAATTATGTTCACGCCAAAATCTGTAGACGTGATATTGATTCAGCCAAATTTTCTTATGAAAATTCTAAAAGAAGAACAAAACAAAGTCGTAACTGATTACTGGAGTGCAATGGATAATCAAGAACCGTTGGGAGATTTGCCAAACGAAGTGAACCACGGCTTGTTTAGCCTTGCTGCATCACTTAGAGAATACGGCTTTTCAGTTGATGTGTTAGACTTCCAAGCCTATGACATGTTTTTACGTGATACCGAGCATCGGTTAGTTACAAAAGATGACATACAAGAAATTCTTCGGCTTAACAAGGCAAAGATTTTTGGTATATCCACAATCACAGTTGCAGCTGCAAACGCATTGGAAATCTCTCGGCAGATTAAGAGTATTTATCAAGATATACCAGTTGTTTTTGGAGGTATGCATCCAACCTTGGTGCCAGAAGAATTTATTCGGAATGATGAGGTCGATGTAATTGTATTAGGGGAAGGCAATCAAACGCTTGTGGAACTTGTACGAACAATAAATGCTGATGAGTCGATTGAAGATATCTCAGGTATCGTATATAAAAGCAATGATGGAGATGTCGTATTTTCCAAGCGAAGAAGCAATTTTCACTTGGACTTAGACGAATTACCGTACCCGGCATATGATTTAATGTGCAAAGAATCCTTGCCACTTATGCCTCGATTTTTTACCAGCAGAGGATGTCCATTCAGCTGTGCATTCTGTTCTTGCGATGCTTTTTACCGCAATGCATATGAGGATTACCGAATTGTGTATCGTAATCCAGTTAAAGTCGTTGATGAGATTGAATACACTGCTAATACCTATGGGATTGAATTTTACTGCTTTGGAGATTTAACTTTCATGTCAAACCGTGAACATATCCATGCGATATGCAATGAATTAATAAAGCGAGATTTGAGTCATATACCTTGGTGGTGCCAGACAACTGTTGGAAGTCTCACAAAAGAGGACCTTGCTTTAATGAAGAAAGCGGGATGTCGCCAAGTAGGGTTAGGTGTTGAAAATGGTGTGCAGAAAAATTTGGACATAATGGGGAAACCTATTTATTTTGACGAAGCGGAATTGCAATGTCGTTTAATTAGGGAAGCAGGAATAGAACCTATAACCTATTGGATTATTGGCTTAGGGGATGAATCTTTTGACGAGTCGATTGAGACTATCGATAGAATCTGCTACTTTGTTAAAAATAATTTGACGGAAGTGTCGCATATTGGGGTTCCGGTTCCGTATCCTGGATCGCCTATGGGCAGAACCCCTGAAGATTTTGGTCTAAAAATTGTTAATACGAACTATGCAGAGTATTGGATGAACTCAGACGAGTTAGGATACAGCAAACCAGCAGTAAGAACAGAGAATTTATCTGAAGACCATATTTATGCACTATGGCAGTATGCTTTAATGGCTGTTGCCAATGAATATAAGAAGCGGAATAAGGAGAGCACACTTTAGGAGGAAGAATATGGAAAAGTTATATGAGAAAATTACACCCCATTTAGAACAGCAAATCGAGGGCAAAGCGGAGTGCGACCCTATTAGAAAGCAGTTTAAGATTAATCAAAAAGAATATGATATTAAAGACTGCGAGATTATGGACCCGATTGGTGATGAAATCTATACGAAGACAAAAGGATTAATTCATCGATATCCCGACAGAGTATTATTATTTCCTCGGGGTGACTGTCTAATTCAATGCCGATTTTGCTTTCGCAAATGGCTTTTACCTGAGGAAAAGGTAGAAATGACATATGAAGAAATTGACGATGCAATGAAATACATTGCTGACAATAATGAAATATGGGAAGTGATTTTGACAGGGGGAGAACCGTTATTGACAGACCTTTCCAAATTAGAATATATTATTAGAAAGCTAAAAGAAATTTCCCACATTAAAATTCTCAGGATTCACACCCGTGCGGTTATTGCAGAACCGAGATTGATTTCCAAGGAATTAGTTGATATATTATGTCAATTTACTCCTTTGTACATCGTGATACACTGTAATCACCCTGATGAGATTACGAAAGAAGTTTCTGAAAAATTGGCATTACTTTCTGATAATGGTATCGTGCTGCTTAGCCAAAGCGCATTATTGAATGGAATTAATGCGGACTCCGAAACATTGGAATGTCTCTTTAGAAAATTAATAGAAAACCGTGTTAAACCTTATTATCTACATCATTGTGACCTTGTTCCAGGCACTAGTCATTTCAGAACTAGTATCCAAGAGGGTCAAGAAGTATTAAAGGGCATTAGAGGCAGAGTATCAGGAGTTTGCTGGCCTACCTATGTTTTGGATATTCCGAATGGTTTCGGCAAGGTGCCATTGGGACCTCAATATTATGAAAAAGATGAAAAAGGAAATACAATAATTACAGATTATAAAGGGACGAAACACGAGTATCCTGATACCGATAATCAGGACAAGTAGCTAAAACAATTTAACAAGTAGATGTAAGGGAAGATGTTTTCGGGCATCTTCCCTTACAATGTCAAGGAAAAACCCTTGACACAGTCGCTCCATTATGCTACACTATCTTGGTGTTAAGGAATTTTCCTTGACACAGATGCTGCCGGAGAGGCCCTAACCAAAAGGATTGGGGGCGCCGGACCGGCGGTCAATATTTACGAGGGAGAACCATGATAGATAAGATTACAGAGGCCAGTCTTTTGTATGATTTTTACGGACAGCTGCTCACCAGAAGAAAACAGCAGGTCATGGAGTTTTACCATGAGGAGAACCTTTCTCTGGCGGAGATTGCTGAAGAATTCGGCATTTCCAGGGCTGCGGTCCACGACTCTCTGAAATCGGCGGAGAAGTCCCTCAGAGAATATGAGGAGAAACTGGGACTGGTTGCCAAATTTATGGCATCGGGCGAAGCCATCGCCCGCATCGATACCATGATTGACAGCCTGGCGCAGAAGTATACGGATAATCCGGAACTGGTGGCTGCCTTGGAAGAAATCAAGTCGGTTATCAACAGTCTGGAGGAAGCATAGAGGAAGTTTTACTTATGGCGTTTGAAAGTTTATCAGATAAATTACAGAATGCGTTTAAGAAGCTGAAGGGCAAAGGCGTTCTCACGGAGGCCGACATCAACGAGGCCATGAGAGAGGTCAAACTGGCTCTTTTGGAGGCCGACGTCAATTTCAAAGTCGTCAAAGGCTTTGTAAACGACGTCAAGGAAAAGTGCCTCGGCGCCGAAGTGCTGGAGAGTCTTACGCCCGCTCAGCAGATTATCAAGATTGTCAATCAGGAGCTTGTGGAGCTCATGGGCGGCACGGGCAGCAAGCTGACCTACTCGCCGTCAGGCTTTACCACCATCATGATGGTAGGGCTGCAGGGTACCGGTAAAACCACCACCTGCGGTAAGCTGGCAAACTATTTGAAGCAGCACGGAAAGAAGCCTATGCTCTGCGCCTGCGATATCTACAGGCCGGCGGCTATCGACCAGCTGGAGGTTGTGGGAAAATCGGTCAACACCCCGGTATTCACCATGAGAGACAGCAGAGAGCCTGCCAAGATTGCGCTGGCTGCCAAACAGGAAGCCGAAAAGAAAGGCTTTGACGTACTCATCGTCGATACGGCGGGCCGTCTGCAGATTGACCAAGCTTTGATGGACGAACTGGTCGAAATCAAAGGGAAAGTCAGACCCCACGAGATTCTGCTGGTGGTAGACGCCCTTACCGGTCAGGACGCGGTCAACGTAGCCGAAGGTTTTAACGAGAAACTGGGCGTAGACGGTATCGTCATGACCAAGATGGACGGCGATTCCCGGGGCGGCGCGGCCCTTTCTGCCAAGAAGATTACCGGAAAACCTATTAAGTTCATGGGTGTAGGCGAAAAGTTTGACGCCCTGGAGCCTTTCCATCCGGAGAGAATGGCAAGCAGGATTCTGGGCATGGGCGATATGCTTTCCCTTATCGAGAAAGCGGAGGCGGCCTTCGACCAGGAGAAAGCAGAGAAATTAGAAGCAAATCTGAAAAAAAATCAATTTACTTTGGAAGACTTTCTGGACCAGATGGGACAGGTGAAGACGATGGGAGGCCTCGGCAAAATTCTGGAAATGATGCCGGGGATGAATTCGGCCCAGATGAAGGGCGTGGATATGGAAGCGGCGGAGAAAGAATTTCGCCAGATGGAAGCCATCATTCAGTCCATGACCATCGAAGAACGGCAGAATCCGGCCATTCTCAATGCCAGCAGAAGGAAGAGAATTGCCGCTGGCTGCGGACAGCCGGTCAGCAAGATTAACAACCTGATAAAGAAATACGAAGAGATGAAGAAAATGATTAAACAGTTTTCCAATCCGAAGGCTATGAAGAGAAACAAGCTGTTCAGAGGTTTATTCTAAAAATTTATTATAAAAAGTCAAAACTAAAACAATCATATAAGGAGGAACAAAAAATGGTAAAAATCAGATTAAAGAGAATGGGTGCTCACAAGAAGCCTTTCTATAGAGTTGTCGTTGCTGACTCCCGTGCATCCAGAGACGGCAAGTTCATCGAGGAAATCGGCTACTACAACCCTCTGACTGAACCGCCGGTAATCAAGATTGATGACGAGAAGGCCAAGAAATGGCTGGGTAACGGCGCACAGCCTACTGATGTAGTAAAAGGTCTGTTCAGAAAATCCGGCATCATTGAATAAGAAAGCGGTGAGACGACGTGACAAAATTAGTTGAATCAATTGCAAAATCACTGGTAGAGCATCCGGAGGCAGTGGCGGTCACCGCCACCGAAGACGGACGCAGCAGCGTTTTGCAGCTAAAGGTTGCAGCTGATGATATGGGAAAGATAATCGGAAAGCAGGGCAGAATTGCCAAGGCGCTCCGCACTGTTGTCAAGGCTGCCGCCACAAAGCAGAACAAGAAAGTGGTAGTAGAAATCGTTTCTGAAGACGAATAATATTGCTGACAAACGAGGCACATGGATTTACCCGTCAGGTATTTTCATGTGCCTGAATAGTAATAGGAGAAAAATGGAGAAGATAAAGATTGGAAGAATTGTCAATGCCGTAGCCCTGCGGGGAGAGGTGAAAGTCTACAACTATTCCGGAACCAGGGAGCGGTACGAAGCCTTGGAGCGAATCATCGCAGATGATACAGAATATGAAATTGAAAAAGTCAGGTATCAGGACCACATGGTAATTCTGAAGCTGGCAGGTGTCGACGACCGAAACGCTGCGGAAGCCATGAAAAACAAGGATGTCTTCATTACTGAAGACGACCTTGAAGAACTGCCTGAGGATACCTTTTATATAAGAGAATTGATTGGTATGACAGTAGAGGATGAGGAGACCGGAAGAATCATCGGAACCTTGAAGGAGGTGCTGCAGCCTTCCAGCCAGGACGTCTACGTGGTGAAGCGGGAAGAAGGCGGCGATATTATGATTCCGGCTGTAAAGGAATTTATCAGGGAAGTCAGCCCGGAAGAGCGGATTATTCGCGTAAGCCTCATTGAGGGCATGGAGGATTGACTTTGCAGGGAGAAGCCTTATGAAAATCAACGTGTTGACCCTGTTTCCGGAAATGTTTTCAGCGGTGACCGGCAGTATTTTAGGCCGGGCGGCAGACAGGGGAATTTTAGAATTTAATTTTGTCAATATCAGGGATTTCAGCAGAGACAAGCACAAGAAGGCCGACGACTACACCTTTGGAGGAGGTCCCGGGCTTGTCATGCTGGCAGACCCCATCTTCGGCGCTTTAGAGCATATCGGCGCAGGCGGAAAGAAAATCCTCTATATGTCTCCCCGGGGCCGGGTCCTGGACCAAGCCAAAATTGAAGCCCTTTCCCGGGAGGAAGAACTGACAATTCTCTGCGGACACTACGAGGGGGTAGACCAGCGGGTGCTGGATTACTGGAATATGGAGGAGATTTCCATCGGCGATTACGTGCTGACCGGCGGAGAGCTTGCGGCTATGGTGCTCATCGATTCTGTGGCAAGACTGATTCCCGGCGTACTGGCGGGAGAAGCGTCGGCCACGGAGGAGTCTATTTACAGCGGACTTTTAGAACATCCTCAGTATACGAAACCCCGGGAATACCGGGGCATGGAGGTGCCGGAGGTGCTGCTTAGCGGCAATCACAAATTGATTCATCTGTGGCGCTTTGAAGAGGCCCTGCGGCTGACGAAAGAGGTTCGTCCCGATTTGTTTGAAGAATTTGTGAAGAACCATAGAGATTTGACGAAAGATGAACAGAAAGTATTGGAAAAAGTTATAAAATGATGTAGAATATTTTTATGAATAAATTAAAAAAAAGACCATTAATACTATTTGTCATAGCATTGATTGGGCTGTATGTGATTATCTATATTATTCCTACAGTGACGGGAGCCCTGGTATCGTCTTATACCGTAGAATACGGTGAGATGAAGATTGCCGACCAGACCGACGGATATCTGGTCCGTGAGGAAACGGTTTACGTCGCAGGCAGCGGCGGCAGCGCCAACAGATATATCGAAAACGGAACTCTGGTGCGGGGCGGTACCACTGTCATGGAGGTCAGCGGCAGCGGCGGCAGCGAAGTCGACGCCAAATATACGGACATGCTGGCAAGATTGGGAAGCGACGCGGTTTCTACTGCAGACTATACGGTGAAGAAAGGCGGCGTTGTCAGCTATTACGCCGACGGATACGAGAGCAAAATCCGCCCTGACAACATGGAGAAGGGAAGCTACAGCTATTACAGCAAACTGAGTCAGGACAGTGTTGTGAACCTGGAACGGAAAACCGTGGCCCAGGGAGAGCCTGTGTTCAAGGTAGTAGACCGTACCCAGTGGTATTTGGTATGCTTTGTGCCTTTATCCAGCATGGAACGCTACGAAGAGGGCATGAGCGTCACGGCGGAATTTGAAGATGATTTCGTAGAGGCCCAGGTCTACAGTGTTTCTGAAGACAAAGACGGCCAGCACGCCAGGATTATTCTGTCGGTGGGCAATTATTACGATAAATACACGCAGATGCGGGTTTGTTCCGTTTCTCTGGTTACCTACGAGAACAGAGGCCTTCTCGTGGAGTCGGGCAGCATTGTCGAAGAGAAGGGACAGCAGGGCGTCTATGTGAAGAATAAAACCAATGATTATATCTTTGTTCCTATCAAGGTTTACGCCAGCGACGGTGAATACGCCCTGGTGGCGGACACCATGTATCAGGATGAAGAGGGAGAACAGGTGATGACGGTAGAAATCTACGATCAAGTATTGAAGAATCCCCAGTAACCATTGGCCGAAGCAGTATGAGAGGAAGGGAGTTATCATGTCAATTAAATCCAATATTGAATATATCAGCGAACTGAAGGCGAAAGCTGCGGAGAAATCCGGCAGAAAGGGCGAAGACGTCCTTCTGGTGGCGGTGACTAAGCTTCACGGCCCCGACGAGATCAACGAGGCCATCGACGCGGGGATTACCGACATCGGTGAGAACAAGGTCCAGGAAATCATGGACAAATACGAAAAAATTAAGCCTGTCAGATGGCACTTAATCGGTCATCTGCAGACCAACAAGGTTAAATACATCATTGACAAGGTAGCTATGATTCACTCTGTAGATTCTCTGCACCTTGCAAAGGAAATCGACAAGAGAGCGGCTCAGCACGATTTAACCATGGACATTCTGGTACAGGTGAATGCGGCGGAAGAAGAATCCAAGTTCGGCATTACCACGGAGGAAACAGACCAGCTGATTTCCGATATCGCAAGAGAATGTCCTAATATCAGAATCAGAGGGCTTATGTGCATCGCGCCTTTTGAAGAGGACCCTGAAGACGCCAGAGAGTATTTTGCGGCCGTAAAAAAGATTTACGACAAATATGCAGGCGCACCTGCGGACAGAATAGACTTTGCGTATCTGTCCATGGGTATGACCAACGATTTTGAGGTGGCTATCGAAGAGGGCTCCAACCTGATTCGAGTCGGTACGGCCATTTTCGGATATCGCGATTACAGAAGCGAAGAAAAGTAATAATACAAATATTTGAAGAGTATACTATTTAGGAGGAAAACAACATGGGTTTTGCAGATTCAATTAAGAAAGTAATCGGTATTGAAGAATTAGAAGACGACGAAATGATTACGGAAGAAGAGGTCAACGCGGCCAAGGAGAAAATTTCCAAGGAGCCGAGACGTTCCTTCAGCGAACAGACAGCGCCGGAAAGGAAGCCTATCATGTCTTCTAAATCTCCGGAAAAGAAGTTTTCCGTAACCGGCACCAGCGCTTTTAAACTGGTTCTCATCGAGCCAAAGGCTTTTGAAGAGTGCCCGAAGCTGGTGGACAGCCTGAAGGGAAGAAGACCTGTTATCATCAATTTAGAAAAGCTGGAAACGGAGACGGCGAGAAAGATTTTCGACTTTATGAGCGGCGCAACCTATGCGCTGAACGGAAACGTACAGAAAGTAGCCAACAATATTTTCATCTTTGCACCAGAAAATGTAGGAATTTCAGCGTCTCAGGACGAGAGAACCTCTTTCGATTTTTCAGCTGAAGAAAAAAGTCCGTGGAGGTAATGAAGTTTGGCAGTTATTTTAGTAAGAGCAATCTATTGGTTTGCACAGGTTTTGACATTGATGCTGGTGGCAAGGGCCCTGCTCAGCTGGTTTGCCAGAGACCCTTATTCCACCGTGGGGAGAATTTACGGGGTGCTGATTAAAGTGACGGAACCCATAGTAAATCCCTGCCGGCAGCTTCTCTATAAGCTGAACATCAATACGGGAATGCTTGACTTTTCTGTGCTGCTGGCATTCTTTCTCATTGAGATTGTCGCCAATCTGCTGGCTAAAATTGTACTGATGGTGTTGCTGTAATCGGGAGGTAGAAAATGATTACTCCATACGAAATAGAGAACAAAGAATTTTCCAAGTCCATGAGAGGATATAACGCGGTAGAGGTCGATGATTTTCTGGATTTAATCATTTTGGATTTGCAGAAGATGCTGGAGGACCAGGAGAATCTGAAGAAAACCGTCAAAAGCCTGGAGGCGGAACTGGCCCAGTATAAGCGCTCGGAGACCTCTGTTCTGAATACTTTAGAATCGGCCAAGAAGCTGATGAACGATATTTCAGAAAGCGCGGAGAAACGGGCTGAAATTATCATCAGAAACGCCCAGATGGAGGCGGAGTCCCTGCAGCGGGATGCCCGGGAGAATATTTCCAAGCTGACCGAAGAGGGAGAAAAACTCAAGTACAAGGTAGCCAGATTCAGGGAACGCTACAGACAGCTGCTGGAGGACGAGATGAGCCAGATTGAAGGCTCCAGCGAAGAGCTCTTCGCAGACCTGGAGAGAGAATTTATGCCTGCGTCTATGGAGAAAACAGATGATTGGACTGCACCTTTGGAAAAGACTCCAAAGACCTCGAAGGCCGACGCCGGCGCTTCCGCAGCGCCTGACGTCCGGGAGGATATGAAGCAGAGAAAAACTACGGTTTTCCAGCCGGGAAGACCTGAAGAATCTCTTCAGCCGGAGGTAAAGGTCAGAAAACTGGACAAAGGAGATACCATGGTCGTCAGCGAGAAGTCTCTGGAAGAGATGCTGATGGAAAACTATGGCCTCAAAGAAGGGGACGAAAAGACCTTTTCCAAAGAGGATTTGGCGAAGACCAGAATCATCAAATAAATTGAAAGCTTAGGAGGCGGAGCACTTGCTGCCCCGTAATTTGTCATGAAATATTATCTATTTGCCGTCCTGTTTGTTTTGGCGGACCAGCTGACAAAACTGCTGGTTCGGACCCATATGTATGTGGGAGAGTCTGTCAGCGTAATAGGAGACTTTTTTCAGCTGACCTATTTCCAGAACCGCGGCGCGGCTTTCAGCCTGTTTACAGGACAGAAAGTCCTGTTGATTCTGGTGCCGATTCTGGTCATCTGCGGCGCCCTTTTGGTACTGCACAGAAAGAAAGGCGAACATTGGAGCCTGTATCTATCCTGGGCCCTTATCATCGCCGGCGGCGTCGGCAACCTGATTGACCGCATCGCTTTGGGTTTTGTAACGGATATGCTGGATTTCAGTATTTTCCCGCCCATCTTCAATGTGGCGGATATCGGCGTGACCTTAGGCTGCGCCCTGTTCGTCGTGTACATTCTGGCAGGAGACAGGCTGAAGAAGTCCTAAAGGACTGTAGAACTATGGAAAATACAAGATGTTACCAATTTGATATAGAAGAAGAACAGCAGGGCACCAGAATCGATGTCGTGCTTTCTTTTGCGTTACCCGATACTTCAAGAAGCTTTATCCAGAAACTCTTTGAAAAAGAACAGATTCTTGTCAACGGCAAGGTCTGCAGAGTAAAGAAATACAAGGTAGAAACAGGCGACAGCATCCAGATTACCATTCCTGAGCCGGACCGGCTGGATGTTGAGGCGGAGGATATTCCTCTGGATATCGTCTATGAGGACGACGATGTGCTGCTTGTCAACAAGCCCAAGGGCATGGTGGTCCATCCCGCCGTCGGCAACTATACAGGTACCCTGGTCAACGCCGTTATGTTTCACTGCGGCAGCAGGCTTTCCTCTATCAACGGGGTGGTACGCCCCGGCATTGTTCACCGCATCGACAAGGATACCAGCGGCCTGCTCATCATTGCCAAAAATGACGCCGCCCACGAGGCGCTGTCCAGGCAGCTGTCAGAGCATTCTATTACCAGAAAGTATCAGGCTCTGGTCTATGACAATATAAAAGAAGATGAAGGAACCGTTGACGCGCCCATTGGAAGAGACCCGAGGAATCGTCTGAGACAGGCAGTGACGGTTCCAGAAAAAGGCAAGAGAGCCGTAACCCATTACCGGGTTCTGGAACGGCTCGGCAAATTCACCAGAATCGAGGCAAAGTTAGAGACCGGAAGAACTCATCAGATACGGGTGCACATGGCCTACATCAAGCATCCGTTAGTGGGCGATGAAGTATACGGACCTAAAAAAAGCGGCCTGAAACTGCCGCCGGGAAGTACAGGACAGATGCTTCATGCCAAGGTGCTGGGCTTCGTTCACCCGTCCACGGGAGAATATATGGAGTTTGACAACCCGCTTCCCCCTTACTTTGAGGAAGTTCTGGAAAAACTGAGAAAGGAACAGAAATAAAAATGGCGAAGACAGCAATGAAACCGGGCACCATGCTGAGTCCGGTACCCGCAGTGATGGTTTCCTGCGGCAATGCCGATAAATCTAATATTATCACCATTGCCTGGACCGGCATTATAAATTCCAATCCGCCGATGACCTACGTGTCCGTGCGGAAAGAGAGATACTCCCACGGAATCATTTCGGAAACAGGGGAATTTGTCATCAATCTGACTACGGAGGATTTGGCGAAAGCTACCGATTTTTGCGGCGTCCGCTCGGGACGGGATGTGGACAAAGCGGCGGAACTGGGGCTTACCATGGAAGCTGCCGAAATCGTAAACTGTCCCATGATTTTGGAATCTCCTGTCAATTTGGAGTGCAAAGTCACGGAAGTGAAAGAACTGGGAAGCCACGATATGTTTATGGCAGAAATTGTGAAAGTTCACGCCGACGAAGCCCTCTTTGACGAAAAAGGCAGACTCTGTCTGGAAAAGGCCGGGCTTATCGGCTACAGCCACGGAGAGTATTTCGGCCTGAAAAAACATCCTCTGGGCAAATTCGGCTTTTCGGTGATGAAACCTAAGACGAGAAAACGCATCAACAGAGAAAACGCCCGGAGACGGCAGGGTCTGAGAGCGGGCCGGAGCAGAAAGAAAAAGAAAGGCTGACCGATTTCAGCCTGTAACCCGCAGAGCAGAGCGCAGCGGCTGATAAATTTTGCGAGTGTTTATTGAACCTTGAGTGTCGGCAATGTTAAAGCTATAACGTTTTACTGCACTTGATGTATTTGACGCAGTCTTCACACACGTAACCGCCTTTAAACACGGTGTTGTGATAGATATTTCCGCATAGGGAGCAGTAATTTCGCATCATGTGTAACGCCTCCTCTCGCCGGTGCGCCGCCTGCACGGGTTGTAAAGCTAATCTAGCGGATATCCGGCGCAAATACAATAGGCATGTAACTTTTTGGTATTTTTTTGTAACAATTTAGTATTTTTTTGTAAAGGAGCTGACTTTCATGTACGAGAATTTTGCATTTACAGAGAGAAATAAGGCTGTCACAGGTTATCATTTTCCCTGTGAAAATCCTTCTCATGTAATGTGCATCATCCATGGCATCGGCGAACACGCGGGCAGATATCAGAGAATGGCACAGGCCATGGGAAAGAAAGGTATTGCAGTAATTTCCATGGATTTGCGGGGCCACGGTATTTCATCGGGAGTACGGGGCGACACCGCGCCTAGAAAAGAGGTGCTGGCAGACATAGACGCTCTGCTCATGCGGGCGCAGGCCATGTATCCTGACCTTCCTGTCACTTTGTACGGCCACAGCATGGGCGGAAATATCGGTCTTGATTATATGGCCAGAGGCGAGAAGAACAGTCTCCCGGACAAGTACATTATTTCGGCGCCGTGGATTAAGCTGGTTATGGCCGTTCCAAAGCCGCTGCTTCCAGCAGCCAGAGCTGCCGCCAAGGTCATGCCCAAGATGACCATCAGCCAGAATATTGACGAAAAGGTTTTGGGAAATCCAGCCTCCGTAGGACCTTACAAGCAGGACCCTCTGGTCCATTCCAGAATTTCTCTCAGGTGCGCCGTGGACGGCTTTGACATCGGAAACGCTATTTTTAGAGGAAGTCATCCGGACAACGGAGGCGCGGCGGACAAACCGTTTCTGCTGATGCACGGAGACGGAGACAGAATCTGCGATGTGGAGGGAAGCCGGGCGCTGGCAAAACGCCTGGCCGGCAGAGAAAACTTTACATATATCGAGTGGCCGGGGTACTGCCATGAAATTCATAACGGCGGGCCTAAGACCACCGGGGATGAGGTTATTGAAACCATAGGACAATTTATATTAGGATAGGGGAATTTGAATGATGAACGAGAACAAGACCAGGGAACTTATGGATGTACTCCTTCCGGAGAATCCTGAAGAGGCACGGAAGGTGCTTCACGATTACGATATACTGATGATGCGTTACGACTCGGCTATCAGGGAAGTCAGAACCAAGCTGCAGATTCTCAACGATGAACTTTCTCTGACCCAGCAGAGCCCGATTTCAACGATTTCCTCGCGGAGGAAGAAGACCTTCAGCATCCTGGAAAAGCTGGAGCGCCAGGGATTTCCCATTACACTGGAATCCATCGAAAAGAATCTTCACGACGTAGCGGGGATTCGCGTCATCTGTTCTTTCTTGGACGACATCTACAATGTGGCGGATATGCTGAAGCGGCAGGACGATTTGAAGGTGGTTCAGATTAAGGATTACATAAAAAATCCCAAGGCCAACGGATACCGGAGCTATCACATGATTGTGGAGGTACCGGTGTTCTTTTCCAACGAAAAACACGCCATGCGGGTGGAGGTGCAGATTCGGACCGTCGCCATGGACTTCTGGGCGACCCTGGAACATCAGATTAAATACAAGCAGGACATTCCAAATCAGGATGCCATTATCGAGGAGCTAAAGCAGTGCGCCGACACTATTTCCAGAACCGATGAACGGATGATGTCCATCAGAGAGAAGGCAAGAATCTAGGGTTTGACGGGAGGCAGAGCATATGATTGGAATCGGAATTGATACCGGCGGCACCTGTACTGACGCAGTTATCATAGACTCAGAAGATAACAGGGTTTTATCCTACGGGAAAACCCTGACAACCAAATACGACCTGAAAGAGGGAATCCTCAAGGCCCTGAACAGTCTGGACCGGCAGCTGGTTGAGAAAGCCGAGTATCTGTCTCTTTCCACCACCCTGGCGACCAATGCCTGTGTGGAAGGAAAAGGCGGACGAGCCAAGCTGGTATTCATCGGAGTTAAGGCCGGCGCTGTGGAAAAGATGCAGGGCACTTACGGACTTCCTCCCGTGGGCGAAATCTACTTTCTGAACGGAGACCCGCTGAGAACCAAGACGCCGGAAGATTTGCCGGACTGGACCCGGTTCAGAAAAGATGTAAGGGAAAGCTTCACCGGTTTTGACAGTGTGGCGGTGGTGCAGATTAACCCCAAATACAACGACGGACAGTATGAGAAAGAGGCGGAAGCCATCATAGAAGAGGAGCTGGGGATTCCCTGCGTCCGCGGATACGATTTGTTTCAGGAAATCAATGTGCAGAAGAGAGGGGCTACGGCCCTGCTCAACGCCAAGCTGCTGCCTGTGATGCAGAATTTCTTTGATTCCATCGACCGGTCTTTGGCAGAACTGGGACTTGAACTTCCCATTCAAGTTGTGAAGAGCGACGGAAGCATCATGAACAGAGCCTATGCTGTGAGCCGGCCTGTAGGGACCCTGCTCTGCGGACCTGCGGCCAGCATCATCGGCGCTATGGAACTGACCGGCTGCAGAGACGGCCTCATTGTGGATATGGGCGGAACCACCAGCGATGTGGCCATGGTGAGAAAGGGTGTGCCCGTAGCTTCTGAAAGCGGCATTTCCATTGGTCCGTGGAAGACCATGGTCAAAGGCGTCACCATCGACACCTTCGCCTTAGGGGGAGACAGCGCCGTGTACTGCGAGGACAACAGCCTTTATCTGGATAAACAGAGAATCGTGCCCCTGTGCATGGCAAGCGCTGCGTATCCGCAGGTGCGGGAAAAACTCCGGGAGCTGACGGAACATTATGCCGTCTACAGCTATCCGGCCAACCAGTTTTTCATGCTGCAGAATGTGCCGAAAAATCCTGAAAAATATTCGTCTAACGAGAGAAAGCTCATAGAAGCTCTGAAAAGCGGCCCCTTAATCTTTGCCGAGGCGGCGGCAGCTGTGGATATCAGCCCGTATATTCTAAAAACAGACCGGTTGGAGAGGGAGGGGGTTATCGTCCGCTGCGGCGTAACGCCTACCGATGTGATGCACCTTTACGGCGACTATACGGACTACGACAGAGAGGCCTCAAGACTGGGGGTTCTCTATCTCAGCTATGCTCTCAGAACCCCTTTTGAGGATATCTGTAAAAAAATTTACGACATGGCAAAGGCCAGACTCTACACAAATCTGGTGTCCATTCTGATGAAATATGAGACCGGAGAAGAAATGCAAAGGGAGACGCTGAAACAGCTGACGGATTTTATCTTTTCAAGGCGCAGCCCGGAGAAAGGCCACCTGTTCCTGACGCCTTCTTTCAAAGCAGAAACCGGGTTTATCGGCATCGGCGCTCCTACCAGAATTTTCCTGGAAGAGGTGGCGGAGCTGTTTGAGGCTGAGGCAGTTTTTCCGGAATACGCCAAGGTAGCCAACGCCATCGGCGCCGCAGTGGGAAGCGTGGTCTGCGAATATGTGGTCCGCGTGGAGCCCGGCGGCGTTCAGTCGGATACAGGCAGTTTTATGGTGACCGGCGGAGAAAAGGTGGAAACCTTTGAATATTATGCAGACGCTCTGAAGCGGGCCAAGGCCCTGGCGGAAGAGCGGGCCTGCCAAAAAGCCAGAGACCAGGGAGCCTGCGGACAGCTTACCTCTGAAGTCCGGGTCTTTGAAGACTATTACGATATGGCCGGGGCCGAGAACAGAATTTTCATGGGTACCCAGGTAATCGGGCGGGCCGCAAAGAAGAGCTGAAGCGGCAAGGACCGTCCATGGGCGGGCCCGTCCGGCGCTGAATGTTAAATCGGATACTGAAAAATGACCGGAAATCGGAAGATTCCGGTCATTTTTGCTGATGAGGAGGAGCCCCGGCGGATATGTTACCTTCCGGCAGCGCCGGGTTGACCCACAGGGTTCTGTTGTTGGTGAAAATAACCATGCCGGGTTTGGCGCCGGAAGGCTTTTTTACATATTTGACAGGCACGTAGTCCACAGGCACGTTTTCGCTGGTTCTGCCTTTGCTGTGATAGGCCGCAATGGCGGCGGCTTCAAAGAGGGCTTTTTCGGAAAGCTCCCTGCCTCCGGTTTTGACGATGACGTGAGAACCGGGAATATCCTTGGTGTGGAGCCACAGGTCGTGTTTATCGGCAGTCTTCAGGGTGAGTACGTCGTTTTCTCTGTTGTTTCTTCCCACCAACACCTGACTGCCGTCGGAAAGGATATAGACGTGGGGCTGCACCTTATATTTCTTTTCTTTATAGCCGCTGGTTTTTCGCCTGCGCACATAGCCGGTTTCCGTCAGTTCTGTGCGAAGGGCTTCTATTTCTTCTACGCTGTCAGTATTGTTCAGATAGGTAAGCACCGACTCCAGATATTGAATATCCCCGTCGTTTTCCAAAAGCTGGGCCTGCTTTTCCTTGACGGCGGTCTTGGACTTGCCGTACCGCTTAAAATACTGCTGGGCGTTTTTGGCCGGTGTAAAGCGTTCATCCAGAGGAATCTTCACCTGAGAGCCGTCGTAATAGTTGATGACTTCCACCCACTTGTCGCCGGGCTTTACAAGGTGCATGTTGGCAGTGAGCAGTTCTCCGTAAAGGCGTAAATCTTCCGAGTTTTCCGCTTTGAGCAGGTCTTCTGAAAGGCGCTGCTTCTTCAGGTAGAGCTTATCCAAAAGACCGGAGACGGTTTTGACTAAATCATGGGATTTCTGTCTGGCGCGGTTTGAAGAGGCTTTATTGTCAAAATAGTAGGCGATACACTGGCTCAGAGTATCAAAATCCAGTCTGTCGGCGCCTTCGTACTGGGAGAGAGGCGCAATGTGAAACTCCTGGGGGATTCCTTTTTGGTCCAGATAGACGCGGGGCTTGGTCGTGCCGTCTTCGATGGAGGAAAGTACGCCGGAAAGCCACTGAAATCGATTCTCCTGTCCTGCCAGCTGGGCAGAAACGGCAGGGGAAATACCGCCTACCTTGGAAAGGATTTCCTTTGGATTTGGGTCCATAGCATTGAGTGCTTCTTCCGTAATCTCCTTAAAAGAAATTTTGTCCTGAGACGGCGGGTATTGGTACAGCTTGCCGGGCAGAATCTGGCGGGCTCTGTTGACGTCAATCGATACCCGTTTGATGCTGTCGATGATTTTTCCCGTGGTCATATCGACTAACACGATATTGCTGTGTTTTCCCATTATCTCAAAAATCAGTTTCTTGGATACGGTAAACCCCAGTTCATTTAAGGTTTCCAGCGAAATCTCAATGATTCTTTCCCCGTCCTTCTGGCGGATATCTACGATGCGGCCACCCTGCAGGTGCTTTCTCAAAAGCATGCAGAAGGCCAGAGGCGCCGGGGGATTGGCCGGATTGGTTTCGATGAAGTGAAGGCAGCTTCTTGCGCTGTTGACTGACGCGTACAGCTTGACGTTGCCTTTTTTCGTGTGTATGTGAAAGACCAGCTCGTCGTTTTCCGGCTGATACACTTTTTCTATTTTTCCTAAAAGGATGGTATCCTGCAGCTCGTGAACCATAGCGCAGGTGATAATTCCGTCAAATGCCATAATATCATCTCCTTCATGGCCTGCTTCCCGTCAACGGGAGAAAGGCCGTTTCCTGTCTATTGTACCTTGTTATAGTTTAGTTTGTCAACGGGAGGAAAATGTGGTAAAATAATTTAGTTATCATTGATTCAGAAGAAAAGGAGAAGAAGTTAGATGATAAAAAGTATGACAGGCTTCGGCAGAGGTGAATATAATGACGGAAAACGGAGTATCATTGTAGAGATAAAATCCGTCAATCACAGATATTCGGATATTTCCGTAAGAATGCCCAGAAGATATTCCTTTGTAGAGGACAAGGTAAAGAGCGCCGTCAAGGAAACCATTAAGCGGGGCAAAGTGGACGTGTCTGTTATGGTGGAGAATCTGACAGAAAACGATGTCAATATCAAGCTGAACACCATGCTTGCCCAGCAGTATATGGATAATCTTGAAGCCCTGCGGGAAGCTTTCAATCTTTCCGGAGAGATTACCCTGCAGTATTTGGCGGGACTGCCTGACGTGATGAAAGCCATTCCCGACGTGGATGATGAAGAAGAAATGACCAGGTGCATTTTGGAGCCTGTAAAACAGGCGGCGGCCAATCTGGAAGCCATGCGCAGCGTAGAGGGAGAGAAGCTTGCGGCTGACCTTCTGATGCGGGGCGGTATCATCAAGGACCTTGTGGACCGGATTGAAGAAAGGGCCGAGAAAGTACCTGCGGCCTATACGGAGAAACTGCGGGAAAGAATCCAGGAACTGATTGGCGGCAGCGTCACCGTACCGGAGGACCGGATTTTAGTCGAAGCGGCCATCTTTGCCGACAAATGCAACGTGACTGAGGAACTGACCAGGCTCAACAGCCACATGGACCAGATGAAATCCATCATCGAGAAAAGCAGCCAGCCCGATGGGAAGAAGCTGGACTTTTTGGTACAGGAGATGAACCGGGAAGCAAATACCATCGGTTCCAAGGCCAACGACATCGAAGTGACAAACCTGATGCTGCAGGTGAAAGCGGAAATTGAAAAAATCAGAGAACAGGTGCAGAATATCGAATAATTTCTTGAATCCAAGCTTCAGAAGTGTTATAATATTAGTCCATACGAGCATTTAAGGAGACAAAAATGGACAGAGCCGAACATACAGGAAAACTTTTTATTATTTCCGGTCCCTCCGGTGCAGGGAAGGGAACCATCTGCAAGAGACTGGTAGAAGAAACCAAAGTCCAGATTTCCGTTTCCATGACTACAAGAGGCCCTCGCCCGGGAGAAGTGGACGGAGTCAGCTATTATTTTACCACCAGAGAGGAATTTCAGAAAGAAATCGACCGGGGCGGTTTTCTGGAGTATGCGGAGGTTTACGGCAACTACTACGGCACCCCTAAGGACAAGGTGATAGAGAAACTGAAGCAGGGCGTCGATGTGGTGCTGGAGATTGACATTCAAGGCGCCCTCAACGTGAAGAGCGCATATCCCGGCGGGATT
>CBCTFZ010000039.1:0-28777 GCA_965146355.1 uncultured Emergencia sp. | reverse complement strand
CTGAAATCGAAGGACCGCTGCAGCTGTTTGAGATTACCCTGGGCAAAGACGGAAAGGCAAACTTTAAGTCCATTACAGATTCTTTAGATCACATTCTTGCAAGATATCTGAACCTGCCGGCAGTAGACCTGATTCGCTGCGGCGGCACCGACCTGATGGCTGCACAGAGAGAGCAGTGGAACGACGGCTCCAACACTCTGTGCATCGCGCCGGGAACTGTAGTAACTTACGAAAGAAACTATGTAACAAACGATCTGCTGGATAAGAAAGGCGTTAAGGTCCTGACGATTCCAAGCGCAGAATTATCCAGAGGCAGAGGCGGCCCTAGATGTATGTCCTGCCCTGTGAACAGAGACGACCTGTAAGCTGATGCTTGTTAAATTTGCCCGTGGCGTTGTTGCTCTCATCAGTTCGTTCCTCACGTACTTCGAGTACGCTCCGGGACTCACTGATTTCAGCGCCTGGCCACGAACAAATTTTCCTGCGCATCTTTATGATGATATGCATTACAGGGACAACAAATTTGATTATTAGGAGAATTACACCAATGGCAGAAAAAATTGTAATCGCTTTAGGCGGCAACGCTCTGCAGTCCGGAAAAGCTGACCCGACTGCGGAAGCACAGTTAGAAGTTGTTAAAAAGACTTGTGAATATATCGCTGATATCAGCTGCAAGGGCTACGAGATTGGCCTGGTACACGGCAACGGACCGCAGGTAGGAAGAATCCTGCTGGCTTCAGAAACTGCAAAGGACGTTACACCGGCTATGCCGTTTGACGTTTGCGGCGCTATGTCCCAGGGCTATATCGGCTACCACCTGCAGCAGGCTCTGAAGTATGCTCTGAGCAAGAGGGGCAAGAACATTCCTGTCCTCACTGTTGCAACCCAGATGGTTGTTGAAAAGAGCGATAAAGCATTCCAGAACCCGACTAAGCCAATCGGACCTTTCTACGGCGAAGAAGAGGCTAAGGCTATGGAAGCTGAAAAAGGCTATACCATGAAGGAAGACGCAGGCAGAGGCTGGAGAAGAGTCGTAGCTTCCCCGCTGCCTAGAAAAATTGTTGAGATTGACGCAGTAAAGAGACTGTGGGATTCCTCCATCGTTATCTCCTGCGGAGGCGGCGGTATCCCTGTGATTGAAAACGCTGACGGCTCCATGGAAGGCGTTGCTGCTGTAATCGATAAGGACTTTGCTGCAGAGCTGCTGGCTGAGCAGGTAGAAGCAGACGTTCTGATGATTCTGACAGAAGTAGAAAAGGTTGCAGTAAACTTCAACAAGCCTGACCAGAAAGACCTGGATACTCTCAATCTGGAGGACGCCGTAAAATACATCGGCGAAGGTCAGTTCGCACCTGGAAGCATGCTGCCAAAGGTAGAAGCCGCCATGAAGTTCGTAAGAGCTTATCCGGACAAGAAGGCCATCATCACTTCCCTGGACAAAGCCATCGACGCTTTAGAAGGAAAGACCGGCACAGTAATTACTTTTGCTTAAAGCTGAATATACGAAGAGAAAGTCCTGCCCGAGAACCGGAGCAGGACTTTTTATTGAGCTGTTAATGAGACGGAGCTGCCGCACAGTTTGACCCATTGGCGGCGCTATTCCACAAAGGAACCGCCTTTGAAGATTTTTTTCGGAAGGGCTTTCTGGGCTTCCGGTACGCCTTCCAGATTCTGCTTCTGAATTGCTCTGATTTTCAGCGGCAGGGAGAACAGATTGATGAATCCTTCCGCGTCGCTCTGGTCGTAAACTTCATCCTCGCTGAAGGTAGCAAATTCTTCATTATATAAGGAGTACGGTGATTTGCTGGCTACAGGCCATGCAGTGCCTTTGTACAGCTTCATTTTTACAGTACCGGTCACAAACTCCTGGGTTTCGTCCACAAAGGCGGAAATGGCCTTTCTCAGCGGTGTGAACCACAGGCCGTCGTAAACCAGCTGAGCGAATTTCTGAGATACGATATTTCTGTACTGCAGCGTGTCTCTGTCCAGAATGAGTTTTTCCAAATCCTTGTGGGCTGCGAACAGAATGGTGCCGCCGGGGGTTTCATAAACACCTCTGGACTTCATGCCTACCAGACGGTTTTCGATGATATCGATGGTGCCGATTCCGTTTTCGCTGCCCAGCTTGTTCAGGGTTTTTAAAAGCTCTACCGGCGGCAGCTGTTTTCCGTCGACTGCTACCGGAATGCCTTTTTCAAAGTCTATTTCCACATAAGTCGGCACGTCAGGGGCGTCCTCCGGCGTTTTGGAAAGAACGTGGATATCAGCTTTGTGCTCGTTCCACGGATTTTCCAGATTGCCGCCCTCATGACTGATGTGCCAGATGTTTTCATCTCTGGAATAAATTTTTTCTACAGTTTGAGAAATTGGAATGTTATGGGCGTGGGCATATTCGATGCACTGCTCGCGGGACTGTAAGTCCCAGATTCTCCAAGGAGCGATAATCTTGATAGCCGGGTTCAGGGCGTGAATGGTGGATTCAAAGCGAACCTGGTCGTTTCCTTTGCCGGTGCAGCCGTGGGCGATGGTGAAAGCGCCCTCCTTTTCGGCAATCTCTACAATCTTTTTAGCCTGCAGGGGCCTTGCCATGGAGGTACCCAGCAAATAGTCGTTTTCGTAAATTGCGTCGGCTTTCAGAGTCGGATAGATGAAGTCGGTGATAAATTCCTCCTGAATATCCAGTATGTAAGCCTTATCTGCGCCGGTTGCGTAAGCTTTTTTCTCAATCGCGTCAAAGTCTTCCTTCTGACCCGTATTGCAGCAGACCGCGATGACCTCGCAGTCGTAGTGCTCTTTCAGCCAGGCGATGATGATGGATGTGTCCAGACCGCCTGAGTAGGCCAGGACAATTTTTTCTTTAGCCATTGTACATTCCTCCAAATATATAAATATTAATAAACGTGAATAAAAATAAACAATGTAGTTACTATAGCACAAATTTTAGCGGGAATCAAGACCATAACTGAATAAAAATAACAAAATAAGAGAAAATATAAGAATTACATAGGAAAATCAAACAATATACAGGTTGAGAGGCGGAGCTTTTGCATAATTTTCGCCAAGAAATAAAAATAATACCAGAATGACAACTCCTTTGCGGCAATTCCTTTCAAAACAAAATAAAGAATGTTCAGATAAATACAAAAAATCCAAAAAATAATAAAGATAATAATAACATCGAGAGCCGGTTAAGCCTATAATGTGGTTAGATAAAATACTTTTAATTAAGGAGAAAAAAGAATGGAAAAACAAAAGAAAAAGTTCCAGGTACCTCATGTGTACGCTCTCCTGACCGGACTCATTATTATTTGTGCAATTCTCACTTATATTATTCCGGCAGGCGCATATGACATGATGGTTCTGGAAGACGGACGGGAAGTCGTTGACCCTGACACCTTCCATTATATCGACCAGACTCCGGTTGACCTGATGGGAACCATGAACGCAGTATTCAGAGGTATGCTGGAAGCGGCTGATATCGTATTTTTAATCTTTATCTTCGGCGCGTCTTTCGGCGTCATCGGAGATACGGGCGCTATTGAAGCCGGCCTTGTAAAAGTATCCAAGGCGCTGGCGGGAAGAGAACTCATCATCATTCCGGTTATGATGTTCATCTTCTCATTGATGGGCGCTATCATCGGCTCAGCAGAGGACTTGCTGCCTTACATCCCTATCTGTGTAGGCCTGGCTCTGGCTTTGGGCTTTGACTCCATCACCGGTACGGCCATCGTGCTGTGCGGCGGCGCGGCAGGTTTTGGCGGCGCTTTCATGAACGCTTATACCGAGGGCGTTGCCCAGGGAATTGCGGGACTTCCGCTGTTCTCCGGACTCTACTACAGAATCGTGGTTTATATCCTTATGACGACGCTGACCATCGCTTTTGTCATGATATACGCACGGAGAGTCAAGAAAAATCCGACCCTTTCCAGAGTATATGAGATAGACCAGAAGCGTGAGGACAAGCTGGAACTGGATGAAACGCTCCATCCATTCGGTATCAGACAGAAGCTGGTGCTGGTGGCTCTGTTAATCACCATCTGCCTGCTGGCATACGGTACAATTAACTGGGGCTGGTACTTCAATGAAATCGCGGGCCTGTTCTTCGGTCTTGCCATTGTGGCGGCAATCATCGGCGGTATGTCTGTCAACCAATTTGCAGAATCCATTGCCAACGGCATGACCGGTATCTGCGGCGGCGCCCTTGTCTGCGGTTTCGCCAGAGGTATCATGGTAGTATTGACAGACGGCAACGTGATTCACACAATTTTACATGCTACTGCAGACGTTCTGGTAAAATTACCATCCGTTATTTCAGCTATCGGTATGTATATTTTCCAGTGCCTGCTGAACTTCATTATTCCGTCCGGCTCCGGACAGGCTGCTGTATCTATGCCTATCATGGCGCCGTTATCTGACATTGTAGGTGTAACCAGACAGACGGCTACCCTGGCATTTCAGCTGGGCGACGGTATTTCCAATATCTTTACGCCGACTTCCGGCTATTTCATGGCTGCTTTGGCTCTGGCTAAAATTCCATGGGAAAAATGGGCAAGATGGATTCTGCCCCTTATCGGACTTCAATATCTGCTGGGTGCGGTTTTGGTAGTAGTTGCCCACCTGATGAACTGGGGACCGTTTTAACAGAAAAAGAATGATATAGAGGTGACAATATGGGAACATATGAAAACCTTGTGAAAGAGGCCGACAAAAAAATCGGCCTCTTTCATCAGGAACTGATAGAGTTAAATGATGATATTGCAGACCATCCCGAGGTGGGAACACAGGAATTTCGCACCTCGGCAAAGATGGTTGAATTGCTGAGAAATAAAGGATATAATGTAGAATATCCCTATGCCGGTTTAGAGACCGCCTACAGAGGAATTTACGGCAGCAACAATCACAGATATAAGATTGCACTGCTGGCGGAATATGACGCCCTGCCGGAAATCGGACATGCCTGCGGTCACTGTCTCAGCGGGTCCATCAGCCTTTTGGCGGGGCTTGCCCTGAGAGATTTGCAGGACGCCCTGGACGCGGACATCCACATTGTGGGAACCCCTGACGAGGAATACAACGGCGGCAAGCCGAAGATGATTCGCAGCGACGGATTTGAGGGCTATGATATGGCTATGATGATTCACCTGTTTGACGCCAATCAGATTTATATCAAGGCCATGGCCCTTGATACTTACACTTACTATTTCCACGGTCAGGCGGCCCATGCTTCTGCTGCGCCATGGGAAGGACGCAATGCCTTCAACGGGTGCCAGCTGTTTTTCCACGCCATAGATATGCTTCGCCAGCACGTGAAATCGGACATACAGGTTCACGGTATCATCCGGAATCCCGGTGAAGCGCCTAACATCGTACCGGAAGAAGTGTCTGCGGAGCTGTATATCAGAGGCTTCGACAGGCCGTATCTCAACGAGGTGGTTTCAAGAATCGACGACTGTGCTGAAGGGGCGGCTATCGCCACCCAGACCACATGGGAGAAGAAGGCTACGGCGGAGGTATTTGACAACATGAAGCTGCTGCCTTTCGGCAATGAACTTCTCACAGAGGTATATGAAGAGCTGGGTATAGAGCTTAACGGAAATCCGGATAAGAATTTCGGCTCTACCGACTGCGGCAATGTCAGCAGCATATGCCCGACTTTCCAATCTACGCTGCAGGTGGTGAAAGCGGGAACGCCGATTCATACCAGAGAATTTGCCGCCGCTATGAAGACGGATAGGGCTCATCAGGTACTGGCTACCGGCGCAAAGGTGATTTCTCGTCAGGTCATCAAGATTTTTGCCGATGAGAAAAATATAGAAAAACTAAAAAAAGAGTTTGCGGAGACTTGATTATGATTTATATTCAGATTTTTTTACCGGCTATTTTATCACTGGCAGCCTTTCTCATGATGCTCAAGTTCGGGCTGAATAAAAGCGGAATTTTTATTGCCGCGCTGTGCGCCATGGCAGTTTACCTGCTGGCAGAAAGCAGAGTCAGCTTTGCTTCCGCCGTCAACGGTACAGCGCTGACTTTTGTGCTGATTTATGCGGCGATTCTGCTGGCCGGCGTTTATCAGAGGAGAAAGAAAGAGAAGAATCATGATTGATTTATTGGTAGTAAATGGAATATATCCTGATTTTGAAGAAAACTGTCTGAAAGAGGCTAATATCGGCATCCAAAGCGGTAAAATCACCTATATTGGCCCTGAAAGGCCCCAGGCCGAGCAGGTGCTGGACGCCGCCGGCGCAGTGGTTTCACCGGGGTTTATCGATATCCATATGCATGAAGACAACCTGACCGGTGAAGAAAAAAAGTTCGTCATCGGAGAGCTGATGCTGAAAATGGGTGTGACTACAGCCTGCGGGGGCAACTGCGGAATGCAGCATCAGAGACTCAGCCGGTTTAAAAAGCAGATAGATGATTTGGGAAGTCCGGTGAACTGGGTGATGCTGGCCGGCTACAATGATTTGCGTTATCTGCTGGGACTGGGCCATAACGATGTGATGAATCCTGCCCAGAGACAGGAAATCAGGAGGCTTCTGCAGGAAGAACTGGAGGAAGGCGCGGCAGGCATTTCTTTTGGTATAGAGTATGACCCGGCTATCACCTATGAAGATATGATAGACGCCCTGACGCTGTTAAAAGACCCCAGGTACTTGGCCTCTGCTCATTTCAGGGTTTCAGGTACAGGCGCCATAGAGTCTATCCGGGAGATGGCGGCCCTTTGTGAAGCGTCCGGCGTGAAATTCCAGATTTCCCATCTCAGCAGTTGTTCGGCTACGGGCCAGATGGCAGAATCGCTGGAACTGCTGGATAAGCTGATTGAAAAAAATCCTCTGCTGGATTTTGATACATATCCTTACGACGCTTTTTCAACGCTGATTGGAAGTGCGGTTTTTGAAAAAGAAAGTCTGGACCAGTGGTGCGAGGACATCGGGACAATCATGTTAACCAAAGAACCTTATAAAAATGTATTCTGCACCGATGAAATTTTAAAGGAAGCCAGAGAGGCCTATCCTGAAATGATGGCCGTAGGCTTCATCATGAATGAAGAGGAAATCGCGGCGGCTATCGCAGACAGCCACGGCATGATTGGCAGCGACGGAACGCTTTTTAACGGGGACGGACATCCCCGTGCCGCCGGTACTTTCCCGAGAGTGCTGGGAAAATACGTGCGGGAAGAAAAGGTGATTTCTCTCATGGACGCGCTGCGGAAGATGACAATCAAACCAGCAGACAGACTGGCGCTTACCCGAAAAGGAAGGATTCAGGCGGGCGCAGACGGAGACTTGACAATTTTTAATCCGGATACTATCATAGATGGTGCAGCTTACGACGATATCTACATTCAGCCAGAAGGCATTGACTATGTAATCATCGGCGGAAAGGTTGCTTTAGACCATAAGACGGTAGTAAATGATAAGCTGGGAACTTTTATTGGCTTTCATTAGAGAGAATCGAGATACATGAAACATTCAAAGGAAACGTATTTGCAGAAAACAGGCACGGTGTGCCTGCTGGCGCTGCTCTGCTGCTTTCTGTGGGGCAGCGCCTTTCCATCCATCAAAATAGGATACGAGTTATTTTCCATAGGTCCGGAGGATACCTGGTCCCAGATACTCTTTGCCGGCGTGCGTTTTACACTGGCCGGGGTGCTGGTGATAATTGTCAGCAGCGCGGGACAGCGGAAATTGATTGTACCGGGGAAATCCTCCTGGGGCATGGTCTTTTGCCTGAGCATGTGCCAGACGGTTATCCAATATTTTTTCTTTTACGTGGGACTGGCCCATACGACAGGGGTCAAGGGCTCCATTATCGAGGGAGCCCACGTGTTTATGGCAATTCTAATTGCGGCGCTTCTGTTTCGCCAGGAAAAATTGAACGGGGCCAAGAGCGTAGGCTGTCTGATTGGCTTTGCCGGCGTGGTGCTGGTAAACCTGGGAGGAGGTGAAGGTCTGGGAGGCGGATTCGCCTTTAACGGCGAGGGATTTCTGCTGATTGCCTGCATATCCTATGCTTTTTCGTCGGTACTTGTGAAAATTTTTTCCGCCAGAGAAAATCCGGTTACCCTGAGCGGCTATCAGTTTGTCATGGGCGGTATTATCATGATATTTATCGGTGCCGCTGCGGGAGGCAGGCTGGTAATCACCGGACCGGCGGCTCTGCTCATTCTTCTGTATATGGAGCTGATTTCGGCGGTGGCCTATACGGTCTTGGGAATAATGCTGAAGTACAATCCGGTATCCAAGGTGACGGTCTTCGGCTTTACTACTCCGGTTTTCGGTGTTGTCCTGTCCGCCCTGCTGCTGGATGAAGGCAGTCAGATTCCGTGGATTCAGAGCGCCGGAGCCCTGCTTTTGGTGTGCGCAGGTATCTACATTGTCAACCGGCAGGAAGGAAATTTGTAAATCCCTCTTTTTTCTGTTCTCATTTCATGCTATTTTGAAGTTTTGGGTATGCAAAACATACCGGTTTTTGTGATTTAGCATACTCTCTCGCTCAATACGCAGAGGCGGCCAATGGCCGCCTCTTATTTTTATGGGCCGGAGCAATTTTCGTTTCGCTGGGTTGCATAAAAATAAAAAAATATGAAAAAATATAAATTTTTTCTTGCATATTTATCCTTATGGGAGTATACTACCTCCTTAGAACGTGGAAGGAAAAGGAGTGAGCGTATGAAAGGTACCATTTATTTAGAGGACGGCACGGTATACAAAGGGAAGGGGTTTGGCTTTGAGGGAACCAGAACCGGAGAGTTGGTATTCAACACGGCGATGACAGGCTATCAGAAAACCCTGACAGACCCCTCCTACAAAGAGCAGATTATTACCATGACTTACCCCATGCTGGGTAATTACGGCGTCAACGAAACTGATTATGAATCAGACCGGATTCACGCTTTCGGCGTAGCAGCGTCGGACGTATGCTTTGAACCCAGCAACTGGAGGTCTGTTATGAATATAGAAAGGTGGCTGAAGGAACAGAAAGTGCCCGGCGTTTACGGCGTGGATACCAGAGAAATCACTCGCAGACTGAGAGACGGCGGCAATCAGAAATGCGTGATTACCACAGAGGACCTGTCCCTTGACGCCGTGGAGAAAATCTGCGCTGAGGAGACCCTGAGGGCAGACCAGATGAAGACTGCAGGGGTATCCAGAACTACGGTCTGGGAAAATCCGCAGGGAAAGCGCCGGGTAGCGGTGCTGGATTTCGGCGTGAAAAAGAGTATCCTAAGGGAACTTTATAACAGAGAATGCAGTTTAACGATTTTTCCTTACGGCACCAAAGCAAAAGAAATCCTGGCAATGAAACCGGACGGCGTTTTTCTCAGCAACGGACCGGGAGACCCTGCTGCTGCCGAGGAAGCGATTTTAAATATTGAGAAGCTCATTACCAACAGCAACTACGGACCGGGCCGGATGCCTGTATTCGGAATCTGCCTGGGCCATCAGCTCATCGCCCTGTCCCAGGGCGGCAGCACTTACAAGCTGAAATACGGCCACAGAGGCTGCAACCACGGGGTGTTTGACAAGGATAGCGGCAGAAGCTATATCACCTCCCAGAATCATGGGTTTGCAGTAAAAGCGGAAAGTATTATTCTAAAAGGAATGGAAGTGACCCATCTGAATCTAAATGACGGAACAGTGGAAGGAATGCGCCATCTGAGCAAGCCGGTTTTCTCGGTCCAGTTTCATCCGGAGTCCAGTCCCGGCCCCAACGACACCGGCTATTTATTCGATAAATTTGTAGACCTGATGGAAGGAGGTACCCTGTAATGCCTAGAGATTTTACCCTGAAAAAAGTGTTGATTATCGGTTCGGGACCCATTGTCATCGGACAGGCGGCGGAATTTGACTACGCCGGAACCCAGTGCTGCAAAGCGATTTCCGAAGAAGGGATTGAAACCGTACTGATTAACAGCAATCCGGCTACGATTATGACTGACGGAGAAATCGCCGGTAAAGTATACCTTGAGCCCATTACAGAGGAGGCGGTAGAGGCTGTTTTGAAGAAAGAGCGGCCCCAGGGAGTTCTGGCAGGATTTGGCGGACAGACCGGTCTGAACCTGGCAATGGCCCTGGATGAAAAGGGGGTCTTTGAAAAGTACGGCGTAAAACTTCTGGGGGTCAATCGTGACAGCATCCGCAGAGCTGAGGACAGGGAAGCCTTCAAGGAATTGATGATGGAAATCGGAGAACCTGTCCCGCCCAGCGTCATCGCTTCTAATCTGGAGGAATCCAGAGCTTTCGCGGAAAAAATCGGGTATCCGGTCATCATTCGTCCTGCCTACACCTTGGGAGGTACGGGAGGCGGAATCGCCCATAACGAGGAAGAATTGGAGCATTTCTGCAGTATGGGCATGGAGAAAAGCGCCATCGGGCAGATTTTACTGGAAAAATCCGTTGCGGGCTGGAAAGAAGTGGAGTACGAGGTCGTCAGAGACGGAAAGGACAACTGTATCATCGTCTGCTCTATGGAAAACCTGGACCCGGTAGGTGTACACACCGGCGACAGCATTGTGGTGGCGCCTACCCAAACCCTCAGCGACAGTCAGTACCAGATGCTGCGGGATTCGGCCCTGAAGATTATCCGGAGCCTGGAGATTGAGGGAGGCTGCAACGTTCAGTTCGCCTTGAACCCGGAAAAAGACCAGTATATTGTAATAGAAGTGAATCCGCGGGTCAGCCGGTCCTCGGCGCTGGCCTCCAAGGCGGCCGGCTATCCCATCGCCAAAATTGCCGCAAAAATTGCCGTGGGATACAGCCTGGATGAGCTGAAAAATTACGTAACCGAAGGTTCCAGCGCGTGTTTTGAACCGGCGCTGGATTACTGCGTAGTAAAATTCCCCAAATGGCCCTTTGACAAATTCAGAACCGCCTCCAGAAAGCTGGGGACTCAGATGAAGGCCACCGGTGAAATCATGGCCATTGACAGAAACTTTGAGAGCGCCCTTTTGAAGGCTATCGCATCTTTAGAGGCGGCGGGAAGCGGCCTTCGGATTCCCTATGTCAGCGGGCTGGACAATGAGAAACTGATGCAGAAACTTCTGGACTGCGACGATGAACGGATTTTCTGCATTGCGGAGGCATTCCGAAGAGACCTTGCAGAGCCGGAGGACATTTACAAAGAGACAGGTATTGACAGATGGTTTTTACATAAGATTTACGGAATCGTCGCCATGGAAAAGATGCTGCAGACAGAAGAGCCTACGGCGGAGCTTATCCGGGAAGCGGAGTACAGGGGATTTACCGATGACGAGATTCTGGACCTGACCGGTATGGACAGAGCCGTGCTGCAGGACATCAGAATTTATCACGACATCTATCCGGTATATAAGGTGGTAGATACCTGCGCAGGGGAATTTGAAGCCCTGACCCCTTACTATTATTCCAGCTACGGCGGTGAAAATGAAAGCCGCAGGTCCTCCAGAGAAAAGATTTTGGTGGTGGGCGCAGGCCCTATCAGAATCGGTCAGGGCATCGAGTTCGACTACAGCTGCGTACAGGGCGTCTGGGCGCTGAAAGAACTGGGATATGAGGCTGTCATGGTCAATAACAATCCGGAAACGGTAAGTACCAATTTCGACACCTCCGATAAGCTGTATTTTGAACCGCTGCATATCGACGATGTGATGAATGTTATCAAGCAGGAACGTCCGGAAGGGGTGATTCTGCAGCTGGGCGGTCAGACAGCCCTGAACCTGGCAGAAAAGCTGGCGGTCAGAGGCATACGGATTCTGGGCACGCAGAACAAATATATCGACCTGGCTGAGGACAGAGAGAAGTTTTCTGACCTTTTGGATATGATGGATATCGACGCACCTAAGGGCTGCGCAGTGAGAACGCGGGAAGAAGCTTTTGAGGCCGTGGAAAGGCTGGGATATCCGCTGGTCGTAAGACCTTCCTATGTTATCGGAGGACGGGCCATGCAGGTGGTATACTCCGATGGGGAGCTTTTGAAATATCTGAAGGAAGCCGTCAGACTGTCCCACCAGCACCCGGTGCTTATCGACAAGTATGTGGAAGGAAAAGAAATTGAGGTGGACGCCGTAGCCGACGGAAAGGACGTGCTGATTCCCGGCATCATGGAGCATGTGGAAAGAACCGGCGTACATTCCGGCGACAGCTGCGCGGTATATCCGCCTTACAGTCTGCCTCAGGAAGTGATAGAACAGCTTGTTACCTATACGGGAAAAATTGCAAAGGCGCTGCACATCGTGGGCCTTGTGAATATTCAGTATGCCTGGGACGGAGAGAAACTCTATGTTATCGAAGTCAACCCGAGAGCTTCCCGGACCGTGCCTATCCTGAGCAAGGTTACAAAGATTCCCATGGTAAAGATTGCAGCAGCGGTGATGACGGGACAGAAACTGGCCGATATGGAATGGGGAACGGGCCTTTGCCGCAGCCAGGATTACTACGCGGTGAAAATCCCTGTATTTTCCGACGCCAAGCTGACCGACGTGGATGTTGCGGTGGGACCGGAAATGAAATCCACCGGAGAGGTGCTGGGCATCGACGGGGATTTGAACAAGGCTATTTATAAAGGTTTTCTCGGCGCAGGCATGAAAATCCCCACTGAGGGCGGCGCTTTTATATCGCTGAAAGACCACGATAAAACCCGGGAAACTGCAGCTGTAATTGAGAAATACAGAGATCTGGGGTTTTCACTCTATGCCTCTGAAGGAACGGCAGCTTTTCTTAACTCCTTTGGCATAGCCGCTGAAAGTCTTTCCTACGAATCGGTAAGCGGCCTTATCGGAAGCAGGGTGCAGCTTGTCATCAATACCCCCAAGGCCATTAACAGGATTGGCGCCGATACCTTTCCTATCAGGAGGGCCGCCATCGAACACGGTCTGCCGGTGATGACCAGCATCGATACGGCGGAGATTTTTGCCGCGGCCATAAAGCTGAAACGGGAGAAGGTGCGCTTGGAATACAGAGCCCTTTAGGTTGTAAAAACCGATAGAAAAGGCGTCTGTGTATGGGGTTAATATTGATAAAAAAATAACGTAAAATTGATAAAAAAGTAGCAATTTTTAGTCAAAATGCGAAATATGTATTGAAAAGGGTACAGGATTTGGTATAATGTGCTATAGAGATTAATTTCCATTGAAGTTCAAGGGATTTTTAGAAAGGAAATGATGAAAATGAATGTTTATGACGAATATCGTGCGAAGCTGCGCACACCGGAAGAAGCAGTAAAGCTGGTTAAAGACGGCGACTGGGTGGATTACAGCCAGACATGTTCTTTCCCGGAAGCGCTGGACAGAGCGCTGGCAGGCAGAGTCGGCGAGCTGAAAGACGTAAAACTCAGACACGCAATCAGTATGAAACCGGTACAGGTTGTAGAGCAGGACCCGAATCAGGAATCCTTTACATATAACCTGTGGCATACTTCAGGCCTTGACCGCAAATACTGCGACCAGGGAAGAGCTTTTTATTCCCCGATGCTGTTCAGACATTGCGGAAGATATTACAGCAAGGGCTTTGCGCCTGTAGATGTAGCCATGGTTACCGTAGCGCCGATGGATAAGTACGGAAACTTCAACTTTGGTCTGACAAACTGCTGTCTGCAGGAGATGCTGGACCAGGCCAAGACCATTATCCTCGAGGTAAATCCTAACATGCCGGTAATTTACGGTAAATCCACAGACCATATTCACATTTCTCAGGTTGACTGCGTTGTGGAATCCGACGTGGAAATTGCCACTACACCGACCGGCAAGGCGTCCGATATTGACAGACAGATTGCGGAGTACATCTTCCCGTATCTGGAGGACGGAATTACACTGCAGCTGGGTATCGGCGGTATGCCTGACTGCCTGGGTATGCTTATCGCAGATTCTGACCTGAAGGATTTGGGTATGCACACAGAGCTGATGTCCAACGGATATCTGAAGCTGTACCAGTCCGGAAAGCTCAACGATCGGAGAAAGAATATCGACAAGGGAAAAGGCGTATTCTCCATCTGCAGCGGTTCCAGAGAACTCTACGATTTCCTCAATGAAAATCAGATGATTGTATCTGCGCCGATGGCTTATGTCAACGACCCGGCAGTGCTGAGACAGCATGAGAAGTTCGTTTCCATCAACAGCTGTATTTCTATGGACCTCTATGGACAGGTATGCTCCGAGACTGCAGGCACCCGTCACATCAGCGGAACCGGCGGACAGCTGGACTTTGTAACCGGCGGACTTGAATGTCCGGGAGGAAAAGCTTTCCTGGCATTCCCGTCAAGCCGCAGAGACAAAGAAGGTAATCTCCACTCCAATATCCTGCCGAGATTCTCTAAGGGCGATGTTATCACTACGCCGAGAACCCAGGCTCCGTACATGGTAACCGAGTACGGTGTAGCGGTGCTGCCGGGCAAGGCAACCTGGGAGAGAGCGGAAGCTATCATCAACATTGCACATCCGGAGGTTCGCGAAGATTTGATTAAGGCCGCGGAGGAACAGAGAATCTGGAGAAGAAGCAATAAACGCTAGTGAAGATTTACTGGCGCTGCGCCCATTTGCTCACCAAGACTTTTATGATGCCGGCGATAGGAACGGCCAGCACCATCCACAGCAGTCCGCCTAATGAGCCGGCTGCAGAAACGGCAATGAGCACAAAGAGAGGGTGAAGCCCTGTGGATTTTCCGATGATGCGCGGATAGATAAAGTTGCATTCCACCTGCTGAATGGCAAACAGCGCCAGGGCGGACAGAATGGCCAGAGAAAGGCCGCCTCCCGTCAGCGCTGACAGAACGGCAGGAATCATGCCGATGATGGGCCCGAAATAGGGAATGACATTGGCAATGCCGGCGAAGCAGCCGATAAAAACCGCAAAATCCACTTCCAGCAGGGATAAGGCGAGAGAGGACAGAAAAGCTACGATTACCGAATCTACGAAAATTCCCCGCAGGAAGGCTGAGATTACATCGTTAATTTCAAATAAGATTTCTCGAAGCAGACCATGCGTCTTTTGTGAAAGCAGAAGATGCATGGTCTGATTTCCTAATCTGAGAAAAAAGGCTTTGTCCTTGAGCAGGTAAACACCGGCCACGGCGCCGATGAAAAATTTGACGGCGCCGCTTCCAAGGCTCTGGACCAGCCGGCCGATATCAGGAGGTTCCATGGAAAATCCGAACAAATCTGTCAGAACGTCCTTGTACTGCTCATAGTAAAGCTGCAGGGAGGATATGGCTTCCTGCAGAGAACCGGCGGCAATTCTTCCGGCAATGATATCGGCGAATCCCCAGGCCAGAAGTATTACTGCGGCTATGACGGACAGATATGCCAGCAGAACGCTGAGCAGGCGAGGGCTTTTCAGTTTCAGAGACAGCCACTCCACGTAGGGGTCCAGAATATAGGCGATGGTAATGCCCACCGCTACAGGAACCAGAGTGCGGCGAATGAGAAAAAGAATGACTGCGGTAATCGTCACCATAAGTATTTTTAACATAGCATGCAGAAACCTCCCAAAGTAGTATGGCAAAAATTTGCCGAAATTATGAAAAGTCTCTGAGGGACAGCGAAATTGCCGGCGTTGACTTGGGCCTGGGAAACCAATATAATATGAAGAAGAATATTACTTTTGATTTTACGGAGATATGAGAAATCCTATGAAAAAATGTGAACTTTTAGTCCCTGCAGGAGGCCCTGACCAGATGATTGCCGCGGTGGAAAACGGCGCGGATGCCGTCTACCTGGGCGGCAAACTGTTTAACGCCCGTATCAACGCGGGGAATTTTAATGATGAAGAGCTGAAGGCTGCGGTGGATTTTGCCCATAAGCGAGGCGTCAAGGTCTACGTGACCATGAATACCCTGATGAAAGACGAGGAACTGCAGCCGGCGCTGGAATACGCGGCCTTTTTATACCGGGCCGGCGCGGACGCACTGATTATACAGGATTTGGGTCTGGGCAGTCTAATCGGTAGGTCCATGCCGGACTTTCCCCTGCACCTGTCTACCCAGGGCTCGGTCTACGACCTGAGGGGCGCAGAGGCGGCTTATGAACTGGGCTATGAGCGGGTAGTGCTGGCAAGGGAGCTTTCTTTTGAGGAGATAAGTCATATCTGCGCCAACACTTCGGCGGAGATTGAGGTTTTTGTTCACGGCGCCCTTTGTATCTGCTATTCGGGGCAGTGCCAGATGAGCCGGTACTTCGGAGGCCGAAGCGGCAACCGGGGACAGTGCGCCCAGCCGTGCAGACTGCCCTACAAGACCTTGGACGAGAAGGGCCGTCTGCTGGAGACTTTCAAGTATCCGCTGAGCCCCAAGGATCTCTGCACGGTGGACCACCTGGGAGATTTGGTGGAGGCAGGCGTAGAATCCCTGAAAATTGAAGGTCGGATGAAGTCGCCGGAGTATGTGGCGGTGGTGACCTCTATCTACAGGAAGTATCTGGATTTGTATTACGAAAAAGGAGGCTATACGGTTAGCCCGGAGGACCGCAGCGCTCTGGAGCAGATATTCAACAGAGGCGGCTTTACAGAGGGATATTTTGATGGAAATCCCGGACCTGAGCTGATGTCGGGCAGCATACCCAAGCACAGAGGAGTACCCGTGGGAGAGGTGGTCAAAAAGGTACAGGGTACAAGTCTGATTGACATCAGACTCTACGGGCCTTTGACTCTGGGCGACGGGGTGGAGATTCAGAGCCGGGAGATAACCGGCAACGTGGTGACATATTACAAGGAACTGAAAGGCGGACTGACCCGCATAGGCGATATCAAAGGAAAGGTGCAGCGGGGAGACCGGGTCTTTCGGATAACGTCCAGGGAACAGCTGAAGCAGGCGCAGCAGACCTTTTCTCATAAAAGCTATGACGAAGGAAAGTTTCTGAGGAAGACGCCGGTGGATATGGTCTTCGGGTGCAGCGCAGAAGGACTTCTCAGTCTGGAATTAAAAAGTCCCCTGGCTTCGGAGGCGGTGAAAGTCACTGCAGGTCCCTATGACTTTGGGGAAGGGGCGGCGGATGTACAGCGGGTCCGAAAAGCTCTGGGTAAAACCGGCAATACCCCGTTCTTCGCCAGGCGCATAGAAGTTACAGGGCTTTCCGACAAGAATATACAAGTATCGTCAATAAACGATATAAGGCGGCAGGGCCTGAAATCCCTGGAAGAAGCACTGACCCGGTGCAGGGAGGATGGGGAAATCAGAACGGATTTACAGCAGGCAGAGGCGGAAGGCGCTGGCAGCCCGGGGAGGGAAGACGCCGAGACTGCCGCCCGCCTGGAGATATACTTTTACGACTGGGACTCCTTTGCGGCCTATCATACGCCTTGGTGGATGGAAGAACTTCCGGCCGAAATCGTCTTCCTTCTTCCTGCAGCAGAGGCTGCAGCCCGCAGAGATGAACTTGACCCGGCAAGGAAGGTGATTCCCTATGTCACTTCCATTTCAAAGGGGGAGGAAGATCGCCGCATCGAAGCGTCCTTTGATATTCTCTGTGAAATGTGCGCAGAGACGGGAATCTATGCGGGGAACCTGGGCTGGCTGAAAGCTTTTTCAGAAGCAGGAGTCCCGGTATGGGGCGACTATGGCCTCAATGTATATAACCGGAGGACTTGGCAGGTTTACAGGAACCTGGGCGCAAGGGACTGCGTCATGAGTCTGGAAGCTATGGGGGACGGATTCGGCTCCTTTCCTCTGATGATTTCGGAGCACAGTCCTGAGGGGGCGGAGCTGGTAGACAGAAAGAAAGAGAAAATCCGCCTGGTGAAGAGGGATTTCTCCGACCAGGTATTGCTGGCCGCAAGGTCTGCACCTGTGGATCCGGAGAGGATAAAAGCGGCCTTTGCTGCCGGAGAGAAAATAGTCAGAATTTATACCTGAAAAGGGGGTGCTGCAGAGGCGTCATAACCCGTCACAGATTTTGTGTAATGGACATTTTTGTTATTGACATGGCTTTGGGCCTATGCTATACTCCTATTAACGCGCAATGTTAGGAAAACATGTAAGACCAGTTTTCCCGGCATTGCGCTTTTTGTATACTTAAGTTAGTTTTGACTAACTATAGAGAGGAGAATTTGTATTAAAAAGTATGGCTCGACAATTATTTTAGGGGCGGCGCTGTTCATCCTTTCCGTCTGCTCTCTGTTCGTAGGCGTTCTGGACATAGAGCTGTCTCAGCTGGCCACAGGAAATGCCGAGCAGATTGAGGTGTTTCTCATTTCCCGTCTGCCGCGGCTGCTGGCGATTTTATGCACCGGCGTGGGCATGAGCGTGGCGGGACTGATTATGCAGCAGCTGTGCATGAACAAGTTCGTTTCGCCCACCACCGGCGCGACCATATCCTCGGCCCAGTTCGGTATTTTGCTGGCGCTGCTGTTTATGCCGGCGTCCACCCTGTGGGGAAGAGCGTTTTTCGCCTTTGCTGCCGCCATCCTGGGAACCTGGGTTTTCGTCTGGTTCATTCAGCGGATTCAGTTTAAGGATGTAGTCATGGTGCCCCTTGTGGGAATCATGTTCGGCAACGTAATCAACGGTATTACCAATTATCTGGCCTATAAATACGAGATGACCCAGGCCCTGTCCTCCTGGCTGGTAGGACATTTTTCCATGGTGCTCAGAGGCAGGTATGAAATTGTTTATCTGGTAGTGCCGCTGGTGATACTGGCCTTTATCTTTGCCAACCACTTTAACATCGTAGGCATGGGGCGGGACTTTTCAAAAAACCTGGGCGTTCACTACAATCTGGTTCTGTTCATGGGACTGAGTATCGCGGCCATGATTACAGCCTCGGTGGTAGTGGTGGTAGGCTCCATTTCTTACATAGGCTTAATCGTGCCCAACGTGGTGGCCATGTTCAAGGGAGACAAGATACGGGGTACGCTGATTGATACGGCGCTTTTCGGCTCCGTATTCGTACTGTCCTGTGATTTGATTGGACGGACTGTTATCGCGCCCTATGAGCTGCCGATAGAGCTGATTATCGGCATTTTGGGCAGCATCGTATTTATCGCCCTTTTGATTTATCGCCTCAATCACGGCCGCAAGGCAGTTCGGCTGAAACCCGGGAAAGTGCTGGCAAAAGGAGGTGGGGACGCATGAGGGTGGAAAATCGAAAGAAGCTTTTGATTATGGCGGCATTGGTGGTCGTCGCAGCGGTCCTGTACATGATTGTGGAAGTTCGGTTCGGCAATCCCAAGCTGGTGCAGTATGCCATGAAGATACGGACGCCGAAGTTAATCGTCATGCTGATTACGGCATTTGCTATCGGCGGAGCTTCCATCGTATTTCAGTCTATCATCAACAATACCATCGTGACGCCGTGTCTTCTGGGCATGAACGCGCTGTACACCTTGATTCATACGGCAGTGTACTTCTTTGCAGGCGCAGCCAGCGTCTTTGCCAGAAATTCCAATGTAGCCTTTGCAGCGGATTTGATTATCATGGGGGTTACGGCCACCCTGATTTACAGCTATCTGTTCAAGAAGACCAAGCACAACGTTCTGTACGTGCTGCTGATTGGTACGGTGCTGACATCGTTCTTTTCCAGCATTCAGAACACCCTGACGCGGATTATGGACCCCAACGAGTACGACACCCTCCTGGCGACTTTGGTGGCCAGTTTTAACAATATCAACACGGAAATCATCGTGCTGTCGGTGGTGGTGCTGGCGGTGCTCATCTTCGCCCTGCGAAAGGAGCTGCGCATGCTGGACGTGATTACTTTGGGCAAGGAGCAGGCGATTAACCTGGGCGTGGATTACGACAGGTGCATCCGGAGGCTTCTGCTGGGAGTGACCCTGTGCATCGCAGTAGCAACGGCCATGGTGGGACCTATTTCGTTTCTGGGACTGATTATCGCAAATCTTTCCCGCCAGCTTTTGAAGACATATCGCCACAGCCAGCTGATTCTCGGTTCGACCCTGTTTGGGATGATTGTTTTAATCGGCGGCCAGATTATCGTGGAGCATGTGTTTACCTACACGATTCCGATAAGCGTATTTATTTCTGTAGCGGGCGGAGTTTATTTCCTGTACCTGCTGCTGAGAGAGAGGAGGGCATAGTTCTGTGCTGATAGAGAATATAACAAAAAAATATGACGGGAAAACCGTTGTCGACGGCGTAAGCTTTGAAATACCCAAAGGGAAGGTCCTTTCTCTTATCGGCCCCAACGGCGCCGGAAAATCTACGGTCATGGGGATTATATCACGGCTGATTCAAAGGGACGAAGGCAGCGTTGATTTTTCGGGAAAGGACATCTCCAAGTGGAAGAGCAAGGAGCTTGCGAAAAAGCTGGCAATCCTGACCCAGACCAACAATGTACAGATGAAGCTGACGGTGCGGGAACTGGTTGCCTTCGGCAGATTTCCATACTCCGGAGGAAGACTGACGGAGGAGGATAAGGAGATTATCAATCAGGCCATTTCTTATATGGAACTGGAGGAATTTGAGGACCAGTTTATCGACGAATTGTCCGGCGGACAGCGTCAGCGGGCATATATCGCCATGGTCATCGCCCAAGACACGGAATACGTGCTTTTGGATGAGCCGACCAACAGTTTGGATATTTATCACGCCACCAAGATGATGAAGATTGTCAGAAGGCTCTGTGACGAGCTGGGAAAAACGGTCATATTGGTGCTGCATGAGATAAATTATGCCGCTTTTTATTCCGACTACATATGTGCTTTTGTTGACGGAAAAATTGCGAGATTTGGTACGGTGGAGGAGGTGATGAACAGAGAAACACTGGCGGAAATTTACAACGTAGATTTTGAAATCATGGAAATTGAGGGGAAACCTCTGGCAATTTACTATTAATCGTATAGAAGAAAAGGAGTTTTAAAAGATGAAAAAAGTATTATCTCTCGTACTGGCAGCTATGCTGGTATTTGCACTGGCAGCCTGCGGCGCAGACGACAGCGGGGAAGCGGAAACCCCTGAGACCATTACCATTACTGCACTGGACGCCAACGGCGAGGAAATCGATGTTGAAGTACCTTACGACCCGCAGCGCATCGCTATTTTAGACTTTGCAGCTCTGGACATTCTGGACAATCTGGGCCTGGGAGACAGAGTGGTAGGCTGCGCCAGCACCACCCTGGACTACCTGGAAAAGTACACTACGGATGAGAATATAGAGAATCTGGGTACCATTAAAGAGGCGGACCTGGAAGCTGTTATGGCCTGCGAGCCGGACATCATCTTCATCGGCGGCCGTCTCAGCTCTTCCTACGAAGCGATCAGCGAAATTGCGCCGGTGGTAAATCTGTCCGCAGACCTTGAAATCGGTCTGGTTGAAAGTACCAAGACCAATGCGGAAAAAATCGCGTCTATTTTCGGAAAAGAAGACGAGATTGCAGATAAGGTAGCAGGTTTTGAGAGCAGAATCGAAGCTCTGCAGGAAGCTGCAGCCGGAAAGACTGCCGTAGTAGGTATGTGCACCAGCGGAAGCTTTAATGTACTGGGCAACGACGGACGCTGCTCCCTCATCGGCGTAGAGGTTGGCTTTGACAACGTGGGTCTTGAGGCTGCCGCAGAAAACAGCGGAAACAGAGGCGGCGGAGGAAGCGGAGAAGGCAGAAGCGGAGAAGGCGGCGGCGAGAACAGAGGCGGCGGCCAGGGCGGCACTGCGACCCACGGCAACGAGGCTTCCTTTGAACTGCTGGTTAAGCTGAATCCTGACTACATCTTCGTTATGGACCGTGACGCTGCCATCGGCACCGAAGGCGCAAAGCTGGCCCAGGACGTTATGGAAAATGAACTGGTGATGGGCACCGACGCATACAAGAACGGCAACATCGTTTATTTGGAGCATCCGGCGGTTTGGTATACCGCTGAAGGCGGCATCACTGCGCTGGATACCATGCTGAAGGATTTGGAAGCTGCATTATTATAATTACCTGTCTGCAGAGGACTGGCCGGATACCGGCGGTCCTCTGCTGCTTTTTCTACAGCTGATTCAGGCGGCGAAGTCCTTTTTTATTGGGCGATGAAAGCGCAAAAAAATTGTTAGAATTTATTACAAAAGGTAAGAGTTTTCAACGGTTTTCGTGTTTTCAAAAAAGAACAAAAAAACTTTGAGAAAGGGTGTTGACGAGGTACGGCTTTTGGGGTATCATGATGGCATAAAGAGAGGTTACCGGTCCTTGACAGAGAATGTTGAGGCTGTGTAACCAAATTTTAAAACACATCTTGTATACAAGATACAAGACCGATATATTGTTATATTAAAAGTGAAAGTAAAGGAGAGGAACAGCGATGAACAATGCATGGGAAGGATTCAAATCCGGATTATGGGAAACCACAATTAATGTTGATGATTTCATCAACGCTAACTACACTCCGTATGACGGAGACGAAAGTTTCTTGGCAGGTCCTACTGCAAGAACAACAGAAGTAAACGAGAAAGTAAAGGCTCTGCTTGTTGAAGAAAGACATAACGGCGGCACCCTGAAGGTAGACGCAAGCAGAATTATGAGAATCAACGCTTTTGAGCCTGGATATATTATCGAAGGCAAAGACCTTATCGTAGGTCTGCAGACCGACGAACCTCTGAAGAGAGGTATCTGCCCGTTTGGCGGAATTAAAATGGTAAGAGAAGAAGTTGCCGAATACGGCGAAAAGCTTCCTGAAGAGATTGAATTCATGTTCAATTATGTAACCTCTCACAACGACGGTGTATTCAAAGCTTACTCTCCTGAAATGAGAAAGGCTAGACACCTGGGCTATATCACAGGTCTTCCTGACGCATACGGCAGAGGCAGAATCATCGGCGACTACAGAAGAGCCGCCCTGTACGGCATCGACAGATTGATTGAGGCTAAGCAGGCCGACCACGATGAAATTGCTTCAAGACCTATTATGAACGAAGAAAACGTCAGACTGGCAGAAGAAATCTGGAACCAGATTGCAGCTCTGAAAGAGATAAAGAAGATGGCTGAGAAGTACGGCTACGACATTTCCAAACCGGCTACTGACGTAAGAGAAGCTATCCAGTGGGTATACTTTGCATACCTGGCCGGTATCAAAGAAGAAAATGGCGCAGCTATGTCCCTGGGTAGAACAGCTACCTTCATCGACATTTATGCAGAAAGAGACCTGGCAAGCGGCAAATATACAGAAGAACAGATTCAGGAATTTATCGATGACTTTATCCTGAAGCTGAGAGTTGCAAGACACCTGAGAACTACTGAATACAACGAACTGTTCGGAGGAGACCCGATGTGGATTACAGAAGGTCTGGCAGGCGTAGGCGCTGACGGAAGACACAGAGTTACCAAGATGACTTACAGATACCTGAACACTCTGTACAACCTGGGACCTGCACCGGAACCAAACCTGACCGTACTGTGGTCCAAGGATTTACCTGAACCGTTCAAGAGATTCTGCGCCCAGGTTTCCATCGACACAGACTCCATTCAGTACGAAAACGACGATAAGATGAGACCTTGCTACGGCGACGACTACTCCATCGCATGCTGCGTATCCGCCATCGAAATGGGTCAGCAGATGCAGTTCTTCGGCGCAAGATGTAACCTGGCAAAGGCACTGCTGCTGGCAATCAACGGCGGTGTTGACGAGAGAACCGGCGAGCACATCGGACCTCAGATGGAACCGATGGGAGACGGTCCTCTGGACTTCGATGAAGTATGGAGAAGATACAACATTTATCTGGAATGGCTCATGAGCGTTTACGCAAGAATCATGAACATCATTCACTTTATGCACGACAAGTATGACTACGAAAGATCCCAGATGGCATTCCTGGATTCCGAGGTTAAGAGACTGATGGCATTCGGCGTTGCCGGATTCTCCGTAGCTGCTGACTCCCTGTCCGCAATCAAATACGCAAAGGTATATCCAATCAAAGATGAAAACGGCGTAATCGTTGATTTCAGAACTGAAGGTGATTTCCCTAAATACGGCAACGACGATGACAGAGTAGACAGCCTGGCAGTTGCAATCAGTGAAAAATCCATTGCAGAGCTGAGAAAGCAGCCTGCTTACAGAAACGCAGTAACCACTCTGTCCGTACTGACCATTACTTCCAACGTAATGTACGGAAAGAAGACCGGTAATACACCTGACGGAAGAAGAGCAGGCACTCCGTTTGCTCCTGGCGCTAACCCAATGCACTGCAGAGACAACACAGGTGCTGTTGCTTCCCTGAACTCTGTTGCCAAGATTGACTGGAACACCTGCCAGGATGGTATTTCCAATACCTTCAGCATTACACCGGATTCCCTGGGTAAGGACAGAGAAGGCAGAAAAGACACACTGGTAAAACTGCTCAGCGGTTACTTTGGCCAGGGTGCTCACCACCTGAACGTAAACGTGCTGAACAGAGAAGTTCTCATGGACGCTTACGACAATCCTGACAAATATCCAAGCTTAACCATCAGAGTATCCGGTTACGCAGTAAGATTTAACGCTTTATCCAAAGCGCACCAGAAGGAAGTAATCGAAAGAACTTTCCACGAAGGTCTGTAAAGATAAAGATTTCTCATCAAAGGGGATATCGTTTCGATATCCCCTTTGGTCTTGTAAGAAAGGAGATATACTTGCGATGAACAAGGGATTGCTGCATTCCATAGAGACCTTTGGCGCAGTAGACGGGCCGGGCATCAGAACCGTGTTTTTCCTGCAGGGATGCCCCGCCAGATGCGCATACTGTCATAATCCGGACACCTGGAAAACCGGCGGCGGGCGGCAGGTTACCGTCGATGAAATCGTAAAAAGAGCAAAACGAGGGATTCCGTATTACGGCAAGGACGGCGGCGTCACTTTCTCAGGCGGAGAGCCTCTGCTGCAGGGGAAATTCCTGAAGGAGGCCATTGACGCCCTAAAGGCGGAGGATATCGGAAGTGCCATTGACACCAGCGGCACGTATTTTGATGAAGATTCTGAGGCGGCCATCGAAGCATGCGATTTGGTGCTGCTGGATATTAAACACGTGGACCCTGAAGAATTTTATAAGCTGACGGGCAGAAAACAGGACACGCTGTTTCAGGTAATCGACGCCATCAACCGCCACGACAAACATCTTTGGATTAGACAGGTTATTTTGCCAGGGTATAACGATACAGAAGAGTATATTGAGGCCCTAAATGGCTTTTTAAAGCAGGTTAAGAACGTAGACAAGGTAGAACTTCTGGGATACCATAACATGGCTGTAAACAAGTATGAGAAGCTGGGGATACCATATAAGCTCAAGGACATGAAACCTATGAACAAAGACCGTCTGGCGGAACTCAGTGCGCTGGTAAAATAAAAACACCTTGCAAATATTTTCACCTTGTGATATGATGAGCTTGACAATTATATAACTTCCGTGTCCTGCAGCCGTTTTTATTTGGAGGTCTGCGGGCTAAGAGGGAATCCAGTGAGAATCTGGGACGGACCCGCCACTGTGAATCAGGAGTTGCTGCACCGGCGCTGACAAGCGGCCATTGGACTTGCGTCTGAGAAGGTAGGACAGCGATGTGGATTGATGAGTCAGGAGACCTGCACGAGAAGAATATCAATCCACGGGAACATGGTATATTGATGATAATAGAGCAAGGCAAAGGTCAGAAATACGGACTGCACTTTTATGGTGCAGTTTTTATTTGCCTCAAATGCCTCTTTGATTTTGTGATACCTGAAACCCGGTGGGCTTCGGGCTATTTTATTATAAACAGAGAGGTCGATAAGTGAACAATACAAACTACATAGAAGAAATCAACCAGTACAAACAAATTATATTCAATCTGATGAGTGAGAATCAGCAGATTCGCAGAGAACTGGAAAAAGCAAGAAAGGAAGCGGAAAAGCTGAAAAAAATTGAAAGGCTTTTGCAGCTTGTAAAATAAGGAAAAAGGGGAGAGCTATCTAAAAAATAGTTGAAAGTAAATAACAATCTCATAAATGTAAAACCATAATCAGCCTTCCTGAGGGTGGCTCTTCCTTTTTCTATAAATTTTGCAATATGTAAAGGGGATGTACGAAATGAAGAAGAGAAATTTAACAAATTTAATTGGGGATATTGCTGCAGATGTAATAGGGGGACTGCTGGTTGCCGTTTCCGCGTACAACTTTGCATCGGCGGCAGAATTTCCCATGGTAGGGCTTAACGGCATCGGCCTAATCCTATATCATCTATTCGGCCTGCCCATCGGAGTCGTCAGCTTTGTTCTGAATATACCGGTGATTATCCTCTGCTACCGTTTGTTGGGGAAGCATTTTATTTTGCGTTCCATGAAAACCATCGTAATCACTTCGGCAATCATAGACCTGGTAGCGCCGCTGTTTCCTGTCTATGAGGGAGACCGGATGCTGGCCGCCATTTGTACAGGGGTTTTCGCCGGATTGGGTTACGCCATAATTTATCTTAGAGAATCTTCCACCGGCGGCAGCGACTTTATTCTGATGGCGATAAAAGAAATAAGACCGCATCTATCCATTGGCAAGATATCCTTCCTGATGGAAACTGTTATCATCGTACTGGGAACCGTTACGGTGTCAAAGAGCATTGACGGATTGATTTACGGAATGTTGATTAGTTTTATCATGTCTGTTGTCATCGATAAGGTCATGTACGGCATTTCGGCGGGAAAATTGGCTCTTATCGTAACAGATTATCCGGAGGAGATATCGGCGGGTATTGACAAGGTTTCGGGAAGAGGCAGTACGTTCCTCAAGGCACAGAGCGGCTTTTCCGATAAAAAGAAAGATGTGGTCATGTGTGCCTGCAGTACAAAACAGATGGTTGGAATCAGAAAAAAGGTTAAAGAGATAGACCCGGATTCCTTTATTATTATCCTGGAATCCAACGAGGTGGTAGGAGAAGGTTTTAAAGCATCTTGAAATACGCAATAAAAAAGAAGCTGTACGGTTTCCGCACAGCTTCTTTTCATAAGATTTTATTTTATCAAGAAATACAATCTGTTTTAGCAAGAGATAGATTAAGCTTCCAGAGCTTCCAGAGCTTCTTTCTTTTCTTTTTCTCTTTCTGCCAGAATATGTGCATATTCTTCTTCGGTCATCTTGGTCATGGTGATGCCGGTGAAACCGAAGATTACAGATACGACTGGATTCAGCCAGTTCAGGATTGCATAAGGAATATATCCGTTGCCTACTCCCAGGAAGCTTCTCATGGTTGCGCCGCAAGTATTCCAAGGGAAGAAGTTGGATGTGATAGTACCGGAGTCTTCCAGACATCTGGACAGGTTCTCTGGTCTTAGTCTCATATCTTCGAACTTTTCCTTGAACATTCTGCCTGGCAGTACCAGTGCTAAGTACTGGTCGCAGCAGATTGCGTTTACGAAGATACACATAACTTCTGTTGCCAGAACCAGTCCGCCTCTGCCCTTTGCAACCTTCAGCAGCAGAGTTGCGATGGTGCCCATGATACCGGTGCTGTCTACAATGCCGCCGAAGCACATTGCAGCAAGGATGATGGAAATGGTCCAGAACATGTCTTGTGCACCGTCATGACCAAGCAGGCCGGAAAGTTCTTCAATGATGCTGCTTGCACCTTCTGGAACCTGACCCATATGGATACCGTTGTTCAAAATGTTGAAGATATTGCCCCAGATACCGCCGTCTCTTTCCATTGATACTAAAGCAGCTTCAACAGCAGTTTTGTTCCAGAACATGAGAGGTACGCCGATAAATACGCCGCCAACCAGGGATGGCAGAGCAGGCAACTTCATCGCTACTGCACAGATTACGAAAAGCGGCGGAATCAATGCAACGAGACCAATTCTAGAGGAACCCTGAATGAAATCACTTACTTCTTCGATAACGCTCAGGTCAGGTGTGTTGGATGACGAGAACATGAAGCCCATTACGCCGTACGCAACTAATGCAATAATTAAAGAAGTACCGGTTGTATAAATCATGTGCTTGATATGACCGAACAGAGTAGCGCCTGCCATAGCCGGTGCTAAGTTGGTAGTATCGGACAGCGGGGACATCTTGTCTCCGAAGTATGCGCCGGATACTACTGCACCTGCAGTCATGACTTCAGGATAACCCAGGGCTGTACCTACACCGATTAAGGCAACACCCATGGAACCTGCTGTGGACCATGAGGAACCTGTTGCCAGGGATACGATGGAGCACAGGAGACAAGAAGTAAGTAAGAATATGCTCGGGCTGATAACCTTGATACCATAGTACATCATGGAAGGAATCGTACCGGCAGCCATCCAGGATGCAATCATGGCACCTACGATGGCGAGAATCAGGCAAGCCTGCATGGAACGGTTGATGGAAGCCAGGATACCTTTTTCCATATAGGCCCATTTCCAACCGTTAAGTCTTGCAATAATACCAGCGATACTGGCTGCAATAATAAGTGCGATATGCGGTTCACCGCCTTGGTCTACCATGATGGACCAATACAGCAAAACTGCCATGACTAAAATGACAACTAAGCATTGCCATAGGGGAATCTTTCTACCCATAAATAAGTCCTCCTTAATAAATTAAGTAAATAAAATAAAATAAAATCTACGGTTCTACAACCATCTTTATTTTAGTCCCTGTTCACAGATTTGTCAAGAACTTGTGAATTTTCTGTCACATAACCATCACGAAGATAAAATTGACGCCGTATGAAAAAGCCTGACGGAAGAACGTTGGAATTTCAAAGCATAATGAGGATTTTTTCTTTTTCGGCACCGAGTATAAGGGAATCATATTTCTTTACATATATAATGTAGGAAAATTTTAAAAAATTTTTTGTAACAATGGATTTTTCTGAATAATTAAGAAATGATGAGACGCCGATTTTGTGGAAAAAACCACTTGACAGAGGTAGGGGAAAGATGATAATATAATCAAGCTGTCTCAA
>CBCTFZ010000038.1:0-29669 GCA_965146355.1 uncultured Emergencia sp. | reverse complement strand
CAAAGCCGGCAGACTTTCGTAGAAAGGATGCAAAGTCCCTCATCGCGCACCATGAATGTCACAAATGTTTAGCCTTCAACGTTTGTGGCTATTTTTTTTTGATTTTTTGAAGTTTAATTCGTTACTTTCTCATTTTGACAGCCATTTTTGGCTTTGCAGCTAATATGTGCTCTACTATTGTTCAGATTTGATGCAGATGGACATAGATTTAATCTTATTATGTCATGGTAAATAAAAAATCTTAAGCTTGATGTCAAGCGGTATCGTACCAAGGAAAAAAAGAAGATTTCAGGCTGTTTATACGGTGTTTGTAAAAAGGTATCGTAGAAAGTTGTGTAATGGTCTAGCTGATAAGGACATCCTGGTAACAGATAAAGAACAGTAACTTTGAAAATCTCTTCTTTTTGAGTTGTATATTATATATCCAAAGAGCCAGATGGTTCTTTGGCGACCCTTTCAAAAGCATACCATGAATATGTGTGCAGCTATGAGATGATATCCATTACGACTATTAATTGTTCGATTTTTGATGTAAAATATGATAAATCGAACGATTATTGTTGATTGTTTAGGTAAAATCGAATATAATAATAAAAGAAACAGCCTTATGGAAAGGAGAGAAGATGTATGGTAATAACTGCTACGGAATTTAAGACTAACTTTGGGAAGTATCTTGACATGGTTTCAGCAAATGAAGATGTGTACATTACGAAGAACGGAAAGATGGTTGCTAAGATGGTGAATCCAAATGTCAGTGCTGTTGATACATTGAGTGGTCTTTTGGCCGGAAAGCTGCCGGAAGACTTTGATAAGAAAATGATGCGGGAGGAGCGGCTGACAAAATATGCGCTTGATGATTGATACGAATATTTTCCTGGATGTGCTTCTAAAACGTGAGCCTTTTTATACTGACTCGAAACGTGTACTGAAACTGTGCGAGGAGAAAAAGGTGCAGGGATTTTTGTCGGCGTCTTCTGTAACAGATATTTTTTATCTGGTCTGCAGGTGTCTTCACAGCACAGAAGATGCATATCAGGCAATCGGATCTGTGCTGGACATCGTAAAGGTGCTTAGTGTGATAAATGAAGACGTACTGCAGGCATATATCCAACGTGCTGCTGATTTTGAGGACTGTCTTCTTGCAACCTGCGCAAAGACAAATCAGTGTGAAGCAATTGTTACGAGAAACAAAAAAGATTTCCTTACTTTTGGGATTACACTGTTTTCTCCAGAAGAAGTGTTGGAGCTGTGTGGAAACTGAAAATGGGAACAATATTTGACGGGTAGAGACTGTGAAGAAAATCGTGGTAAAGCTGATAGAAACAGAATAACAATCCCATCAAAATTGCCTTTCTGCAATTTTGATGTATAGTATCATAGAAACATACGGCAATAAACACGAAGAGGTAGATAAATGCATTTAGGATTCTCATATATCGGTTTGATTTTTCTTATTATGTTGATGGTTCCCAACCTGTTTTGGACGAAGAATCAGCCAAAGGATTACGACGAATATGTAAATAACGAAAGCAAAATCCTGCTGCAGTTTGAAAGAATCGGAGAAATACTGGTATCTTGTTTGTTGTTGATTTTCAGCGATTTTAACGTTCAGGGAATTTCCCCGTGGCTGATTTGGCTGATTGGTGCATTTATACTGATGATTATGTATGAAGTATATTGGGCGCGATATTTCAGAAGCAAAAAAACGATGAAAGACTTTTACAGCAGTCTAATGGGGATTCCCGTTGCAGGTGCCACACTTCCAGTTGTTGCATGCGGCCTGGTTGCAGTATATGGACGGAACCCAATTCTGTTTATAGGCGCAGTAATACTGGGCATCGGACATATGGGTATTCATTTAAATCACAGGAAAGAACTTAAACTGGCAGTTGCCGAGAAAGAAGATGGTGGAAAATGAATTGTATCGTTAGAAAATGGAGATTATCAGATGCGGCAGACTTAGCGGCCGTTCTTTCCAATAAAAAGATACAGGATAATCTTCGGGACGGGCTACCGTATCCTTACACCAAACAAGATGGCAGGGAGTATATCTCTGCAGTGCTTTCTGCCGATGGTGATGATGTGTATGCTTTTGCTGTCACAATAGATGATAAAGTCATTGGCAGCATCGGTGTCTTCAGGCAGGAAAATATTCACCGGAATACGGCAGAGTTGGGGTATTATATTGCAGAGAAATACTGGGGCAGAGGGATTATGACAGAGGCAGTAAAACAAGTCTGTGAGTATGTTTTTGATAAGAGTGATATTATCCGTATTTATGCAGAGCCATTTGCTAATAATACTGCGTCCTGTAAAGTACTTGAAAAAGCAGGATTTCAATTTGAGGGCATATTGAGAAGCAATGCTGTTAAAAATGGTAAAGTTATGGATATGAGAATGTATGCTCTATTAAAAACGGAGTTTCATATAATATAAACGCAGCTAGTTAAGGCAGACCGTTTATCAATGGGAAAGTGAACAGCGTACACCGGATTTAGGAAAAATAATTATCACAGAATATCAGACATTAGACTGTGCAGAACGTGGAGCAGCGAGGAAGGAAACGACCTGAAGCAGAGCAAACAAGCGTGTAAAGAGTCTGACCGGCCAACTGACGAGCAGGGTGAAAAGGCATGCAGCCTAGAAGAAAATTATAGAAAAAACGCACCAATGATTATCCATAAATCGTAAATACATAAAAATAAATATTTTGTGTATTATATAAAACATTGACTTAAAATATATAGAATGATAAAATATATCAAGTAAGTGATATGAAAGAAAGGTGCGAAGAAATTATGCTGAGAAAAGTGCTGCAAAAAATCACAATACTTGTTTTGATACTTTCGTTGGTGGGAAGTACTTCAACAGCTTTCAGTGCGGAAGAAGCTAAGCCAAAGGCATATAGTAATGTCTATTTTTTTGACAATAACGATTTAAGAAAATTTGATTTTACTAATGACTATAATCTTCTTACCACATTAAACTTTAGCTTGCAGACAAAATGGCCAGAGCAAGCAAAGATGCCTGAGAATTTTTCTCCAGAAAAATTGATGGAGTGGGGAAAAAATCCCGGACTTGGTCTAAAGGAACTGCACGATAAGGGATATACAGGAAAAGGAGTGAATATTGCTTATATAGATCAAAACCTGCCCTCCAAGCGCCACTCTGAACTAAAAGATGTTGATTTGCATTATTACACTGATGTGATGAAGAAATATAACCAATCACGTATAGTAGCTTCTATGCATGGTCCGTCAGTGCTAAGCTTGATGGCCGGAAAAGACATCGGTGTTGCACCGGATGCCTCGGTATATTTTGTGGCGAATCCAAGCTGGCTTACTGACCAGCGAACCCATGCCGACTGTATCCGTAAATTGATAAAGGTAAATAAAACTTTGCCTAAGGAGAAGAAGCTGAAAGTAATTGGGTTTTCTGATAACATAGATTACGGTGAGAGGTATCCAGAGGAACTGGAAAAGGCGGTAGAGGAGGCTAAAGCTGAGGGAATCTATGTCCTCTTCTGCGAAGAGTTTAGGGTTGCAGCTGCAACGCCTTTCAGTGATAGGGATGAACCGAAAAATTATTCTGCACTTGATTGGGATAGAGAGAAAGTTCAATATAAAAATAACTTTTTATATATTCCAACTGACAGGACTACTGCAAACCACGATGTGATGAAGGAAGACGATTACATCAAATGGGGCTTGGGCGGCCTCAGTTGGACGGCGCCTTATGTAGAGGGGCTTATGGCTATCGGCTGGCAGATTAATCCGGATTTATCTGTAGAGGAGTTGCTGGATATGATGTATACTTCTGCATATAAATTTGACGGAATTACCCGTGGGGGACTGATTAATCCAAAAGGGTTTGTTCAGGCGGTAAAAAGTACCTTGCCAGAGCGGGATGTTGACTATAATCTGTTTCTTTATAATAGCAGTAAACTGTCGGATAATGATTTGAATTGGATTAGAGCATATGGGGATAACATGTCATCTGCAAATCTGGATATAAAGTATTTGGATGTAAATGGCTTTAGTGATGGTACCGAAGTATATGACAAAATGAAAGAAGTGGTGAAATCTTCAGGCGGAAATTTATGTGGGGTACAAATCTTTGGTACTGCAGCGGATGTCCCCGCTTTTAATCTGGAATTTAAGGTTCAAATGGTCGGCGGCATAGATGACGGTGGATTCTATTGGTCAGATTATTTTTACGGGAATGTGGATAATGACAGCAATGACCTTAAAAAACTCAGCGTTTATTCCGCCTTTGAGGGAAAAAAGAATATTGACTTCATTCAGGATTGGCCAGTGGTTCGTTTGCCGTTGACGAAGGGAGATTATGAAGCGTATTTCTTGAAATGTAAGGCATATGAACAGAACGCCGATAATATGTCTGGAATTCCTCTGGTGAATTTTTCAAATCCAATTTTTGCCAGTAAAAGGCATATTGATGATATGGGATATTTTATTGCCAATCGCATGAACAAAGAATTCGGAATACTGTCTTCCAACCAATATAGATTATACGGGAATATGGCTGGGGAATATCCGGTAACAACAAAAGTCAGAGGCGATTTTTCCGCCGAGAACATAAAAGCAGAGAATCAGAAAGGCATTTCTGACATTCTAATCAACTCACATGGTCAGAAAGATAACATCGACAAGGCATACTTTATCAATGGTAAAGAACAGCGTCAATCAGTTTTGAATACAGATAATATTAATACTGTGCTTGGAACTAATTATTACAATTTGATGACATGGACATGTAATAATGGAGCAGATATGGACACAAAAAATCTGACTTACAAGGCATTAGCTCAAGGAAAAGCCATGAATGTTTTTTCTGCTACTACTATTATCTCCAACAACGGCGTCAATAATCAGGCAAGCTTGAGCCAGATGAAAAAGAACAACTTCTATTATTTCTACTATTCATTCATGAAGTATTACTATGGGGGAATGAATCGGAGCGACAGCTTCTGGCTTGCCAAGCGGGATTATGTAACTGAGATACTTAAAAATGCCCAGCCTGGTCAGAGAGAAGGCAACTATCAGTTCAATTTGAATAATGCGCTGACCTATCACCATTTCGGTCTATTGCAGTACAATGAACCGAAAATGGGAGCGGGCATTGTGATATCTAAGGCAGGGAGAGTAAAATCGGGTACTGGATATTGTCCTGCAAAGACAACTCTGCAGAGTTTAGGGTATAAAGTGACATATAATAAAAAGACGAAGAAACTTACGGCTAGCCAGGTAGATGGAAAGGGAAAGATTGTCATCACTGTCGGGAAAAAGAGTGCGACAGTAAATGGCAAGAAAAAAACATTGAGCGCAACGCCAAAACTCTATGGCACCAGTGTTTATATTACTGCAGGGAATGTAAAATCTTTAACTGGGTGTAAAGCTACATGGAGTAAGAAAACAAAAACCATGATTATTCAAAGTCAAACTGAAAATGGAAAACCAATCAGATACTTGATTAAAACGAAATCATAGAAGTTTTTAATCGGAAATTATGTATATAACAGAATGGCGGCAGGGCATGTAAAACCTGCCGTTTTTCTTATGGGATGGCAGCCAACTGAACTGGATATATTGCCCTTTATGTTCAAAAATGTTCTAAATTGTTACAAAAAAATACCAAATAGTGACATCTCTATTGAATGTTGCCAATTATATGAATATAATAAATATATTTATAGGATTTATTTATTTTTTTAACAATGATAGGATTGGTGAATATGGACAAGGAAAAAGATTTAATATTGAGAAGAAAAGGATACATTCCCGTGGAGGAATACGTATCGGAGAAGATTATAGGCAAATGCCAGCATACGGAGTTTCAACGGGAGGATTTTGAGGAACAGATACAGGCGGTTCGGCTGTATGAGGAACTATCCGAACAGTTTCATCAGCCTGGTGGAGACGGTTATCATATTGTACAGCGATGTCTGCAGAAATACCTGGATTGCAAGTTTATTCAAAAGAACAACCGATTTCGTTTTGACGTCTTTGAAGAAAAAGAGAAGCAAGAAGAATATCAATATATCGCCAGAAAAAGACCGAAAAAACCCCTTGTGGGAACACAAGCTGATATTTACTATTTACTCTTTGAGGCAGACCAGCAGTCAGCTGCTTCGCGGAAATGCAGAGAATATGTGGCTTCAAACAAGCTTCAGCTGACCTCTGTTCTGATTAGTCTCATTGAACAAGCTGTAGAAAATTTAGAAGCAGATGAAAATATAAAACTGCGCGAGTACGGCAGAATCCTCAGAACAGCGTACATGAAACCGGAAACTGCAGCTTTGGAGGCGTCGGCGCTTTACCAAATACTTGGCTATACCAAGAAGCAGTATTACACCCATCGTAATCACGGCATTACACTGGTATCAGAATATCTCTTCGGCTTTTTTGCAGGAGAAGCGGGACTTGCCGAACTGTACCTGAACGGCAAAGAAATTATCGTTCCTTCCATAAAAAGGTAAAAAAACATAAATTTACAAAAAAGGAACTTGACAGGGAATGGCACCTGTGATATTATGATAACATAAAAGAATTGTAATTAAATAGAAAATATAACTGAATATGTAAAAACTGTGAGGCATATCTGAAAGATGTGCCTCTTTCAGATTTAAACGCAACGGACGCAGCTTGTGCGTCCGTTTTTATATATATCAATGTAAAGATAGGAGGAAAAAAATGAATCAATGGAAAACACGTGATACCTTGAAAAGAGCGGCGGTGCTGACCCTTTTAGTGATGCTGCTGACGGCCTGCCTCCCCATAGACGTTTTGGCGGCCGAAAGCTGGCGTCCGGGGACTAAGGTGTATTTTTCACAGGGCGGTTCTCTAAAAGGAAGCGACAGCAATTCACGGGGCAACAGGTATTTTTACAGCAGCCCGTCCCTTTATACCAACCGGTGGCCCAACAGCAGCGGGACAGCGTGGCTGAAGGAAAACTGCTATTCTCTGCAGACGCCGATTCACAGCTATAGAGTTAAGGCTATAAACGGCAGCAGTTCCAAAATTGCATATTGCCTTGAGCAAAATGTGAAAAATCCGGCGTCCGGCAATACCAGATACACGGCGGATGCGTGGAAGGATAGTCCTTTTGTAGGAAGCCTATACTCAGACACCGTACAGAGAGGCATTCTGCTGACTTTGCTTTACGGCCGGCAGCCTGACTCGTCTAAAGGTGACATCGAAGAAATTTTAGGCGTTGAAGGAGCCAATCTTGATGATTGGTATATAGCGACGCAGACTCTGATTTGGGAGTATCAGCAGGGACTGCGAACCTCTGCAGCAGGGGGACGCAAAAGCTATGGAAGCACGTCGCCGGATTACTTTTACTCCATTGTAAAAGGCCGCAAAGCGGGAGAGGTGTATAACGCCATGGTGAAGCAAATGAAGCAGCATGAGAAGGTGCCTTCCTTTACAAAAAAGACTAAAACCGGTCTTGTCCCAATCAAGATGACTTACGATGAAGGGTCGAAAACATGGAGGTCGGGCCTTTTAAAAGACAGCAATAAGTGTCTGCAGGCGCTGAAAGTGATGGCTTCTGTTTCCACAGAGGATAGCAGAGAAAACAAGAAAATCAAAATTGTGCGCCAGGGCAGCACCAATCAGTATGTCATTGAGACTGCACTGGACCCGGCGGAATGGGAAAATCAGGTTTTTCGGGGACAGAAAGAAGTGCCCCAGGTGAGCCGGCACAATCTTTTGACCTGGAACGCCAACGACGGTACCCACTATCAGACTCTGGCCACAGGAGCCGACGACCCTATCCACTTCTTTTTTAAGCTGACAAGGAAAAAAGAAACTATGCCTGAGGAAAGAGAGGCGCCGGAACCTGAACTGCCCAGTTTTACTTTCGATATAGAAAAAACGGATAAGAATCCGGGATTTGACCAGAGCAGCGGCGTCTCCCATACCGGTATGGGAGACGCGGCCCTTGACAGTGAGATTTCTCTGTTTGTGGGGGGAAGCCTTGAGGACGTCCGTCAGCTGGATGTAAACGGCCGCAGCGACAGTCCGTTTTACTTTATTCCGTGGGCTGAGATATCAGAGCTTGACAAGGAGACCATCAGTCATTTTGACGATGAAGGGAATCTGGAATACACAGAATATATTTATACCGGAGAGAAAACCGTTTATACCGAGGAAACCGGCATTCCCGACGGACGTTTTTCCGAAACAGAAAGCGGTACCGGAGAAGGACGGCGGGACCACGGGACCATTGAGTACTGGGCAAGGTGTACAGACCAGTCGGCGGAACCGGAGTATAGGATTACCTATACAGGGCCGGAAGGAAAAAAGGTGACCGTAACGGAAGGGAGTCTTATCAATGGGGAAGAGCCTCTGTCTATGGAAGATGACAGAGGCAGCAGAGCTTACGTCAATGATAATTTCCGGGGAAAACTGCAGCTGATTAAGACCAAAGACGACCAAAATCCTTTTACCGATAAGAGCAACAGCGACAACGGAATAAAATCCTACAGCACCAAATCCCGCTGGACTGTAAGGCTGAAGTCCGGCGGCTATGAAGAGTGCCCGTATATCCGCGTAGTACAGGTAAATCCGGGAGAACCGGGATACGATGAATTTGCCAATACTTACAGAGTGGTCAGAGATAGCAGCGGCCTTCCGGCAGACGGAGATAATCCTCTCAGGGTGTCCTCACGGGGCCAGATAAAAATCTTGGATTTGCCATACGGCACATACGTCATCAGTGAAATCACGGCGGACGAGAACGGTTACGTACTGGAAACTTACGAGGCGTCTGTATCTGAAGACGGGCAGCTGATTTCAACGGAAATCAGCAACAAGGCAAAGAGCAACCGCATCAAAGTGATTAAGACCAATCTTGAAACCGGAAAGACTGTCAGATGGGATGCGGACAGAACAGCCTTTCGCATTCGATACAAAGGAAACCCGGACTTGGAAGACCCGACGAAAGCTGAGAATTACAATGCCTATCTGCCTAACGCAGGCAGCTACAGCGCGGAGAGCACCGATTACGTATTTTACGCAGATAAAAACGGAGAGATTGTCCTTCCTTACGATATTGAGTACGGCATTTACCAGATAGAAGAACTGACCGTACCGGAGGGGTATTATGTAGGAACATACGATGAAAACGGCCGAGGCGCCATTGCAGATATGGGAAGCGTGAAAATCGTGGACCATCAAGGCCAGACTGTAAAGCCGCCTAAAGGTTTTACGGATACGGTGCAGGTTCGCGACGCAGCAGGCAATAAGCTGGAGAATTTTACGGGAGACAGCCAGGTGGTCTACAATACCTACGAGTTTTCAGTGCTGGAACAGTCGCCCCATGTCAACGGCGAAGATTATGTCCTGTACTATGCAGTCCTTGAAATAGCAAACAACCCGGTCAAAGGAAAGCTGGAGATTACCAAGACGGGACAGAGTCCGGCAGGCTGGAATGAAAGACTCTACGGAGGTCACAGCGTATTTATTCCGGTCTGGGGAAAAAACAGGCTGGCAGGCAGCCGCTTTGAGATTTATGCAGCAGAGGATATACTGCAATCAGATGGCGTTATACCTGTAAAGTCCTATTTAACCGAAGATAATTCACCGGTGGAACTGAAAAAGATTTCAAGGGACCACGGAGATTCAGCCGGAGCGAAGGAAGTATGGGAACATATATTTGACAGCAGAAATAGAATACAGAGAGTTTCGGGCAAAGAGATAGGCAGCGGGAACCAGACCCTGACCGAGTATCTGGTAAAGGCCGCCAGCGGAGCTTCTTATGAGGAAAGTTTTACTGTACGCGATGAAGAAAGGAAGCTGACAAACAGCTATACGGTTTCTTACAAGCTCCATTATACCGCCGGCGGATTTAACTACACCGATGTACACGTGACAAAGAAGACTGTCTGCGACGACTACACCGCAGAAATTCCTGTGACGGAGCCGGAGATTAAGTCCGGGGATTTGGAAGTAGGTTTTGTAACCATGAACTACGACGGCGGAAACCGGGTTACAATGCACAGACTCTCCGGGGAAACGGAAGAAGATTTTTCCGGCGTGTACAGTGGATACAATACGGACGATATCAAGGCTGTAAAAGTGATTCCGGCGGCGCCGAAACCGGTTTTAGACGAGGAAACAGGGCAGCAGAAGGTGGACGAAAAAGGAAATCCGGTATTCACCGTGCCATTTGAGGTCATCAGACCCGCAGGCTGGCAGGAAGTAAAAGGTGAAGAGGGAAATCCGAGAAAGGATTCTTATCTGATAACCAGGGACGGTGCGTATCAGACCCTGGTGCAGGATGGTTTGCAGCAGAGATGGATTCCCTGTACGGAAGAAGGCCGCTTTTATAAATCCTATAGCCAGGAGTACAGCTTTACCCTGGCTCAGCATTATGACAGCTCAGACGGTTTTACTTTCAGCTGGGATGGCCTGATGGACTTAAGGGCAGAGACGGTTTCCGGGGAAGAAGCTGCAGTTACGGTCATAAAGGGTTATTCCCAGGCCGTACCTGCAATCAAAGAATCTACGGAATACAGCCACGAAACTGGGGAAGGGGTCACCACTTTTACAGGGTCTCCGGTAAAAACAGCGCCGGTTTACTTTTTAAGCCATGACGGAATCCGGGCAGAGATGTTGTTATCGGGCGGGTTAACCCATACCAGAGTTATTGTGAACCAGAGCCAGTTAAAGAAGTTTGCGGATACAATACCTATGGTGCAGTGGTTTAACGGCGATGAATGGGAGACCGTGGGGTGGAATGAGAAAATGGGCCCGGAAAGTGACAGCTTTCAGTGGATTCAGGATGACAGCAACTATGTGAAAGCGAGGCGCCGGGAAGTTGACCCGAATACAAGAGAGGTCTGCTATACCATAGACATCATATCCGACAACGCAAGCAGGGAGAAAGGATTTCGCGTCATTTACCCGGATACGACCCAGCTGCAGCCCCTTCTTGGAGAAGAGGAAGGTGAAGCGAGGCTTTCTTTCCTTTCCCCAGACGATACGCTGATTTATCCCATTGGAAAGCCTGTGGAGATTATTACAACGGGAGAAAACGGCGTGGCGGAATCCGGTCCTCTCCCTTTGGGCGAATACTGGGTTCGGGAGATATCTTCCGGAAGGGGACACGTCAATCAGGGCCAGTGGCAGAAACTGAAAGTTACTTACAAGAATCAGTATACGCCGGTGGTCTGGGATACAGCGTCCTTTGAAAATGAAGCGGTACCTGTGAGAATTGACCTGGAAAAGCTGTTGGAGACTGACTACCAGTCCGGAAAATATGTGCCTGGCAGCGGCGCGGTCTTCGGCGTCTTTACCGCCGAGGAGATGCGGGGCTCCGGTAAAGCAGGAGAAAGGTTTGACACGCAGAATATTCCAGCGGATACTATGGTAGGACTGATGTCTGTCGAAGACGGACAAGCCAGTATTACGGTAAAACTGCCTCTGGGGAAATATTATATAAAAGAAACCTCTGCTCCCCAGGGGTATAAAACCAACAACACCAAGTATTATTTCGACGCGGTGGATATCCTGACTGCCGATGACATGCGCTTTTCCTACGGAGATTTGGGAATCAGCGGATGTTTAACCCAGGACGGTAATCAAGGTGTAGTCATAGACTTTGATACCCTGTACCGCTTTGCCGCTGCCAAGGTAGATATCGACGGAACCTGTTACATGATGAACCGCAGTGCGGAACAGGATAATGTGCAGGTCAATGTGCTGGACGGAAGAACCAATACGAAGGTCAGGATTGCATCAGGTCAGAGCAGGGTAATCAGCTTTGAAAACGGCGCGGTGATGACTGTCAGCGCCAAAGGGCAGAGCTACACTGCTGTGCTGGACGGCCCAAGACCGACCGAATTGTCTGCGGGCGCCGATGACAGTAAAAATTTTACCATATCCGCGGACCATGGAAAAACGGTGATAACGTATCAGCCAAAGGTTACCAGAACCAACTGGCTCAGCGAAGTTGCTTATCGCTATACGGCGCCGGAGGCCGACGCCTCGGAAACGGAAAAGGCTAAAATGACTGTTTTGGAACTGACTTCACCGGAAAAGACTTCCAGGCTTCAGGCCCAGGTGGATTATTTTTACGAAACAGCTTTGATTTTCTGTCCGGAGGGACAGGCTGCGTCTGTCACCTTGGATGACCAGCTTGCTGCGGACTTCTCTGGGCCGGTGACCCTGCAGAGAAGTCAAAAGGCGGTCATAGATATGGAAGACGGCGTTACCTTTACGGCAGAATTTGACCTGGAGGGGAATTTCTATATGAGCGCTGCCGGCGGAATAGACGGCGTGCCGGAGCAGGAGAGCATACTGACGGTAGACGGACAATCAGAACTCCCGAAACAAGTCAGTCTGAAAAATACCGCTGCGAAAACCTACGCCCGCAATAACACAAGCGGAAAGGTTCTCAATATTACGGTGGACCAGGTGAAGAACGACAGACTGCCGGAAACGCCCGGGGAACCGGGAAAGCCGACAGAACCGGAAACTCCGAAAGAGCCTGAAGTACCTGAAGAACCTGCACTTCCTGAAGAACCGGTGCAGGGAAGTATGCGGCTCCTCAAGGTGGATGCCGATGACGGAACGCCACTGGCCGGGGCGGTATTTGAAATACTGGATGAAAACTATAATCAGGTATATACGGGAAAACCCGGCAAAGACGGCGTGCTTTTCCTCGATGAACTGAGCGAGGGAACCTATTTCTATAGAGAGCTGAAAGCGCCTAAGGGATATATTCTGGATGAGGAAACTTACAGTTTCCATATTACAGAGGACGATGAGACAGTGGAAATTGTGGCTGATAACCGAAAGGAATTAACCAAAGGCGTCAGAGAAGAAAGAGAAGAGGCAGACGGGGACATTCCAGCTACCGGCGATACCGGAAGATTGCTGCTTTACCTCAGCATGTTCCTCCTTGCTGCAAGCGGTATGGCCGTTGCCGCAAGACCTTTAAAATAGCGGTAAAAAATCTGCAGGGCGGAAATCCTGAATTTCGGGATTTCCGCCCTGCAGTCGTTATGCGGTTATTTTACGGCGGCGCTTACATAAGGACCGTAAAGCTTTTCGCCGCCGGAGGTTTTATATGGGCGAACCCGAACATAGCTGCAGGCGGCAGATTTGGAAAGGGAAACTTTGGTAGAGGATGTTTTCCCGGAAACTGCGGTTTTCTTTGCCGTGATTTTTCCAAAGGTCTTGGTATCGCTCAGCTGTATTTCGTAACCTGAATAGCGGCTATCACCTTTCCATTTGACAGTGACCGACTTTCTGTCCGACTCGCGGCTGGCAGAAACACCGGTAACCGCTTCCGGACTGACGGTGACCTTTACCTTATAGGAGGCCGGCAGAGTCTTATCTGTAGCGGCAATTTTGACAGTGACGGAGGCTGTGCCGGGGCCGGTTATCCGGCAAAGACCCGAGGTCTTATCTACCTTGACAATTTTGCTGTTTGAAGAACTGTATTTGGCCGCAAACCCTTCCCTTCCGGCCGCATAGAAAGCCGGGGAATCAAGTTTTTTTGTCAGGGCCAGCTTTCCTGGAAAAGGGGCTGCCTTTTTTTCTTGAAACTTGGGATAATAGGTACAGTCTTTCTTCGGAATCTCGTAAAGTACAGCTTTTCTCAAGACTTTGTAAACCCGGGTGCCGTACAGCGCTTTCAGCGAGGTTTTCATCAGTTCTTTATATGCTGCTTCTGTAAGTTTGCTGTAGGCCGGATTGTCATAGGCGGGAATATAGTCGTAATAATAGCGGCCTTTGACGGTCAGCTGTACCAGTTCAATATTGGTAGTGTTCAGACTCAGCTTTCGGCCGGCTTTGTCGTAAACGCCGTCAAAGTACCAGCCCTCAGAGGGTTCAGCCACAAAGCCTCGAACCGTCAGGGCGGAAAACTTGTAGTCCGTTCCCTTTGTGATAAGGCACTTCTGATTAAATCCCTTTGAATCCGTGATAAAAAAATCCAGATTCTTGCCGTAATTCCAGTAAAGCTGGCCGCTGCCAGAAGGGACCATGGACACGGTATAGCTGAGCAGGCTTGCTGCGCAGACAGGGGCTGCAGTAAGGGTCAGAGACGCCGTACAGGCAGAGAATGTAAAGACCACAGTCATCAATATAGCGTATAGTTTCTTTTTCATAATGACCTCCTTGATAACGAGAAATAAATGAAACAAGGATAGTACAATGAGAAGTAAATGGGATTTCGCCACACATCGGCTCTGTCTTCGCCTTCGGCTTGCCAATCGCCGTGTGTGGACATTATACCTTGCGCATATGGGAAAAACAATGTAAAATATTTCTCGAATGAGTTTTACAAAAATGGGATTAGTTTAAAGAATTGGATTCAAACAGGAGGATGATAAAATGGCAGAAGAGAGAGAATTGGAGTATAAGAAAGTTGACTCGAAAGCGATAAAAAGCTGGAGAATTGGATGGGCCATTTGGCTTGTAATTTCCCTTGCCGCGGCCATTCCTCTGGAAATTTGGCTTTCCGGTCTGGGGTGGAGCTCCGTATGGAAAAGTGTCATCATGGTGGTCATCGTCCTTGTGGTTCTTTATATTGCCGTAGGACTGGCGCTGTTTCCGGCCATCGAATATAAGCAGTGGGGCTACCTTGTGGAGGAGGACAAGGTAGTTATCCGTCATGGAATCTTTTTTATTAAGAAAACCATCATACCGATTATCAGAATTCAGAATATCACGGTGTCTCAGGGGCCTATCAACAGAAAACTGGGTCTCTATCAGGTGGAAATGGCCCTTGCCAGCGGCAGTTTTTTCATAGAGGGGCTGGATAAAGAGACCGCAGATTCCATCAGCGAGAATCTGAAAAACAGGCTTTATCAGAGAGTAAAGGCGAAAGGAGTTCTGTAATGGATTTTGGACCAAAGAGAGGGCACTGGCTGTTCATCTTTGAGAATTTTTTCAAAGACTTCAGCCTGCTGATTATCGCTCTTATTGTGGGATTGATACAGGGAGATATGAACATTCTTTTAGAGAACGTCGGCGTACTGGTAGTTGTGCTGCTGGGACCTGTGGGGAGAATCGTCAGGTATCTTACCACCAGATATGCCGTCGAAGAGGAAAAACTCGTTGTAAAATCCGGACTCTTTAAGAAAGAAGAATTAGAGGTACCCCTGTCCACTATTACCACAGTGGATTTTTCCCAGAATGTACTGCAGCAGATTTTCGGCGTCTACAGACTCAATATAGATAACGCCAGCAACGTGTCCCAGACCAATACCAAGATAAAAATGACCTTTGCAAAGGAGGACGCTTTTGCAGTCCGGGAGCTTCTGATACGGGGAAGAAGCGGTCTGGATGGATTTAATCTGGGAGAGGACGGCGCACAGGAAGACGCCGCACAAGGGCCCGGCGAGAAGAAGGAACCTTCAGGAAAGTGTATTCGCATAGAAGTTTTGGATTTGCTGCTGATGGGACTTTTGAAATCCAAGGGAGTATTTTTCTTCCAGATGATAGCTGTGGTAACCACGGTGACGGCAATGCTGAACGTGTCCACCGAGCTTCTGTCCGGCTTTATAGGAGATTTTATTTTTGAAGTGGGAATTGGAATCGGCATTGTGATTATGCTGGGATTCCTCTTTGTGCTGGCGCTGCTTTGCGGCATGGCGGGCAGCCTGATTCGTTACTATGGTTTTACCATCATGGATAACGGAGAAGCCGTTAAGATTGAATACGGCCTGTTGACAAAGAAACGCTACACGATTCAGAAGAACCGAATTAGCGGCTTTTCTTATGGACAGTCTTTTCTGATGCGTATTCTCGGCACGGGTACATTGCAGCTCTTCGCTATCGGATATGGCCCCGGAGATGAAGAGGAGGGAGGAGAAGAACCAATCCTGTTTCCGCTGCTCAAACAAGAAAACCTTCGGGCGGTTATGGCTGACATTCTGCCTCAAATGACGGAGGAAACCGCTTACACAGGAGCTGCAAAGGGCTCCCTCAGATATTTTTTCTACGGTTTTGGATTTATTCTGGCGCTGGCGCTGCTTGGAGCTTCCGTTTACTGCTCAATCAACGTAGAACATTGTCAGCAGCTTTGGATTGTGGGCCTGCTGATTGGGTTTTACAGTGTAGCAGGCAGAATACAGGAATACAAAAACACGGGGATTTCCGGAAATACGGAGAATATTTCCCTGACCTTCGGAGGCTTTCAGAAAACTTCCATATTTATAAAAACCACCCATGTGGAGAGCATTTCCGCCGGAGGTAGTATCCTAAAAGAAAAGAAAGGGATTGCAAGTATTACCGTCAGCTATATTGCTCCTTTGGCGTCGGCCAATCAAAGGGTAAAGAACGTGCCGGCGGAGACCTTTGCGTATATTAAAGAAATGTTAATCTATTAAAAACGGGACCCTGATAGGCCCCGTTTTCCATTTTACTATGTTTATTTGTCAGGAAGTTTCTGCGCGCCTGGGCATCCGAATTTTTTCGCCATTAAACTGGTGACAATCGGGCAGAGGACTGCCGTGACGATAACTGCCGTAGCGACTGCAGCAGTGGCGGCTTCTACTTGTCCTGCCAGATTCGGCGCTGCTTCCGCCAGAATTGCCGGAGTGGCTACCGCGTTGCCGGCAGTCGTACAAAGGGCGGCTCCTGCGTATCCGGGCCGTTTCAGTATCAGCTTGTCGGCAGAGATGGTAAACAGTCCTGTGAGAACTACGACCAGCAGGCCCAGAACAATACCGGTCAGGCCTCCGGTAACGATGTTTTTCAAATTTAAGCCGGTACCTAAGCAAAATGCCAGGAATGGAAGGGTGAACATAATACCGGGTTTCAGAAATTCACGGATGTCTTTATCGACATTTCCCAGAACAATACCGACAACCAGGGTTCCCACTGAAGCGATAAGGGACATATAATCAAAGCTGGCAAGGCCTGCCAGGCCCATACCAATCAACGTCAGGAACGGCCCGTCATTGATACCCAGCAGAGACTGGGCGCCCAAATCATTTTCGTCACCAAATTGAGTCATCAGCCCTAAGTACATACCGCCGTTGCTGTTGGTGACAGCGGCCAAAAGCATCAGCGGAGTGATACCTAGAAGGCCTGCCGCGCCAAATAGATGAGAGACCAGCAGGGTTGGAAGAAAACCGGCCAGAAATTTGGCCAGCAGCAGAACAGCGCCTCGTTTCAAAGGTTCTCCTACTTTGGTAATGGTAATCTGCGAGCCTACGCACATCAGGCTGGCGCCAATAAAGGAAGAAGCGCCGGTTTTAAAAGTAGCTGTAGTCATTCCTCCTACATCCAGAATTTCAGGAAAGAGAAGATTGATAATTGCACCGAGGAAAAGGGGTACTACCATGAGGCCGCCCGGTATTCTTTGTACTGTCTTTAAAATTTTCATTATATTGCTCCTTTCTAATCTTTGTAAATATCAGCAATAGCTGTGCAGCTGGTTGATGGCCATATCTGAAATATCGTTTATTTCCGCCTTGACCAGGGTTCCGTTGCATATTTGCAGAATATATTCCAAAAGTTCTAATCCCAGGTCCTCGATGGTTTTGCCGCCGAGAAAACTGTCGCTGGTATCAAAATCTATCATATCGTTGAGATAGGAAAAGGTCTGATGGTTGCCGGTAATTTTTATAACCGGCGCGATAGCGTTGCCAACGGGAGTTCCGCGGCCGGTAGTAAAGGCGATAACCTGTGCGCCGCCTGCAATCTTTGCAACCGTAGAAGCTACGTCGTAAGCTGTGCTGTCCATAAACAGCAATCCTTTTTGGGTAATTTTTTCACCGTAGCCGATGACGTCGGTGAAAGGTTTGGTGCCGCTCTTATGGATACAACCTATGGATTTTTCCTCCAGGGTGGTGATGCCTCCGGCTTTGTTGCCCGGAGAAGGATTCGTATTTCTTATATCCTCTCCGGCGTCGAAGTAGAGCTGTTCACAGCGTTTGACTGTATCGTAGAGTTTTTGTCCGATTTCCGGGGTGATACCGCGTTTACGCAAAATGTTTTCCGCGCCGATAGCTTCCGGTGTTTCACTGAGCACGCTTGTGCCGCCCAAGTCGACCAATCGGTCGGAGGTGTTTCCAAGGACGGTATTGGCAGAGAAGCCGGAGGTAGGGTCTGAACCTCCGCATTCCATTCCGAGAATTAATTCTGAAATATCACAGTCCTCCCTTTGACATAGGTCGGCGTCTCTGCGGAGTTTTTCGGCAATTTCTACGCCCTTATCTACAGTCTTTGCAATCCCGCCTTCTTTTTGAATGCTGATATAGTGTACTGGTTTGTCTGTTTTTTCCCTGATTGCTTTCATGTACATCTCTTCCTGGATGATTTCACAGCCCAGGCCCACAATTAAAGCACCGTAAACATTGCCGTTGGCAATCATGCCGGATAGGATTTCTAAAGTTATGGCCGTGTCTTCCGTATTCTGTGCGCAGCCGTTGGGGTTGTAGAGATAGGTTGTGCCTTCAGCAGCTGCAGCGATTTTTCTTGCAGCTCCGGCGGAGCAAATACAGCCCGGCAATATAACCACATGGTTGCGGATGCCCACGCTGCCGTCACTTCGCCTGAATCCTTTGAACTTCATATTGATTACCTCCTATTGATTATCCATGTTATGTGTGTGGACGTGTTGTCCGGTTGAGATATCCCGGGTTGCGTAACCGATTGATTCGCCGTACTTTAAAACATTTTCCCCGGCTTTAATATCTGCAATAGCCATCTTATGGTACTGAGGGATAGCCTCCACAGACAGAAGCTTCACTTCCGCTGCGTCGAGAAGATACGAGACTACAGCGCCCGCCGGGATATCTTCGGTAACGGTAACCACCGTATCTGCTTTGTTGAGTAAAATTCCGTTCATTTGTTAAAACCTCCTTTAAGGCGCATCATTCACAGTCGAAGGATACGCGATTTAGAATATAGTCGTCGGTGTCCGCTATGAACTGAAGATGAAGAGGATGATTGAGGTAGTCTGACAGTCCTCTTTTACTTCGTAGTTTTATGGTAATCATAGCGTCCATATTGCAGTCCCTGCTGACGCAATTCTCTCTGAAGGAAATATTCTCCACCTCCGACAGCTGCGTCTTCATTTTCAAATAAGTATCGTTATAGCAGCGGAGCACCTTGTCCATGGAAATGCCTGGCTTGAATTTAAACAGCACATAATGTATCAAGTTTTCACCTCCCTTGTTTTATCCACATTAAAAGCAAGAAGCGTGCCAAACCCTTTGAGCGGGGGATAAAGAGAGCCGGTCAAGAAAAAAAGCGAAATAAAACTGGAGCTTCGTTTCAACTATGAAACAAATATTGCAATTTTGAAAAAATATGATATGATAAAACAAAAGGAGAAGCGTCATGAATCAGGAGTTTTATCATAAGTTTTTAGTCATCGTACCGGAAGAGCAGCATATCATAAAAGATTGTCCGGAAATTACACAGTATATTTACAAATTTATTGTATCCAAGCCATGTGAGAAATTAATAGAGGAGATTGAAGAAATTACCTCAAAGAAGACGATTTTCGGCATTCTCACCAGGGGAAGTTTGGCTCAGTACCTGTATCTCCACGATGTAAAGGTTCCTATTTTTCAGCTGGAATATGATTTGACTAATATTTTGGATTTGCTGGGAGCCTGCGGCAAGCGCGGATTCAAGAGAATCGGCATGGTGGAAATCGGCTATCGTGCGGAAAAAGACAGTAAAACCGCCAGGTTAAAATCAGAAATGACCCAGGGGGATTTTTATTGTATCTATTACAAATTGTTTGACAACAAGAATTTACGCAGCACGATTCTTGAATTAAAGGAAAAACAGGTGGACTGTATCCTCGGAGACGTGGAGCCTATCGGCATCGCAGAAGAATACGGTATCCCGAATATAATTTTTCAAATCGATAATAATTGCTATAGAAATACCATTGTCAAAGCGCTGTTCGCGACCACTTCCTCCATTATGGAAAAATCCAAGAGTAAATTTATAGAGGACATCACCAATCTGGTGACGGAGGCGATTATTATTATGGAGGAGGGCGGTAAAATCCGCGACTATAATCAAACAGCCAGCAAGATGTTCTTCGACGACACAGAATGGGATTCTATTTCCGGCCTGCTTCAAATGGAAGTTGACGACGTTCTCAACTTGCCGGCGAACAGTGTGGTGACCATTGAGGAGAAGAAGTGCGTCGTCAACCTGATTCCGGTAATCATTGATGAAGTACAGCTATACGCCGTTATGCTCAACAATGTCAGCTACATTGAGAATATGGAGTTATCCATCAGAGTGCAGAACAAGGAAAAGGGTCTCTCTGCGAAAAGAAGATTCAACGATATGATTTACCAGGATGAAAAGATGGTTCAGCTGGTGGAAACTGCAAAAAAATATGCCAAATCTTCAGCAACCATTATGATTTGCGGCGCTACAGGTGCGGGAAAGGAAGTGCTGGCCTCCAGCATACATAACGAGAGCCTGCGGGCCAGCGGCCCCTTTGTGGCCATTAACTGCGCCACCTTTACTGAATCGTTGATTGAAAGTGAGCTCTTCGGCTATGAAAAGGGTACTTTCACAGGAGCTCTTTCCAGCGGCAAAAAAGGACTTTTTGAACTGGCTCATAAGGGAACTCTGTTTCTCGACGAAGTAGCTGAATTGCCATTTAGTATGCAGGCCAAACTGCTTAGGGTTTTACAGGAAAAAGAAATTCGCAGAATTGGCGGGGAGAAAATCATTCCTGTTGACGTCAGAGTCATTGTAGCCACTAATAAAACCCTCTGCAAGCTGGTAGAAAAAGGAGATTTCCGAGAGGATTTGTACTACCGCTTATCCGTCCTGGAGCTTGTGATTCCTCCTCTGGAAGAACGGCCAAAGGATATTATTCCTCTATTCAAGGAATTTGTCCGCGATGTTGCTGAAAGAGAAAACAAATCAATTTATTGGAAGGACGACACGATTTTTCACGACTTGCTTTTATATAACTGGCCCGGGAACGTGAGAGAACTGCGCAATTTTGCTGAACGAATCGTCTTGTTAGCCGAATCATATAAGCTTTCAAAAGACTTTATCCACTCCATGATGCAGCAAAAATATCAGACGGGCCCGCGGAAAGAATTTTCCATGCCGATTACCAATGACTTTAAAACCGTGGAATCCAGCTATATCCGCTATCTTTTAAATTATTTTAATAATGATAAAGAAAAGCTCTGTCAGTATTTAGGTATCAGCAGAACAACCCTGTGGCGCAAATTGGGCAATTAGTTAAAAAGATTAGTCGGGGTATATGGCGGCGCTGCGGGACATCCGCCGCCCCTTACTGCCGCGCCTGCTGTCAAACCGCACGCCCCGTCTCCGCCTCCCAAAAATTAAATTCCCCTGAAATACTCCAGTATAAATTGATTGATTTCCATATAGTTGATTCTGCCCGATTCCTGGGCAATCAGATATCCGTCTACCACCGACGGGTATTTTTCTATTGAGCGGGTTTCTCCGGACAGAAGGGCCTGGGCGTCGAAATATAAGGCGCCCGCTTCCGCCTGACAAGGTACGATTAATTCAAAATCACCGCTGACGCTGTTCATAATCAGCGAGCAGGGCTTTTCCTCAGTTGGAAAGGAAATGTAGTCTTTGGAACTGTTAAGCTGTTTTCCGAGAATATAAAGGTCGCGGCCCTTAAAGGTAATCTTCTGTACCAGGAAGTTACCGGCGAGAAATCCAAGCTTATACATGGCTCTGTGAAAATCCGTCTTGGAGATAACCGGCAGCAATTTGTACAGCTGAAGCAGGTCGTCGTGGTTGTGAAGAAGAATGGTCTTTTCCAGAGCAAAGGCATGGGTCTGCATGTACTTTTCGTAGAGGGCTACGCTGTCGCCGCCGGAAATTTCGTCGTCCCGGCTGTCGGCAAGGCCCATGAAAACCTCCAGGGTTTTCTGCTTTAAATTAGGCAGGCTTTCCCGGAGGCCGGAATGTCCCTGTACAACCAGAAACAAGTCAAGATTATAAATCCCCGGGTTAAACTGTATGCCGTACTTCTTGGCCCGGGCCTCCATAAAGGGCATGTCAAAGTGCTTGCCGTTATAGGTCAGGATAAAATCCACTTGACGGAGAGCTTCCAGGGTTTTTTCGATAATCTGTTTTTCATTATCAGGGCTGTCAGCAAAATACTGTATGACTTCCGCACGGCCTCCGCCGACCATCAGAATGCCTGACAGAATCACCTTGGACCAGGCGGGGGAAAGTCCCGTGGTTTCAATATCAAAGACTGCAAAACTTCTGCCTCCGAAATACATATCAAAAATTCTGGAGGTATACGGGGACAGCCGGCAGCTGTCGGTAATTACTTTCATAAAAACCTCTTTTCGTACATAACTATATTATATAGGGTAAGATACCCTGTTTTTCGCTTTAAAAACAAAATAGACCGCAGGGGTGCAGTCTACTTTGTTCAAAAGGGGTATTGGGATTAGAGATTAATGAGGTTATCAGGGGGATAACCACAATTGAATTATACCTAATTTAGTCGAAAAATGCAAGTATTTTGTTGAAAAAATAAAAAAAACAAGTAAATTGTCTTACGAAAGACCAACTTTTTGCGTATAACAGCCTGTATAATAGAGAAAACAAAATACTTCAAGGGAGGAAAACAGAATGGAGATATTAAAGGTTTCAGCTAAGTCAAACCCGAATTCAGTAGCAGGGGCTTTAGCAGGTGTCTTAAGAGAAAAGGGAGGTGCAGAGATTCAGGCTATCGGAGCAGGAGCATTGAATCAGGCAATTAAGGCAACCGCCATTGCCAGAGGATTTGTCGCGCCCAGCGGCATCGATTTGGTCTGTGTTCCGGCATTTACAGACATCGAAATTGAAGGTGAAGAAAGAACGGCAATCAAGCTTATCGTAGAACCGAGATAAGCTGCCGCTTGATATAGAGGGAGTCCCTGCCGAGGGGACTCCTTTTTCAGTTTTATTTTTTACAAGCAGATAAAAATGCAGAATTAGGCCGAGAATTATGATATACTATTATTATCAACATACGGGGAGGACAGGTTATGACTTTTGAAGAAAAAACCCTTAGGTCAGAACGGATTTATGAAGGTACGATTCTCAATGTCCGCAGAGATAAGGTGACTGTACAGAACGGCACATCCTTTCGGGAGATTGTGGAACACCGGGGCGGCGCCGTCATTGCAGCGGTCAAAGACGACGGCACTATGATTATGGTGAAACAGTTCAGAAAGCCTGCGGAGCGGGTCATGCTGGAAGTTCCCGCCGGAAAAATTGAACCGGGCGAGACCGATACGGAAAAAACTGCTCTGCGGGAGTTGAAAGAAGAAACAGGTTATACGGCGTCCCATATCAGAATGCTGACCCGGATGTACCCTTCGGTGGGATATTCGGAGGAGATTTTATATATCTACCTCTGTACCGGTCTGACAGCCGGAGAAACCGAATTTGACGATAACGAAGCTATCGATATCTGCGAATATCCAATAGAAGAACTTTACCGAATGGTTTTGGACGGCCGTATCGAGGACGGTAAGTCCCAGGTGGCGATTCTTCTGGTTAGAGGACTCCTTGCAGAAGGAGGGCTTCCAGTACGCTAGAACCGGCAAGGGCCAGAAAGCAGAAGAGGAACCGGAGCAGGTGGGCAGGGCCTCCGTGTTTCAGTGCCGCAGGGTTTTGGTAATTCTTTTTTACGAAAGCAGCCGCTTCCAAAGAAACCATTGCCAGAGCCATATATGCGGGAATTTTGAAAATTCCCCGGGGCACCAGCGCTGCCATGACGATGCCGAAGGCCTTTTCTGAAGAAGAGGAGAGGATATACGCAGCGGAAAACCCAAGAGAAAAGGTTTTTCCTATCACCATCAGAGGAACCAGGGGCAGGAGGAAAACGCTGACAGAAAAAATCAAAGCGGCAGCGGTGGTAATCACATCACTTTTTATGTATTCCAAAATACTGGCGCCTACGGAGGGCAGCTGAACAGGAAGCCGGAAGCTTTCGATTGGTACGGCAATTTCAGTGAAGATGCCGGCGCTGAAGCTGGCAATCAAAATTATCAGCGGAATCAGAATTAGTTTTTTGTCCATAGACGAGCCCCCTCCTTTTATTTAACAGAATATGCTGTCTATGGAGAAATATGATAGAAAGTAACGGAGAGATATTATGGAACTATACGGCTTTATGATATATTTAAAGGAAGAGAAGAAAACGGCAGACAATACCTGTGAGGCCTATGGAAGGGACCTGAGAGCCTTTGACGCCTTTCTGCAAAGTCGAGAGGTCAGAGGCCTTGCGGAGGCTTCAGAAACAGATGTGGCGGCATATCTGATGGAGCTGAAAAAGGGCGGCAAGTCCAGGGCAACGGCCAACAGAAAGCTGTCGTCTATTAGAACTTTTTATAAGTATCTGATGAAAAAAGGTATCATAAAACTGAATCCGGCTGAGGATATTAAATCGCCGAGAATTGAGCGCAGGGATCTTGACTATTTGACCATTGAAGAGGTTGAAGCACTCCTCGCCGCGCCGGATGATTCGGTGAAGGGTATCCGGGACAGGGCTATCCTGGAGGTCATGTATGCCACAGGCGTAAGGGTCAGTGAAATCATCGAACTGAAGATGTCCGACGCAAATCTGCGCATGGGGTTTCTGACTTTAAACGGCGCCCACGGCAGAGCCAGAATTGTTCCCATGGGCACCATGGCCCGGCGGGCTTTAGACCGATATATTCTGAACAGCCGGCTGCTTCTCATGCGGGAAAAGGCGTCGGAGGACGGCAGCAGCCCCCTCTTTGTCAACTACATGGGAGAAGCTTTTTCCAGACAGGGATTTTGGAAGCTAATCAAACAGTACGGCAGGCAGGCGGGACTTGAGGACAAACTGACGCCCCATATTCTCAGGACTTCCTTTGCGGTACATATGGTGCAAAACGGGGCGGACCTGAAAAGCCTTCAGGAACTGATGGGCCACGAAGATATCATGGCTACCCAGATTTACCTGTCGGTGACAAAGAATCGGATTAAAGATGTTTACGACAGAACCCACCCGCGGGCGTAGGAAACGAACGAGAGGAGTTATAGGCGGGATATTTAAAATTTAATAAAATATTTACAGAGTTGTTTTTTTCGGCGCAGATGGGTATAGTGTAATTAGGGAGAAAATTTTGGAGGAAGCTGACAAAATAGTCGGAGAGATGAAATCAAAAAACGATTTTTGTGTGATGTATAGTAGAGGAGTTAGTATTGGCAGTTTCAATGTAGCAAAGGGGGATTTCACTTGGGAGTAGTTTTTTTAAAAAAGAAAAGCGGAATGCTGATATTTTTTCTAGCCATAGTTATAGTAATTGTTGTAGTTATTTCTGTCGTTTTCTCCTTACAGAAAGATAGAAAGGGCTTGGACTTTGAACTTGCCGGAAGTGACGCTGTCAAGTCTATTGAAGTACAGAAGATGCCCTTGCGGGGAACCCGAGCCGTTCAGCTAAACAGAAGAGAATTGCAGAAATGTATTCAAATGCTTAACAGCTTGTCTTTAAAGCCGGACAATGGCAGTTTGCGGGAGAAGCTGCCCGGCACGGCCACGCTTTTTCATATTACGGCAGGCGACAAGCGGACAAGGGTGGTAATTTTTGACAAATATGTAACCGTTAACGGAAAAGAAAATTACATTATCAGCGACGCCGATAAGACCGCAGTGTCGGCTTTTTACAATAGTCTGCGCGTATAGAGCGTCTATCTGCAGCAGGTTATGGAGCAGCGCCTGCGGGGCGTGCTCTTTTGTGCACAGAAGGTGCTTTTCTATGTTATAAAAATGCCGCGAGACGGCCTTCCTGACAGAAGGGACCTATCTCGCGGTTTTTTGATAGGAAAAGTTTATAGCTTAAAGGTCTGGAATTTCTCTACGGTGCCTTCCTCTTCCTTGAACTCGTAGTCGTTGCCCGGCAGGATAGCGTTGGCTGCAATGCCCACGATAGCTGCGATGGCAAGACCGGACAGGGTGATGGTAGCGTCTGCCACAGTAAAGGAAATGCCGCCCACAGCGTTAAAGCCCAGGGCGCAGACCAGAATCAGCGCGGCGATGATGGTGTTTCTGGATTTTGTGAAATCCACCTGATTCTCCACCACGTTGCGGATACCGATGGCGGAAATCATACCGTACAGAATCAGGGAAACGCCGCCGATAATGGCTGCCGGAATGGACGTGATGATAAAGCTGATTTTCGGAATGAAGGACAGCAGGATGGCGAAACAGGCGGCGATGCGGATGACCTTCGGGTCGTAAATTTTTGTCAGAGCCAGAACACCGGTGTTCTCCCCGTAGGTGGTATTGGCCGGTCCGCCGAAGGCAGAAGACAGGCAGGTTGCAAGACCGTCGCCCAGCAGGGTTCTGTGCAGACCCGGGTCTGCGATGTAGTTTCGGCCGGTGGTAGCGCCGATGGCCGAGATGTCTCCGATATGCTCCATCATGGTTGCAAGAGCGATAGGCATGATGGTGATGACGGCGCTGACGTCGAACTTCATGACCGTCAGCGGCGGCATGCCCAAAAGAGGCTCCTTGGCAATGGCCGATAAATCTACAGCTCCCATCAGAATGGCCACTACATAGCTGACCACAACGCCCAGAATGATAGGAATGATTTTAGCCATGCCGCGGCCCCAGATGTTGAAGATGATGATGGTCAGCAGCGCGACCAGGGCCAGAATCCAGTTGGTCTGGCAGTTATTGATGGCCGTAGGGGCCAGAATTAAACCGATGGAAATGATAATCGGCCCGGTGACCACGGGAGGAAAGAAACGCATGACCCGGCGGGCGCCGAAGGCTTTGATAAGGGCAGACATGACGGCGTAGACCAGTCCGGCCGCAAAGACGCCGCCGCAGGCGTAAGGCAGCATTTCGGCATTGGGCTGTCCGTCAATCATAGGCGCTACCGCAGCGTAACCTCCCAGAAACGCAAAGGATGAGCCGAGAAAAGCGGGAACCTTGCCCTTTGTCAGCAGGTGAAACAGCAGGGTGCCCAGGCCGGCCATCAAAAGAGTAGTGGCCACGTCAAGGCCGGTGAGAATCGGTACCAGCACCGTAGCGCCGAACATGGCAAAGGTGTGCTGCAGCCCCAGAATCAGCATTTTGGGAACGCCAAGCCTTGCTGCATCGTAAATTCCGTCTTTGTTGACGTCGTGGTTGGTCATGTGTAAAATTCCTCCTTAAAAAATATTGAAAAAACGTGCTTAAAATTGTCTTGTCCATTATAACATGTTTATCTCTGTCCCCATAGAAAAACTTTCAGAAAGCCGTTGTTTTTTCACATGGGTTTAAGCCTAAAAGTTCAAAACCGCGTATTCAAAGAAAAAACTGTCCGAAATATTTCCTCCGTAAAGTCGCAGTATCCTACCTCGTCTGAAATCGTCACTTTACAAAAATTTGGTGTCAAAATTGGTGTCAAACAGCAGACGACTTCCACAAAGGAAATCGCGCTGAAATAAAAAAGAATGAATTGCTGGAACTGCTTAATAAGGTTATCGGAGCATAAAAGTATTGCTAATGTACGGACAACAGCGTATAATAAAGATGTAAACGTAACCTCTTTAGGAAAGGAGCGATAACATTATGGCAAAATCAGCGAATCTCTACGCAAGAATTGAGCCAGAAGTAAAAGAAAAAGCAGAAGCCATTTTATCAGCACTTGGGATTCCTGCTTCCAACGCTATCAATATGTTTTATAAACAGATTATCTTACAGAGGGGGCTTCCTTTTGAAGTAAAATTGCCTTCTGAAAAGCCTGTTGATATAAGCGTCTTGTCAGAAACTGGATTCCATGAGGAATTGGAGAAAGGCTATGCGGATATGCAAAGCGGGCGTACAAAGGACGCAAGAGAAGCCTTTGCTGATATTCGCAAGGATTATGGATTATGATATTTACTGTGGAGGTTTCAGAACAGGCTGACAGCGATTTGAGGGCAACCTATGAATATATCGCTTTTGAACTGCTGTCGCCGGAAAATGCCAGCGGACAGCTTGACAGACTGGAAAAGGGTATCACTAGTCTGGAAGATATGCCAGAACGCTGTCAGAGGTACGAAAAAGAACCGTGGTATAGCCGTGGCTTATGTATACTTCTTATTGATAACTATGTAGTCTGCTATATCGCTGATACAGAAAAAGGTATTGTAACGGTTATCCGTGTCATGTACGGTGGACGTGATATAGAACATCAGCTAAATGTCTACACAAAGCAATAGCGATTAATCTTTCATGGTTGACCGCTTTCTAAAAAGAAAATTATCAAAAAATTAGCACTCACCACTTGACAGTGCTAACAAAAGTGGTATAATAAATATTGTCGAAAGGGAATTGAGACAAATGAGAGTAACAAAGAAACCTGCCAGTGGGATTGGCAGCAAAAGGAGGGAGCTATATGTTATTACCAAGCACATTAGGAGAGAGATTATTTGACGACTTTATGGATTTTTCGTTCGGAGGGCGTAGAGAAAACACCTTGATGAAGACTGACATCAAGGATGCAGGCAATCACTTTGAACTTCTGATGGAGATGCCGGGCTACAGGAAAGAGGATGTGAAGGCCCAGCTGAAAGATGGTACGCTAATCATCGAGGCTTCAACCGGCACTTCAAATGATCAGAAGGATGAGGATGGCAGGTACATCCGCAGAGAACGCTTTGTAGGTTCCTGCTGCAGAAGCTTTTATGTGGGCGAAGGAGTCACCCAGGATGACATTAAGGCTAAATTTGAGGACGGCGTTCTGAAGATTTGCATACCGAAGCCGGACGAAAAGCCACAGATTGAGGAGAATAAATATATTTCCATAGAAGGATAAGGGGATTTTGGATTAGAGATACTAGGGAACAGAAGAAACGGCTGCACGTCAGAAATGGCGTGTGCCGTTTTTTCACTCTTTTTGCATTCAGAAATTTTTATTTTATGGCAAAAAGTCCTTGCTTTCCTGTCATTATCTGTGATATAATATTTTCGTTCTGCGAGATGAACAAGCTTTGTCTTGCGGTTTTTAGGAATTTACGGGCGGTCCTCTGCTGTATAATAGATAGAAGCAAGAACGTCTTGAAGGGAAGGAGGATACTATACAATGAATATTTTAGATTCAGTTGCACAGGATTACTTAAAGAAAGAAGTCCCTGCGTTTAACGTGGGCGATACTGTAAAGGTACACGTTAAAATTAAAGAAGGAAACAGAGAAAGAGTTCAGATTTTTGAAGGTTTTGTCCTGAAGAGACAGAACGGCGGAATCGCTGAGACTTTCACCGTTAGAAAGATTTCTTCCGGTGTTGGCGTAGAGAAGACATTCCCTGTACATTCACCATGGGTTGAAAAAATCGAAGTGGTTAGAAAAGGCGATGTCAGAAGAGCCAGACTGCACTACATGCGCAGCAGAACCGGTAAGGCAGCCAAGATTAAGAGCAAAGACAGATAAGAAAAACAGAGGGTATTTCCTGAGACCTGATTTAACAGGCAGTGCGGAATACCCTCTTTTTTTACTCTATCGGAAATTGGGTAAAAGTGCCCAGCCCTTTTCTAAGCCGGTCAAATGGCGCAATGTGGAGGCGAGGGGCATGTGACCCGCAGAGCAGTGGTGAAGAGGGAGTGCGGGACGTTATTGCTGTGGAGGACAGGAGCATGTGACCCGCAGAGCAGCGGAGAAAAGCAGGAGCGGGACGTTAATGCTGTGGAGACCAGGAGCATGTGAC
>CBCTFZ010000037.1:0-30032 GCA_965146355.1 uncultured Emergencia sp. | reverse complement strand
CGCTTGCGTATCTTCCATCACAGCTTGTAGGGCAGTATTTTACAGTGGTGTAAGGGGGTTATCTGAATGGCAACCAACAAAATAACAATAAAAAATCCTACAACTCCGACGACAACGAATAATCGTAACAGTGGTTTAAGTACACATGTCAACAGGGATTTAGGAACTGCAACAACAATAGGTGCAACGCTGCCAGCAGCCCAAGAAGAGGTTCAGGAACAAAACCCATATGATGAAATTTATGCAGCTTATGAGAGCATGATGAAAGCCAATGCTGCAGCACAGAAAGCAGAGTTAGATAGATTATACTCCGAGATGATTAGTACAGCAAATCAGGGCTATGATAAGAGTGCAAATAACGCTTATATCAACTATAGACAAGGGCAGAAAGCATTGCCGGAACAGCTGTCGCAGTACGGCATAACCGGCGGCGCATCTGAGTCTGCTAACCTTAAGCTTCAGGCAGCATACGGTAGTAATCTTGCTGAAAATGAGTATGAGCGGAATAATAGCCTGTCTAACATCAGACAGAGCCAGATTCAGCAGTACTCCGACGTAAATTCTGCACTGAATTCATCTCTGGCAGCAGCATATCAGCAGAACGCATTACAGGCGGCGGCATGGGAACAGGAGCAGAAAGAGAAAGCAGAAGCCAAAGCGAAGGAAGAAGCGGCGAAAGCTGAACAGGCAGCACTTGCCGCTACAAATACTAAACGTAGAATGGCAGAATTAGAACGAAATAAGAATGGTAAAATCACAGAAAACTGGGTCGATGAAACTGGCATATATCACTGGAAAGTAGTTGGCTCAAATACGACGCTTGCGAAGCAACAGGCGGCGCAAAACCAGGCTAACCTTAACCTCTCCATGCAACTTGCTGATGCAGGATACAGCGTAACACTAAAAGATGGTGCTCCGTTTGTAACCAGTAAAAAAAAACTAACTAATTCATCTGGTGGCTCTAGTGGTGGAAGTTCTGGAGGTTCTTCTGGCGGCGGCAGTTCTTCAGCTCTTCCAGCGGTAAAGAACGGCGGTTCAAGCGGTTCTTCCGGGTCTACCAAGAGCAAAGGCAATGTCAACACCTTCAAGACACTGCAAACGAACATTGCCAACTACCAGCTGAAAGGCAACACAACCGAGAAGCAGCTTGATAGATATACTGACCAAATTCAATCCGAGTACAACAAGGGGAATTTGAGTGAAAAGCAAGCTAAGTCCTTGCTTAAACTACTAAACTAAGGTGATAGTATGGCTATTGATTTTGAAGCAGAAAAAAAGAAACGCAGAAAATCGAATAAAGAACAGGCGGCGAAGTGGAACAAGGCGAACAAGCAGAAAGTAAGTAGCACTGGCTCACTGATAAAAGCCAATCCTTCGACCTCTGGAAAGAATCGCAAACCGGGTCAGTCTGCGAAACCAAAAAAGAAGCAAATGACAGCGGCGGCGAAAGCCTACCAGAACAAAGCATTGACAGACTACGCTTTTACTCGTGCTATGCTTGGCGTACAGGACGGCTTGATGGCGTCAACTGTCGGCATCAAAATGACCGACAACATGGACATAAACCACAAAAAATTAAAAAAATCTAAGGCTTATACCGGCGGTAATATCGCCGGTACTGTCGTCGGATATGGTGCTGGCTATGGCGGTGTCAGTAAGGTTACTGGAAAGCTGGCGGCAAAAACCGTTGCGTCTAAGGCGGGAAAAAAAGTCGTATCCAAAGCAGCGAAAACTCAACTTGCAAAAGCTGCTGCAAGGAAGACTCTGACAAAAGCCGGGCAGAATGCTACGAAGAAGGCTGTGGAACATGCTGCGAAAAAACAGGTGTCTTCTGTGGCTAAAGGACTCGTCAAGGGGGCCGCGGCTGATGCTACGGCAGGCACTCTAATGAACAGCAATTCTGCAAGAGCCGAGGGCATGAAAGTCGGCTCTAAAGAGTGGAAAAAGTACATGGCTGAAAATGCGGCTATGGACTTTGTTACAGGAGGAGTAATTGAGGCTGCACCTCTAGTAGTCAGAGCTGCTTCTAAGGGTGGCAGCAAGACCATTCCAAAAGTCGTAAATGGGAAAGTAAAGAACGTTAAAGTTTCCAACGCTGAATACAATAAGATGGTCAAAGCGGCGAAAGGCGCGGCAGATGATATTGATATATCCGATGTGACCAAGACAAAGAAATTAGCCCCGGCTCCGAAATCCGCTAATCAGGCAAGAAATGCAATGGCGAATACAAGGCTTGTAAAGGAGGATTTGGGAGATTATTTAAACACAGGGACAAAGCATTCAATTAAAAAAAATAAACAGAAAATGAGTGTAATGGGGGACAGCCCTATTCTTACCAGTGAAAAAGAAGTTAATAGGTATATTTCTGATTCAGTTATGGGTAAGACTTCAAACAATATAAAGTCTTATGGAAAAGTGGGAAATCGATTTGCGAATGATGTATTAAAGCAAACAAATGGGGAAGTAAACATTAAAAATATGTATCTGGAACTAAGTTCAGATGACATTAGGCACTCGTATAAAGGCCATGCCAATCCAAAGCAAACAGGGGATATACCATTAAAACTGGAAGACTATAAAAAAATACCGGAATACATTGATAACTATGATGATGTTATTGAAGTAGTAAAAACAAAGAATGGTACAAGGATTATACTTGGCAAAAAAATAAACGGACATACGATTATCACAGAACTGGTGTCTGATTCCAGAAATTCAGTTAAATTTAAAAATATGTGGGGTGTTGACACTGACAAATATGCAAAGGAGATTGAAAAAAGAAGGCTTCAGTATCAGGCGACCTCCAACGCCATGAAGCGGGAGACCTCTTACCTGTCCGCCGAAAAACCTTCTAATGATATTATTACAGAATCGGTTGATAATGTCAATGGAAGATTTATTTCAGCACAGCAAAAAGACCTCGGGGCAGATGTATACAGACCTTCTACACAGGAGATTAATACAGACATTTACGGTCAAGACCAGGGGGTAGTCAATGCTACACCTTATGGAGAAACCTCGCAGACTGCCAAGACCCTGTATAACAGCCCTATGCTGAACGAAACCTCGCAAAAGATTATTCGAGAAAACATTAATGATGGTATATATGCCAAGTATACCAAGTCAAATAAGACCGCTATAGACAATGCCATTGCGGCGGTTGATAAGGACATGGCAAAGGCACAGCAGAACTTTGATTTCGTAGCTGATAACGGACGAGCGGCAACCAGTGAGGATATTGCTACAGGTTATCGGCTGGCGCAGAATTATCAGCAGATGGGCGATTATGATTCAATGATGAAGGTACTCGCCGACGTGGCAAGCATGGAATCCGAAGCTGGACGAACCTTGCAGGCGATGAGAATGTTCAGCAATCTTACACCTGAAGCCAAAGCTATCAGCGTAGGAAAACAGATTAACCGTATCCAGAAGTCTACTGGAACGGCAGTAAATCCACCAACCGAACTGATTGAACAGTTGAGCCGGGCCGCAGATGAGGCGACAGCGAACAGACTGCAAAAGGAAATTATGCGCGATGTATGGTCGCAGATTCCTGCATCATGGACGCAGAAAGCCAATGCATGGCGTTATATGTCAATGCTGGCAAACCCCAAGACTCATATCAGAAATATACTTGGCAACGCTCTTTTCGTTCCGATTAAAGGTATGCGGAATATTATCGCATCTGGGCTCGAAAAAGCCATTGTAAAGGACGGAAACCGGTCAAAAGCAGTTTTAACTATAGGAGACAGTAACCTTGTCTCTGCAGGCAAAAAAGACTTTGAGCAGATAAAGGATGCCCTGATGAATGGCGGGTCCCGGTACATCGAAAGTGGAAGAAGTCTTGATGCCGCGGTGTATAAAAACAAGGCACTTGAATGGGTAAGGAAAAAAAGCGGAGACCTCTTGGAAAAAGAGGACGAAGTATTCATGGGCTACGCATATCGCCGGTCATATGCTCAATACCTAAAGGCAAATGGTGTGAAGAACACAGTAGACGTTAGCGCTGAAATGCTCAATAAAGCAAGAAACTACGCCATAAACGAAGCTATGAACAGCACATACCGTGATGCTTCTGCATTGGCTGACTATTTGGCGAACATGAAAAAATACGCCAATGTACCGTTAGACCAGGTTCCGGGCGATACCACAGGGGAAAAGTTGGTCAAGAAAACTGGAAGTATGCTAGTTGAAGCCACAGTCCCGTTCACGAAAACCCCTATTAACATTATGCGGCGTGGATGGGACTACTCTCCGGGCGGATTAATCCAAGGTATGGGTAAAATTCTCAAAGCAGGCGGCGATAACGCAAAACTGATTGACGGTATCGCCAAGGTATCTTCTGGACTTACAGGAACCGGCATTGTCGGTTTGGGATTGTACATGGGTATGCACGACATGGCACAGGGTTCACTTGACACTACCACAGCGGCGGGGGCGTATGCAGCGCAGAACGGGGAGCAGGAATACTCCATAAAAATTGGAGACTATTCCTACACAATGGACTGGGCGGCACCAATCTCAATGCCGTTTTTTATTGGCGTAGAATTGGGAAATGACTTTGCAAAGGACGGTTTTTCCTTTGCATCCGTCATGTCAAGCATGAAGGGCATGACAGACCCTATCTTTAATCTGTCCATGTTGTCTGGGCTTAATACCGCTCTTGACACGGCGTTTGATGATAATGCTACTCTTGGCGTGCTTGGAAATATTGCAGAATCCTATGTTGGACAGTATTTCCCGACACTGGGCAGCCAGATTGCCAAGACCCTCACCCCGGAGAAGCGCACTACTATATCTACAGCAGAGAACAAAGATGTGCGTGACAATGAGAAGTTTATCAACCAGATAAAAAATAAAATTCCGGGACTTACAGACACAAATCAACCGTATGTTGACCTCTGGGGTCAGACGGAGAAAAAATCCACCGCAGACGATTATATAAAAGCTGCTTTTGATAATTTTATTAATCCAGGCACTTTGAAAAGCACGAAGCAGTCAAGCGTGGATAAAGAATTGAATAGGCTGGGTGACAAACTTGGTGATATGTCTGAGATTGTCCCTCGAAAGGCTCAAAGCAGTGAGTATGACCAGAAGTTCGGTAACGAAACCTACCATATGAGCGAAGCCGACCTCACCGCTTACAACAAAGCGAAAGGTCAATATGCGCAGTCGGAACTGAAAAAACTCTTCGCTACAAAGAAGTACCAGAACCTGAGTGCAGAGGAAAAGAAAAAGGCTATCAAAGAAGTTTACGACAATGCCAAGGACAATGCCCGGATGGAATTTCTTATGAAACAAGGAGTTACCAAGGAAGAATACAAGGTCTCCCAAATGGGCAAGAACCAGAAGAAAGCGTACAAGGCAAGCGGAATGGATATTGACGAATTTGAGAAACTGTACAAGGCAAAAAAGACCGTCACGGATACTGACGGCACTCTGACCAGTACGATGAAGTATATCTCTGGCGGTGCAACAAACTATAAACAAGCTAATGCTATCGCCGGAGGCACACTGTCTGAACGGTCGTACCAAAACGCCCAAAATCTGTACAACCTTGGATTGAAGCCAAAAGATATAACGAAGATTGCCAACGGCGCAGATACCGATGGTAATAAGCACTACTCGACAGCAGAGTTAGTCGCTTATCTCAATAAAACAAATTATAGCAACTATGAAAAGGCATACATATTCCAGGCACTGGCGAGCTGGAACGCCCGAAACCCGTACATTTAAGGAGGTCAATATGAAACAGACAATATGCACAGTAACAGGGATTACAGGCAGTGTTATTTCAGGTTTTTTCGGAGGATGGACAGCAGGCATGACTACTCTACTTATCTTCATGGTGATTGACTACATTACAGGACTTATTGTTGCCGGGGTGTTCCACGGCTCCAATAAGTCTGAAAGCGGCGCACTGGACAGCAAGGCTGGCTGGCGTGGACTTTGCAAAAAGTGCATGACGCTGGTTTTTGTTTTAATTGCTTATCGGCTAGATTTGGTGCTGAATACCACCTATATCAGAGACGCCGTAGTGATTGGCTTTATTGCGAATGAATTAATCAGCATTATCGAAAACGCTGGCGTTATGGGATTGCCTTTGCCATCCGTTCTCACCAAGGCAATCGATTTACTTAACGATAAGGGAGGTACAGAGTAATGGCGGTTTTAGGCGTTAAAAAGATGATTTCAAAGTATAACCATGACAAAATGACCAACCGCGAAATCAAGTGGTTGGTCATTCACTGGGTCGGTGATGAATCAACGGCAGTCAACAACGGAACATATTTTCAGGGCGGTGACCGAGGCGCATCGGCGCACTACTTTGTGGATGATAAGAACATAGTACAGTCTGTACTGGAAAAAAACGCTGCATGGGCGGTCGGCAGCCGTGGTCTGCTTGACCAAGGCAGTCCATACGCCAAGTACGGCGGTAAGTATTTTGGCAAGTGTACCAATGCCAATAGCCTGTCCATTGAAATGTGCTGCAAGAAAGATTCCAAAGACAATCTTTACATCACAAAAGCAACGCTGGAAAGAACGGCACAGTTGGTGCAGGCAATCCAGAAGCGGCTCGGCATTGATAATGCACACGTTATCAGGCACTTTGACGTAAACGGCAAACTCTGTCCGTTGCCGTATGTGCAGGACAGCAAGTGGGATGATGTTCACGCACTGCTCACAGGTCAAAAATTCAAGGTTAGAGCAAAGGGAAATCTGATTGTGAGGAAAACATCGTCTTTGCTGTCAAAGAAGCTGAAAACGCTTAAAAAAGGCTCTACGTACAACATCGTGAGAGTGTCCAGCAATGGCAAGCGTGGCAAGCTGTCTACAGGCGGCTGGATTACCATTACAAATAAGTACGTGGAACGCATTTAGACAGTATGCGGTGATTTTTATTAGACACTGGATAGTAACAAGACGGCGTGGAAGTATTGAGTTTTCAACGCCGCAAATTCTTTCTTAATTAATATCGCAGCCAAGAGGCTTCATCGAAAGATGGAGCCTTTTGGTTTTTTGTATTTTGGACTACTAAATTGTAGTTTTTTGTTTTTTTTGGTACTTTATATGCCGGAACTTTTCTCGTATGATTAAAGCGTTCTTATTAGACACTATTTTGAACTATACAAAGGAGAAAGAAAATGAGTGAATCAAAACTGAGAAAGCATATGTTTCACCTGGTGCTTATCACCATTGCAGGCGCTATGATTTACGGTCTTCCTTATTTCAGGTCCTATTTCTATGACGCTTATCTGGAAACATATAATCTGACTAACGTGCAGATGGGTACCTTCGGTTCCATGTTCGGAATCTTCGGTATGATTTCCTACTTATTCGGCGGCGTTGTTGCCGACATGGTCTCCACCAGAAAGCTGATGTCCGTATCTCTGATTCTGACAGGTCTGGGCGGACTTCTGCACCTGATGAACCCAAGCTATGTCATGCTGCTGGCAATTTACGCGCTGTGGGGCTTCACCTCCCTGTTCGCCTTCTGGCCATCCCTGCTGAAGAGCCTTCGTGAAATCGCAAGCGACGACGAACAGAGTAAGGCTTACGGCTTTATGGACGGCGGCAGAGGTATCGTATACGCCATCGATGCTGTCTGCTTCATGGCAATATTCGGATATTTCCAGAAGAAAGCAGGAGATTTGGGCGGTCTGAACGCGGTTATCGTTTACTATTCCGCTATCGCCATCGTTTTAGGTATTGTTCTCTTCTTCCTGATGAAAGAGCATAAACCGGCTGAAGCTGCTGCTGCAAAGGACGATTCAGACAAGATTAGCATCGCCCAGGTAAAAGAAGTTATCAAGATGCCGGCAGTGTGGATTCTGTCCGCTATCCTGTGCTGCACCTACGTGATGAATATCGCATTCTGGTACTTCACTCCGTATGCAACCTCCACCTTCGGCATGACTGCTGCTGCAGGCGCTTTCGTTACAGCGGCCGCACAGTGGGTAAGGCCGGTTGCAGCCTTCGGCGGCGGCGCTCTTGCTGACAAAATCGGCAGATCCAAGATTATGTACGTAACCTTCTCCATGATGGGCATCGGTACTCTGCTCCTTGCAGTAATGGGCAATATGGGCTCCGGACTCTTCATCGCCCTGTGTATTCTGATTTACGCCGGTATGTACGGCGGCTACAGCATGGCTTTCTCCATGATGGATGAGGGCGGAATTCCTATCAGAGTGGCGGGAACTGCTATCGGTCTGGTATGTACTTTAGGCTATCTGCCGGAGGTATTTGTTCCGTTCATTTCCGGTAAGCTGCTGGATACTTTCGGAGACGCAGGCTATCGCTATCTGTTCATCGGAATCGTAGTGATTATGGCAATCGGTATCTGCATGCTGATTCTCTGGGACAGATATACAAAAAAAATAAAGGCTGAAAACGCGGAAACAGTTGCATAAACCCACGTAAAGGCATAAAATATAATGGACGAGCAGAAGGCTTTTTGTACAGGACCCTGTGCAGGAAGCCTTTTTGTGAAATACCCGGCAGGGGCAGGATAAGGAAGTATATGCATCATGAAGCTGACCATCGACCGAAAAAGCTGTGTACCGCTTTATAAACAGATTGCCAGAGAGATTGAGGACAAGATTTATTCCCAGGAGTTGGCCGCAGGCTATAAGCTGCCGTCTGAGCGCCGCCTGGCAGGTGAGCTTTCTGTTCATCGCAACACCATCATCAAAGCTTATGATAGGCTGATTGCAGGCCAGCTTGTGACGGTGTCCAGACAAAGGCCTAAGGGGTACTTTGTCAAGGCGCCTCAGGAGATTCGGGAGTTCGGTAAACGTTTTTTTCCGCTGGAAAAGGCTTTCCGATACGAATTTCGCAGTGCGGAAAAGAAGTTCAACAATCTGTTTTGGCAGTCGGAACGGGACGAGTTAATCACTTTCGGCGGTCTGACCATGGACAGGACCCTCAATCCAGTAGAGGGGATGGAGCATGTCATAGGGAAAATCTTTGACTGCAACAAGGCCAGCATGAGCAGCTTTTACCAGGAGACAGGTCGGCTGAAAGAGAATATCTGCCGTCTTCTGTCGGACCAGAATATCTATGTGACGCCCAAAAATGTGCAGATTCTGGCAGAGACCAATCAGATTATCTGTTATCTGATGATGCTTTATCTGCGGGAGGGAGACTGCATCGTAGCGGAAGGACCTATGGTTCCCGACAATTACAGCATTTTCTATAACCGAGGTATTAAGGTTATCACAGTTCCCATGGAACCCGACGGTATGCAGATGGAATTTCTGGAGGATGTTATCCGCAGGGAAAAGCCGAAGTTTATCTATACACAGCCTAACTTCCACAATCCTACGGGCATTACCATGTCCATGGACAAGCGTCAGACCCTTCTGAGACTTGCCAATACTTACAATGTGCCGATTATAGAAGAGGATTATCAGAGCGATTTTTCCTACTGCGGCAAAAGGCTTCCAAGCCTTTATACCCTGGATACCAACAAAATGGTTATCTATTTGTATTCCTTTACGTTAATCTTTCCGTATATGATGAAGATTGGCTATGCAGTGGGACCTGCGGATTTTATCGACATGCTGGGTTATGCCCTCAGCGTGGACGAGACTGCTGCAGGCGGTATCGGACAGTATTTCCTCAATGCCTACATCGATTCCGGCCAGTATCACCGCCATGTTGAGCTGGTACAGAAGGTGTACGGCCGCAAGCTTGCGCTTATGTGCGAGGAGCTCGACAAAATTTCCGATAAAGGCATCAGTTATCAAAAGCCGGACGGAGGACTGCTGCTGTGGTGTACCCTGGCTGATGATATCAACGAGCGTGCTCTGTACAAGGCAGCAGAGGAGAATGGCGTATTGGTTATGCCCGGATGGGTGTTTTACGAAAACAGTAGGAAAAAGACAGGTCATATCAGACTGAGCTTTTCCAACGTGACGGACGATGAAATCCGCCGCGGTATCAGACTGCTGGGTGAGGCGCTGCAGCAGTGCCGCTCCGCAGAAACTTAGAGAAAGGAAGCGAATCTTATGAATCAATTTATTGAGTACAGAAGAGAGTTTCATCACTATCCGGAGATTGGATGGAGAGAAATGAGAACCAGTGCCAGAATTGCAGAAATTCTGGAGGGAATGGGCTACCAGTGCCTGATGGGTGCAGATGTAGTCAATGTGGACACCATCGACTTTGAGATGCTGTCTGAAGAAGAGAAGAAAGCAGAAATGGAGAGGGCTGTGTCCCAGGGCGCAAACCCGGCCTATGTAGAGCGTACCGGTGGTTACCCGGGCGTAATCGCAGAGCTTGATACGGGCAGAGAAGGTCCTGTGACCGCTTATCGTTTCGATATCGACTGTCTGCCTTACGAAGAGCCGAAGAAAGAAGGCTTTCGGCCTTATGACGAAGGATATATTTCCTGCAATGCCGAATGCGTACATGCATGCGGTCACGACGCCCATGCGGCCATCGGTCTGGGCCTTGCTTATGAACTGATGCAGAAAAAGGACCAGCTGAAAGGCAAGATGAGAATTATCTTCCAGCCGGCTGAAGAACGCTACAACGGCGCGCAGTCCATTGTGGATAAAGGCCATCTGGACGACGCCATGAATTTCATCTCCGTACACATGGCCCTGACCGCCGAAGGCTGGCCGCTGCCGTCCGGTACCATTGCCTGCGGCTGCAAGGACTTCCTCAGCGACGACCAGCTTGATGTTACATTCCACGGCAAGGCGGCTCATCCGTGCGGCGCGTCCCAGAACGGAAAGAATGCGCTTCTGGCAGCCTGCACCGCAGCGCTGAACCTCCATGCCATCGCGCCTCACGAAGAAGGCCTGTGCAGAGTTAATGTAGGCGTTCTCAACGCCGGTGTTGTAGCCAACACCATCGCCCCTAATGCATTTATGAGTGTAGAATACAGAGGGCAGACCCGCACGATTTCCGCCTATGCCCGGAAGAGAGTTTTCGACATTTTGGACGGAGCGGCAAAGGCCTATGACATGGAGTACACCTATGTGGATTTCGGCGAAATTCCTGCGGCAAAGAGCAGCGACGAAATGATGGAGGTCGTTCAGAGGGCTGCAGAAAAAGTAGACTGGTTTAAAAAGATTTACTTTGAGGGCAACGTAGGCGGCACAGACGACGCTTCTGTCATGATTAACAAGGTACAGGATAACGGCGGTATCGCCACCTATGTGGGTATCGGCTGCGACACGACCCAGACCCTCCACAATCCGGAGTTCGATTTGGATGAAGATTCGATTCCTGCGGCCATCGAAATGCTGGTAAACGCCACTTTAGAGCTGAACTCCTAAGTGAGGCCTACGGGACAGAATGAATAGAAATTTACAAAAAAGGCAGTTATAGCTGCCTTTTTTGCATCTATGGGCAGTGAAAAGGCTAAAGGAATAAATTGCGTTCTCTGTTTTCACGAGAAGAGTCATGCTATAATGAGGGAGAAAGTATCAGCACTGTTATATTTAGGAGACTGCTTTGGTACTTTTACTTTGTATAGTGGTAATATCAAAGGAACTACCTGACTATGCGAGGAGGAAGTAAAATGAAAATTTTAGAATGCAGGAATCTGGTGAAGGTTTACGGCAGAGGAGAAACTGCGGTTCGGGCTTTAGACGGCATCAGTCTGGCTGTGGATAAGGGAGAATTTCTGGCTGTTGTAGGAACCAGCGGAAGCGGAAAATCTACACTGCTGCATATGCTGGGCGGGCTGGACAAAGCAGACAGCGGAGAAGTGATTGTAGGCGGCAGCAGCCTTTCAGAGATGAGCAGCGACCAGCTGACGATATTTCGCCGCAGGAACATCGGATTTATTTTTCAGAGCTACAATCTGGTACCCAATATGAACGTGGAGGAAAATATTCTTCTGCCTGTGGGACTTGACGGAAAGAAGGCGGATAAAGAATATCTCAATCAGGTAATTGGGACCCTTGGAATAGAAGGGAAGCTGCACTCCATGCCGGGGCAGCTTTCGGGAGGCCAACAGCAGAGAGTAGCGATTGCCAGAGCTCTGGCCGCTAAACCTTCTATCATTTTGGCCGATGAGCCCACGGGAAATCTGGACAGTAAAACCAGCCAGGATGTGCTGGGACTTCTGAAAGTAACCGGCCAGCGTTTTGCCCAGACCATGGTTATGATTACCCATAACGAGGAAATCGCGCAGATGGCGGACCGTATTCTCCGTATTGAGGACGGACGTATTGTCAGCGGAGGTGAGTCATATGCTGAAGGTAGATAGCAGAAGGACCATATGGATGGTTACGGCCCGGTTTATGAGGGCAAACAGAAGCCGCAATCTCATGGCCGTTCTTGCCGTCGTCCTGACGACGGTCATGTTTACTTCTCTCTTTACGGCAATGTCATCGGTGATGAAATCCATGGAGAATCAGACCATTCGCATGTACGGCGACAGCAGTCACCTTACAGTGATTGGATTGGAGGGAGAATCCCTCGAGAAACTGAGACAGGACCCGGATGTCGAGAAGAGCGGCGTCAGTGTCAATCTGGGCATAATAGAAAACTATGAACTGGCAGGCGGTCAGACTGACCTTTGCTATGTTGATGAAAATGGTGCGGAGGCGATGAATTGTCGGTTGACGAAGGGAAGGCTGCCGGTCTCAAAAAAAGAAGCAGCCATGAGTACTCTGACCTTAGACGCCCTTGGGATTCCCCATGAGCTGGGCCGTACAGTAAAGCTGACATACACCGCAGGAGAACAGACCCATACTACCGCCTTTGTCCTGTGCGGTTTTTGGGAAGGAGATGTTTTGGCACTGAACCAGCATGTGTTCGTATCAGAGGACTTTGCCTCATCGATGAAGCTGAAAGGGGAGTATTCCCTGCATCTGTGGATGGACAGTATCTTTGAATTGTCGGAAAAGGCAGCGGATATGGCGGAATCATACGGCCTGGTAGACGACAGGGATATTTATATCAATTCTGCCTATGATTACTTTTCAGAGGACGCCATGCGCCTGGACCTACTTGCCGTTATAGCCGCAGTGATTTTCGGTGCCGGATATCTGATTATCTACAACGTATTTCGCATTTCTGTGGGAAGTGATATCAGAACTTACGGTCTGCTCCGCAACATTGGAATGACAGGTAAGCAGCTGAAGAGCCTGGTGTCCGGACAAGCGCTGATACTGGCGGTGGAGGGACTTCCTCTGGGACTGACGGCAGGGTACTTTGTGGGGAAAGCCATGACGCCTTATCTTCTGCAAGCTCAGGCGGGAGCGTCCGTGGAGACAGTCTGCTACGTTCATCCGCTGGTTTTTGCAGCAGCGGCAGCCTTTTCTATGGTGACCGTATATCTGGGGTGCAGACTGCCCTGCCGCGTCGTATCGAAGCTTTCTCCCGTAGAGGCGGTGAAAATGCAGATGGATAGCGGCAGCGGCAGCAGAACTCAAAAGGCGACGAGAAAAATTTCTCCTATTTTCATGGCGGGAGGAAATCTGAAGCGTTCCTGGAAGAAGACCGTGCTGGTGGTGCTTTCCCTAGCCCTGCCTCTGGTACTGCTCAACAGCTCCTATTCAATTTCCAAAAGCTATGACTACAGCCGCTTTCTTGAGGTCTATGCCTCCTTTGATTTCAATGTTTCCGGACTAAATTCCCAGAGAAGCACTTCCTATATCGACGCTGTAACGCCTGATTTTGTACAGGCAGCAGAAAAGCGGGGAGAGGTGGAACGCATCGCCTTGTTATACAATCAGGACGTGGTCCGGAAACTGGATGACAGGGGATACCAAAATCTTGAAAACATTCTCGACAATGCAGCGGATGCAGGTTATCTTACGGAGAATCAGCTGGCGGCGGAGCGGGAGTATCTTTACGGGGGCAGAGTAAAATCCCATGTCATGGGAATCAATCGGGCTGCCTTTGAGAAAATGCAGTTTTACGGCAGCGCTCCTTCCTATGAGGAATTTGCAAAGGGCGATTACGTCATCGTCAGCGACACAGCCAGAGGCTTCGGCTATTTCTATGTTCCGGGAGAGTCGGTAACCATAGACCTGGGTAAGGGCAGTGAGAAGACCTATGAGGTATTGGAGATTGCTTATATGCCTTATGACTTAACCTACCGGTTCGGTATTATTGAGACTGCTTTTGACTGCACCTACTATCTGCCTGTTTCTGAGTACCACAGACTTGGAGGCAGTGAAAACGCCATGCTGGCGGGAATTGATGTAAAGGACGGAGAGGAAGAGTTGTTTTATCAGTGGCTGAGCGGTTATATCCAGAAGGCGCCCAGAAAGCTTTATGTGGACTCCCGCATGGAATTGCTGTCAGAATACCGTGTCTTCTCAGAAAAGTATTATGTTATCACAGCTCTTTTGTCGGCAGTACTCTTTATCATCGGTATGCTGAACTTTTTCAATACCTCATCAGTGGATATTATCAGCAGGAGGAGGGAACTCTCCCTGCTTTCGGCAGTAGGTATGACCGGGGGACAGATTAAGACCATGGTAATTACCGAGGGTATTTTCTACGGGGCGGCGGCAGTGCTGCTGGCCGATACCCTGGGTATGGCCCTGGCAGGCCCGGTTATTGAGGATACAGTGGGTGCGGCCTTTTACTTTACATATGCGCCGAGCATTGCCCCAAGTCTGGTCAGCCTTCCGGTAATGGTTCTTCTTGCGGCGGCAGTGCCTTTGTATCACTATAGAAGGATGCAGAGGCAGCCAATTAGAGAGCGCCTTGCGGAGGAATGAAGTTTACGATAAGATAGAACAAAGGAGAGGAGGAGGCTATGGCAAAGATTTTGATAGCGGAGGACGACAGACAGCTGAACGAAGGTATTCGCCTTGCGCTGCGGCAGGAGGGGTGGGAATTTCTGCAGGCTTTCACCCTGGCGGAAAGCCGAGAATTGCTGGAAACCCAGATGCCGGAGCTGGTGCTTTTGGATATCAATTTCCCCGACGGAAGCGGGCTTACCCTGCTGCGGGAAATTAAGGCAAAGCTGCCGGGGACCAAGGTGATACTTCTGACAGCCAATAACATGGAGATGGATATTGTAACAGGATTGGAATCAGGGGCCGACGATTACATCACAAAGCCTTTCAGCCTGATGGTGCTGCGGGCGAGGGTAGGGGTACAGCTGCGCAGAGAGGCGGAAAGGGGAACCGTCTTTGAATTGGGGGATTTCTACTTTGATTTTCAGAGGATGATTTTCAGGGCAGGAGGCCGTGCCGTAGAACTTTCCAAGACTGAACAGAAGCTGCTTCGCATTTTGGTAGAAAACAGAGGCAGGACTGTTTCAAGGGAATCTCTCATAGACAGAATCTGGGACGGCGACAGCGAATTTGTAGACGGCCATGCTCTGACGGTTACTGTCAAGAGGCTTCGGGACAAGCTGGGAGAAGACAGTGGAAATCCGGTACATCTGAAGACGGTATACGGAATCGGATATAGTTTTATATAGTAAAGGAAAGACGGATGAATGAGAAGGATTTGATTGTAATACTGGCGGCAGCAGCCGCTGTCATCATCGTCATCCTCTGCCAGCGCCGGCAGCACAGACTGCTGCTTGAAAGAATCCGGCGCATGACAGAGGATGCCAGAAAAGGCGTGTTTCATCCCGAAACCGTAGATGAAAGTATGATTTCCTCTGTGGAAAATGACGTGGCACAGTTTTTACAGGAATATACCGTCAGTGAGAAAAAGCTGAAGGAACAGAAGAACCGAATAGAGACTCTGATTTCAGATATTTCTCATCAGGTCACTACGCCTCTTTCCAACATCATGGTTTACAGTCAGATGCTGGAAGAAATGCTGACAGGAAGCGCAGGGCAGCAGGCAGCTGTCATCAGACAGCAGGCGGAAAAGCTGGACTTCCTGCTGAAATCTCTGGTCAAGATTTCCAGACTGGAAACCGGTATTATCAACACAAGACCCCAGCGCTGCAATCTGACGGAGCTGATGCAGTCTGTGACGCTGCAGGAGAGGAAGAAGGCTGAGAACGGAACTATTCAATTAGTTTTTTCAAAGCCGGCGGAGCCGGTCTGGGCCATGTGCGACCCCAAGTGGACCCGGGAAGCCTGTGCCAATATTTTAGATAATGCTGTAAAATATACGCAGCAGGGCGGACTAATCCGGGTTTCTATAACAGCCTACTCCATGTTTGCGCGGATAGATATCAGAGATACGGGCATGGGCATTGCTGAAGCGGAAATTCCGAAGATATTCGGCCGCTTTTACAGAAGCCCTGCGGCGGCGCAGAAAGAAGGCGTAGGGCTTGGCCTCTATCTTTCCAGAGCTATTGTCGAAAGCCAGGGAGGCTACATTAAGGTTTCTTCAAATCCCGGGCAGGGGAGCTGTTTTTCCGTGTTTTTACCGGCTCCGGCTGAGAGGGCTTATTTGTCTCCCAGGTAATAGCGAGGTTTTCCCTGAGTTTTTTTGCCGTACTCGATGGCTTCTGCAGGACATCCTGCGATACAGGCCATGCAGTGGGTACAGTTATTTCCCCACAGCGGCTTACCATCTGTCAGGGTTACGTTATTAAGCGGACAGCGTGCTTCACATTTGCCGCAGCCGGTACATTGTTCTGTCGCCGTAAAACCCTTGGCGCTAATCATCAGGGAGTACATAACGGGATTGAGGACTTCTGACATCATAGCCTTTCCGGGTTGTTCTTTACGCAGCATTTGTTTATCTCTGATGGCTTCTGAGATTTCTGTAATTCTCGGTTCAGCATCCTGCAGAATTTTACGGCTGACCTCTTCCGGCTGGGTGCCTCCTCCGGCCACATAGCCCTGGGGCATGACGATAGAATTGAAACCCAGCAGGGCAAAGTTTTTTTCTCTGCACAGCTTTTCCACGTACTTAACAGTGTGCCAAGACGTCTGGGCACAGGTGGCGATAAAATAAGCCTGTTTCGTACCGGTAAACCGAACCTTTCTGATGTACTCCTCCATGACGCGGGGCAGCCTGCCGGCATAAACCGGTCCTACAAAGACCAGGGCTTTTTCCGAATGGACAGCACTGTAATCCTGTTCTTTCAGTCTGCAGTTTACGGAGACAACTTCGTCGCCGGCAATTTCACCGATTCTTTGGGCAGCATAACGACTGTTGCCTGTTCCGCTGAAATATAAAATCATAAAACATTCCTCCTGTAGATATTTAAACTTATTGGAGCAAGTATATCACAGGAACAAAAACTTACGGTAAACTACAGCGGCAAATGAATAGAAAAGACCGCCCCCTGTCCCGGCGCGCTTTCAACGGTAACGAAACCGCGGCAAAGGTGGAGAATGCGCTTAACCAGGGCAAGACCCAGACCGCTGCCTTCAGATTTTCGGGAAGAATCGCCTTGATAGAATTTTTCAAAGATATGTTTCTGAACTTCTTCGGTCATTCCTTCTCCCTGATTTCCAACGGTCACGATAAGCTCTGTGACCGTCTTTTGTATACTGACCCGGATGACGCCGCCTTCGGGAGAATACTTGATGGCGTTGTCCAGGATATTGCTCCATACCTGCCCTAAAAGAGGCTCGCTTCCATAATACATCTGCTTTTGCAGGTCCATGTTAAATACAAGGTTTTTAGGCGACCATTTGCTCTCAAGAGCCAGAATGGCCTTTCGGATTTGCTCGTCCAGGCGGAACTCTTTATTATCGATAACCATTTGCTGATTTTCCAGTTTGGACAGGGCGAGAATATTGCTGGACAGATTGGAAAGCCGCCGGGAGTTATCCAGAATTTTTTCCACATAGCAGTCGTGTTTCTGCCGGCTTAGGCTGGGGTTTTGCAGCAGCGTCGCATACCCTTCGATGGCGGCAATGGGAGTTTTGAACTTGTGGGATACATTGGCCACAAAGTCCGAACGCAGGGTTTCGATGTGGGAAAGGTCGTAGGTCATAGCATTAAAGCTCTGGGCCATTTCCCGAATCTCATCGATTTTTTCATTTTCCCTGACGCGGACGTCAAAGTTTCCTCTGGAGATTTCTTCAAAGGCGCTGCTGATACTGTGAATGGGGCGAATAATCAGCTTTCCGACAAATAGGGCGATGGTGCAGCCGATTAATAGACTTCCGGCTAATAAAACTAAAATGGGAATATGTCTGCTGCGAGGTTCAACGGAGAGAAGCTGCAGCTGAGACAGCATCAGCCAAAACAGAGACAGAAGGAGGAATACGGAGGCGATAGTGGCGAACACGATTCCTGCAAAGTAGAGCCAGAGCTTGGAGTGTGGTTTTTTATTCAACTTTCTTCACCGCCTTATAGCCCAGTCCCCGTACCGTAACAATCTCAAAGTCGGGACAGCCCGCGAACCTGTCCCGCAGCCGGTTGATATGGGTATTGACCGTTCGCTCATCTGTTTCGGAGAACATACCCCAGATTTCGTCCATAAGCTGAGGCCTGGTAAAGATTTTGTTGGGATAGGAAAGGAGTTTATAGAGCAGGTAAAACTCTTTTTGCGGCAAGATGGTCTCCTTTCCGTGAATCGTCACTGTCAGAGAGTCGTAATCCAGGACTGTGGAGCCGACTACGATTTTCTTATCGCTGTAGATTTTTGCGCGGCGCAGCAAGGCTTCTACACGCAGAACCAGCTCTTTTACGTTGACAGGCTTAATCATATAATCGTCTGAGCCGGCACGGAACCCTTTCTGCATGTCCTCAAACTGGTCCTTTGCCGTAACCATTAAAACGGGGATTTCACATTTGGCGTCCCGCAGGGTTTTTGTCAGCTCGTAACCGTCCATTCCCGGCATCATGATGTCCGCAACAATCAGGTCAATATATTCTTTATCCATCGCTTCCAGGGCCTCAAGGCCTCCTGCGGCAGGGATGCAGCGATAGCCGCTGTCAGACAGCACCGTGCAGAAAAGTTCGCGCATATCGGCGTTATCTTCCACAATGAGAATATTAAACATGATGCATACCTCCAAATCCTTTTACTTATTCGGCTTGCCAATCGCCGTGTGCAGACATTATACCATGACCATTCCTTTGAAAATAGAATCGCAAGGTCATGATTCAATGATTCCTACCTTGCGGCAACGTATTGCTATGCAATACTCCTTCGACAGCCTTGCTGTCTTCGCTGTCCGTTTTGCCTAGCCAGGCAAGCCTGGGGCAAAAAGGCAACGCCGGTATAATGTTGGAATCATTATACCATAAGCACATCGGCTCTGTCTTCGCCTTCGGCTCGCCAATCGCCGTGTGCTCTGGGCATCTGTTACACATCGGCTCTGCCTGCGCCTTCGGCTTGCCAATCGCCGTGTGCTCTGGGTATCTGTTACACATCGGCTCTGCCTTCGCCTTCGGCTTGCCAATCGCCGTGTGTAGACATTATACCACGAAAAGGATACGCCAGCGTAAACAGAAAATAGTTTTTATGGTGCTGACATAGTGATTTTGTCAGCCGGCGGGTATGTGGTCTTTTTCCGATGATGCGGGCAGCTGCCTTGTATATTTTATCATCATGGCTATAACATAAACGGCCACAGCCAGTTCTGTCAGCGGCATGGAAAACCAGATTGCGTTGGCTCCTGCTATGACCGGCAGAATACAGATTAAGGCGCCGCTGAGGAGAGCGCCTCTCGTTACGGAAACCATAAAAGAAACCGACGGTTTCAGCAGGGCCTGAAAGTAATATGTAGAGAAGATATTCAGGGGCAGCAGAAGAAAGCTGATTCCGTAGCTGCGGATAATGGCCGGGGCGATGGACAGAATCTCCTCAGTAGGCGTCATAAAAATGCGGACGAAGGTATTGGGTACAAATTCTGCAAGGGCAGTCCAAATCAGGCCGAAGACGGCGGCCGTTCCCAGGGCATATTTCAGAATCTGTCTGATTCGCTGGCCCTGACCTGCGCCGAAATTTGTTGAAATGATAGGCTGCGACGCCTGGCCGATGCTGTAAGCACAGCACTGGACGAAGGTGCTGATGTTGATGATAATGCCGTAAACCGATAAAGCGTCCGTACCCAGATATTTTAAAATCTGCCGGTTGAACAGCATGGTCAAAATGCCCATAGCTACATCTATGAAAAAGGTGGAAAAACCGGTTAAACTGATTGTCTTCCACATGGAGAGCAGCCTTTCAGGCTTTTCCAGCCTGAGGGTGTTTTCCTTCCGGCGGAAATGGGTAAGCATCATCAGCAGTGAAAAGAGAGAACCCATGGCCGTTGCAAGTCCGGCTCCCATGATACCCATATTTAAAGTGAAAACAAAGAAGTAGTCTCCGAATACGTTGAAAATACCGCCGAACAAAACAGCTTTGGTGGCTAGCGCAGGATTTTTGTCGTTGCGTAAAAATGCGGCCATCAGCTGTGTGAACAGGAAGCTGGGCACCACAAATTTAACGGGAAAGATATATTCCCGGGCAAGAGGCAGAAGGGTTTCTTCGGCGCCGAAGAGAAGCAGCATCTCCTTGTCAAAAAAGATGACGACAAGCCAGGCAATCAGCGCCAGAATTGCAGCGCCTATGAGCGCGGCAGTAAAATACCCATTGGACTTTTTTTGATTTTGCGCCGATTCCCCCCGCAGTGTGGAAAAGAGGACTGAGCCGCCGATTCCCATAAGCAGGCCCAGGCTGTAGATGATGTTCCATATTGGGCTGACTACGGCTAAGGCTGCCGTTCCGTCCGGCCCCTGATACTGGCCCACCATAGCCATATCGACAACGCCGTAAATTGATGAAATCAGCGCACTGCCAAAAGCGGCGGACAGATACTTGAAATACATAGGTTTTATCTTTCCTGTTAAAAAATCCATATGACTCCTCCCATTAAATTCTTACTGTCATAACAAAAAAGGGCCGGATAAGTGACAGACATCTCAGTCTGTTGCCTTATCCAGCCCATCATTTCTACCGAATGATTTGCCCTCCGAGCAAGCAATTTTATTATAGCAAGACTGGAAATTTTGTCAAGGATTTTTGTGAAGCAGGTCAAGGTATAAAAGCCGGCTGCGGAGTTTATACCCGGTTTATCTTCCTGTGCTATGATACCGCCATGACAGGAGGTAAAAAATATGCTGCAGTTAAAAAACATCGTTAAAACCTATATTACCGGGGAATTGAAGCAGAACGCCCTGCAGGACGTATCCATCAGTTTTCGCGAAAGTGAGTTTGTGTCCATTTTGGGGCAGAGCGGTTCCGGCAAGACCACCATGCTGAATATCATCGGCGGCCTTGACCGGTATACCAGCGGAGACCTTATCATAAACGGCGTCTCCACCAAAGAGTATAAGGACGCTGACTGGGACTACTACAGAAACAATTCCATCGGTTTTGTGTTTCAAAGCTATAACCTGATTCCCCATCAGAGCGTCCTTTCCAATGTAGAACTGGCGCTGACTCTGACCGGCGTTTCTAAGAAAGAGCGGCGGCAGAGAGCCATGGCCGTGCTGGAAAAAGTCGGTCTGAAGACCCATCTTCACAAAAAGCCCAACCAGTTGTCCGGCGGCCAGATGCAGCGTGTAGCCATTGCCCGCGCACTCATCAACAATCCGGATATTCTGCTTGCCGATGAACCTACCGGCGCTTTGGACAGTCAAACCAGTATCCAAATCATGGAGCTGCTGAAGGAAATCGCAAAAGATAAACTGGTCATCATGGTTACCCATAATCCGGAGATTGCCCGACAGTATTCTACTCGAATTGTAGAACTGAAAGACGGAACCATTATCAGCGACTCCAATCCCTTTGACGGCCAGGCAAAATCGGCGGAGCTTTCGGAGCGGAAAAAGGTTTCCATGTCCTTTGCCACGGCTCTGTCTCTCAGCTTTAACAACCTGGCTACAAAAAAAGGGCGCACACTGCTGACGGCCATGGCCGGCTCTATCGGCATCATCGGTATTGCACTGATTTTGGCTTTATCCACAGGAATGAGCAATTACATTACAGATGTGCAAAAAGATACCATGTCTTCTTATCCCCTTACAATCAGCGCTGAGACTGTGGACCTTTCCGGCGTGGCAAATATGCGGAAAGAAATCGCCGGCGGTGCGGGCGGCCGGGAAAATGCCGGTCGGGAGGGCGACACAGAGCAGAGCGGCGTTTTTGCAGATTACAGCAGTATGGAAGCCATGGAGCAGATAAGCTCCAGCATCGTTGAAAACAATCTGACCGATTTTAAGAATTACCTGGAGGATTCAGACAGTGAAATCCAGAACTATCTCGGCGAAAATGGCATCGTCTGCACCTATGATATCAATTTCAGCGTGTATTCATATGATGAGGACGGACAGCTTATCAACAGCGATGACGATTTAGGAGAAACGTCCTCTTCAGGATTGGAAACCAGCGCTCCTCTATTGACGACGGCTCTGGGCAGCGGTTCATCTTCCGGAGCGGAGAATTTTTCGCAAATGCTGGCAGGCACAGACGGAAAGGCAGTCAGTCAGGTAACATCAGGCAGCTATGATATGTTGTACGGCAAATGGCCGGAAAGCTACGATGAAGTCCTTCTGGTCCTGGACAGCAATAACAGCCTTTCAGCGGAAACCCTCTGCCAGCTTGGTCTGATTACCAAAGACCAGTATGAGGCCGCAGCAGAAAAAATTGAAGAGGGTGAAGAGGCAGAAGAAATCAGCCTTTCCTATGAAGAGGTGTGCGCACACACATTTTATATGGTTCCCGCCTGCAATCACTATCTCGAAAATCGGGACGGAACTTTTACCTATGTAGAAGAGGGGGATTTTGACGAAGAGTATCTTCTTGACAATGCCGTGCAGCTGAAGGTGGTTGGCATTGTACGACCGGGAGAGGATGCAGAAAACGGAGATATTTCCACGGCTGTTGCCTATACGTCGCAATTAACGGACTATGTAATCAATTATACCGATGAAAGTGCCGTTGTGAAAGCCCAGGAGGCAGATTCGGAAATCAATGTACTGACCGGTATGGAATTTGAGGCTGCCGATGATGCCGCCAAGGCAGAGGACGCTAAGACGTACATTGAAAATATGGGGATTTCCGATAAGGCATCCCTGTATAAAATGGTTTCCTATCAGGACGCATACATGGGAAATACGGCAGCTGCAGGAAGTCTGGACGAAAGCCAAATGGCAGCAGCTTTGGATATGTGGCTTGCAAATAGTCCTGACGAGGAGGTGCTTACTGCATTTTATGATGAATATATTGCAGGCACTACCTATGAAGATAATATGGAAAGCTTCGGGAAGGTAAGCTATGACGCGCCGTCTTCCATCAGCATCTATGCCGACACCTTTGAAGATAAAGACCGCATTGCTGATTGCATTGCAGACTATAACGCTTCGGCTGATGAGGAAAATCAGATAACCTATACGGACTATGTGGCGCTGCTGACATCTTCCGTTACTACTATCATCGACGGTATCTCCTATGTGCTGATTGCTTTTGTGGCCATATCCCTTATCGTCTCCTGTATTATGATTGGTATCATTACCCATATTTCCGTAATGGAACGTACCAAGGAGATAGGGATTCTGCGTGCTATGGGCGCGTCAAAACGAAATATTTCTCAGGTTTTCAACGCGGAAACCTTCATTATCGGCTGCTGTGCCGGATTGCTTGGGACAGGGGTTTCCCTCTTGCTGCTTGTTCCAATCAATTCAATCATAGAACGGGTTTCCGGCATATCGGGAATCACGGCCCAGCTTCCTATGGCGTCGGCAGCGCTGCTTATCGCTATAAGCATTATAATTACTCTGATAGGCGGCCTGCTGCCGGCGAGAAACGCGGCGAAGAAAGAGCCGGTAATAGCCCTGCGTACGGAATAATTCTCTTTTACGGACCAAATGTAAATTGTCTCAATGCATTTGAAAGAAGATTCAACCTGAATATCACTTCTACGTAAAAAAAGTATAACGGAAATTCGACCAACTGAAAATCCGTTATACTTTTTTACTTTCTTAAGACCGCTTCAACGGCAGTATCTTATTTGTAAGACTCCATCATTTTTTCAAATGCAGGGAGACTTCTCCTAATCATGTCGTTGGATACGCAGTAGGACAATCTCATGTATCCCGGACACTCAAAGCCTTCACCGGGAACTACCAGCAGGTTGTGGTCCTCCTTTGCCTTCTGGCAGAAGGCCATGCCGTCTCCGTCCGGAACCTCTACAAACAGATAGAAAGCGCCGTCAGGTTTTGCACATCTGTAGCCCATCTTAGTCAGTTCATCGTACAGCAGGGTACGGTTGTCGTCGTAGGCTTTCAGGTCAGGCATTTCATCTACGCAGCGGGCGATAACCATCTGCGGCAGAGTTGGGGCGCAAACGTGGCCGTTGGCTCTGGCAGCGCCGGCAACAGCGTCATAAACCTGTGCCGCATCGTCGCACTGGTCAGGAACACAGACGTAGCCGATACGTTCGCCCGGCAGAGATAAGCTCTTGGACCAGGAATAACATACGATGGTATTCTTGTAAACCGTAGGAATGAAAGTAACTTTGGCGTCTCCGTAAGTCAGTTCTCTGTAAGGCTCGTCGGCGATGATGTAGATTGGGTGGCCGTATTCCTCGCTCTTCTTGGTCAGGATAGCGGCCAGGGCTTCCAGGGTCTCCTTGGTGTAAACAACGCCGGACGGATTGTTCGGAGAGTTGATGATGATTGCCTGGGTATGTTCGGAGATTAACTCTTCCACTTTAGCCATGTCAATCTGGAAGTGTTCTCTGTCAGCAGGAACAACCACCAGCTTAGCGCCGTTCTTTTCTGTAAACGGACGGTATTCAGGGAAGAATGGCGCCACTGCCATAATTTCTGAGTCGGCGTCTACGGTCAGCGCTTTGATGACGGAAATCAGACCAGGGGCAGCACCGCAGGTTACGAACAGATTGGAAGCCTTGATATCGGTTCCGAAGCGTTTGTTCAGGTTTGCGGCAATGGCTTCTCTGGTTTCGTCGAAGCCGCCAGCCATGGAATAACCGTGGACCTTGATAGAATCAGTGTCGTCCAGAATATCCTTGATAGCCTGCTGTACTTTTTCAGGGGCAGGAATACTCGGATTGCCCAGAGTGTAGTCAAATACATTCTCAGGACCAACAACCTTTGCCTGCTGCAGACCATAAGCAAAAAGTTCACGAATCAGGGATGGCTGGCTTCCCAGCTCGTACATGGTTTTATTGACCATAATGAATTCCTCCTAACAAATCTTTTGGTAGCATTAATATATAACTATTTTACAACATTCCGTTGACTTATGGAATTCACTTTATTATTATATATGTATAAGATTTTTTTATAGATTGGAATGAATATAATGGACGCTAATAAAATAAGAGTGCTTTTGCAGGCGGTGGATAACGGCAGCCTGCTGGCCACAGCCAATCAGCTGGGCTATACCCAGGCGGGACTGACCCATATGATGAACTCTATCGAGAATGAACTGGGGATAACCCTTCTGCGCAGGGGAAAGTTCGGCGTGCGCCTGACCGATGAGGGCGAAAGACTGCTGCCGCTGTTCGAAGAGCTTTTGGCTGTAGAGAAAAAAATTGAGCACGAGGCCAGTTTGATTTTAGAGCAGAAGGCGTCTCTGATTCGTCTGTCAGCCATAGCCAGCGTCATCCGCACCTGGCTGCCCGATGTGATGCGTGCCTTTCAGAGAGAAAATCCGGAAATTTCCTTTGAGGTAAAAGAAGGCGATGACAGGCTTTACCAGCAGTTCGACCAGGGACGTGCCGATATCTGCATTACCAGCAATATGGTGGAGAGAGAGGACTTTATCCCGCTGATGACTGACGACTTCTTTGCCGTATTGCCCAAGGATTATCCGCTGCAGGAAGACGGTGCTTTTCCGCTGCGCAGGGTGGAGGAGGAATACTTCCTGTTTCCGTCGGCTGCCAGCGACTGCGATGTGGAGAAGCTGCTTTCCGGCTACGGTATTAAGATTAATAAACAGACCATGTATGTGGACGACAACAGCGCTATCACCATGGCTGCCAGAGGCTTTGGAGTCAGCATGCTGCCGAAACTGGTGCTGGAAAACTGCAGGGAAAACATCAGAATCGCGCCGCTGGATTTGCCCTGCTACCGCCGCATCGGTATGCTGTACAATCAGGGCCGGAACGCTTCACCGGCGGTGAAAAAATTTGCTGCTTTTCTGCGGTCCTGGTTTGCAGAGCAGTAAAGGAGCGGTTTGACGGTTTCCATTCACTTACTGAACAGAATCCTCCTGTGCAGCCATTACGCCAATCAGCTTTGACAAAATTGACAACAATCAGGAAATCTGTCAATCCTGTCAAGGTTTTGGAGCAAAAATATTGACTGGATTGACAAAATACCGAAAAGTTGTCAATTTTGTCAACAGTACCCCTTAAATCCGCGGGATTCACATCCATTTTCAGCTGATTTATTGACAAAAATACAAAAAATCCAGGAATTTGTCAATGTTCTTCTAGGTTCTCCGGTTTGGCAGAAAGCCTCGCAGGTTTGCCGTATACGCTAACTTTAATCAAGGGAGATTTTACATACCGGGGAATATGCCGTCCCACCACACAGGCCGCGAAAAGATGAAAGGGCCGGTGGGAAATTGAGGACGATATCAAAGCGCCAAAAAAATTGATAAGTAATATTTGACACGTCAATAAAGCTGTGCTATTATATTACTGTACGAAATTTGTTAGAGTAAGCAAGAAGAGTGGGCAAAACCCACTCTTTCAATTTTGTTTGGGCGGTTTTCCCACTTCGTAAGGAACTTTCTCTGAAATATAGGAAAGCCGCAGAAAGGCGGGCCGATGGCAAAGCAGCAGATAAAAGAAATGATAGAAGAAATCGGGGCTGGCTTCTTGGAAGAAAGCGGTCTTGAACTTTACAATGTGGAGTTTGTCAAGGAGGGAAGAGACTGGTTCCTCAGAGTCTATATTGATAAACTGTCCCCTTCCGAAGAAGAATACGTCAGCACCGACGACTGCGAGAAGGTCAGCAGATTTCTAAGTGACCAGCTTGACCGGCTTGACCTTATCGAACAGAATTACTATCTGGAGGTATCTTCACCGGGTATGGACAGACCGCTTCTGACCCAGCGTCACTATGACAAGTACCGGGGACGTCTGGTGGAGGTGAAGCTTTATAAGGCCGTTTCAGGCAGTAAGCATTTTGAAGGGGTGCTGGTAGGACTGACAGACGGTAATGTTGTAATAAAAGATGAAAAAGGTAAAGAGTGGATGTTCCCGCTGAATCAGGTAGCAAAGACCAGCCTGGCAGTGGTTTTCTAAGGAGGTCAAGTACAAAATGAACAGAGAATTTATTGAAGCTATCGAGGCACTGGAAAAAGAGAAGCACATATCAAAAGAAATTTTGATTGAAGCCATCGAATCCGCACTGGTTTCCGCATATAAGAAGAATTACGGCACGTCTCAGAACGTGAGAGTGGATATCGATAACGAAACCGGAGATATCGCAGTGCTGATGAAAAAGGACATCGTAGAGGAGGTCTACGACGATATGATTGAGATGTCCCTGGAGGAGGCTCAGGAGATAGACCCGAGATACGAAATCGGGGATGCCATTGAGTTTCAGGTTACGCCGAGGGACTTCGGCAGAATCGCAGCCCAGACTGCAAAGCAGGTTGTGGTACAGAGAATCAGGGAAGCCGAAAGAGGCATGATTTTTGACGACTTCATCACCAAGCAGGGCGAGATTGTTACCGGCGTGGTGCAGAGAAAGAGCGGAGAAACCCTCTTTGTCAACATGGGCAAGGCAGAGGGCATTCTGTCCGCAGGGGAGCAGGTTCCGGGAGAACGGTTTGAAGTCAACGAGAGACTGAAAGTCTATATCATGGACGTAAAGAAAACCACCAAAGGACCTCAGGTATTCTTGTCTCGGTCTCATCCGGGCCTTGTAAAACGTCTCTTCGAACTGGAGGTACCTGAAATCCAGGATGGTATCGTAGAGATACGCGGTATTGCCAGAGAAGCGGGCTCCAGAACCAAGATGGCCGTTTATACCGAGGAGGAGAATGTGGACCCTGTAGGCGCATGCGTCGGCACCAGAGGCACCCGGGTTCAGGCGGTGGTTGACGAACTGGGCGGCGAAAAGATTGACATCATCTTCTGGAGCGAAGACCCTGAGGAGCTTATCAGCAACGTGCTGAGCCCTGCCAAGGTAGAAAAGGTCATCATCGAAGACGAGGAAAAGACTGCCACAGTAGTCGTTCCCGACTATCAGCTTTCGCTGGCCATCGGAAAAGAAGGACAGAACGTAAGACTGGCCGCAAAGGTCAGCGGATGGAAAATCGATATCAAGAGTCACACACAGTACTTCAGCGCTGAAGAGGGAGAAGAGGTCTTTGAAATTGAAGAGTAAAAAGCTTCCAATGAGAAGATGCGCAGGCTGCATGGAATCCAAACCCAAGGAGGAACTGACCCGTATCGCCTTTTATGAGGGCCGGCTGACAGTGGACCTGTCGGGCAGGGCCAAGGGAAGAGGCGCATACCTGTGCAGCGACGAGAAGTGCCGCGCCAATGCCAAAAAGAAAAAGGCTCTGGCAAGGAGTTTCGGCGCTGCCATCGCGCAGAGCGAGATAGACAGAATCTTTGAGGAGTTGGAAAGGATTCATGGGTCAGAATAAAGTTTGCAGCTATCTGGGATTTGCAGCCAGATCCAGAAATCTGATTACAGGCTACAACACCTGCATCAGGATGATAGAAAGCAAAAAATTAAAGCTCTTGATTTTAACCGAGGATTTATCCGATAACACAGTTAAGAAATTGCGGCAGAAATGCGGCAAACACGATATAAAATATAGGATTTTCGGAAGTGCCGAAGAGTTAGGGCGAATTGCGGGAAAGCCGGGAAAAGGCGTTTTCGGCATTACAGACAGTCACTTCGCGGAAATCATTTGTAAGGAGATTGATTTAATTCAATCGGAAAGGGAGGTGTTCTAATGACGAAAAAAGTGCATGAGCTGGCAAAAGAAATGAATATTTCAAGTAAAGAACTCCAAGAGAAAGCTGCCGGACTTGGCATCAGCGTGTCAAACCATATGAGCGTGCTATCTGATGCAGACATCGACAGAATAAAGGGAACCAAAAAAGAGACAAAAATTGTAAAGGCAGAGCCTAAGAAGAAAGGAAACGCAGGACAGGACGAACCGAGAGTTACTGTTAAAGCCGCAGTAAGACCGGGTCTTCAAAACAGACCTAAACCTCCGGTAGGAAAGCCTATAGTCGATACAGAATATCTGGCGAGCAAGAAGAAACCGCCTGTAGGTAAGCCGGTGGTTAATAACGCCGAACTTGAGAACCGGGGAAAACAAAAACCTCCTGTGGGAGTACCTGTGCCTAGAGGTGAAAAAACCGGGGCAGCAGAAACAGGAGCGGCAGTAAAGCAGCCTTCTGAAAAACCGGCGGAAAAGCCTGTAGAAAAAGCCGCTGAAAAACCTGCAGCGGCGCAGACAGAAGCGCCGGCAGCAAAGGCGGCGTCTTCCGGAAAACCTGCGGCCAAGGCAGAAAGGACAGAAAAAGCTTCTTCAAGACCGTCCGACAAAAACAGCGAAAGAAAAGAGCGCTCCCAGGGAAGAAGCGACCGCAGCGAAAAGCGGGAGGGCGCCAGAGACGGCGGCAGGAATGACCGCAGCAGCCGAGGTCAGAATCAGAATCGCGGAAATGACAGAAACGGACGGGGCAGCAAGGACAGCCGCGGAGGTAAGAACGACAGAAACAGCCAGGGAAATCAGGGCGGACAGAGAAGAGAGCGTCCGCAGCTGGATAAGATGGAGACCAAGCCTGGCAGAAGAGACGATTCAAAGAAAAAGCAGGATAAAGAAAAGAACAAATTCGAGAAACTGGAAAGAAAATCATTGGAGAAACAGACTAGAAAGAAACACAACAAACCAAAGCCTGCAGTCATTGAAACCCAGATTGAAGAAGAAACATTGCCGGAGGGTACTGTTGTAATCAACGTGCCGATTACGGTTGCAGGTTTCTGTGAACAGGCGGAAGTATCCACCTCCAAGGTTATCATGACTTTGATGAAGCTGGGTATCATGGCAAATATCAATCAGAACATCGACGAGGATACGGTCATGGTGCTGGCGGAAGATTTGGGTATCAGCGTTGCCATCGGCAAAGTGGAAGAAGAGCTGGAGGAAAGACTGGCACACGAAATGGCAAAAGCACTGATAC
>CBCTFZ010000036.1:0-30139 GCA_965146355.1 uncultured Emergencia sp. | reverse complement strand
CTGAAGCTGACGGAAAAGTCTTTTGAAGAGTATGCCAAAGGAAACGCCGTAAATCCTGTCAAACTGCACCTGCCGGCTTATCCGAAATATGAGGGTTATGTAAACTCGATGCCGGCCTATTTGACCGACCTGGATATTATGGGCGCAAAAATTGTCAGCGTTTACCGCGATAACGCCCAGTGCGGTCTGCCTTCCACCATCGGTACCATCGTGCTTCACGACCCGAAGACCGGAAAGCCATATGCTTTGATGAACGGAACTTATGTTACTTCAGCCAGAACCGGCGCGGTTATGGGCGTTATGGCAAAATACTGTGCAAAGAAGAATGCAAAATCCCTGACTGTAATCGGCGCAGGCGCCCAGGGTTTTTCCGCTTTCCATATGATTTGCCTTGCCCTGCCCGGCATCGAGGAAATACGCGTAGTAGACATCAAGGACGCCGCCCAGGACCACTTTATCGCCGAAGCGAAGAAGCTGTTTCCTGACAAGACCTATCTCAAGTTTAAGGATATTCAGGAGGCTTCTGCGGACGCTGATTTAGTTCTCTCCGCTGCCGGCGGTGAAAGACCGCTCCTGGCAGATATCCAGTTCGCAAAAGGCGCTACAGTGCTGGATGTAGCTGAAACCTACGGCGGAACCTTTGTAAAGAGATTTGATAAGTATGTCGGCGACTTCAAGGAATGCCTGGTAGAGCGAATCAACGACGACGCCAAGCACCACTGCGAGGCAACCGGCGCGCCTTACGACGGACTTGAGCTCAGCGACATTTCTGCGGAAATAGGAAAAATCATCATCGGCGAAGAAACAGGACGAGAAAGCGATGACGAAATTGTTCTGGCCTCCTCAGTAGGCATGGGTATTCAGGATATCATCGTCGCTCACGAAGCCTTTGAAAAAGCCATGGAAAAAGAAGTGGGAACAGTTCTGGACTTCTAAACCCGAACTGCCCGACAGATAGGAAAAGAGGCTGCCACCGCAGCCTCTTTTTGATGTCTCTTTTTCAGTTTTTCATACTGAATAGGGAGCCCCTTAAGGCTCCCTAACAATGTTATTCTAATTCAATTAACTGAGACTCTTTATCTTCTGCAATGGCGGGAGTTTCTTCTTCCTCAAATTCTATGATTTCGGAGTCTTCCGCTTCCGCAAAATTCACATCGTCTTCATATTCTTCATGGTCGTCGGCGACTTCCATTTCCTGATAACGAGCGTATTCACGCATAAATTCTTCATTGACGCCGTAGTCAAGGCCAATGTTCTTATAGCGTTTCATACCTGTTCCCGCAGGAATCAGTTTACCGATGATTACATTTTCTTTCAATCCCATCAGCTTATCGTTCTTGCCCTTAATAGCTGCGTCTGTCAGAACCCTTGTAGTCTCCTGGAAAGACGCTGCGGATAAGAAGGAGTTGGTTGCCAGGGAAGCCTTGGTGATACCCAGCAGCATCTGCTTCGCTTTGGCAGGCTCTCCGCCTGCTTCCAGAACTGCTTCGTTTGCTTCTTTGATTTCAAACTTGCCGTAAAGTCCGCCAGGCAGCAGGTCAGTATCGCCGGCGTCTTCAATCTTGAACTTAGACAGCATCTGGCTTACGATAACCTCAACGTGTTTATCGTTGATGTCTACACCCTGATTCTTATATACACGCTGCACTTCTTTCAGCAGATACTGATATACGCCTTCAACACCGTTAAGTCTCAGAATATCGTGCGGATTCAGCGGGCCGCTGGTGATGTTGCCGCCGGCCAGGATATAGTCGTCTTTCTTAACAGAAAGTCTTGCGCCGTAAGGTACCACATAAGTCATATCTTCACCCTCGTCGGTCCTTACGATAACCTCGGTCTTATTGTCGCTTCTAGGCTGAATATCTATTACACGGCCATTGGCTTCGCAGATTTCCGCAAGGCCTTTCGGCTTTCTTGCTTCAAACAATTCCTCAACTCTCGGAAGACCGTGGGTGATATCGGAACCTGCTACACCGCCGGTGTGGAAGGTTCTCATGGTCAGCTGTGTACCCGGCTCGCCGATGGACTGGGCTGCAGTGATACCAACGGATTCTCCGATGTTAACGTCTTCGCCTGTAGCCAGATTTCTTCCGTAACACTTGGCGCAGATGCCTGTTCTTGAGTGACAGGTCATAACCGAGCGGATGGCAACGGATTCGATGCCGGCGCCCACGATATCCATGGCCTGTTCATCGCTGATTTCTTCACCCTGTTCTACGATAATTTCTCCGGTCTGCGGATTTACAACATCCAGCAGCGCAGTTCTTCCCGCAATACGCTGGTTCAGAGGTTCAATGACTTCCTTTCCGTCTGTGAAAGCTCTTACCTCCACGCCTTCATCGGTTCCGCAGTCAAATTCCCTTACGATGACATTGTGAGAAACGTCTACCAGTCTTCTCGTCAGGTACCCGGAGTCGGCTGTACGCAGGGCAGTATCGGTCAGACCCTTACGGGCTCCGTTGGAAGAAATGAAGTATTCCAGAATGGAAAGACCTTCACGGAAGTTTGCTTTAATTGGAATTTCTACAGTTCGTCCGGTAGCATTGGCCATCAGACCACGCATACCGCCGACCTGTCTAATCTGGTTCTTACTGCCTCGAGCACCGGAGGTGGCCATGATGTTCAGGTTGTTCTGCGGTTCTAAGGATTCCATCAGAGCGTCCGCTACATCGTCGGTGGTCTTGTTCCAGATTTGAATAACTTTATCATATCTTTCAGAATTGGAGATAAGACCCATTCTGAAAGCCTTTTCGTATTTATCTACTTCTTTCTGTGATTCCGCAACGATATCCCACTTGTTGTCAGGAATCTTCATATCATCGATACCAATGGTTACAGCGGCTCTGGTGGAATAGTGGTAACCCATGTCCTTGATATAGTCCAGCATGATTACCGTTCCGGTATTGCCGTGTGCCTTATAGCATTTATCGATGATTGCACCCAGCTTTTTCTTATCGCAGAGGAAATCAACCTCAAGGGCATATGGGTCGGAACTTCTGTCCACAAAACCCAAATCCTGCGGAATCTGCTGGTTATAGATGAATCTGCCTACGGTGGATTCTACCAGTCTACCTCTTTCGTCTGTCTCGTCCAGGTACATTCTCACCTTAACTTTGGCATGGATTCCCACAACCCCGTCCTGATATGCCATCAGCATTTCATCCAGGTCTGTGAAAACTTTGCCGTCTCCCTTTTCAGGAACACGTTCATAACCTGCCGCCTTATGGGCTTCGGTGGCTTTTGCGTCGTTAAATTCGTCCTTATCGTAAAGGACTTTTTCCTTGCCGTCAACCACTTCAACCTTTTTGCAGGTACCCGGATAGGTCAGGTAGTAGGCGCCCAAAATCATGTCCTGGGTAGGAGTCGTAATCGGGGAGCCGTCCTTCGGTGCCAGAATGTTGTTGACAGACAGCATCAGGAATCTGGCTTCTGCCTGGGCTTCTACGGACAGAGGTACGTGAACGGCCATCTGGTCTCCGTCGAAGTCGGCGTTGAAAGCGGTACAAACCAGCGGGTGCAGCTTGATAGCTTTACCCTCTACCAGTACAGGCTCAAAGGCCTGAATACCCAGTCTGTGCAGGGTCGGCGCACGGTTCAGCATGACAGGATGTTCCTTGATGACGCCTTCTAAAACGTCCCAGACTTCCGGTCTGACTTTTTCAACCATTCTCTTGGCATTTTTAATATTGTGGGCATAACCCTGTTCCACTAACTCTTTCATAATGAAAGGCTTAAACAGTTCCAGCGCCATCTTCTTAGGCAGGCCGCACTGATAGAACTTCAGTTCGGGGCCTACTACGATTACGGAACGTCCGGAGTAGTCTACACGCTTACCCAGCAGGTTCTGTCTGAAACGTCCCTGCTTACCCTTCAGCATATCGGATAATGACTTCAGCGGTCTTGAACCAGGACCTGTAACAGGTCTGCCTCTTCTGCCGTTATCGATAAGGGAGTCAACAGCTTCCTGAAGCATTCTCTTTTCGTTTCTGACGATGATGTCAGGCGCGCCCAGTTCCAGGAGTCTGTTCAATCTATTGTTTCTGTTAATGACTCTTCTGTACAGGTCATTTAAGTCGGAAGTCGCAAATCTTCCGCCGTCCAGCTGTACCATCGGTCTCAAATCAGGCGGAATGACCGGAATGACTTCCATTATCATCCATTCAGGTTTATTACCTGAAAGTCTCAGGGCCTCTACAACTTCAAGACGTCTCACGATTCTGACCTTCTTCTGGCCGGAAGCGTCCTTGAGTTTTTCGCGAAGAGAGGCGGAAAGCTCTTCCAAATCAATCTGGGTCAGCAGGTCCCGTACGGCTTCGGCGCCCATGGCAGCCTTAAAGTCGTTTCCGTACTTTTCTCTGGCCTCTCTGTACTGCAATTCAGACAGAATTTCCTTGTAGCCCAGTCCTGTTTCTCCAGGGTCAGTTACGATATATGCGGCAAAGTAGAGAACCTTTTCCAGGTTTCTCGGCGTAATATCAAGAATTAAGCCCATTCTGGACGGAATACCCTTGAAATACCAGATATGAGAAACCGGGGCCGCAAGCTGAATGTGGCCCATTCTCTCTCTTCTTACCTTCGCCTTGGTCACCTCTACACCGCAGCGGTCGCAGACGATACCCTTATATCTGATTCTCTTGTATTTTCCGCAGTGACATTCCCAGTCCTTCATCGGCCCGAAAATCTTTTCGCAGAATAAGCCGTCTTTTTCAGGTTTCAGGGTTCTGTAGTTGATGGTCTCCGGTTTGGTTACCTCGCCGTGGGACCATTCCAAAATCTTCTCAGTAGAAGCCAGTTTAATCTGTAAAGATTCAAAATTGTGCAATTCAAAATTGTTTGCGTTCTTATTTACATTCTCAGTCAAAGATTTCCTCCCCTTTCTTAAAACTCATCATCTGCAAAGTTGCTGCCGGTCATGTTATCGTCGGGGGTCTCTTCTGTGAATCCCTCTGCAAATAATTTTTCTTCACTTTCCAGTTCGGACTCTACATCCATGATACTGTCGATACCGGACACATCGTCGTATTCGGACACTTCCTTAATCTGAATTTCCTCGTTGTCCTCTGTCAGCACCTTGACATCCAGGGCCAGGGACTGCATTTCTTTAATCAATACCTTGAAAGACTCAGGAATACCAGGTTCAGGAATATTTTCGCCTTTGACGATGGCCTCGTAGGTCTGTACACGGCCTACAATGTCGTCGGACTTCACTGTCAGGATTTCCTGCAGCGTGTAAGCTGCGCCGTAAGCCTCCAGAGCCCATACTTCCATCTCTCCAAAACGCTGTCCGCCGAACTGGGCTTTACCGCCCAAAGGCTGCTGCGTTACCAGGGAATAAGGGCCGGTACTTCTGGCGTGAATCTTATCGTCTACCAAATGGTGAAGCTTCAGCATATACATGTAGCCTACGGTTACAGGGTTATCAAACCATTCTCCGGTTCTGCCGTCTCTCAGTCTCAGCTTGCCTGTTTCCGAGAAGCCGCAGTCAACCAGCATTTCGCGGATATCTTTTTCGCCGGCGCCGTCGAATACAGGGGTAGCGATATACCAGTCTTTGGTCTTAGCCGCCAGACCTAAATGTACCTCCAATACCTGACCTACATTCATACGGGAAGGTACGCCCAGCGGGTTCAGCATAACCTGCAGCGGCTCGCCGTCTTCCTTGAAAGGCATATCCTCTTCCGGCAGGATTCTGGAAATTACACCCTTGTTTCCGTGTCTGCCGGCCATCTTGTCGCCGACGTTGATTTTTCTCTTAGTCGCGATATAACATCTAACCAGTTTATTTACACCAGGAGGCAGCTCGTCGCCGTTCTCTCTGGTAAAGATTTTTACGTCTACAACGATACCGGTTTCGCCGTGAGGCACGCGCAGGGAAGTATCTCTGACTTCTCTTGCCTTTTCGCCGAAAATTGCACGGAGAAGTCTTTCTTCTGCAGAAAGGTCGTTTTCACCTTTCGGAGTTACCTTACCTACCAGAATATCTGTGGAGTCAACCTCTGCGCCGATTCTGATGATACCTTCCTCGTCCAGGTCCTTCAGTGCGTCGTCGCCTACGTTTGGAATATCTCTGGTAATTTCTTCAGGTCCAAGCTTGGTATCTCTGGCCTCTGCTTCGTATTCGACGATATGCAGGGAAGTCAGCACGTCGTTCATCAGAAGTCTTTCGTTGAGAATGATAGCGTCCTCGTAGTTGTAGCCTTCCCAGGTCATAAAGCCGATAAGCAGGTTCTTTCCGAGGGCAATCTCACCCATGTCAGTGGACGGACCGTCGGCAATGACTTCGCCTTCCTCTACATGCTCGCCGTGAGACACGATTGGTCTCTGGTTGATACAGGTACCCTGATTGGAACGCTTGAACTTGAGCAATTTATATTCATCTAATTCGTTGTTGTCGTCTCTTCTGATGGCGATTCTCTCCGCATCGACAAATTCAACGGTGCCGGAACCTTTTGCCAGTATCACGACGCCGGAGTCTCTTGCGGCTTTATATTCCATACCTGTACCGACATAAGGCGCCTCTGTTACCAGAAGAGGCACTGCCTGACGCTGCATGTTGGAACCCATCAGGGCACGGTTGGCGTCGTCATTTTCCAGGAACGGAATCATTGCGGTAGCAACGGATACTACCTGCTTCGGAGATACGTCCATCATATCTACCACTTCTCTTGGGAACATGGCAATTTCACCGCCGACGCCTCTTCCCGCTACTTTGGCGTTGACAAAACGTCCCTCTTCATCCAGCGGTTCGTTGGCCTGGGCGATAATCAGCAGTTCTTCTTCGTCTGCGGTAATATAGCGAATTTCATCGGTAACAATACCGGTAGCTTTGTCCACAACTCTGTACGGTGTTTCGATAAAACCGTATTCATCAATGATGCCGTAAGTAGTCAGAGAACCGATAAGACCGATGTTTGGACCTTCAGGGGTTTCAATAGGACACATTCTTCCGTAGTGGGACTGGTGTACATCCCGGACCTCCATGCCGGCTCTTTCTCTGGAAAGGCCGCCAGGTCCCAGTGCGGAAAGTCTTCTCTTGTGCGTCAGTTCTGCCAGAGGGTTGTTCTGGTCCATGAACTGCGACAGCTGAGAGCTTCCGAAAAACTCCTTGATTGCCGCAGTAACCGGTCTGATATTCATCAGGGCCTGCGGTGTAGTTACCTCGATATCCTGAATGGTCATTCTCTCCTTAACGACTCTTTCCATTCTGGCAAGGCCGATGCGGAACTGATTCTGCAGCAGTTCACCTACGGTTCTGAGTCTTCTGTTGCCCAGATGGTCGATATCGTCAGTGTTGCCGATACCGTAATTCAGGTTCAGTATATAGCTGACAGACGCAATGATGTCTTCCATAATAATATGTTTTGGAGACAGGTCGTTCTTGCGGGCGACCAGCATCTGCTTGATTTCTTCTTCACCCTGGCACTGGGCCAGGATTTCCATAAGCACCGGATAATAAACCTTGTCGGCTACCTTCAGTCCGGTCACGTCAAAGTCTACATACTGGGCAAGTTCAACAAATCTGCTTCCGATTACCTTGGTAACCTTGCTCTCATCATCCTTGCCATGTGCCATTACATATTCCACGCCTGCATTTTCAATCTGTTTTGCCAGAGAACGGCTAATCTTCTGGCCTGCTTCAGCCAGAATCTCACCGGTATTCGGGTCGATAACGTCCTCGGCTGCCACTACCTCCGGCAGTCTGTTGGAGAGTCCCAGCTTCTTGTTGTATTTATATCTGCCCACCTTTGCCAGGTCATATCTCTTGGCGTCAAAAAACAACGAATTAAGCAGGGACTTGGCGCTGTCCACTGTAGGTGGCTCGCCCGGTCTCAGCTTTTTATAAATTTCTTTCAGACCACTTTCGTAGTCATTGGTTGTATCTTTTTCTAAGGTTTTCAGGAGTCTCTCATCTTCACCGAAGATGTCGATAATCTCCTTGTCGGAGCTGATGCCAAGGGCTCTCAGTAGTGTGGTCAAAGGCTGTTTTCTGGTTCTGTCAACTCTGACGGAAATAATCTCGTTGGAGTCGGTTTCGTACTCTAACCATGCGCCCCTGTTAGGGATAATCTGTGTGGAGTACAGCTTATTGTTAGACTTATCGACTTCAACGCCGTAATACGGACCCGGAGAACGAACCAGCTGAGTTACGATAACACGCTCGGCGCCATTGTAAATGAAAGTTCCTTTCTCTGTCATCAGAGGGAAATCTCCCATGAACACTTCCTGTTCTTTTACCTCGCCGGTTTCCTTGTTTACCAGTCTTACTCTGACCTTGAGCGGAGCTGCGTATGTTACATCTCTTTCCTTGCATTCCTCCTGTTCATACTTCGGAGGGTCATTCAGGGAGTAATCAATGAATTCTAAAATCAGATTATCCGCATAATCTCTAATCGGGGAGATGTCTTCAAAAACTTCTCTCAGACCTTCTCTGATAAACCAATCGTAAGATTTGGTCTGAATCTCAATGAGGTTAGGCATTTGGCCGACTTCATTGATTTTTGAGAATGTCATACGGTGTTTTCTACCTACTTTAATAGGTTTTGGCATATTTATCACTCCTTATATCTTAACAGTTTACATTTGCGTGGCAGTCTATTATGATACCATGTTTTTGTCAAATAGTCAAGCTGATTTGGCAAAGTTTGTGGACAAAAATGTTCAGAAAGACAGAAGTCTCTCCTTCTAAAGAGGGTTGCCCCTTTTGGTAAAAAGTAAACATCACCGTACCGGAATTGTGGTCTGCAGGTTCAGATACCCCTATGGGGTATCCGGCTAGAAATTTGCTCTTTGCAAATCCCGCATTAGGTTTGTCCGCGCAGCTGCGGGACGTTTTTGTGCAGCTCAGCCGGCCGAAATGTACAAAAATGTAAATTATAGGCGATTTCTAGGTTTCTCTGACCATCTTTATGCGGCAATCGCGGAGAGTTTTACCATATTTTTACATTAATTCCTATTGTAAACCACCTTTTTTCTCCTCTCAGCCTTCAGATACCCCCTCCTTTTTGCAAAAAGTATCCCGCAGGTGCGCTTTTTGCCCTTCTTGCGGGATACTTGCTGTGAGTATTACTCCCAGACTAAAAAACGCTGCCGCACAACTGATTTAAAATCAGCTGTGCGGCAGCGGTACGAGTCAGTCAATATGCCGAAACTATTTCAGTTCAACCTTAGCGCCAACTTCTTCCAGCTGAGCCTTGATAGCGTCAGCTTCAGCCTTTTCAACGCCTTCCTTAATGTTAGAAGGAGCGCCGTCAACAACTTCCTTAGCTTCCTTCAGACCTAAGCCAGTCAGCTCTCTTACTGCCTTGATAACCTTAATCTTTTCGGCACCAACTTCAGCCAGAACTACTGTGAATTCAGTCTGCTCTTCTTCAGCTGCAGCTACTGCGCCGCCTGCTACTGCTACTGGAGCTGCAGCAGATACGCCAAATTCTTCTTCACAAGCTTTAACTAATTCGTTTAATTCTAAAACGGACATCGCTTTGATAGCTTCAATGATCTGTTCTTTATTCATTTTCTTTTCTCCTTTATTTATATTTTGATAAATTTCATTTTGATTTATATTCGCCCGGGAACTCCCAGGCAGCTGCTCATAGGCTGCACGGTATTAATCCCATCAGAGGATTTACGCTTCTTTTTCCTCTGCAATAGCAGCCAAAGTTCTTACGAACTTGCTTACCGGTGACTGGATGCTGCCCATAAACTTGGCGATGAGTACATCTCTGGATGGAATGTCTGCAATCTGTTCGATACCTGCTTTATCGTAGTAGGTACCTTCTACAACACCTGCTTTAAATTCCATTTTCTTATATTTCTTGATAAGCTCGTTGATAGTTCTTGCCGGCGCTGTAGCGTCTTCCGCACTGATGGCGAGAGCGCTCGGTCCGTCCAGAACTTCTGCAAGAGGAGCGTAATCAGTTCCTTCGATAGCTCTCTTGATTAAAGTGTTCTTATAAACAGTATAATCTACGTTGGCTTCACGAAGGGTTTTTCTCATAGCGTCTGCTTCCGCAACATTGATGCCCATGTAGTCGATTACGACTGCGGACTGTGCGTTTTCCAGCTTAGCCTTAATTTCGTCAATGATTACTTGTTTCTGCTGTTTTGCTTCTACTGACATATTCTTATCTGTTCTCCTTTCTGGAACTGCCGGCCAGGCAGTTCACGAATATGGTACTCAATAAAATAACCCTGCCGGTAGACAGGGTCAATATCTATATATTGTACCTCGGCGGGAAATTAAGTCCAAAAGGACACCCGCTGTCTACGGTTAAATCTCAAATTCAGTTTTGATTAACCAATCAGTGCCGGATTGATTTTGATTCCAGGGCCCATAGTAGCTGCAACTGTTACGCTTCTCAGGTACTGGCCTTTTGCTGTAGCCGGCTTAGCCTTAACGATTGCTTCCAGAAGAGCTTTGAAGTTTTCTTCCAGCTTTTCAGGACCAAATGAGCTCTTTCCGATTGGAGTGTGGATAATGTTCTGCTTATCCAGACGATACTCAACTTTACCAGCCTTGATGTCCGCCAATGCTTTCTCAAGGTCCATGGTTACTGTACCTGACTTAGGGTTTGGCATCAGACCCTTAGGTCCTAAGATTTTACCCAATCTACCAACGACACCCATCATATCAGGTGTAGCAACTACTACGTCGAAGTCAAACCAGTTTTCGGTCTGAATCTTCTGAGCTAATTCTTCAGCTCCAACGTAGTCTGCGCCGGCCTTTTCGGCTTCTTCTGCCTTAGGGCCTTTGGCGAATACTAATACCTTTACGCTCTTACCAGTTCCGTTAGGCAGTACGATTGCACCTCTAACCTGCTGGTCTGCGTGTCTTCCGTCAACACCCAGCTTAACGTGAACTTCGATTGTCTCGTCAAACTTGGCTCTGGATGTTTCGCAAGCTAATTTTAAAGCTTCGGAAACTTCGTGCAGCTGAGTCTTATCATATTTTGCAGCTGCTTCTTTGTAGCTTTTGCCTCTCTTTGGCATGTTTTTTACCTCCTCGTGGTGTTAGCAACTGAACCCTTTCGTTTCAGTCTCCCATCTTCTTAGTCTTCAACAACGATTCCCATGCTTCTTGCAGTTCCCTTAATCATGTCTGTTGCTGCTTCAAGGGTAGCTGCATTTAAGTCAGGCATCTTTGTCTTTGCGATTTCTTCTACCTGTGCATAAGTCAGAGTAGCAACCTTCTTCTTGTTAGGTTCTCCGGATGCTGCGTCTAATCCTGCTGCTTTCTTCAGTAAAACTGCTGCCGGCGGAGTCTTTGTCACAAATGTGAAAGATCTGTCCGCATATACAGTAATCACTACTGGAATTACCATACCAGGCTGATCCTGTGTTCTAGCATTGAACTGCTTACAGAAGTCCATGATGTTCACGCCCTTCTGACCCAGTGCAGGTCCTACTGGAGGAGCTGGAGTAGCATTTCCGGCTGCAATCTGAAGTTTGATATAGCCTTCAACTTTCTTTGCCATTTTCCTTCTCCTTTCTCTGTAGACTTATCTACAGTTTATCTACCTGTCCGAACTCAAGTTCAACAGGTGTATCTCTGCCGAACATCGAAACCTTGACAGTCAGTACCTGTTTCTCTTTGTTGATTTCCATCACTTCACCCATGAAGCTCTCGAAAGGTCCGCTGATTACACGTACTGTATCTCCGATTTCGACATCCAGATCGATGTAAACTTTTTCGATTCCCATTCTGTTAACTTCTTCATCAGTAAGAGGAATCGGGTCGGAGCCATGACCTACGAATCCGGTAACACCCTGTGTGTTTCTCACAAGATACCAGGACTCATTGGTAACAATCATCTTTATAATTACATAACCGGGAAACATTTTCCTGGTTTTAATCTTGCGCTGGCCGTCTTTGATTTCAACTCTGTCCTCTGTCGGCACGATGATGTCTAAAATTAAATCCTGCATACCGCGGTTTTCAACCATCTTTTCGATATTCACTTTTACCTTGTTCTCGTGACCTGAATAGGTATGCACCACATACCACTTGGCCTGGCCATCGCCTCTGATGCCTTCCCCTAACAGAGGAGAAGCTACATTGTTATTCTCAATATCAGACATTTTCCGTACCTTCTTCTTCAAATTAGTTTAAGGTAATACCTAAAACTGCTCTGAGAGCAGCCAGAACACCTGTGTCAATTAACCAGAATCCCAGTGCGAAAACAGCACATGTAGCGATTACTACGCCTGTAAAGGTGCCTAATTCTTTCTTAGTAGGCCAAACGACCTTGCTCATTTCCAGCTTGATGCCTTTGAAATATTCTTTGGCGCCGCCGGACTTCTTGGCCTTTGCAGCCTTGTCTTTGTTTGCCATATTATCTCTCCTTATTTGGTTTCCTTATGAAGAGTCTCTTTCCTGCAGAACTTGCAGTACTTCTTCAGTTCAATACGGTCAGGGTCATTCTTCTTGTTCTTCATAGTATTGTAGTTTCTCTGCTTGCACTCTGTACATGCTAATGTAACTTTAACTCTCATTACGATTGTCCTCCGTTTTAACTCAAAATTCAGAGCCAGTCTCAACCAGCTCTGTTGCTAATAATCATAAAGTTGCCTATTAAGTATACCAACGGCACTTGTCAATGTCAATATTTTTTTGGATTTTGTTTGAAAAATTCTCATTTAAAGGCTCCTGTGTAATACCGACTTTCCAAATATGCCTGACCTGCATTATAGGTCATATCCGAACGCTTGTAAATCTGCGTTACTTCGCCGTCATGAAGCCAGTAATAGTCGACGCCTCGTTTGCCCAGCCAATTTGCCTCCTTGGGCACATAAGTGATTCGCCCCGCTTCGTCATTATTCTCATCCAATAAAACCACGCTATTCACGCCGTCGTAATCGCAAAGATACCAGGTGGTTTCTTCCTGCCCGGTTTCTTTATTAAAAGATACATCTCCTGAAGCCTTGATATAGTAGGAATTAAACTTTTCGCCATCAGAAAACTGCAGATTCTTCTTATCGTATCCTATGTTTTCCGCAGCGAGGGAAATGCACATGTTATACCCTCCGGGCGGATTCACCCATCCGTCAAATCCGCTTTCCGTTGTATACGACCCGTGAAAAAGCTTCTCCACATCGCGTATTTCTTCATTGAAGGACTTTTCGTTAGAGGAAATACAATATAATAAACTCCCAAAAAGACAGACCTGCGTCAAAATAGTGATACATATAAGTGCTATTTGATATTTTTTTCCCATATTACACCTTCCGTAGTTCGTAATCCGCACCAATTTCCGTTACCCCATAGTTGATAATATTTTATCAAATGGCATAGGCTTGTTCAACCGGCTTCGGATAAACGGTCATTTTTTCGGATAAACGGTCATTTTATCCATACATTTCCATTTGTCGTTTCTTGTTTATTACAATATTTATACAATATAAAATAATAGCTCATTAACGGCTCCTTGTTCGTCAATAAGCTATTATTTAAAACGTTTTACAGTTTCCCCAGTATCTCCACTTCCATACCGGCTGCTTCCTCAAAATAGGCTTTGATTTCCTCTACGTATTCATCGTCAGGCGGTTCAAACTGCATCTGCTCTCCGCCGATATGCTTTTTCTTAGAAATGCCCAGATTGTGATAAGGCAGCAGGGTCACCCGCCCGATGCCCCATTCTTTATAGAAAGCCGCCGTCTTCTCAATGATTTCCCAGGTGTCGTTGACGCCGCTGACAAGGGGCATGCGCATCTGCAGCTTTTCCCGCGCCGCAGGAGAGACGGACAGCCTCTTCAGGTTTTCCAAAATCACCTGATTGCTCTGCCCTACATACTTTTGGTGTACCTCATCATCGATGGATTTCATGTCATAGAGCACATGGGTAACATTTTCTTTTTCGGAAAGCTTCACAAGCCAGTGGCCGTTTCCAAAGCCAGAGGTATCCAGACAGACGGGAATACCAAGGTCTGCCGCCCCGTCTACCAGCAAATTTACAAACTCCGGCTGCGCCAGCATTTCTCCGCCGCTCACCGTCATTCCGCCTCCGGTGGTCTCGTAAAAACCCATGTCTTTCTCCACTTCCCGGAGAATCTCCGAAACGGTCATGGACTTTGCGACAGGCAGAAGGGCTCTTGCATAGCAGATTTTCGTGCACTCCATACAGCTGTCGCAAAGCTGCCTGTTGATTTTTATCACATTTTCGCTGTCGACGAAGACGGCATGTTTCGGACATTCTCTGACGCAGTAGCCGCATTTGATACAACTGTTCGGCATTTCAATGACCTGCTGGGCAAAATCGATGAGTTCCGGATTATGGCACCATGCGCAGTCCAAAGGACACCCCTTCAGAAAGACGGTAGTTCTGATACCCGGTCCGTCTTCCGTGCTGAATTTCTGTATTGAGCCGACTAAAGCTGTCATTTCCCTGTTTTCCATCTTCGTCTCCAAATGTTAAAATTGATTTCTTATGCCTCTTTAAAATGGGTAGTTCTGTAGATAATCGTATCCTGCGCGCTCTTGTCAAGTTCCGTGAAGTAAGCCATGTAGCCTGCCACACGAACCATCAGACCCTTATAATGTTCCGGATTCTTCTGCGCGGCTTTCAGCGTCTCGTCATCTACGACGTTAATCTGAATGTGATTGCCGCCGTTGTTGAAGTAAGTCTTGATGACGCCTTCAATTCTCTGCAGACCTTTTTCTCCCGCTACGCCCTTCGGGTCAAAGCGCAGGTTGAACAGCGCGCCGTCATGGAATTTATCCTGACCCATGGAAGCAACGGATTTTACGGTTGCAGTCGGACCGCTGATGTCGCGTCCCATCATCGGAGAAGCGTTGTCGCAGAACGGCTCCCCAGCCAGTCTTCCGTCAGGGGTCGCGCCGCAGACCATACCGTGGGAAACATTTACAGTCTGGGAGTGTACATTGAAGGAGAACCAGCCGCCTCTTGCGTCCGGCCAAGTCTGTACGTTATCTGCGATAAAGTGCATCATTTCCTTGTAAACGCCGTCTACATGCTCATCATCGTTACCGAATTTTGCAGGCTTGTTCAGCAGAAGCTGACGCATTCTTTCCTCGCCCTCAAAATTCTTGTCGATGGCGGTAATCAGCTCGTCCATGGTGATATCTTTATCTTCAAATACACATTTTTCAATGGCAACGATAGAGTCAGCCAGATTTGCGGCGCCGGTAACGTACATACCTGCAGTGGTGTATTTCGCGCCGCCGTGCTGTACGGACTTGCCGCTTTCTACGCAGCCCTTGGTTACCATGCCCGCGAAGATAACAGGGAATCTGGTCATATGCATGCTCTGCATCACTTTGTAGCCGGTTGCCACCAGCTTATAGTGGTGCAGAATCTGTTTCTTCAGGGCGTCTTTAAATTCTTCGATATTCTTAAAGTCTCTCGGATCTCCCGTCTGAAGGCCCATCAGCTTACCAGTGGACGGGTCGATGCCGTTGTGGAGTACGAATTCCAGCATTTTGCCCATGTTGACATAGCCTGCGTCCGGGGAACCGTCGGTGGAACCGCCGCCGGGACCCGGTTGAATACATCCTACGATGGTCCAGTCTCTGGCTTCTTCCATGGTGCAGCCTTTGCCCAAGGTCATCTTCATAGCGACATCGTCGTTAAAGAATCCCGGATTTGCCTGGCCGTCCTGAATCATTTCGCAGCCCTTGCGAATCAAATCTTCCGGTGTGCCTTCCCAAACCCGCACGCCCATAACCGGCTGTGTGGTCTTCAGCTGATTTGCCGCTTCCAGACACAGATAGGACAGCTCGTTGGTCGCGTCCTTTCCGTCCGGCGTCTGTCCGCCGACCAGCAGGATTTCCCACATCGGATAACCGGCAAAAGATGTTGCGTACCATTTATCTCTGACTTCGTAAACCTCACAGGATTTCAGATACAGGCATTCCAGCAGTTCCAGCGCCTCTTCCTCGGTGATGTTCTTTTCGTCGATGACATCTTTTTTATAATAAGGCCACATGTACTGGTCGAATCTGCCGTAGCCGTTTGCAGTGGTGCAGACTTCGATATGGAAATATACATGGGCAAACCAAATCATCTGCAGGGCCTGCCAGAAAGTTTCAGGAGGATTTTCCGGTACGATGCGGCAGTTTGCCGCGATACCGAGAAGTTCCTTCTTTCTCTTCTCATCTTTGCATTCCGCCGCCTGACGTTCTGCCTCTTCAGCCATTCTGTGAGCATAAGTAATCAGACCCTGACACTGAATAATACAGGCCTGCCAGAAGTTTACCTTCTCCTCGTCTGCCTGGCACTCACAAATCATATTGTCGATATTTCGCTGACATTCTTCCATGTATCCGCGAAGACCGACAGTCAGCAGCTTTTCATGGTCACAGGTGGTCTCACCGGAAACACCGTTGCGCAGGCCCACCGTAATGATATCGTCCTTTATGCACTCTTCAATATGGGCAGGCAGCGCCGTCTTAGACATATCCTCCATGGATTTTCCTTCCCAGTACGGCAAGGTTTCCAAAATCAGTTTCTTATCTTCTTCTGAAATATCGTACGGGTCCTTAGTTCTGGTCGCAAATTCGTCGATGTCGCTGATGTACCAGGAGCTGGACTGAAATTCCGGGTGCAGGTTGGCGCCTCTGTATTTGTTGGTGGCTGTTCCTACAATCAGTTCATCTTCCATAATCAGGGTAGTCATATGTTCCATAATGTAGTTGACTACTTTTGCCCGAAATACCGGAATCGCGTCTCCCGCAAATTTCTTATACGCTTCAGTTGCCAGAACAAGCCGCTCTGCCGTAATGCACGGCCGGGTATTCCACAGCTTGTTTCTCATGCGTGTTAATCTTTCATTGAGCATAAATTAAAATCCCCTTTCCTCATATCTTCACTATCCCAGCATCATGCCGCCGTCAGCAAGGACGTTGGATCCGTTGAGGAAGTTGGCTTCCGGCTGACACATAAAGTAAACGATGTCTGCCATTTCGTACGGTTCTGCCGGACGTCCAAGAGGCCCAAGGGTAATGCTGGCGTCTTCCATGTCGGCAAAATCCTCTACAGATTTCCGGAACATGGCAGTATTTACCCAGCCCGGTGAAATGGAGTTGGAACGGATGCCGTACTGTCCGTATTCGTTGGCAACGTTCTTTGTCATACCGATGACTGCCCATTTGCTGGAACCGTAACCGATTTCACAGGTATAGCCGCTCATACCGGAAACAGAGCCGAAGTTTACGATGTTGCCGTGCTTCTGCTCAAGCATGATAGGCAGCGTGTGCTTCATCATGGCAAAGGTTCCGAACACGTTTACGTTGTAAATGTTCTTAAAATTTTCCAAAGTGCAGTCGCAAGTCAGACCGTATTCGCCGATGATGGCAGCAACGTTAATCAGCGCGTCTATCTTTCCAAATCTTTCCTTGACTGCGGCGATGGCTGCGATGACCTGTTCTTCCGCTGTAATATCCACCGGCTGAATCGCCGCTCTTGCTTCATCAAGTCCCAAATCTGCAGCGACAGCTTTCAGCGCCGCCTCATTGATATCAAACATTGCCACACTATATCCGTTATCATAGAATTTCTTTACGATTGCAGCTCCGATTCCGCCGGACGCACCTGTTACGATTACAACTTTTGTTTCTTGCTTCATAATATTTCCTCCTCGTCTGTCTGCAGGCATATGCGCAGACAACATTGCAGTCAGTTTCGTTACTTTTATTTTAATTAGAATCTTTCGTACATTCAACAATTATATTGCCGCAAAATCAAATTATATTGCCTAAAAAAGGTCGGTATGCTTCTTTATTCCGCAATACAATCTATGCTACAATTTTTATATAAGATAAAGGACACATTGAAGGTGACGCTATGCTTTTTGAAAAAATAACGTACAGGGACGATTTTCCAATCAACATCACAATCGCGACCATAAAAGATTACCCCCTTCACTATCATCAGGATATTGAATTTGTTTTCGTGCTCAAAGGTCAGGTAACCCTGAAAAACGGCTACTGCTGCTATACTCTCTGTGAAAGAGATATTTTCACCAACTCAGGGCATGAAGTGCACAGTCTGACTTCCGACGACCCGGATAATATCGTCGCATTGATTCAAATCAGTACCCGCTATTTTTCTCAATATTTCCCGTCCCTGAGCAAAGCCTGCTACAGAACCTATACCAATAAAGACCGCAGCAGCAAACACGATAATCTGCAGGAAAAACTGCTGAACATCCTTCTGCAGTATTCCATCAGAAGCTCCCGGTATAAAACCGAGTGCACTTACGCGATGATTGATGTTATCAAATATCTGGAAAAACTTTTTAACCTCTTTGCGTTCAACGGCAAGATGGTAATCAATTTCGAGAGCAGCAACCCTGTGACAATCGAAAGAATCAGCCACATCATCGGTTATATCTATCAGAACTATGCCGAGAAAATCACCCTGGATGATTTAGCCCAGATGGAACACCTGAGTACCTTTTATCTTTCTCACATCATAAAAGACTGCACCGGCATGAATTTCCGCGAGTTTTTGTGCTTTGCCCGGGTAGAATGGTCTGAAATCCATCTGCTTGAAACGAATAAGAAAATCAGTCAGGTGGCCAAAGACGTAGGATTTTCCACTACGTCCTATTATGAAAAATATTTCCGCAAGTGGTTCGGTCACTCGCCTAAAGAGCACAGAGAGAAATACCTGCCTATGGTAAAAAGTGAAGTGCATCAGGAGACTCTGACATTGACCTCTCCTAACAGAGCAATCACTCTGATTCGGCATCTGCTTTCTTCTCTGAATTCTCAGAAGAACAGCACGTCCCTTGTCAATACCCTAAAACTGGATATTTCTGTGGACATCCACGCCCAGCCGCTGTCCTTGGTTTCACACAGCCTGAATATTTCAGTCACCCAAGAGGATTTTGACGTCCTGGGATTTCGTATTTTTTCCCTGCTGTCTGAGCTGCGTCCTGAAACGGTGACCTTAATTTACAATAACGGTATCCCTCAGGCTAAAATTGAGCCGCTTCATCTGCTCCTTCAGAATGCCGGCTTTCGGGTTTTAGCAGGAAGGCAGAACCATATACCGTTTTCGCTGGTTTCCTCGGGGAACGATTCCATCGCTTACCCAATTCACCTGATTCACAAGCTGATTCGCTCTGCCGGCGAAGAAATCAGCCTGCCGCTCCGCGACCGCTTAGGAGATTCTATTCTCAGCGGCCAGCCTGCTCTCCTCACTGCCGGCGGCGTCCGTAAGCCGGCGTATTTCGCCTGTCAGCTTCTTTCTATTCTGAGAGGCAAACTGCTTCTTTGGGGAAAGCAGTACTGTGCCGTTGAAGCGGAGCTGGACGGCGATACCGCCTATGTTATCATCGTAAGCAATTTCAACGAAGACATCTACGATATGTGTACAAAGGAGACGACCGCTCACCAGGCGCAGAGCATTCTCAACGAGTTCAAAGATGAAATTGACTTCAACGTAAGTCTGAATCTGCACCCGGGCATGTATTCGGTCATGAAATATTCCCTGACAAAGAGCCGCAACATCTTCTCCTATCTGTCGTCTTTTGATTTCGACGACGACCCATGTTTTCAAAACAGCCAGATGTCATTAATTCCGACAGAGCCGGAACTTGAAGTATATGTAGAGGATGTGAGAACTTCCTTCAATATCAATTTTTCCATGAAAGGCGCGGAGCTGCAGTATGCCGTCATCAGGCTGAAAGGAGATTCTAAAAATGCCTTATAAACAACACCCAATAAGCGAAAGGGCCGCCGTAGCCGGTCTGGCAATCGCCGCTCTTTTCTGGGGACTCAGCTATCCTTTAACCAAATATGCCGAAAACTGTCCTACTTTTTATATGATTTCTCTCCGATTCGGCGCGGCGGCTCTGTTTCTTGCCGCTGCGTTTCATCGGAGGTTTAAGGCGCTGAACAAAACTGTAATCAAATACGCTTTTCTTTTATCCTTTGCGGTTTTTCTCATGTTCGCCTTCGGTATCTGGGGCATCAAGTACACTACGTCTGTAAGGTCGTCTTTTTTCACCTGTCTTTCTTTTCTCATCGTTCCGATACTGAACTGGGCTTTATTTAGAGTCAGAATTTCCAGAGTCATCCTTTTCAGCGCTATGATATGTCTTCTGGGCATGTTTCTTCTGTGTTATGCGCCAGGAATGGGTGGTTTTGTCCTGAATCCCGGAGATATTCTGTGTACTCTTGCAGCTGCTGCCGGGTCTCTTCACATCATACTGGTAGAAAAGGTATCCAAGAATCCGAAGATAGACGCTTCTCTGTTTACTGTTTTTCTCATGGGCTTCATCTCACTGTGGGGCAGCCTGATTGCTTTATTTGCAGGAGATTTCCACTATTCCGCAGATGGTGGAGAGCTGACTGCCATCCTTCTCATGGGCTTCTTCTGCAGCGCCGTCTCCTTCTGTCTGCAGACCCGCCTGGAAGCTTTTGTGCCGCCTAACAGAATCGGCGTCATCTTCGCACTGGAACCGGCCTCAGGCTGCATCTTATCTGTAGTTCTTCTTGGCGAGTCCATGCGGATTACCGGCTGGATTGGCGCTGTCGTCATCATGGTAAGCATTTTTTATATGGAATTTGCTGTCAGCAAAGAAAACGCCAGGGAGCCGCATACGGCATAACGAAAAAGAGACATCTCATAGCTTCTGAGATAGTCTCTTTTTAAGTGTCGTTTATTTCTTCTTCGAACGTTTTCTGCGAGCTTTTTCCTTCGCCTCCTGCTTCGCCCGATGCTGACGCATTCTGGCTTCATCCAGCTTTCTGTTGTACTCGTCCGCGTCTTCTCTGCGCTCCTCTTCCGTCCTGTCGTCTACATACATATCCGGATTCATTTTCTTTGCCAGTTCCATCACGCCCCAGGCGTCTTCCTCTTCATAGACGAAAGCTCTAATGGTTACGTCTTTTGCAATTTCAAGAAGTATATTGGGTTTTGCCTTTTTAAAATCGGGACGAATGGCAGTAATCTGATTCCACTCCCACTTATTTGTCACTTTCATTCCAAATAAATCATATTCGATGGCGACGCCCTTTTCCGATACCACATGCTCCTTCTTAAAGAATATTGCCAGCATAAGAATAATCGCCAACATAATGTACAGCCAATTTTTCTGTAAAAATGCCAGGTACAGTATAACAATGCCGCCGACTATCAAATACGCTTTTCTTTTCGCGTCCCTTTTTTTCACGATGCCCTTGTAAATCATACGACCTTCAATTCCTTTGCTTTTTGTGTAAAAAGCGCATACCCGAAAAATCCGGGTATGCGTACGCTTTTTATATAATCGGTGTGCTTTCCATTAGCAGCCGATTTCTTTGTATGTTCCTTCTTTTCTGAGCTCTGCAAGCCTTTCAAGAGCGTGTTCGTGTTCTTCAGCAGGCGCTGCAGCAGCTTTTCCGGCTTTGACCTTTCCGCCGAAGAATCCCGTATGGGAACCGTCTGCGTAGATGATATTGCCGCCCCAGGCTGCAGTGGCCAGGGAGATAACCGGATTCAGAATGTTGGTGAAGCAGAACGGCAGATAAGCCATTGTGCTTACGCCCAGCATGGAGGAGTGATATACACCGCAGGAGGACCAAGGCACAAGTGCGGAGAACAGGGTGCCTCCATCTTCTGTACATCTGGAAAGAAGGCTTCTTGAAAGACCCATGTCGTCAATCTTTTCTTTGTACATTGACGGCGGAATGATGAGCCCCAGATACTGGTCGCACATGGTCAGGATACAGAACATGGCTGTAACAATGACTGCCGCCATCAGGTGGAACGGCGTTCTAATCTTCTTGATAAAGGAGCCCAGCAGAGATTCTACAGCGCCGATTCTGGAATACATACCGCCGAAACCGATGGCAATCAGAGCCATATTGATAGTCCACAGCATGGAGTCCATACCGCCTTTATTCAGCAGTGTGTCGGCCAGTTCGTTGCCTGTCTCTGCAGAGTATCCGTAGTGTACCATGGAAACGCATTCTGCAAAGTTTGCACCCTGGACGATAACTGCGAAAATGCAGCCGATCAGCGCTGCAAGCAGTACCCCCGGAATTGCCGGCATCTGAACAATCGCAACAACGATGATGACCAAAACAGGCAGCATGAGAACAGGGCTCATATATGCAAAGTTTTCTTCAATGGCTGTAGATAAGCCGTCTACCAGTTCAGGGTCATAGGTTCCTGCATTTCCTGTCAGTGACATTGCACAGAAGATAATAAATGCAACGAGGAATGCAGGGAAAGTTGTTCCAATCATGGCTTTTACATGGTCGAACAAACCTGTTTCCGAAGCGGCTGCCGCCAGATTGGTGGAGTCGGACAGCGGGGAGAATTTATCTCCGGTGCAAGCGCCGGAAAGGACCGCGCCTGCAATCATGGCAGGGTTGATGCCCATAGTCGCGCCGATACTCATAAATGCGATACCCAGCGTAGCGGATACTGTATAGGAAGACCCAAGGGACAGGCCTACGATTGCACACAGCACGCAAACAGCCGGAAGGAAAATAGCCGGTGTGAAAATCTGCAGGCCGTAATATACGATAGCAGGAATTACACCCGCCCACTCAAAGGAGCCAACCAGACATCCGACAAAGAGCAGGATAAACATGGCTTCCAGAATCTGGCTTACAGAATCAAATCCGGCCGCCATAATCTCTTTGAGAGGGACCTTGTTCTTTACGCCGATAATACAGCATACCACTGCGGTTATAAGTACATAAATATGGGGGTCGTTTCCCCATTCAAAATAAAAGTTTGCGAACATCAAGCCTAAAAGTGTGAGAACCGGTAAAATGGCTTCAAACTTATTAGGAAGGCGTTCTCCAGTTTTTTTAGCTTCCGTCATTACTAACCTCCTAGTATGATAAAAATAATTTCAATGGCTGCGATTTCGGAACCACATCCCGAATCACGGATTCGCTGTCACAATCTTGCGCAATAAATGTAACAAAATACCTTGATTTCTGTTTAAATTTTATCACACTGGTCGGATATTGCATTAATCACTTTGCTTTTTTTATTTATTGGTTTGCTGTATCTGAAAATTCATCCATTTCTTTCTTATTTAGTCAAAATTATATTTCGTCACAATCGGCTCCCTTCCGAGGGTCTTATCGCTAAAATATTCATACAGACTGATTCCAAGGAAAGAGCCGCTGATATTGATAATATTTTCAAAACCCTTCCCTCTGAGGAGGCACGACGCATAGTACGACCGCTGGCTGCTTCTGCAGTGGAGATAAACAGGGATATCCTTTGGAATTTCATCAATTCTGCCCCGCAGCTGACTCAGCGGAATATTCTTTGCGCACTTGAGGTGCCCCTCTTCAAACTCTTCAGGGCTTCTAACGTCGATGATACAAGCGCCGCTTTCACACAGGCTGCGCACCTGGCCGACGTGTATCTGCTTCACCGCTCCGTAAAGCACATTCAGGCCGACAAGAGCAGCCATATTGACCGCGTCCTTGGCTGTGGAAAAGGACGGTGCATAGCACAGTTCCAGTTCTTTCAAGTCCTCCAGGGTACCGCCCATGGTAATCATCGCCGCAATTACATCGATTCTTTTATCCGTCTCGCCGGTCCCGATTGCCTGGGCCCCAAGGATTTTTCCCGTAGGCACCTCGAAAATCAGCTTAAGCACCATATAGTCCGCTCCGGGCATGAGGCCCACTTTGTCCATGGGAAAAATCATGACAGAGTCAAAGGAAAAGCCTTCCTGCTCCGCTGTTTTTTCATTAAGTCCTGTACACGCTGCATTGAGATTGAACAATTTGATACAGGAAGAGCCGATAAAGCCCTTGTTACTGCCGGGGATTCCAAAAATATGGCCTGCCGCCGTTCTGGCCTGCCTCTGCGCAGGTCCTGCCAGTGGGATTCGCCCCGGCTTATGAGTCAAACTGTTATAGCTTTCAATGACGTCCCCTACGGCATAAATATCCGGGTCGCTGCTCTGATAATTATGGTTGACCTTGATGCCGCCGGTATTTCCAATTTCAAGGCCTGCATTTTGGGCAAGGGCTGTCTCCGGCGTCACTCCCACTGCCATGATAACTGCGTCTGCTTCAATGGACAGGGTTTCACCGTCCTTTACCGCCGTGACTTTGTCCGGTTCTATGGCCGTTACCGTGGTCTTAAGGTGCAGCTCAATCCCCTGGTCGTAAAGTTCTTTATGAAGTATCTGCACCATGTCGTAATCATAAGGCGCCATAATCTGCGGCGTGCCTTCCACAACGGTCACCCTCTTTCCGGCTTTTCTCAGATTTTCGGCCGCCTCAATGCCGATAAACCCGCCTCCGATTACAACGGTTTTTTCCATCTCCGCAGCGTCGAGATACCCTTTCAGTCTGCTGATATCGTCCACATTTCTGATTGTAAATACATTTTTTCCGTCTGCGCCCTTTATGCCTGCCGGCACTAAAGGCCCCGCTCCCGGAGAGAGAATCAGCTTATCATAGCTGTCTTCAAACTCTCTGCCCGTGTCCAGGTTTTTCACCGTTACGGTTTTCCGCTGACGGTTTACGGCCGTCACCTCATGTCTTGTATATACGTCAATATCGTGATTGTTTTTAAAGTCCTCCGGGAACATCATAATCAGGTCTTCATGGGATTCTACGATACCGCTCAGATAATACGGGAGAGAACAGTTGGAAAAGGAAACGTGTCCGCCTTTCTCATAGATTACAATCTCCGCTTCCGAATCAATTCTGCGCGCTCTTGCCGCAGCCGAAGCGCCGCCGGCGACGCCGCCTACTACTATCAGTTTCATAAATATTCTCCTTTCCGGATATAAAGCTTTCTAATTGTAGTCATTCTATCACTTCAGAAATTCCATTTCAATTTACTCATTTGCTGATTATCTTGTCATCGCCCTGGACTGCTTGTCTTTTTGCCGCCGGTCAGATAAAATATGCTTAACTGACATATATAAATATCAGAGAGGAGTTATCAGCATGCAAGATTATACGAAATTATCCCAGGAAGAAAAAGACGCATTGGTAAAGAAAGCAATGAATGTGGGCATCCAGACCGAGACCGATTACGGCAACTGCATTCAGAGCATGCTGAACGGTATTTATTCCGCTTTTCCGGACTTTGGAATCACGGAAGATATGCTCAAAGCGTGTTTTGGAATTGCCGGCGGATGCGGCTGCTGTCTCGAAGGTACTTGCGGCGCGCTCAACGGAGCCGCATGGGTAATCAGTCTCTGTTACGGACGACCTATCGATGACCTGGCCGGTGATTATGATGTCTGTCACCGGATGGTTAGAGATGTTGCCGACGCTTTCCGAAAAAAATACGACGGTATTCTCTGCAGAGATGTCATGATTCACACCATGGGCGCTGTCTATGACTGGAAAACGCCGGAAGGCGACCAGGGCTATATGGACCATAACGGTACTTTCCATTGTGCCTCCGCAGTGGCTTTCTGTGCAGAAATCATTGCGAGAATGATTGTAGAGGGAAAGCTTAAGCATGACGTACAAGATTGAACGCTTTACCGCCGAAATCAGAATTGAACACTTTATGGAGAAGTTTTTTGAAGGGGAAACCGTCCTTCAGAAATGCCGGGAATGCTCCGGATTTGCCCAAACCTGGTCCTGTCCTGACTTTGATTTTGATACGGCGGACTATTGGCGCAGGTTTAACACTTATCAGGTGATTTGCGACCGGATTTCCATGGAAGGCGTGCAGAGTCCCGAAGAGGCGCAGCAGCGCCTTTTCGCCGAGAAACCCCGTTTTAACGAGGAAATGCTGGCGCTGGAAAAGACTTGCCCCTCTTCAGAGGCCCTCTACGCCGAAGAATGCGACCAGTGCAAGGTATGCGCCCGATTGTCCGGAAAGCCTTGCCGCTTTCCGCAAATCATGCGGTATTCCATCGAATCTCTGGGCGGCTGCGGTGTGAAACTTGTAGAAAATTTATTTGGATTTAAGATTCTCTGGTCCGACGGCACGTCCGTCCCTGCGTACTACGTCCTTCTCGGAGGCCTTCTGAAAAAATAAAAAGTGTGCAAAACGGAATCAAAATTCCTTTGCACACATGCGGCCCATAAAGGGCGGCCCTTCGCAGCGTCAAACGGCTCAGACTCCTGCATACAGCAGGCTTCTGAGCCGTCTTTGTTTCAGAATTGTGTTATGCCGGTTCTTCTTCCATCACCGCAATAATTTGGTCCACCGCAGAGATAATGCTTTCTCCATCCTGCAGCACCACTGAGGCATATAAGTACAGGCCGTCCATATAGCAAGCCTCTTTCCCAACGCTTCCGATAATACTCTGTTTCTCAATATCCCAGGACGGCATACCGTCGGTCTGCAGCTTTATCAGACTGCGGATATCTTCCTGTGACATGTTGATTTCCACGCTATCCTCTATGGCATTGAGAATGGTGGTGTATTTAGTCAGGATTGTGGAGCTGGACATGGCCTTTTTCAGAATCCCTTCCAGAACCAGCTGCTGGTTTTTATTCCTCTGGAAGTCCCCATCGCTGAAAGATTGTCTTTCTCTGGCAAAAGCAAGGGCTCTGGAACCGTCCAGCTGGTTTGTGCCTTCATAAAACTCGTAGTACACGTCCATGCCATGGGTCACAAAGGTATAGTCTGAGTGGACCTCGATTCCGCCCATAGCGTCCACCAACTGGGTCACAGTGGTATAGTTGACTTTAACATAGTAATTCATGTCCAAACCGGTGAGTTTTTCTATGGTCTCTACGGTTTCTTCAATCCCGTGGTTGCCGGTATGGGTCAGCTTATCCATGGCCCCTGCCGCGTCAGGCAGCTCAATATAGTAGTCTCTCGGGATAGAGGTCAGCAGAACTTTATGGGTTCGCGGATTGACGGTAACAATCATGTTGACGTCAGACCGGGAAACTACATCGATGCTGCCTTCCGTATCTAAGCCGCTTACATAGATATTAAAGGAGTCCTTTGTTACGTCGACATCTTTTACAATACTTCTGCTCTCTATAGGCAGTTTGACCGTATACACAATCTTCGAGCCTTCCTTAAAGCCTGCGTTCTCGGTACATAAAGTGGTATAGTGGGCGTCGCTGACATAAATCAGCTCGTAGTCGCCGTCCAGAAGTCCCTGAGCCATAAGCTGCAGGTCCTCAATCATCTCATATTCCGTATTCAGTTCCTCTTTCAGCATATTCTTCGCTTCAGAATATCTCAGGTCAGTGGTGAGGAAAGTCTGCACCGTTTTGCCTTTCAGCCGGGTGGCGTTCTCTGCCTCGTCGTCGTCATATGCGTCATTTCCTGCCCTGGCAATGACATAATACGGCTCAGTCTGCACTTTCACCGTGGTAATTTTATCAAAAAAATCTATGGTTCCGGTCATATAGGCGATTCCCACGCCGTAAGCCGCCATCAGCAGAACAGAAAGAATCAGGCATATAATCTTCCTTGACTTCTTAAAGCCTTTGAAGAACAGCGCCGGAAAAGTCAAAAGCAGCGCTGCCGCCACAACAGCGGCCGCCGCGCATAAATACTTGAAAATCAGGACGTCCATATAGATTAGGACTCCGAAAAAGGCTATGGTCACCAGCAGATAAAAGATGGACCACACCTTAGTAAACAGTTTAAATCCTGTATTCCCGTTATTTTTCTTATTATGTCTATCGCTTCTCATCTTGTCCTCTGAAAAGTGTATTTAGTATTGCGCCTGCCGGCGAAACGGCGGCAGGTGACACTTTATCTATTTTACTATATATGTAGAATTTTGTCGATAGTATTAAGAAAAATTAAGAACCGATGCCCAACCATGAGCTGGTTAATGTTGACAGAATCAGCAAAGAGGGATATATTTGAAAAAACAGCAAAAAATCAGGAGACGGTTCAATGGAAAAGAAAAGAATTTTAATATACGGAGACTCCAATACCCACGGCTTCGATGTGCGAAGCGGTCTGCGTTTTTCACCTGAGCAGAGATGGACTGGCGTATGCCAGCACATCGTAGGAGAAACCATGGTAATTTTAGAGGAGGGACTTAATGGCAGAACGACCTGCCACGACGAGTCCGGCATGGAGTTTCGCAACGGACTTGCATACATCGAGCCCTGTGTCCGAACCCACCTTCCACTGGACCTGTGCTGCGTTATGCTGGGCAGCAATGATTTAAAAGGAGTTTTCCACCAAAGCGCCCCGTCCATAGCAGAAAACGCGGCAAGGGTTCTGCTCCGGGCAAAAGAAGTAGCCCTGAGCAAGTATCCGGACAGTCCCTGTAAATATCTTCTTATGTCTCCGCCGGAGGTGACGGAAAAACTGCTCTCCAGTCCTTTTGCCCCGGAATTTGAGGGCATGAAAACCGTGGAAAAATCCAGACAGTTCAGCCGCTGCTTTGCCGAAGCGGCCTCGCGATATGGTTTTCTGTTTTTTGACGCGGCAGCCTGGGCATCACCAGGGGAAATAGACGGTCTCCATTTGGACGGAAAAAATCACCGACTGTTGGGCGAGGCCTTTGGTCGGTGGCTGATGGAGGCGTTCTAATGCTCCACATCTAATCGAAAAATATTGATAACATCGGCATCAGGGCAGCAAAGCAGAATGTCTGCCCTTGTCAAGACAGCCGCCTTCTGACCGATTGGAAACTTTTCTCCGCAGCAGCTATATACCCCTATGGGGTATATAGCTGTTTTTTTCATTGCCTTCAATCCCGCAAGAACGTTCTTCCTAGTGCTGCGGGACGTTTTTCCCCCATATCATCCGGTAAATCGGCGCGTATAGGCCCCTATACAGGCGAAATCGTCCATTGCTTAATGCCCATAACTGGAAGTTTCATCCATATATTTCCAGAAAAGGCTCCATAAGGCTCTCTCTTCACTGAAAAAAGCAGCCTATACCCCCCTGATTTTTAAACAAACGTCCCGCAGACCCCTTCCCCAGGCGTCTTGCGGGAAAAGGCCGACCAAAAGCCGCCTGCTTCGCACCGGCGAAATGCCCACAAAGCCCGCAGTCAGCCCCCACTCATAGAAAAACGAGGACGCTTTCACGTCCTCGCCTGTTTCTTCTCTCTATTATTCGATGATTTCTGTTACTACGCCGGAACCTACTGTTCTGCCGCCTTCTCTAATCGCAAATCTCAGTCCTTCTTCGATTGCAATCGGTGTAATCAGGGAGATTGTCATTGTTACGTTATCTCCCGGCATGCACATCTCTGTTCCTTCTGGTAACTGCAGGTCGCCTGTTACGTCTGTTGTTCTGAAATAGAACTGCGGTCTGTATCCGTTGAAGAACGGCGTATGTCTTCCGCCTTCTTCCTTCTTCAGTACGTATACTTCGCCCTTGAACTTTGTATGCGGGTGGATTGTTCCCGGCTTTGCCAGTACCTGTCCTCTTTCGATTTCGTCTCTCTGAACACCTCTCAGCAGTGCTCCTACGTTATCTCCTGTCTCGGCCTGGTCTAACAGCTTTCTGAACATTTCCAGTCCTGTTACTACGACTGTTCTCTTCTCTTCTGTTAAGCCGATGATTTCTACTTCTTCTCCTACTTTCAGTACGCCTCTCTCTACTCTACCAGTTGCTACTGTTCCACGACCTGTGATGGAGAATACGTCTTCTACCGGCATCAGGAACGGCTTGTCGTTTGCTCTTTCCGGTTCCGGAATGTATGTGTCTACTGCTTCAAACAGCTCTACAATCTTATCTCCCCATGGTCCGTCTGGGTTCTCTAATGCGCCCAGTGCGGATCCTCTGATGATTGGTGTGTCATCTCCTGGGAATTCATATTCGTCAAGCAGTTCTCTTACTTCCATTTCTACCAGGTCCAGCAGCTCTTCGTCGTCTACCATGTCGCACTTATTTAAGAATACTACGATGTATGGTACGCCTACCTGTCTGGACAGCAGGATGTGCTCTCTTGTCTGCGGCATCGGTCCGTCTGTTGCTGCTACTACCAGGATTGCTCCGTCCATCTGAGCTGCTCCTGTAATCATGTTCTTTACATAGTCAGCGTGGCCCGGGCAGTCTACGTGTGCGTAGTGTCTGTTCGGTGTTTCATATTCTACGTGTGCTGTGGAAATGGTGATTCCTCTTTCTTTTTCTTCCGGTGCTTTGTCAATCTGGTCAAAGGCTACCTTTTCTCCCAGCTGATATCTCTGATACAGTGTTGTTGTAATTGCTGCTGTCAGAGTTGTTTTACCATGGTCTACGTGACCGATTGTACCGATATTGATATGCGGTTTGGTTCTCTCGAATTTTGCTTTTGCCATTTT
>CBCTFZ010000035.1:0-30640 GCA_965146355.1 uncultured Emergencia sp. | reverse complement strand
TTAAAACATGGGGCAGGCCGAATTAACTCAAAATAACGTTTAATGCGGCCTGCCCCCCTTTTATCGTCCTCAAAGCAGTTCCTCAATTTTTTCCAGACACAGTTCATAATATTTACCGTTTTTAATTACGGCGCCTTTCTGTGCAAAGCTGCTCATCAGTCTGGAAATGGTTACCCTGTTCACCTGCAGGATTTCGCTGAGCAGCTGATGGGTTAATTCCAGCTGTATGACAATCCTGCCGTCTGATTTCTTTCTGCCCGTACTGGCTCCAAACCCCAGCAGCAAATGCAGCAGTCTGACGCCGGACTGCGGAATGGCAAGAAGGCTGATACGCTGAAAGTATAAGTCCCCCTGCATACTGGAAATTCTCAGGGTATTGATGGTAAAATCCGGCTCATTTTCCACCAGATACTGCACCTTCTTATTTGGGATAATATAGCACTTGCAATCCGTATAGGCCCTGATTGTGGACATATAGGGCAAACCGCTGCTGGCCGCGATATATCCAAAAGAGCAGCCCGGGCCTCCTATATGCTGAATGGTCTCCGTGCCGTCGCCCAGCAGCACCGATATAACGGAAAAGCCTTCTTTTAAGATTACTACATCTCCTTCCTCTGAACCCTGCATCCGAATCAACTCTCCGGCTTTATACGTCTGCGTCAGGCAATCTCCGAGCGTTTCTCCCCACGAGGCCAAATCATACAGCAAAACCGGCGCCATGTTCTTGTATTCCGACAACTTCAACATTCGTTCACCTCTTACTTTACAAAAACAAACTTTTCCTACATCTATCTATGTCTCATCTTTACCTGTATCATACCATAAATTTTTTCCCAAACGTGTAACATTTGTTACAGCGTAGTCAGAAAATTAGAACTATACTGATTACAATTTACAGGAGGTGAATCGCAAATGGATTTTATCAATGACAAATATACATATCCGTCCAGAAGACAGGTTGTATATGCAAAAAACGGAATGGTTCACAGTTCTGCGCCTCTTGCCGCGCAGATTGGTTTGGAAGTTCTGAAAAAAGGCGGTAACGCCGTTGACGCTTCCATCGCCATGGCAACCGCGCTGCCCCTTTTAGAACCTACGGGAAACGGCCTCGGTTCCGACTGCTTTGCCCTGATATGGTATGAAGGCAAGCTTTACGGTATCAACGGCAGCGGCGTGTCCCCGAAAGCGCTGACCCCGCAGGCGGTGATAGACGCAGGCTACAGCGAAGTTCCCGAGGAGGGCTGGCTCTCCGTCATGGTTCCCGGTGCGCCGTCCGCGTGGGAAAAAATGCGCAGCCGCTTCGGTACCATGACTATGGAAGAACTGATGGCTCCGGCCATACACTATGCGGAAGACGGCTTCCCGATTCCTGAAACTGTAGCAAAGCAGTGGGCTGAGGAAGCCGAAAGATACCGGGCCGTTCTCGACAGCAACCCTGCCGCATTTAAACACTGGTTCGATTACTTTACCAAAGACGGAAAGCCTTACGGCGCCGGTGACCTTTTCAGGAATCCGGACTATGCAAAGACCCTCCGCTCACTGGCAGAAACCAACTGTGAAAGCTACTACAATGGTGAAATCATGGAGCAGATTGTAGCTTTCTCCAGAGAAACCGGCGGCTATTTCACCGAGGAAGATTTTCAAGGTTATGAGGCGGAATGGGTAGAACCAATCAGCGCCAATTACAAAGGCTATGACGTCTGCGAAATTCCTCCAAACGGCCACGGTATTACAGCTCTGATGGCGCTGAAAATCCTGCAGGGACTAAAGCTGGACGGCCAAAGGGAGACTGCGGAGAATTATCACAAGATGATTGAGGCCGTCAAACTGGCTTTCGTGGACACCAAAAAATATGTAGCTGACCCTAGGTCCATGACAACTAAGGTTTCACAGCTCTTGTCAGAAGCGTACACGGAAAAGCGCAGAGGATTAATCGGTGAAAAGGCTATCCTTCCGGAAGCCGGCGACCCTCACTGCGGCGGTACCGTCTACTTCTGTACTGCGGATAAAGACGGCAATATGGTTTCCTTTATCCAGAGCAACTACGCCAGATTTGGTTCTGGTATCGTGGTTCCGGGGACCGGCATCACCTTACAGGACAGAGCCGCCAACTTCTCTATGGACCCTGAAAGCGATAACTATCTGGAAGGCGGAAAGAAAGCTTATCACACCATTATTCCGGGTTTTCTGCTTAAAGACGGAAAAGCAATCGGGCCATTTGGCGTCATGGGCGGTTTCATGCAGCCCCAGGGACATCTGCAGGTAGTCGTCAACACCGTCGACTTCCACATGAATCCACAGACCTGTCTGGACGCACCGCGCTTTCAATGGGTGGGGGAAAAGAAAGTCCAGCTTGAGCGAGAGGTGGACAGAACCATTGCACAGGCCCTTGCGGACAAGGAACATCAAATTACTATCGTCAACAACAACATCGGCATGGGCAGAGGCGGTATTATCTGGCGCATGGAAAACGGTGTTTACGCAGGCGGGACTGAATGCCGCTGCGACGGCACCATTGCTGCATGGTAACGCCCCAAATCCCCTTCCGATGCTATATTAAGAAAGGAGAACTCTAATGAAAGAAAAGAAAAGGAAATTTCAAATTCCTCATACCAATGTAATCCTGTTTTTCATGGTAGCTATCTGCGCCATTTTAACCTGGATTATCCCGGCCGGAAGCTTTGAGCGAGCAGAAAATGCCGCCGGCAGAGTCGGTGTAGTGCCCGGCTCTTACCACCAGGTGGAACAAGCCGGTCTCAGTTTCTTTGATACCATGAAAGAATTTATGCTGGGCATGCAAAGTGCATCCGATATTATCTTCTTCATTTTCATCTTCGGCGGTGCCCTGGCTATCATCATGGATACCGGCGCCCTGGACGCCGGCGTACATAACCTGGCAAAGAAACTGGATAAGAGAAAGAATCTGGTTCTCGTCATCTTCATGTTCCTGTTTTCCATTCTGGGAGGCACCATCGGCATGGCGGAAGACGCAATCGTATACATTCCTATCCTGATTACGCTGTGCAAACAGTTTAAGATGGATAATATGGTCGCTCTGGCCGTCGTCATGGTCGGTTCAAGAATCGGCTTTGTAACCGGACTGATGAATCCTTTTACCGTGGGCGTTGCTCACGGTCTGGCAGAACTTCCGATGTATTCCGGCCTCTGGTATCGACTGATTTGGTACGGTGTAATCTTCGTCATAACAGTATGGTACGTTTTAAGATACGCAAATAAAATTACCAAGGACCCTACCTTGAGCATCATGTACGGCGTGGAAACCGATGAAGAAGAGATTTCAAATGAATTCATGCCGATGACTACAAGACAGAAGATTATCATTGCAGAATTTATATCTCTGATTGGCATCATGCTGTTCGGCGTATTTAAATACGGCTGGTTTATGCTGGAAATCGCTACCCTGTTCCTGATTTTCGGTATCCTGATTGGTCTCACCGGCAGACTGAAACTCAACGATATGGCAAAGTCCTTCGTAAACGGCGCCGCAAATATGACTTTCGCAGCTCTGGTCGTAGGCATTGCCAAAGCAATTCTGCTGGTACTGCAGGACGGCATGATTATAGACACTATCCTGTACTACGCCTCCAATGTGCTGGGCGGTCTTCCAAAGGTAGTAGCAGCCAACGGCATGTACATTTTCCAGTGCCTGCTCAACTTCCTGATTCCTTCCGGTTCAGGTCAGGCAGCGGCAACGATTCCAATCATGGCGCCTTTGGCGGACAGCATTGGAATTACCAGACAGGTAGCAGTGCTGGCTTATCACTACGGCGACGGATTTACCAACCTGATTGCCCCTACCCTGGGCTCTCTCATGGCGTGTATTGCCGTTTCCAAGGTTCCTTTTGAAAGATATCTGAAGTGGGTGCTGCCTCTTTGCGGCATGTGGATACTGGTCGGATTTGCTTCCGTCACTATCGCCACGATGATTAACCTGGGACCATTCTAAAAACAGTTATCACACAGAATCAAGAAGGAGAATCATCATGCTGACTACAATTTTATCCCTTTCCCCCATTGTGCTCCTGCTGGTCTGCCTTCTCGTATTAAAAATGCCGGCCGGAAAATCGGCGGCTCTGGCCTTCTTCGCGGCGCTTATCATATGCGCCGCCACCTTTCGGCCGGGCATTCAGGGCCTTGCCACCATACTGGGAAAGGGCTTCGGCTTAGCCCTTTTCGTAATCCTGATTATCTGGGGCGCCATGTTTTTGTACAATCTGGTGAAAGAGACCGGCGCCCTTGAGGTAATCAATCAAAACATTAAAATTATCATTGACGACAGCTATATACAGTTCATGCTGCTTTCCTGGGTATTCGCGCCTTTTCTGCAGGGTATCGCCGGATTCGGCGTACCCGTTATCGTAGTAACGCCAATCCTCATCGCAATGGGATTTGACCCCATTGTCTCCGCCGCCAGCGTGCTTATCGGCCACGCCTGGTCTATCAGCTTCGGTTCTATGGGCTCCTCCATCTATGCCATCGATATGGTAACCGAAACCTCTGCGGAAACCATTGTTCCCTACATGGCTATATTCGGTTCCCTGTCCATGACCGTACTGGGCTTTGCCATCTCGGCAATTTACGGCGGTAAAAAATATCTGGTAAAAGGCGCTCCCTATATCCTGGTTACTTCAGCCGTCATGGGACTTTCCCTCTATGTACTGGCCCGGCTGGAAATGTTCTCCGTGATAGGGCTTTTGACGGGAATCCTTGGACTGATTACATTGTTCAGCCTGTACAGGCTGAGCCACAGGGGCCGGACTTTAGGCGCCCTTTACAGAAATAAACTGACCCTTTCCCAAAGCCTGCTGCCCTATATCCTGATTGTCCTTTTGTCCGTAGCCTTCTTCGTGCTGAAGCCGGGCTGGGCGCTTACGCTGGACTATCCCGGATATGTAACAGCCGGAGGCGTTGAGATGGACCCAGAGCCGGGATACGTCAGCTTCAATCTGCTGAAGTACCCTTTCAGCATCATCCTCATGTCGTCACTGCTCAGCAGCCTGCTCTACAAAAAACGGGGCTGTTTCTCCTGGGACACAGCGAAAAAAGTTATCAAAGCTACTGCGAATAAATGTATTCCTACCAGTATTACCCTGGTATTCCTTCTCTGCATGGCGCAGCTGATGATGGATTCGGGCATGATTGCAAGCATCGCGGATATGCTGGTAGCCATTACCGGCGGGCTCTACCCTCTGGTATCTCCGTTTATCGGACTTCTGGGCGCTTTTATTACGGGAAGCAATACAAACTCCAACGTGCTGTTTGGCAATCTTCAGGAAATTGCCGCCGGTTCCCTGGCCTTAAGCCCTGCCGTCATGTGCGCGGCTCAGTCCATCGGCGCTTCGGTGGGCGGCGCCATCGGACCGACTACTGTAGCCCTGGGAGCCACCTCCGCACAGGTAATCGGGCAGGAATCAAAAATATATAAGCTGACCCTGCTGCCTGTGCTGGGCACAGTGCTTCTGCTGGGCATAGGAAATCTGCTCATTCTATATACATAAGGAGTTTGGATTATGAAAAAAAACCTGATTGCAATCCTGCTTGTAATTGCTTTTATCTGCACTTACCTGCAAGGTTTCATATCTTCGGCACTATTGGCATCGGCCGGAGTCTCTCTGCTGTGCGTCTGCGCATTAGGCGTCATTTTTGAAAAAAAGTAGCAGACCCGCAGCAAGCAGGGCGCGGGGCATGAAATACGGTTTCATGCCCCGTGCCCTGCTTTTCTGTTGCCCTTTTTCGGTTCCAAAAAAGATTGATTTCAAAAAAGTAAGTGTATAAATATTACAACTTTTATGTTATTATAGGAGTATTATAGAAAGGAGGCAGCTCATGGATACCAGAGTCGCTTTAGTTTCAATTATCGTGAAAGATTTGGATGTTGTGGAGAACCTCAACGATACCCTCCATCAATACAGCGAATATATCATCGGCCGCATGGGAATCCCTTATCGGGAAAGGGGTCTTTATATCATCAGCGTCGCCATGGACGCACCGACTGATATCATCAACGCCCTGTCCGGCAAGCTGGGTCGTATTTCAAAGGTGAGCAGCAAGGTGGCCTATGCCAATGAGTAATCGTCTGCGAACACTTATCGACCGGCTGGCCCTGGAGCAGAATCTGTCCGACCAAGACCTGACAACCCTTCTCACCGCAGAAGCTCCTGATGCTGACCGGTATCTGGCGAAACGAGCCGATGAAATCCGGCAGCAGATTTACGGAAAAGACGTCTATATCCGCGGACTGATTGAGTTTACCAATTACTGCCGCAACGACTGCTACTACTGCGGTATTCGCAGAAGCCGCAAAAGTGTTTCCCGCTATCGACTGAGTCCCGCAGAAATTCTAAGCTGCTGCCAGGCCGGCTACCAGCTGGGGTTTCGCACCTTTGTGCTCCAGGGCGGCGAAGACCCTTTCTGGACCGACGACAGATTGGTTCCGCTGATAAAAACCATTGCCGAAACTTATCCGGACTGCGCTCTTACGCTGTCGGCAGGGGAGCGAAGCAGAGAAAGTTATCAGCGGCTCTTTGACGCGGGGGCGGACAGATATCTGCTGCGCCACGAAACTGCAACGGAAAGCCACTACGCCAAACTGCACCCTGTCGACCTGTCTTTTGCAAACCGTATGGAGTGTCTGCAAAACCTGAAAGATATCGGATATCAGACCGGCTGCGGCTTTATGGTGGGTTCGCCGGGTCAGACCATGGCTCACATCCTACGTGACCTTCGCTTCATACAGGAATTCAAACCTCATATGGTCGGCATCGGACCCTTTCTCCCTGCATCGGATACCCCCTTTGAGGGGGAAGCCCCTGGCTCGGCGCATCTGACGGTCAGATTGCTTTCCGTCATCAGACTTATGCTGCCTTCCGTTCTCTTGCCGGCCACCACTGCTCTGGGCACGGCGGAGACAGACGGACGTGAAAAAGGCATCCTTGCAGGCGCCAACGTCATCATGCCTAATCTTTCACCGACGGCTGTCCGCAGCAAATATTCCCTTTACAACGACAAAATTTCCACCGGCGATGAGGCTGCCGAAAGCATAGCCCGTCTCCGTCAATCCATGGAAAAACTCGGTTATCAGGTAGTGACCTGCCGCGGTGACTATCTCTATCAATAAAACTCTATACTAACGGGGAAGCCGCCTCAGGCGTCCTGACCCGAAAGAAAGGAAGAAAACTATGTACAATCCAAAATCACTGAAAGCAGAAGAATTTATCCACCACGGAGAAATCCTCGATACCCTGGCATATGCCGACGAAAACAAGGATAACATGGAGCTGGTTCGGCAAATCCTCCATAAGGCGGCCCAGCGCAAAGGCATCAGCCACAGAGAAGCCTCTGTGCTCCTGTCCTGCGAAGACCCTGAAATCACCCGAGAAATCTGCGCTCTGGCCGAACAGATTAAGAAGGATTTCTACGGCAACAGAATCGTCATGTTTGCTCCGCTGTACCTTTCCAACTACTGCGTCAACGGCTGTGTATACTGTCCATATCACCATCAGAACAAACACATCGCCAGAAAAAAGCTGACCCAGGAGGAGATAAGAAGAGAGGTTATCGCCCTGCAGGATATGGGACATAAACGACTGGCCCTGGAGGCCGGAGAGGACCCTGTCAACAATCCTATCGAATACATACTGGAGTCCATCAAAACCGTCTACTCTATTCACCACAAAAACGGCGATATCCGCCGGGTCAACGTCAACATCGCCGCGACCACTGTGGAAGAATACAAGATGCTCAAAGACGCCGGCATCGGAACCTATATTCTGTTTCAGGAAACCTATCACAAGGACAGTTACGAAAAGCTTCACCCTACCGGTCCTAAGCACAACTATGCATGGCACACCGAAGCCATGGACAGAGCTATGGAAGCCGGAATCGACGATGTAGGCCTTGGCGTTCTGTTCGGCCTTGACCTTTACCGCTACGAGCTTGCCGGTCTTCTGATGCACGCCGAGCACCTGGAAGCGGTTCACGGGGTGGGCCCTCACACCATCAGCGTACCGAGAATCCGCCCGGCAGATGATGTGGATCCTTCAGACTTTGACGGCGGCGTGGACGGCGGCATAACAGACGACCTCTTTGCCAAGATTATCGCCATCATCAGAATCGCCGTACCGTACACCGGCATGATTATGTCCACCAGAGAAAGCCAGGAAATGCGGGCAAAGGCCCTGCACCTGGGCATTTCTCAAATTAGCGGCGCCTCCAGAACCAGCGTCGGCGGATATGACGAGGAGGAGCCTCTGGAGGAAAACTCCGCCCAGTTTGAGACCGACGACAAGCGTACTTTGGACGAAGTGGTAAAATGGCTCATGGACATGGACTACATCCCAAGCTTCTGCACGGCCTGTTACAGAGAAGGCCGCACCGGCGACCGGTTTATGAGTCTGTGCAAAAGCGGCCAGATACAGAACTGCTGTCATCCAAACGCCCTGATGACCCTGAAGGAATACCTGGTAGACTACGCTTCTGACGAAACCCACAGGGTCGGCGAAGCTTTGATTCAGAAAGAGCTTGTAAATATTCCTAAGGAAAAGGTTCGGCACATCGCCGAGGAATACATTAAGGAGATTGAACATGGCAAAAGAGACTTCAGATTCTAAAATGGCCCAGGTCAATATAAACGGCTCCGGGCAAACCCCGGAGGCAGACCTTAACAGCACCCCCTCTGCAAATCGGCTCCATATCAGCTTTTTCGGCAGGCGCAACGCCGGTAAGTCCAGTCTGGTAAATGCTGTAACAGGCCAGTCTCTTTCCATCGTATCTAAGGTCAGAGGCACAACCACAGACCCGGTGCGCAAAGCCATGGAACTGCTTCCCCTGGGCCCTGTGGTTATCACCGACACGCCGGGTATCGACGATACGGGCATCATCGGTGAAAAACGGGTAGAAAGAACTTACAATATTCTGTCGAAAACCGATGTGGCGGTATTGGTAATCGACGCCGCCGCAGGCCCTGCCCCGGAGGATATGGCCCTGATAGACCGCTTTAAAGAAAAGCAGCTTCCCTTTGTGGTCGCTTTCAACAAAGCGGATTTGGCAGAGAAAAGAGAAGAACATCCTTTTCCTTATCTCTACGTCAGCGCCCTGACCGGCGAGGGAATCACACAGCTGAAAGAAAAACTAGGAGAGATTGGAAAGCCTGCGGTCACTGAGAAGCAGCTTATCGGCGATAGGCTTTCTGAGGGTGATATCGTGATTCTTGTCACCCCCATCGACAGCTCAGCGCCTAAAGGCCGCCTGATTTTACCGCAGGTGCAGACCATTCGGGATATTCTCGACGCCCGCGCGGCCTGTATGGTAACCCAGACGGAGCAGCTTCCTGTCTGTCTTTCCGCACTGCAAAAGCCCCCTGCTCTGGTAGTTACCGACAGTCAGGATTTTCACCGGGTTAAGAACATGGTTCCTGCCGGCGTCAAACTGACCTCCTTCTCCATTCTCATGGCCAGATTCAAGGGGTTTCTGGATACTGCCGTCTCCGGCGCACGCCATTTGAGCCTGCTTTCAGACGGAGACCGGGTACTCATTTCCGAAGGCTGCACTCACCACAGACAGTGTGAGGATATTGGAACGGTCAAGCTGCCCGGCTGGATTGAAGGTTCCACAGGCAAGAAACTGTCCTTTTCCTTTACCAGCGGCGGTGAATTTCCGCAAAGCAGAGAGGAACTGAAGGAGTACGCCCTCATCGTTCACTGCGGTGGCTGTATGCTCAACGAAAGAGAAATGGTAAGCCGCATGGAAGCCGCCCGGCAGGCAGGGGTGCCTTTCACCAACTACGGAACCCTGATTGCCCACATCAACGGAATACTGGAAAGAAGCCTGGAGATTTTTCATGGATAAAAGTAAAATTGTAGAAAGCAAGAGAATTGTCGTCAAGGTAGGCACCTCTACCCTGACCCACGAAAACGGAAAAATGAACATACGCCATATCGAGAACCTGTGCAAAATCCTCTGTGACCTGCAAAACAGCGGTAAAGAGCTGGTTCTGGTCTCTTCCGGCGCCATCGGCGTGGGAGTCGGAAAGCTGGGGCTGAAATCCCGCCCCGCCGAAACCAGCAAGAAGCAGGCGCTGGCTGCCATCGGCCAGTGTGAGCTCATGTTTATGTACGACAAATTCTTCGGAGAATATAATCAGACGGTGGCTCAGGTACTGCTGACGGCAGATATCGTAGACCACGACAAAAGCCGGCAAAACGTGCAGAATACTTTTGCCGAGCTGATGGAACTGGGTGTAATCCCTGTAGTCAACGAAAACGATACTGTGGCCACCGACGAACTGGAGGGCCTCAGTATCGGCGACAACGACACTCTTTCGGCCATTGTGGCGAAGCTGGTAGGTGCGGATTTGCTTGTGATTCTCACCGATATTGACGGTCTTTACGACAGGGACCCGCGCAAGCATAAGGACGCCGTGCGGATTTCCTATGTGCCGTCCATCGACGAGGAAATCATCAGACTGGCCGGCGGCGCCGGGTCTAAATTCGGCACCGGCGGTATGGCCACCAAAATCAGCGCCGCTGAGATTTCCACGGCGGCAGGTATCCCCTGCTGCGTTATGGCAGGCGACGACCCGGCCAACTTGTATACCCTCTTTGATGGTGCTGACATAGGCACCGTATTCGGCTGCATAGAATAAACACTGAAAGGAGTTCACTATGACCCAACTGGAAACCATGGGGGCCCTGGCAAAGGACGCTTCCAGAAAACTTCGGACTGCTTCTGCTTCGGACAAAATCCTGGCTTTAGAAAAAATTGCCCTCGGGCTGACAGATTGCTGTCAGGAAATACTGGAGGCCAATAAGAAAGATTTGGAGGCTGCAAAAGGCGTGCTGTCCCCCTCCATGATAGACCGTCTGACCCTGACGGAAGAACGTATCAGCGCCATGGCCCAAGCGGTTATCGCTGTTTCAAAATGGAAGGACCCTGTAGGACAGACTCTGGAAGCGTGGGACCTTTCCAACGGGCTTCACGTTGAGAAGAAAGCCGTGCCCCTGGGCGTCATCGGCATTATCTTTGAGGCTCGTCCCAACGTAACCAGCGACTGCGCCGCTCTGTGTATAAAAGCCGGAAACGCCTGTATTCTCCGCGGCGGAAAAGAAGCCCGCCATTCCAATCAAGCCATTACCGGGGTTATGCGGCAGGCTCTGGCAGAGTCCCCTCTGGACATAAACTGTGTGCAGCTTGTGGAGGACACTTCCAGACAGTCCGCAGCCGAAATGATGACTCTGACTGAGTACCTCGATGTGCTGATTCCAAGAGGCGGCGCCGGGCTGATTCGCTCCGTGGTGGACAACGCAAAGGTGCCCGTTATCGAAACCGGCGCCGGAAACTGCCACATTTATGTGGACAAATCAGCGGATATCGCCATGGCCCTTGACATCGTATTTAACGCTAAGACCTCCCGTCCGTCTGTCTGCAACGCGGCAGAAAAGGTGCTGGTCCACCGAGATATCGCAGAGCGCTTTCTGCCCGCTATGGCTGAAAGGCTTTCTGAGAAAAAGGTTGAGCTTCGCGGTGACGAAGCGACCTGCGCCATTTTGGGCAGCGCCGCGGTTCCTGCTGAAGCCGGCGAATGGGGCGTGGAATACCTGGACTTTATTCTGGGTATCAAAGTCGTAGATTCTTTAGAGGAAGCTGCAGAGCATATCGAGCGGTATTCCACCGGGCACAGCGAGTGCATCGTCACAGAAGACGGGGAGGCGGCTGAAAAGTTTCTGTCCTCCGTGGACTCGGCGGCAGTTTACCACAATGCCTCCACCCGCTTTACAGACGGCGGTGAAATGGGCCTGGGCGCAGAAATTGGCATTTCCACCCAGAAGCTTCACGCAAGAGGCCCAATGGGCGTAAGTCAACTGGTCTCCTACAAATATGTAATTACCGGAAACGGACAGATTCGGTAAAAAATTGAAAAAGCCTCCTGGCGGTTCTGAGCGGCTCTGACAGGAGGCTTTCGTCTGCATTATTATATTATATCTTTATAAAATTCTCTCACATTTTCCTGTAAGTTCTTCACATATTCCTCTAAACTGGCTTCGGCACAGTCTGCTACAACCGCTTCCGTCGTTTCTACAGGTATTTTACCTGCGTTAACGCCAAGGGGAATGTAACAAGAATCTGTTTGTGATTCTCTTAATAACAGCAAATATTCGCGGCCTGTCTGCATTTTTTTCACGAAGACGAGTTGGATTTTAGAAAGTAACCAACTTAGCTGAACCTTATCAGTTGTGGGTTTAGCTATTTCACTAAGAAAACGGCATTTAGCTAAACCTTATCGTCTGCGGGTTTAGCTATTTCGCCAAGAAAACGGCATTTAGCTAAACCTCATCGTCTGTGGGTTTAGCTATTTCGCCAAGAAAACGGTATTTAGCTAAACCTCATCGTCTGTGGGTTTAGCTATTTCACTAAGAAAACGGTATTTGGCTAAACCTCACCGCCTGTGGGTTTAGCTATTTCGCCAAGAAAACGGTATTTAGCTAAACCTTACCGCCTGTGGGTTTAGCTATTTCACTAAGAAAACGGTATTTAGCTAAACCTGCCAACTGCATAAACCTGCCAACTCCACGTGCGGGCCGTGGAAATCCGCTGCCCATGCACCCATCCATCTCTTCTTTCATATAGATAAGATAGCAATGTGAATATTTGTATAGAACTGGAGTGATAGATTTATATGAACGGAATAACATGGGCTTTGCTGGGCACCCTGTTTACCTTTTCGGTAACATCACTGGGTGCCCTCAATGTTTTTTGGGTAAAAAAAGAAGTCGGCAGCGGCGTTCAGTGCGCTTTTCTCGGGTTTGCGGGAGGCGTTATGGTCGCGGCCTCCGTCTGGTCCCTTCTGCTGCCCGGCATTGACCGGGCTGAGGAAAACAATCAAATCGGCTGGCTTGTAATAAGCGGTGGCTTCCTCCTTGGCGTCGTGGCCCTGCTCTTCGCCGATTCGATAATGAAAAAACACTATATGCGAAAGCTGGCTGCCGGTCAGCTGGCAAGCCTTCGCCAGAGTACCACTATGCTGATTTTAGCAATTACCATTCACAATATTCCTGAAGGTATGGCTGTAGGCCTGGCATTTGCCCTCGCCATGAGCGAGCCTGCGGATCCCGCCCTGTTTTCAGGGGCCCTGGCCTTGGCCCTTGGCATCGGCATTCAAAACTACCCGGAGGGTACCGCAGTGGCCCTTCCCCTTCTGAAGGACGGTATGAGCAAGAAAAAGGCTTTCCTCATGGGCAGCATGTCCGCCTCCGTAGAGCCGGTTTTCGGTGTGCTGGCAGCCCTGGTCGCCGCCTTTGTAACCCCGCTGATGCCCCTGCTGCTGGCCTTTGCCGCAGGCACGATGATTTACGTAGTCGTTCAGGAGCTTCTTCCTGAGGCGCAGATGTGTGAGGGTGACAAAACTGCTACCCTTGGCTTCATCGCCGGCTTTCTCGTGATGATGATACTGGATGTGAGCCTGGGCTGACTTTGTGAACTTTGTGAAATTTACCCATGGTTTTTAAGAAAAAATTGTTTTTTTGAATAAAAACCGTTGACAAAGCCGACGCGCCGTGCTAGTATACAAGGGTAAACAAAATATGACAAAACCTTTGAGGGAGAGTAGTACGCTCTGAAACTTACTTATGAGAGAGCCGCAGGCGGTGAGATTGCGGCATGGAAAGGCAGAGCCGAATGGACTCCTGAGGGCAAACCCAACCGGAGCTGCGCGCAAGCCAAGGGACCTTATATCGGGGCCGGGATAGCGCAGACCATAGTAGGGGCGACGGAGCGGCACTTCGTAAACAAAGCCTGCGTATGATGGTACGCACAGAGTGGGCGCGTTTTATTTTGCGTCAAGCCGGGTGGCACCGCAAGAGAGCTTTTTGAACTCTTGTCCCAGCAGAAGTATACGACTGGGACAGGAGTTTTATTTATGTCCAAAGCTGTTGGCTAAGCTCCTTTCCCGCAGCATGAAAGGAGAAAAACAATATGAACAGCCAAAACAAAATTCCCTACAAGATTTATTTAGAAGAACATGAAATGCCGAAGCAGTATTACAATGTCCGCGCGGATATGAAGACGAAACCTGCGCCTCTTATCAACCCGCAGACCCTGAAACCCGTCACTTTTGATGACCTGCGTCCGGTTTTCTGCGACGAGCTGATAAAACAGGAGCTTGACGATAGGACGGCATTTTTCGATATCCCAAAAGAAATACAGGATTTTTACAAGATGTACCGTCCTGCTCCTCTGGTTCGCGCTTACTGCCTGGAGGAAAAACTCAAGACGCCGGCAAAGATTTACTATAAATTTGAAGGCAACAACACCAGCGGCAGCCACAAGCTGAACTCCGCCATCGCCCAGGCCTACTACGCAAAGGAGCAGGGTCTTCGCGGCGTCACCACGGAAACCGGCGCCGGCCAATGGGGTACCGCCCTGTCCATGGCCTGCGCTTATCTGGGACTGGACTGCAAGGTGTATATGGTAAAGGTATCCTATGAACAGAAACCTTTCCGTCGTGAGGTAATGAGGACCTACGGCGCAGAGGTAACCCCTTCTCCATCGGCCACCACGGAGATTGGAAAAAAGATTCTGGAAGAGCATCCGGGAACCACAGGCAGCTTGGGCTGCGCCATTTCCGAGGCAGTGGAAGCGGCAATCTCCAGGGAAGGTTACAGATACGTTCTGGGCAGCGTCTTAAATCAGGTGCTTCTCCACCAGAGCATCATCGGACTGGAAACCAAAACAGCCATGGATAAATACGGCATCACCCCTGACGTTATCATCGGCTGCGCAGGCGGCGGCTCCAACCTGGGCGGTCTCATCGCCCCGTTTATGGGTGAAAAACTGCGGGGAGAGGCCGATTACCGTTTCATAGCCGTAGAACCGGCTTCCTGCCCGAGTCTGACCCGCGGCAGATATGCTTATGACTTCTGTGATACGGGAAAAGTAACTCCAATGGCAAAGATGTACACCCTGGGCAGCGGCTTTATTCCATCGGCCAACCATGCCGGCGGTCTCCGCTATCACGGCATGAGTTCTACCCTTTCCGAACTCTACCACCAGGGTTTCCTGGAAGCCAGAAGCTACGAGCAGACCGAAGTATTTAAGGCAGCTACTGAGTTTGCCAGAGTAGAGGGCATTCTGCCTGCACCGGAAAGCAGTCACGCCATCAAGGCCGCCTTGGACGAAGCCTTAAAGTGCAGGGAAACCGGCGAAGAAAAGACCATTCTTTTTGGTCTGACCGGCACAGGTTATTTCGACCTGAAAGCATACGAACAGTTTAACAGCGGCACCATGACAGACCACGTTCCCGCCGACGAAGAACTGCAAAACGGCTTTGACAGCCTTCCCGATGTAAACCTGTAAAGACGATATAAAAGAGAGTATCCCCTTCGGTTTTGGGATACTCTCTTTTTCAGTTTAATTTTCTTTCACTTATTTTTATCCAAAAAGCCTGCAGAATCAATATGGCGCTGCAGACCCAGACTGCTTTTGAGCCCAGCCGGAGAGAAATCAGCGTCCCCGGAACCGCCCCTGCCGCAAATGAAAAAGTCAAAGCGGCAAAGGTCAGAAACACTTTGCAGGAACCGCGGTCCCTGTCTGTAAAAACCTTGTACAGCTTCTGTCCCACATTGCGGATGTTACCCGTACAGATGGTAGTATTATGCGCCGTTCCCATGCAGGTTCTGAACAGACACAGCTGAAATCCCATAAAAAAAGATACAAAAATCGTCACGGCCATATTCATCCTGTGCAGCGGTGCAAAGCCCACTGCCAGCAAAGCCCCCGCCTCCAGCAGCAGCGCGGCTTTTCGCCAGTCCCCCGTCAGCCTGCTTTTGACCAGGGTCGCTTTCAGAAATTCACTGAAAGCAGCGCCAAAGACGCATGCCGCAATGGGGAGGAAATAGGTAAGGGCCACGTACCAATTCCCCAGCGCCAGATTGATGCCCAGATGAGACATATTGGCGGTGTGCATATTTGCCAGAACGCCGTCTCTGGTAATATAGGTATACGCGTTCATATAACCGCCAATCAGCGTTATGATGATTAAAAAAGCCGGTCTCTCCCAGGACGGATATAAATTCTCCTGTTTCAATGGGTTACCTCCTTGCTTTTTTCGTTAAAACGGCAGCAGCACAGAGCGCTGCTGCCGTTTCCCCTATACAAATTTTACTGGAATAATTCGTAACGATAAACAGTGCAGATAAACAGCTTGATTGCTTCGTAAAGTGAAGACACCACCGCGTATTCTTTTACATTGTGTGTAAACGCGCCGCTTACGCCGCACTGGCAAACTACCTTGGACCCGTTGGCCGCAATATATGCCGCGTCTGAAGAGCCCCCTACTACGACGCTGCCTGTAACGGTACCGCCTATCTCATCGCTGATACCCTTTACAATCTCATAAGCTTTCATAACCTGCTCAGTGGATTCAAAAGGAATCATCGGGTCGCTGAGAATCAGCTCCGTGCTGGTTCCCTCAATATAGGTCTTAGCGCAGGCGGCCTCCATCTTCTGCCTGCATTCATCAAGAGCCGCAAAAGACTTTACTCTCACATCAATCATAGCTTCACAGTAGTCAGGCACGCCGTTTACCACAGTGCCGCCTTTGATGGTACCTACGTTGACGGAGTAGTCCCGGTCCTTTTCTTTTGGCGTAACCGCCTGCAGGTCTATCACCTTATGGCTCATTTCCTCGATGGCGTTTCTTCCGTCGTCATAAGCATGGCCCGGATGAGCGGCTACGCCGTGTACAACGCACTTAAACTCATAGCAGCCCTTTCTGCCTACGCACAGCTGGCCGCTTTCATAGCGGTTTTCCATGTTAAAGGCAACCAGAATGTCCTTGGTGTATTCCTTGAGCAAATCGATGGCGCAGCCTCCCTGATGGTTGACCTCTTCATCGCCGACAAAGAGGAGCCTAACGGGCACCTGATTGAAGCCAAATTCCTGCAGCGCTTTTACTACGAAAAAGGCGATGGTAATGCCTCCCTTCATATCGCAGACGCCGGGACCGTAGGCCTTTCCGTCCTCGATGTAGAAAGGATTTTCACCTCTGCTGCCTGCGGCGAATACCGTATCATAATGACCGGTAAAAACAATCTCCTTGCCGTCTGCGCCGCCGTTGAGCACGCCGGTCACAACTGGCGCATTTTTCTCTCCAACTTCTATCACCTGCGTGTCAAGGCCGATAGACTCAAACTTATCTCTGAGGAAATCCGCAGTCAAAAGCAGTTTCTCCTTTTCTCCATGCTGCCCTTCCAGGTTTACAAGGTCTCTCAGAAAATCGATTACTTCTTCTTTGTTTTCCTCCAGGTATTTTGTTATCTTGTCCAGCAATTCACTTGAAAGCATATCTCTTATTCCTCCTTATGCTTTTAAAATGGCCCGTAGTTAATCATCGTCGCGATGGTTACAGATACAAAGCCCAGGATAATCCAGATAGTGCACAGAGGCATTACCCATTTAATGTATTTCTCAAAAGGCACCTTGGATACGCCGATGGCTGCCATCAAGCTTCCCAGAGTAGGGAAAATCAGATTGGTAAAACCGTCGCCGTAGTGGAACGCCAGTACAGCAGTCTGTCTGGTAATTCCAAGGGTGTCCGCCAGCGGCGCCATGATAGGCATCGTTGCAGCGGCCTGTCCCGAGCCTGATGGAATCAGGAAGTTGAGCAGCAGCTGGAATACATACATACCGTTAGCAGCAACTACCTTCGGCAGTCCTGCCAATGCGCTGGACGCGTAGAAAATAACTGTATCGATGATACCGCCGTCCTGCAGCGTCAGAAGTACCGCTCTGGCAACACCTACTACCAGGGCAGCGAAAACAAACTCCTGTGCGCCTTTGATGAAAGACCTGGCAATCTGGCTAGGTCCCATGCCGCACACTAAACCGCCCAATACGCCCAGAATCAGGAATACTGTGGCTATCTCTTCCATGTACCAGCCCCACTGGAATACGCCGAATACCATGATTGCCAGTGTGGCAAAGAATCCGATAATGGTGATGATTCTTCTTCCGTCCAGTTCCACATCTCCGCTCTCATCCACATCGTCGCCTTCTACCTCAACGCCGTACATGATGCTGAGGGTAGGGTCTTTTTTAATCTTCTTTACGTAACGCAGAATATACCAGCCGGTGATAACCAGAATCAAGCCGTACCAAATCAGTCTGTAGCCCAGACCTGAGTACAGCGGCAGTTCGGACATGCCCTGAGCCACGCCTACGGTAAACGGATTGATTAAACCGGTTGTAAAACCAATTCTGGCGCCGACCATAACCACAGCCAGAGCAACCATCCGGTCAAGCTTCAGTTCTTTACATAAAGTGGCAATCAGCGGAATAAATACGATAACTTCTTCCGCCATACCTATTGTACCACCAAGTACGGAAAACAGGAACATGAACAACATCAATACCAGGTTCTGCCGCTTGCCAAATTTTCTGGCGATAGCGTGGACCCCCGCTGTCATAGCGCCGGTATCCTGTAAAATCATAAATGCGCCGCCGATGATGAAAATCAGGAAGATTACGTCGGAGGCACCCTCCATACCCTTGATAAATTCAACCATTACATCAAACGGCCCTACTCCGCCGCCTTCGGTAAAGTGGAAGGAGGAGGCGTCAACAACTTCTCTTCCTGTGGCCTCGTCTATGACTCTGTCATAAGAGCCTGCCGGAATGACCCAGGTCAGAACGGCGCAGACAATTACCATGATGAAGAGCAGTACGAAAGTATGAGGTACTTTTATTGCTTTTTTCTTCTTTTCCATTTCTTTCTCTCCTAAATCAATGAAATAAATAATAACGGTTAATGAGCTCATTTATATACAGCGGCCTTTCGGCCGCGGCATATCTTTATAAGATGAATACTGCGTTGACAACGCCCAGAACAATGGCCGCCGCTACAGTAACCGGAATGGTACAGCGATAAATTTCCGATTCTTTTCCGGTCAAATCAGAGGTAGCCGCAACCAGCGCTGTATTGGTAGGCCCGATTGCGCCGCCTACGGAAGCTGCAATGGACTGAACAGCACACATCATAGCGGGAGCAAGCCCCAGGGAAAGGGCCGCCGTCTCCTGCAAAGAACCAAACAGGATATTGGAGTTGGTATTGGTTCCCGTGATAAAGGTTCCCGTCAAGCCGATGATAGAAGCCATGAAAGCGTATCCCTTTCCTGTCAGGTCTACCATAGTAGTGGCCAGGATGGTAGTCATGCCGCTGTCCATCATAATAGATGCTGTGCACAGCAGAAACAGCAGCGTCATCAGTGTGGGGAAAATCTTCTTTGTCGTCGCTTTTCCAATATCTCCGATGGCCCGCGGCGAAAGCCGCCCCGTTTTCAGATAGTACACCACGCTGATAACCGCAGTCAGAAGAATAATGGTAAACGGATATTTGAAAATGTTAAACACAACGTAATCTTTCTTTGCCTCTACAGCCATTCCCAGCAGCGTTTCATAGCCTGGGAATGAGAAGGACAGTTTTATGCCCGGGTCTGCCAAAAAGAAACCGATGGACAGAATAATTACCAGAACATATGGCAAAATACTGTTAAAAAGAGCCTTTTTTTCCTCTGCAGAGACCGCCTCAGCTTTTTCCCGGGTCACCAGTTTATAGGCTGCCATCATGGCGACAATGCCCATCAGTCCGGTGACAAAGCCTATGACGGAAATCATTTCGTAATGGGCCATCACCAGGAGGGAAACTGACATCACCGCAGTTGTGGGCAATACGTACTTCAGGCCTTTTAGCATGTAAGAGATTCCTCCATAAATAAAGCAGATGCCCAGGCCGCAGCAGAAAGTACTTACGGCGCCGTATCTTGCCATAGCCGCGAGAATATCCGAAAGGGGCGTTTCTGTCACCAGGTCAATGGCATAGATAGAGGAACCCATAGATCCAAAGCTGATAGCCCACGAATGTCCCAGCAGAGACGCTGCGGCAGCTTTTACCGGAGGGAATCCTGATTTCAGTAAAATGGTAGTGGAAATGACCGCCGGCAGGCCGTATCCGGCAATGCCCTGCAGAAATGCCGAGAAAACCCAGCTAATCATCAGGAACATGGCGAACCTATCGCTGAAAACACCGGACAGGTACCGATTGATTACGGTGAAGCCTCCTGACATATCTACCAGATTGTAAAGGAGCATGGCTGAAAAGGCAATCAGCCCCACGAAGACACTCATGGCCACCCCTTTTTCCAGAGTAATCGCAATGCCTGCCGACCCCGGCTTTGTCCACAGCAGAAACTCTGCAGCGGCAACAGTGAAGGCCAGCAAACTTGACAGCCTGGCCGACAGCTTGATAACCAGCAGACAGACCAGCAATACAGCAATGGGTAAAAAAGATAGAATAAAATTTGTCATCATAAACCTCTCTACAAAAATTCTAACATAAATCGGAAATTTCAAAAAATACCGTTTCTATATCTCCGTCATACCGATTCAGTATGACGCTGCCGGGACTGTTAATGATATAATATTGGAAACACAAGAAGTGGAATATGGAGATTTTTTCATGGATATGAAAATATTGAAGAACTTCATAGCGATTGCCGAAAACGGCTCTATCTGCAAGGCCGCCAAGGAGCTGCATATGTCGCAGCCCCCTTTGAGCAAGCAAATCAAACAGCTGGAGGACGAACTGAATGTTCAGCTGTTTCTGCGGTCCTCCAGAGGAGTAATTCTGACGGAAGCCGGCAGAGCGCTATACGCCCATGGAACTTCTCTGGTGGCGTACAGCGATATGATTGTTCGCGAGCTTTCCAGCGACGACCAGACACCTATCCGTCTGGGTATGATTACCTCCTCCGTACAGTATTCTCTCGATTTAATCAAGGATTTTTCCAATGACGACTCACTACGCTTTGAGATAACCGAAAAAAACAGCTTCGAGCTGCTGGAACTGCTGGAAAACAATATGATCGACCTGGCGATTATCCGCACCCCCTTTGATATGACCAAACCATTTCAATATATCAGGCTGACCAACGACCATCTGGTAGCTGTAGGAAGCCCCTCCTATCTGAATACTGACAAAGATACCATTTCTCTATCGGAATTGGCCTCTATGCCCCTCATCACGGTCAGGCGATGGCAGGAATATTTAGACGCCAATATCAGCCAGATTCAAAGAACGCCTAGCTACAGGTTCATCTGCGATGATAACCGTACATCTCTGTCTCTGGCTATGAACGGCATGGGTGTTTCGATTCTGCCGGACTCACTGGTTAACGACAGCATTCACTCCAAGGTCATCGAAAAAAAGCTCATCGAGGGAGAGATATTCAAAACCAGTATCTACGCCGTCTACAGCGGCACGCGGAAATTTAACAAGACGACCTCGGCCTTTCTCGACTATCTGCTGCAGAAAAAAATCAACAATTAAAAGAGACTGTTCGGATTATGAATTGATGTGGAAAACAAAGAACAGTAAAGCGTTAACCTTTTTTGCCTGTAAAAGCGAATCTATGTATAAAAAAATCACCGAAGTTATACATGACTCTCAGGCTTTGATGGAAATATGTATAACTCCAAGCGAATCAGAAGACATCAGAAGCAGTAAACTTACATGAAAATGCGGGAGAAAGGAGCAGAACAGCCGGCCAATCCGTACAATTTATACGTAAGTTTAGTGAAAATAATAAAACATGTATAACTATCACCTGGGAGCAGGAAAGAGAGTTATACATGTTTTTTGTTTTTTTGGTTATTTAGGTTAACTTCCATTTTCCATTTAGAAAGAAAATATATAAAAGGGGGCTGGGAATTAACGAAAAATAACCGTTAACGCCATATCCCCCTTCTATGCAGCCGTTTTACAGGGATACTATCAGTTCATACATCAGATTCAGACGCTTTTCGATGGAGGAAAGGTCCATAAATTCGGCGTCGCTGTGAAGACCGCCTCCGCAAGGGCCGCATCCGCATATAGTTGGAACGCCCAGGCAAGCGATATTGTTGGCGTCGGAAACGCCGCCGGTATCCGCCCAGCCGATTTCCAGGTTCAGCTCTTTTGCAACACTGTTGAGCCGGTCGATGAGCATCTGGGTAACCTCAGAAGGATTCATAGGCTGGCATTCTCCGGAAAATACCGGTTCTGCAGTAACCCCGGGAACAGAAACGCTGTTTTTCAGTTCTTCTGCCTTTGCCTTAATTCTGTCCAGTTCAGCAGGGTCTTTTACCCGGACGTCGAATTTTACCTCCGCAAAATCAGGCACTACATTAGGAGCCGTACCGCCTCTGACTACGCCGGCGTTGACTGAGGTGCCAATCTCCAGGTTCTGCATGGCGCACAGTTCCAAAATCCAGCGGGCCATTTCGATGGTTGCACTGGCGCCGTCCTGCGGCGCCACCCCTGCGTGGGAGGCCTTGCCGTGGAAAGTGACGAAAATATCCACGCATCCCTTGCGGCTTCTTACAAAGCACTTGCCGTCCCGACCGGGTTCAAACACGAAGGCGTACTTGGTATGGCCGGACAATTCCTGCAGCCATGCCTTGGATTTCAGCGAACTAATCTCCTCATCACCGTTAAAAGCGGCGCAGATTCGCAGGTCAGGGCGAGTTTCTTTCAGCTTTCTAATCAGATGCAGGCACATGATTAAACCGCTCTTCATGTCGGCAACGCCGGGACCATGGGCGAAACCGTCTTTTTCAGTGTATGGTCTTTGCGCTGCAGTTCCCTTTGGGAAGACCGTATCCATATGTCCAATCAGCATAACGTCGAAATCCTCTTCGTCATGGGTCTTTGCCAGAATCCGGTTCCCGTTATCAAAGGTTTCTACAAATAGACCTTCCTGACGGAATAGTCCTTCTATTACTCGGCAGACCTCCGCGATACCTTCAAGGTCTTCGCTGCCGCTGTCGATGTTGACCAATGTCTTTGTTTCTTCACAGAATTTTTTAATGTCCCACATGTTTGATTTCTTCCTTTCTTTATTGTATACTGAAGGCAGTAACAGGAGGTACCGCCTATGAAACTCAACCAGCTCTATTATTTCAAATGCGTCTGCAAACATAGAAATATCACAAACGCCGCCAGAGAACTTCATATCTCCCAGCCGGCTATTACCAAGGCCATCCAGGAACTGGAAAGCGAGCTGGGTATTACCCTTCTGCACCGTACCAACAAGAACGTAGAACTTACCAGCGAGGGACAGCTTTTTCTCAACAAGTCTTCTGCCATCCTTTCGGACCTGGAAGCGCTGACAGACGAAATGCGGGATTTGGGCCATCTTCGCCGCAGGAGTCTGCGTATCGGCGTTCCCCCGGCCATTGGAACCATGGTACTTCCGCAGCTTTCCATTATCGCCCGCCGGCAGTTTGGCCTTGAGCTGGAAATCTTTGACGACTCCTCTGATGAAGTCATCCGAGGTGTAGAAACAGACGAACTGGATTTGGCCATCGCCCTTCTGGGAAACGACTATTATCCCGGTATCGACTACCGTATTTTGAGGCAGAGCAGTCTCTGCTTTTGCACCAGCAGGGATAATCCTCTGTCCAAAGCAGACAAAATCCACATTTCCCAGCTGGAAAATGAACGCATCATCTACTTTTATCCGGGGGAACTGATTCACAATCTCTTTGAAAAATACGGTATCACCCCGAAATATATTCTCCGCTCTAACCAGATGGTGACTATCTGCAACTACATCACGGCAGGCATGGCCTCTACCATGCAGTTTCCGGAGGCTTTTACCGCCTATCCGGAAATCTGCGCCGTCCCTCTGGCCGACCCGGTTCCCCTGAATATTTCTATTCTCAAGAAGCGGGGCAAGCACCAGTTCGCGGCTGCTCAGAAACTGTATCAGTATCTGGCGGACCATCCCGAAGAAATCATCAGCTGCTAAAACGTCTGTTAAAAGTCAGACAATTCTACGAATAACTACATTATATTTGAAAACATCTTTGGGGTAAAGTCCTAAAAAATTCATTTTGATATGAATTTTAATTATGTCAAAACAATTTTTTAGTATTTTTCCTTTTGTCCGTTCCCGGCTATAATGTAGTTAAAATGATACGTAATATAATCCAATGTAAACGGAAAGGATGAAATTCTATGGACTACGGAAAATTAGCGTTACAGCGCCACCAGGAGGCTGGCGGCAAAATCGAAATTGCCTCCCGTGTTGAACTGAAGGACGGAGAAGATTTAGCCATCTACTACACACCTGGCGTAGCCGCCCCTTGTCTGGAAATTGCGGAAGACCCTTCCGCAGCCGCAAAATATACCTCCAGAGACAGACTGGTTGCCATCGTAACCGACGGGTCTGCAATTTTAGGTCTTGGAAACATCGGCGGCCTGGCAGGTATGCCTGTGATGGAGGGTAAAGCCATCCTGTTCAAGCACTTTGCAGATGTAGATGCTTTTCCTATCTGTCTTGCCACCCAGGACCCAGAAGAAATCATTCAGACAGTCAAAAATATCGCCCCCGGCTTCGGCGGCATCAATCTCGAAGACATCGCCGCTCCGGCCTGTTTTGAGGTAGAACGGCGTCTGAAAAAAGAGCTGAATATTCCCGTATTCCACGACGACCAGCACGGTACGGCCATCGTAACCTGCGCCGCGCTGCTCAACGCGCTGAAGCTGACGGGACGCAATCTGGAGAGCTGCAAAATCGTTATCAACGGCGCAGGCGCCGCAGGCTGCGCCATCGGCCAGATGATTCACAATCTGGGCTGCCGCAATATCCTAATCTGTGACAGCAAAGGCATCGTATCCACCCATCGCCAGCTGACTCCTTCCAAAAAGGAGCTGCTGACTTTCACCAACCCGGGAGACATTGCTGGACAGCTGGCTGACGCCGTCATCGGGGCCGATGTATTTATCGGTGTTTCCGCGCCAAATGTGCTGACTCCTGAAATGGTAAAAACCATGGCAAAGAATCCAGTTATTTTTGCCATGGCCAACCCGGTTCCGGAAATTCTGCCTGACGCTGCCAAAGCCGCCGGCGCCGCCGTTGTGGGAACCGGCCGCTCAGACTTTCCAAATCAGATTAACAACGTACTGGTATTCCCGTCCCTGTTCCGGGGCGCCCTGGATGCAAAGGCGACCTGCATCACCGAAGAGATGCTGATGGCCGCCGTTCACGCTCTGGCAGACAGCATTCCGGAAGACCAGCTAAACCCGGAAAATATTCTGCCGACAGTTTTCAACAAAGAGGCTTCCGCCGCGCTGGCTCATGCCGTTGAGAAAGCTTGGAAAGAAAGATAAAGAAAAAAAGAACTTGAAAACCCCGCGGTCCATCAGGACCCTGCGGGGTTTTCTGCTGTTTATTCCTTGAAAGGCAGAGATACTGTGATACAATAGAAGATATCAGAAATCATGCTGTAAGGAGGTTTTCCATGGAATATACCATCAACCCCATCGCCCATATTGAAAGTGTGTTTCCCACCAAGTTCGGCATTCCAAGACAAAGCGGCCTGGCGGATCGGCTGACCTCAAAGATAATCTTTGAAAAGCCTTACCGCAGCGCCGACGCTCTGCGAGGCCTTGAGGAGTTCTCTCACATCTGGTTAATCTGGGGATTTTCCGAGAATATAGATAAGGGCTGGTCCCCTACAGTTCGCCCGCCCAGGCTGGGCGGAAACCGGCGCATGGGCGTTTTCGCCACCCGCTCGTCTTTTCGTCCCAACGGTCTGGGACTTTCTTCGGTGAAAATCGAAGAAATAAAAACGGACCCCGCCCGGGGCCCTGTGATTATTGTCTCCGGCGCCGACCTGATGGACGGTTCGCCAATCTTCGACATTAAACCATATATTTCCATGGACTGTCATCAAGACGCGGTCTGCGGGTTTCAGGAAAAAACCCGAAGTCACTGTCTCCAGGTAGATATTCCCCCTGAGCTGCTGGCCCTGATTCCCAAGGAGCTGCAGGAAGGTCTTATACAGGCGCTGGCCCAGGACCCCCGCCCCTCCTATCAGGACAATCCTGACCGAATCTACGGCATCGCTTTTGCCGGGTTTGATGTACAGTTTCAGGTTTGTCAGGATATTCTGTCCGTAATCCAGGTAACCGCCTTGTGACATCCGGACAAAAAGTTGTATAATATAGGTGTTTATCACGCCCGAAAAAAGAAAGGAAACATATATCCATGATTGGAATCGGAATCGATACAGGAGGCACCTGTACAGACGCGGTGGTGCTGGATACCAAAACGCACCAGGTGCTTTCCCAGAGCAAAACACTGACAACCCGGCAAGACTTAAAAATAGGGATTTTAAAAGCGCTGCGGGGCCTGGATGCCGCAGCGGCTGCCAAAGCCCAGTATATTTCCCTGTCCACAACCCTTGCCACCAATGCCTGTGTAGAGGGCAAGGGCGGCCGTTCCAAGCTTATCTTAATCGGTGTAAAGCCTGAGCAGATTGAGAAGACCAGTCAGTTGTACGGTCTGCCCCACCCGGGGGAAATCTACTTCATGGCCGGAGACGCCAAACAGCCGGACAGCCCTGAGAACACCCCGGATTGGGACAGTCTTCGGGCCGATTTGCACAGCTGCTTCTCTGACTGCGACAGCGTGGCCATCGTGCAGGTCAATCCCAAGTATGATGACGGCGGCTACGAAAAACTGGCTGAGAATATCATAAGAGAAGAGCTGGGAATCCCATGCGTCAGAGGCTTTGACCTGTACCAGGAATTAAACGTCCTTCGCAGGGGCGCTACTGCCCTGCTCAACGCCAGACTTCTTCCGGTGATGGCTGAATTTTTCAGTTCTATGGACGCCTCTCTTGAGGAGATGGGCCTGTCCCTTCCCATGGTTATCGTCCGAAGCGACGGAACCATTATGAGCAGAGACTTTGCCATGAAGAGACCGGTGGAAACCCTGCTGTGCGGCCCCGCCGCCAGCATTCTCGGCGCCATGGAAATTTCCAGGTACCGGGAAGCCCTCATCGTAGATATAGGCGGCACCACCAGCGATGTAGCCTTTGTAAAAGACGGGGTTCCTGTAACCGCAGGCGCCGGCATTTCTATCGGGGACTGGAAGACCATGGTAAAGGGCGTGTCCATCGACACTTTCGCCCTGGGCGGCGATACTGCTGTCAAATACAAAGGAAAAAACCTTTACCTGGAAAAAAGAAGATATATTCCCCTGTCCATGCTGGCAAGTCAATATCCCGATATCATAAAAAAGCTGAAAACCCTGGTACTGATGGACAAGTCTTTCAGCTATCCTGCCCACGAGTTTTTCCTGCTGGCATCTCGTCCCAGCCGTCTGGAAAAATACTCCCCGGGGGAGCAGCGCTTTATCAGAGCACTGGAGAATGGCCCGCTTATCTTCAGAGACGCGGCGGAGGCTGCTGGCATCAGTCCACACGTGCTGAATATGAAGCGGCTTGAGGAAGAGGGGGTAGTCATCCGAAGCGGAATGACCCCAACCGACGCTATGCACGTTCTGGGCGATTATACCGAATTTGACTGCCAGACTGCAAAGCTGGGCGCAGCCTATCTTTCCACAGTTTCCAAGACCCTGCCCGAAGAGGTGTGCCGCACGATTTACCAGCTGGCAAAGTCCAGGCTTTACAGCAATCTGGTTCGGATTCTCATGAAGTATAAGACCGAATCAGATTTATCCGAAGAAGAGGTTCGCAATTTAGAAAAGCTGACTGCCATGATTTTTCAGGACCGGACCCGGGACCCGGAAACCTGTCTTAAGCCTTTCTTTTCCACTCCGGTCAAACTAATCGGTATCGGCGCTCCTGCAAAAGTCTTTCTGGAGGACGTTGCCCAGCTCCTGGATACGGAGGCCGACTTTCCGCCCCACGGCAAGGTAGCCAACGCCATTGGAGCAGCTATGGGAAATATCAGCACTCAGTGCGTCATCACCATTGAGCCGTACAAAGGAATCAAGAGTTCCTATCTGACTTACGTCATTACGGGAGGCCCTAAGACCTTTTCTCTGCCGGAGTATGCGGACGCCCTGGCGGAAGCCAAGAAGCTGGCAGAAGCAGGTTCTGTTAGGAGAGCCAGGCAGCAGGGGGCTTCAGGCGATATCAAGGTTACTGTCGCCGTAAAGGAAAACACCTATCAGAGAAACAAATACGCAAGTCCGCAGCTTCTGGATACTAAGGTTACTGCAACAGCAATCTGGGAGAGAGAATCGTAACAAAATTAAGCCGCCTTGCCGGCGCCGAACCAAAATCCGGTCGTGCTGCCCAAGGCGGCTTTTATTATCTCGTTGGATTAGATTAAATTACAGCATCTGTAATCGGTGTCGATATAGTGACAAATGGTGCGCACGGTAAAGTTTCTCTCGTTGCAGATACCGCCGCCGGCGCCTCCTGATACATCCAGGTCTTCCGGCAGCACGAATTTGATACATCTGACCAGCACATCGCTGCAGCCCGAATTGGTATGGGCCGGAATGGTCAGTGTTTTCATCCCTCTCGGATGTTCCTCACCGTTTTCGTCCAGCTCGCCTACGATAACCGCAAGGGCGGTTCGTCTTCCCGGGCAGACCTGCTTGATGTTGACGTCCACCTGGAGTATTCTGCCCAGGGATTCCAGATAGGTGTCGCCTACAGAATAGACCACCGAATCGCTGCAGCCGTCAACGTTTACGGAAACCGGCTCCGGACACGGCTCCGGGAAAACCACATCTCCGCAGGATACATTTACGATTGGATTCTGGAAGGTGACGATATTGCCTTCATTGTCCGAATAGGTGATGGATTTGTTGATGAAGAAATCCCCCTGTTCGCTTCCGATATGGCGTACAGTGAACTGCAGGGAAGCCCCTTCATTTCCGCTGACGCCAAGTTCATCAATTTTCCACTGCAGGGTAGTAGCATTGAGAATGCTGACAGTACCCCTGGTAGGCTGCTCCACATTGACAAGCATAAAGGCGTCGTTGAGAATTTCATCGATAACGATATCAGTGGCCCCCGGCTTTGCAATATTCTCCGCCAGGTCTTTAAAAATTTCCTCCAAATCGGCCGGTGTCGGCGCAATAGCCACATGTGACGAATCAGGATCTGTAGCCCAGTCGTTGAGCGCCGCCTCGTCGATGCCGTCGTCTCCCACAAGTCCTATGACATAGATGACCACACCGGCGGCTCTTGCTGCCGCGGCGATAGGTGACGGCGGTGGCCCGGCAGTGGTCTTCCCGTCGGTAAACATTACCATAACTTTAGCATTGTCTGACATAGGGTCAAAGAGCTCAAAAGCTTTTGTAAAGGCGTCTCCGTGGTTGGTAAAGCCCCCTGCAGAAAGATTTCCTACCGCAGTTTTCAGGTCTGCTACAGACGTAATCATCTGCGTATCCTTGACAGCAGTTGACGCAAAGCTGACCACCCCTATATGGCTGCCGCCTCCAATCTGTCCGTCCTGAGAACCATCCGTAGCCTTATCAATGATGTCGATAAAAGTGTCGGCGCCAATTTTCAGGCTTTCCAGAGGTTCCCCCTCCATACTGCCCGACCGGTCCAGGATAAGGACGATATCCGTGGGATTTTCCACGATGTCCGGCGCTGCCGCCAAGGTCAAATTGACCGTGAGCGTGCCCCCACAGTCAATACTTGTTGTGCTTACTAATTTATTTGAATTTGTAATACCCATTCTGTCCCTCCGATACTCTCGGGTCCTTTTCGGACCCTTGTATAGCTTATTCAGCCTGAGGACAAATGGTGACTATTCTTCTATAATTTGCAAAAGGCGGTTTCGGTCTGTCATAACGGCCCTGCCCGATTCCACAAGTTCCGCAATAATTTTGTCGGCTCTGCCGCCGGTATAATCTCCGGCCTTTTCCCGAAGAAGATAAAGCTTCTGATTCTCAACTTCCCGCAGCAGCTGCACGTTTCTCAGGTTGCTTCGCCCAATGTCCACATCAGCCAGCACCACCACATCGGCCAGAGACATGGCTTTTAGATTCTTTTCGTAGGCCTCATCTCCGATATCGCTGTAAGGCCTTTCTTCGATGGTCTCGATGCCCAGAGAACGGCACAGTTCACAGTCGCTGTCACCGGTGTTCAGCACACCGCAGGTAACCTGCCATCCCCGGTTGTGGAAAGCCTCCAGCATAGCGCTGCCGCTTCCGCCGCCGCAGATAATGTGTACCCGCCTGCCGTTAAGGTAGCGGCTGGACTGCCTGCTGCTGCGCAAAGGTACGATTTCCGAAGCTTGAATCAGCGGGTTTTCCCGCACCACCAGGTCTATTTTGTACACCGGTTTCAGCACATCCTCCCTGACAATTTCCGAAGCGGGGCCGTCGCCAACCTTGCGTCCGTCGCTGAGGACGATGATACGGTCTGAAAACCTTGCCGCCATGTTGATATCGTGCAGCACCGCAAAGATGGTAATATTCTGCTCTCGGTTAAGCTTTTTCATCAGCTGCATAATCTCCAGGGTATATTGAATATCCAGATGATTGGTCGGTTCGTCTAAAATCAGCAGCTTGGGCTGCTGGGCCAGCGCCGCGGAAATGATAACTCTCTGCCGTTCACCGCCGGAAAGCATGGTGATTTTACGCTCCTTCAGGTGGAGGGTTCCCGTCTGTTCCAAAGCCCGGTCGATGATTCTGTAGTCCTCTTCCGATTCGGACTGCATTCTCTTCAAAAACGGGTGACGGCCCATAGCTGCGATTTCTTTGACTTTAAAGCCGAAATTGGCCGTAAAAGTCTGAGGCACTACCGCTGT
>CBCTFZ010000034.1:0-31019 GCA_965146355.1 uncultured Emergencia sp. | reverse complement strand
TTACAATTAGTTCTTCCGATTATTATGAAGCAAAAAGCAAGCTATAGAAGAGCAACTCACTTTACCGGCAGTGTTGCTGATGAATTGATAAAATTCAAGCAGCTACGAGATGAAGGGGTATTAACTGAAGCAGAATTTCAAAAGCAAAAAGAATTACTTCTGAATCCCGGTTGGGATGAGTTTGTGGTGGATTTTGATGTAGAAGAAGATGATAAGAAAACTTATCATGTGAAGCGTCCGTTGCGCATCCATAAGAAAAAATAAAATAGTATTATTAAAAGCACCAAAAAAGGTGCTTTTTAAATTGGGAAAAGGAGGAAAAGCTATGGCAGAAAAGAAAATCATTGACTGTTATGATGTGAAAAAACAGACGGAAGCTGTGAAACAGCTTCGTAAGGAATTTGATAAGTTCCTAAATCAAAAAGTGGTAGAGATAACATTAGAGAACAAGGCCTTTGCAAAAAATATTGAACAGAGTGAAAGAAGACTGCAAGGTCTTACTTCTATGAGTCATATGGCACTGCTATGTGTAAATGACCAAGCCACTGCTAATATTGAGAAAGCTATTACTAAAGCAAACCAGTTTGGAGATTCAGTATACACGGCAAAGCTGGCTGTAGATACAGAAGCAGCATATGACTCCATATCAAAAATAGAGAGCAAGTTGGAAAACCTGCAGGGAAATATAAAAATTGATGTAACTATAGGTGGAATAGATAAGGAAAATGGTTTGAAACAGTCCTTTCAAGATAATCCATGGGGAACAATTTATGGAGGTATCGAAAAGGCAGAAAATATTTTGTCTCTGTTACAAGGCATTAATTGGATAAGAACAAGGGCAACGGAAAGCAATGGTGGAACCATGAAAAGCTTCAAACTACCAAAGGCCTTGACAAACACCTTCGGCAAGACAAAGGATATACGCCAGAATCTCTTTAACTATGCCAAAGGGTTTCCATCGGCTGTCAAAGAAAAAACTGGGACCCTCTTCAAGAATCTAAATCCAAAGCTCGGCGATGGCGGAACCATGAAAAATTTCAGATTACCAAAGGCTCTGACAAACACGCTCGGCAAGGCAAAGGCGATTCCTAAAGGTCTTTCTACTTTTGCCAGAGGAGTACCGTCAGCTGTCAAAGGGGCTGCTTCCACTGCTGCCAAAGTGCTGCCAAGAGCAGTAAGCTGGGCGCCTGTGGCGGCTGGCATGATTGATGGAGGCTACAGTATCATAAAGGGCCTTACTTCCAAGAACAAGTATGACAAAGTCCACGATGTGACAGAAGGTATATCCACCTCAGGACTGACAGCAGCTGGTGCAGCTATTGGTACATTCATTGCTCCTGGAATTGGAACCGCCATTGGCGGTAGTCTGGGATATATTGGAGGTAAATTGTTTGGAGGATTTCTCAATGACAAGGTCGCTGACAAGCTTGCCTGGGAAGATAAAGCGACAAGCAAGTATGCAGATGACGGGCGTGCGGTTTTGTCGGCAGACTCCATTACTTCCGGCTTGGCCAAGGCCAGAGAGATAGCGGCTTTGGGTACCAGCGCCGATAACCTGAAAGGCGCTTCACAGGCGCTTCTGAGTGCGTCCCAGCAAAATGCGGCGGAGCAGACGTCGCCGTGGAAGAGCTTCAACACCGGGGCAGACGGAAAAGCGACATCGTCTTTGGCGGCCTTGCTTCTGCCTGAGCAGCTGCAGGAGACTGTAAAAATGTCACTTACCGGAGAGACAGAGATTATGAATCAGCCTCAGGTGACCGCGGCAGACTTCGGCATACCGTCGTCAATATCCACCACCGTAGGCGTTCGGATAGCGCCTGTCATAACTACGGGTCTTGCCGCAGTACAGCAGATTGGACTGAACGTTGGCAGCTTAATAAACGGAAAGGGAAGCAAACCAAGCCATAACTACCGCGGCGGTATCGTCCGCGGTTTTGCAGAGGGCGGCTATGTTGCCGGCGGAGCCCAGCTGATTACAGTTGCGGAAGAAGGAACGCCGGAAGCTATCATACCTCTGGGCAAACACAGAAGAAAACGCGCTCTGGAGCTGTTTCAGCAGGTAGGCGGCTACCTGGAAGCGCCGGGATTCTCGCCTAAGGGTTTTGCCGCAGGAGGTATCGCAGGCGGAGCCGCTTCAGGTGCCGGCTTTTCAGGCAAGGCGGGAGCAGTAATTGAAAACTGCAGTGTTTCCATCAACGTGTCGGCAGGGGACGGACAGTCTCTGGTAGAGTCCATCAGGGCCCATAGACAGGAAATCAGCGAAGAAATAGCGGGCGTATTCAATTCCGCATTCAAAGGACAGTTTGCCAATACGCCTGCATAAAAAACAAGCTGTGTGCATCAGGTACCCAAAAGTATGCTAAGATGTGTACAGTGGAAAAAACCAAAGATAAAGAAAACACCGAATCAGAAACACTGAGACGGTGTTTTTCTTTTCAGCAGAATCAGAAAGAGAAAGGGGGCGTTTTATGCCGAGCAATATTGAAAAACTGGGGGAGACGCTGCAGGGAAGAATGCGGACGGCAGGAAAAAGGCAGGGCGCTTTGGTAGAGCTTGGGCTGATTGGGCCGGGGCTTGCCCTGTTGCCGGACCAGTCGCCGGGACCCATTCCCAGCGGAGAATACTCCATATGCAGGACTGTATCAGACAAGGTAATGAAGAAAGGGAAAGTTGTGACAGGCAGCGTGTATATGGAAGATATTCGGTATCAGAAGCTGAAAGAGGGGGACCGGGTGCTGGTGGCCTGGTGCGGAACAGAACCTGTAGTGATAGATCTGATTACCATGGAAGGAGGCGGTGACGATGAATGAAGAAAAACTGTTCCCGGAAGATATGGAAGAACTGGTTGTAGACGAAGACGAGATTGGACAGCTTGAGCGGCCGGAATACTATAAAGGGGCGCCTGCCTTTGATAAAGATTTTATCCGGGGCGGGCAAAACCGTATAAAAAGCGCCTCGGGTATAGATTCATGGAAACAGTGGTGCATGAACTGCCTGACAACACAGCGGCATGCAAGCCCCCTTTACTCATCGGATTTCGGCATCGCAATTTCAGAAATCATGGCGGCGTCCACACGGGAAGAAGCCGAGAGCCTGTTTCGGGCAGAAGTAAAAGAAGCCCTGGAGGCAGACCCTTACCAGCGAACGGACTATGTGGGCGCTGTGGATTTTCACTGGGAAGGCGACAGCGTCAGCATAGAAATTGAAGTCGTAGGAATCGACGGCGCTTCCGTCGATTTTGAAGTAACACTGGGAAGGTAGGTGAAGCAATATGGCAGAAGAAATGAAAATGCCCGATTTTTTACAGCGGAGTTTTGAAACTATCATGGAAGAAATGACGGAAAAAATGCCCAGAGATATCGATATGAGCGAGGGAAACCATCCGTACAACCTTCTTGCGCCTACAGCAAAGCAGGAGGAATATTTCGCCGGATATATCATGGCGGAAGCGCTGAAACGGGTTTTCCCCAGATTCTGCGAAGGCTATTCGGACTTTGTAGATTATCATGCCGAAGTCAACGGAATCACGAGAAAAGCTGCGGCGCGAGCAGCAGCGGAACTGACAGTAAACGGAAAGGCGGAAACAGTGATTCCGCAGAATACGGTTTTCTCCACCACAAGTGCGGCGGACGTGCCTTCGGTCAGCTTTTATTCCACGGAAGAAGTAATCATTGGAAGCTCGGGTACTGCCCGTGTTCCCGTTTTGGCGGCAGAGGCGGGAATCACAGGGAATGTGGCAGCAGACACCATCATCTTGCAGGACTCGCCAATCGAGGGGATTGCAAGCGTTACCAATCCGCTGGCAGCCTCCGGCGGTATCGGGGAAGAAACCGACGCCAGCTTAATACAGCGAATCGCGGAATATGAAGAAACCCAGGGACTTTCCTTCGTAGGAAACAGCGGAGACTATAAGAGATGGGCCGAGGAAGTGGACGGCACAGGCACTGCTACCGTTGTACCGCCTGTCGAAGGAGACGATTCGGGAACTGTCACCATCATTCTGACGGATAATCTGGGGCAGCCGGCCTCCGATGTACTGTGCGCAGCAGTTTACGAATACATCGTAAGCCCCGACGCACCGGACAAGCGTAAAGCGCCTGTAAACGGCGCGGTGCTTTCTGTCATGCCGCCGGAAGCTGTCGACGTAGCAGTTACAGCGGCTGTTGAGCTTGAGGATGAAGCGTCCCTGGAATCCGTCAAAACGGAGTTTGTTAAAAAGGCCGCGGCATATATGGCCGTGGTGCCGGAGGACAGAGAGATACGCTACGTAAAAATAGGGGCTGTTCTGGCAGAGACAAAAGGTATCAGAGATTACGATGCCGACTCACTGACCTTAAACGGCGGAAAAGAAAACGTGGCAATCGCAGTCAACGAATTTCCGAGGCTGACCGCTGACAACGTAACCTTTACCCACAGGGAAGAAAATATATAGGAGGCAGTATGGAATATTACACCAGCGAAACAATCGAAGAGATTCTGACCGGCAGTAAAGCAAGGGAAATCCTCAGCTGGCTGCCGCCGGTCTACAGTGACGCATATGTGTTCCTATGGCTGCTGCGGGAAGTCAGCGGGAGTATCGAAAGAATGGAGCAGTGGGCGACGGACTTTGCAAATCAGACCGTGCCCCAGACTGCTACATGGAGTATTCCTTACTGGGAGGAAAGGTACGGCATCATTTCCAACGAAAACCTTTCCCTCCGGCAGCGGAGAAATCAGATTGTAAACAAGCGGCGCACCCGCGCCCCGATGCCGCCGAAGAAGATTGCAGATATCATTACAAATCTTACCGGCGTCGAAACTAAAATTGAAGAAAACACGGGTAAAAACCATTTTACGGTGGTGAGCAGCGGATACATTCCGCCGAAAATCATGAAAGCGGTGAGAAAAGAACTGAATCAGCTGAAACCGGCTCATCTCATCTATGACATCATCTCATCGCTTTTTTACGATATGAAAGGAACCAGGTATACCGCAGGCGCAGCCAGTGTTTTCAAAGTCTATAGAGTAAAGGAGGTAACCTGATGGCAACTTGGGTTGATTTTTGCAGAACGGAGCAGGGAAAAGCGCTGGACGCCAAGCTGATTGAGCGGCAGCTGCCGCTGAAAATTACAAAGGCTGTTTCCGGTGCAGAAAGAGTCAGTCCCACGGCGCTGCCCGCGCTGACGGAACTGCCTGCGCCGAAGCAGAATTTGATTCTGTCCGATAAAATGAAAACGGACGACCCTGCAGAGGTCATCCTTCCGGTGATGCTGCAGAACAAAGGGCTGACAGAATCCTACAGGATGTATCTTCTGGCAATTTACGCAGAAGACCCGGACCTGGGAGAGATAATCTATATGGTCTGCCAGACTTCCGACGAAGAGGGGGAAGAGATTCCGAAAGAATCTCTGCAGCCGGCCTTTTCCATCCAATGGAACTATGTGATAAAAGTGTCCGACGCGTCTAAGGTAACTGTGGAAGTGCCGGAAGCCGGCATTTTGACAGAAATGGTGGCAAACCAGAAATATGCCGGTATAAATCAGATTTATGCCGGAGCGGAAGCGCCGGAAGGCGGAGGTGAAACCAGGCTGTGGATTGATACCGGAGACGGAGATATCCTGAAACACTATAACGGCAGCCAGTGGGCGCCTCTGACTACATCCGGCGGCGGCTTTGTTGTCAGTGCGGAAGAGCCGGAAGACACGGAGGTGCTCTGGATTGATACCGCAGGCAGCGGCGTCATGAAATATCATAATGGCAGCGGCTGGACTGCGGTAGCGGCTGTTTGGGGGTGAAGCAGATGAAAGCAGAGGAGTTTAAGAACCTGAAAAGCAGAATTGATACAGAGATAAACAAGCGCTGCCTCAACAATGCCGATATTGCCCAGGGGGTGGATTTCGGCTCCCTGAGACAGCTGACAGAATCCATGGAATTTACAAAACCGGCGGAGGCGGGAAAGCCGGTCCTGGCAGAGCACGGAGAAAAAACCATAAATTTTCTATATGAAATCAAAGATATTGACGGCGTGGACTACGCTGTACAGGGCGGCCTGCTTCCGCAGCAACAGTCCATGCTGACGCTGGACCAGTTTCTCGAAACACTATCAAGTGAAGTCATGGAGGGGCAGACCAGTTCCTGCAGAGGAGCGTGCACGGGGCTTTGCTTCGGCAGCTGTATCGGTGTCTGCAACGGCTGCAGCGGAACCTGCAGCGGCGACTGCAATGGATGCACCGCTGCCTGCGGTACCGGCTGTGCCAACAGCTCCATGTATGCGTAAGGGAAGGAGGAAAAAAGATGGCATGTTCATGTGGAACAGCATGTAAAGGATTGTGCGGAAGTTCGTGCTCATCAGGCTGCAGTACCGGCTGTACCGGACAGTGTCAGTTGTGCACAGGAGCCTGCAGCGGCAGCTGCAGCGGAAACTGCACGGGCTGCGGCAACAACTGTACGGGAGGATGTTCCGCTGCCTGCGGAGGCTGCACAGGCAGCTGCGGAAGCGGTTCCTGCAGTGGTGCGTGTACATCAGCCTGCACGGGATGCACAGGAACCTGCACCAACACTTGCGTCAACACCTGTACCGGAACTTGCAGCGGAACCTGCACCAGCACCTGCGGGCAATACTGTACGGGGTGTACCGGATGCGGAGGATGCAGCGGCTCCTGCACCGGCTGCACAGGAGGGTGTACCGGTTGTCAGGCCTGCAGTGGCTGCGCCAACACTTGTACCGGAGGGTGCAGCGGGTCCTGCGCTGCGGGCTGCAATACCGGCTGTAAATCGGCCTGTATGGCAGACTGCAGTTCGACCTGCTTTAAGACCTGCACCGGACAATCGACAGTATCAATCATATTGAATCAATCGTAAGAGGAGGAAGAAACATGAAGATTAGATTAAAAGACGGAACGGAATTTACAGCGGCAACAGTGAGAAAAACTGTGGACCACAATGCTTTTTTCAATAACAAACTGAACAACACGGTAATCATTCTCAATGTCAATGAGAATCAGGGGATTTCCGTAGAAACATTGGAACAGATTTTAACACCGGAAAACGTGTCGGAAGTGACCTTTGTCCGTGACGGCGGAAATATCGTGGAAGATTATATGCGGTTTGCCAGAATCACGCAGCATATCGACGAGTACGGCAACCAGATTACCGTCGTGCTCTCAAAGGATAAGTATATGGCGGAACCGCCGGAAGGAGCGATGGAGTAATGAGAGAGTATCACTTCGACCTGGAGCCGGGAGCGGTCACCTACATAGAAAGACTCAACTACGAATACGAGACTTTAAAAGACAACGTGTCTTACATGGTGCAGCATTTCAGCTACGACCCGGATTTTCTGCAGAGCGAACTTTTCAGAAAGTATCAGGCCAATCAGATTCATGCCAAAATGAATCTGGAAAAAGCCATGGGAGAGATTGCGGACAGATACATTCCGCAGGGCCTGAAAGAGCACAGAATCGGCTGGTCCATAGACTTTAGAAGAAACATGCTGGTAGTTACACGCTACTGCGACTGTGAGGTATAAAAAATGAGACGGAACAAACTGGAAGAATACAACGACTATCTTGCCAGACTCTATCCGGAGATAAAGAGCCGCGCCAGAAGCGAGCTGAGCGGACTTGCAGCGAAAACGGTGACCTTTGTGGTCACCAACCGCTGTTCCCTGGCCTGCACTTATTGTTATCAGAAGCATAAAAATCAGTCGGTTATGTCCTTTGACACGGCAAAGAAATTTGTAGACCTGCTTCTCTCCGGGGAAAAAGGCTTCGGCAGCTATATCGACAAGGAAGAAAGTCCCGGTATCATTCTGGAGTTTATCGGCGGAGAACCGTTACTGGAAATTGACTTGATTGACAGGATTGTAGATTATTTCCGGGAACAGACCTTGCTTTTGGGACATCCCTGGGCCGATAATTTTATGCTCAGCATCTGCAGCAACGGCGTTGCATACACGGAGCCTGCGGTGCAGCGGTTTTTACAGAAAAACACCGGGAGAATTTCCTTCTCGGTGACCTTGGATGGAAACAGGGAACTTCACGACGCATGCAGAGTATTTCCCGACGGCTCGCCTTCCTATCATCTGGCCTATGCGGCGTGCAGGGACTGGATGAGCAGAGGCAATTATATGGGAAGCAAGATTACACTCTGCCCGGAAAATGTGGAGCATACCTTTGCGGCAAGCAAGCACATGATGGATATGGGATATCAGGATATCAATATCAACTGCGTCTATGAAGAGGGCTGGACCGGAGAACACGCGTCTATTCTCTATTACCAGCTGAAGAAAGTGGCCGACTATCTGCTCTCTGATGACAACAGCATCGACGCTGACGATATTTACTATGCTTTTTTCAACGAGGACAACTATAGGCCCATGGCGGAAACTGAGACCCAGAATTACTGCGGAGGAAACGGCATGATGCTTGCCTGCGGCACTGACGGCAGGCTTTATCCGTGTCTCCGCTATGTGGAGACTTCTGTGGGAGATGAGGTTGCGCCTATGGTAATCGGAAACCTGGAGGAGGGTATTGGTATTGCCGCGGCCCACAGAAGCTGTATTGACTGTCTGACCTGCGTAAACCGCAGGAGTCAGTCCACCGAAGAGTGTTTTTACTGCCCCATCGCCCAGGGCTGCGGCTGGTGCACCGCACTGAACTATCAGGAAACAGGTTCTCCCGATAAAAGGCTGACCCATACCTGTGAGATGCATAAGGCAGCTTCTCTTGCCAATGTATATTTCTGGAATAGATACTACAGAAAACAGGGAAGCGCAGAGCGTTTTACCATGTACTGCCCGAAAGAATGGGCGATACCCATCATCGGAGAGGACGAGTATCAGACGCTGAAAACACTGTCCGGGGAAGAATAGAGTTCCCCGAAAAAAGAAAGGGGGATTAGATGATTGAATTAGTTTTAAATAATATTGTAGAAATCAGCTGCATTACAGTTGTAACAGGATTTTTTGCCGCTGCCGGATATATTCTGGAGAAGGCGAAGGGGCTCCTGGCGGCGGTGATGGCTATCAGCCACGACCAGCTGTATCGGCAGGGAGAGTTTTATATACTTACGGGAGAAATCACGGTCAATGAACTGAAGAATCTGGAATACCTCTACGGAGGGTACCATGCTCTGGGCGGAAACGGGACAGGCACCGAGCTTTACGAAAAGTGCCAGGAGCTTCCTGTAGTTGACAGAAGAACAAAATGGAATCCGTATTATACGCAGCGAATGAAAGGGGAATCGTGATGAAAATAAACTGGAAAGTCAGAATCAAGAATAAGACCTGGCTGATGGCCTTTGCCGGTGCGGTACTGGCCTTTGTCTATCAGATTTTGGGCATGCTGGGAATGGCGCCGGCAGCATCTGAGGACAGCGTGGTACAGGTCATTGGGATTGCCGTAAATCTGCTGGCGGCTCTGGGCGTCGTGCAGGACCCTACCACCGCAGGTCTTGGCGATTCTCAGCAGGCGCTGGGATACCCTGCGCCGAGAAAGGAGGCGTAGCTTATGGCACTTGGCGTAAAGAAAATGTTCACCAAATATAACCACGATAAAATGACGAAAAAGAAAAATAAGTACATCGTCATTCATTGGGTAGGCGCGGCCTCTTCTGCAGTGGATAATGGAAAGTATTTTCAGAGCGGCGACCGAGGGGCTTCAGCCCATTACTTTGTAGACGACAAGGATATCATACAGTGCGTCAGCGAGGGAAACGCTGCCTGGGCGGTGGGCTCCCGCGGACTTTTGGACCAGGGAAGCCCTTACGCTGAAAATGGAGGAAAGTATTTCGGCAAATGCACCAACCATAATTCCATCTCCATCGAGATGTGCTGCAGGAAAAACAGTAAGGGACAGCTTTACATCACCCAGGCTACCCTGGAAAAAACGGCGAAGCTGGTCCAGGGCATTCAGAAAAGACAGGGGATTGACAACCAACACGTGATTCGTCACTTTGACGTCAACGGCAAGGTATGCCCGCTGCCCTATATAGAGGAAAGCAAGTGGGAAGATTTACATGCTCTATTGACCGGGCAGAAATTCAGTATCCGGACAAAGGGCAGTTTAATCGTCAGAAAGTCCCAGGCCCTGTCGTCCAAGAAAATCGGACTGCTGAAAAAAGGAGAGATATATCAGATTGTCCGAACCAACAACAAAAGGACCCGCGGCCGGCTGAGTTCCGGCGGCTGGATTACGATAACAGAAAAATATGTACAGCAAATGTGAAAAGAAAGTGGGTGCCTGCATTAACGGTTATTTTCCGTTGATGCAGGCACCCACTTTTTTGATACCATAAATATGATTTTCTAAATTTTACCAAAACATATTATATTAATAAAATCCTATAAAATCATTGCAAAAACAATACAATAGTAGTACAATTGAAAGCAAGAGAAAGAGAGGTGTTAAAAATGAGTACCATACAAGTCAGGGTTGATGATGAATTAAAAGCAAAATCAGACATTCTGTTTAGGGAGCTGGGGACTGATACAACAACTGCAATCCGAATGTTCTTAACGCAGGCTCTCGCATACGGTGGATTCCCGTTTGAAATTAGAAAAACGGCACAGGCAAGTCCATTTGAGCCATTAACAGAAGAACAAATTATGCAGAAATTAGAACAGGCAAAAACTCATGCTGAAGATGGTATGGTAAAGCCGTGGGATGAAGTCGTTACAGGAATGAGGAGCAAATATGAGTTATAAAGTCATAATTACCTCAGATGCAGAGAATGACTTAGAACGTTCAATAAGATATTTATTGGAAGTCAAAAAAAGTCGCCAGGCGGCTCAAAATGTGCTTGACGACTTTGAGATAACTGTAAAGAAGTTGGAAAATGCAGCGGGTTCTTTGCGTTATTGTGAACATCCAAAATTATCGGAGCTGGGATATAAAAGAATCAACTTCACAGCCCACAGATATTTTATGTTATTCCGCGTTGATGGCAATACTGCCATCGTAGATAAGATTTTCCATGAACTGCAGGACTATGAAAATATAATTAAATAGCAGAAATAAAAAGATACACTGATAAAGGCCAGTGTATCTTTGTTTATAGCTTTTTCGAGCCGGCTCTTTGTTGTCTTTGGAAGCCGGGCCTTATTTGCTTTCTGCGTCACAGTATGCGCATCTGTAAACTTTCTTGTCTCTGTCTACCAGTCTGAACTGCTGAACGATTTCCTGCTCGATAGATGTGATACATCTAGGGTTCTTGCACTGAATGACATTGGTAAGTGTTTCCGGTAAAGTCAGGTGTTTCTTTTCGGCAAGCTTGCCGTCTTTAACAATATTGACAGTAATGTTGCTGTCGATGTAGCCCAGCACATCGAAGTCCAGGTCGATGAGCTGGTCGATTTTGATGATGTCTTTCTTGCCGTATTTTGAGCTTGCAGCGTTCTGAATAATTGCCACGCAGTTGTCGATTTTGTCCAGCTTCAGCAGTTTATAAATCTGCATGCTCTTGCCGGCTTTAATGTGGTCTAATACAATACCTGTGTTTACGCCATCTATATTCATTAAAATTCCTCACTTTCTAATTCATCGTTTTTAGACGATTCGGTTCCTTATTTCAGATATTAACGGATTATCTGCGGTTTGCTGTCTTTACGCTTCTCTTTTAATACCCAGTAAGTACAGAATCAGCGCCATTCTGATGTGTTTTCCGCAGAGGGCCTGGAAGAAGTAGCAGGCTCTCGGGTCGTCGTCTACTTCTACAGAAATTTCGTTGACCCTAGGAAGAGGATGCATGATGGTAAGGTCTTCTTTTGCGGTCTGCAGCTTTTCCAGGTCGAGAATATAGCTGTCTTTCAGTCTGATATAGTCTTCTTCGTTGAAGAATCTTTCTCTCTGCACGCGGGTCATATAGAGAATGTCGATATCAGGCATGGCTTCTTCCAGGGTTTCGACTTCTTTCCATTCCGCACCTTTTGCGTTCATGCTTTCCTTTACATAGTCAGGAACCTGCAGTTCATGGGGGGAGATGAGGACGAACTTAATATTGTCATATCTCAGCATGGCTTCGATAAGGGAGTGGACGGTTCTGCCGAATTTTAAGTCTCCGCAGAGGCCGATAGTCATGTTGTCCAGTCTGCCCTTCTTTCTCTTAATCGTCAGAAGGTCTGTCAGAGTCTGAGTCGGGTGGAAGTGTCCGCCGTCGCCGCCATTGATGATGGGAACTGTGGTTCTCTGTGCGGCTACGATTGGAGCGCCTTCTTTCGGATGTCTCATGGCGATGATATCAGCGTAGCAGCCTACGGTTCTGATAGTGTCGCTTACGCTTTCACCCTTGGCTGCAGAACTGGAGCTGGCCTCAGAAAAGCCCAGTACGCTGCCGCCAAGTTCCAGCATAGCGGCTTCAAAGCTGAGTCTGGTTCTGGTGCTCGGCTCAAAGAACAGCGTCGCTAATTTTTTGTGGGCGCAGATGTCTTCGTAAGCCTCGTGGTTTTCCACGATGTCATCGGCCACAGCAATCAGCTGGTCGATTTCCTCTACAGTAAAGTCTGTGATGTTAATAAGATTTCTGATTTCGCTCATTTATTTGTCTCCCTTCATCCATCCTTCATCAGAAGGATTGTCTCTAAACTTTAAGATTCGCTCTTTATCTTCTGCTTTGATGTAACCGGTTTCGGCGGCAACCTCCACCAGTGCGTCAAGGTCGCATAAGCTTACGTTTTTTACCTGGTGTTCGGCGAATTTATCCAGACCCTTTTTCATACCGTATGTAAAGATGCTGGCGATACCCAGCACCTCGGCACCTGCGCTGCGGAGAACTTCAACAGTATCGACAGCAGAGCCTCCGGTAGAGATTAAATCCTCGATTACGACGACTTTCTGGCCCGGCAGCAGCTTGCCCTCAATCTGGTTGGTTCTGCCGTGGTCTTTCGCAGAGCCCCTGACATAGCCCATAGGCAGATTCATCAGATGGCCGACGATGGCTGCGTGGGCGATGCCCGCTGTGCTGGTACCCATAACCACTTCACATGCCGGATAGTGCTCCTTGATGACGGCAGCCAGTCCTTCTTCTACTTTGATTCTCACCTCAGGAGCGGTGAGGGTCAGACGGTTGTCGCAGTAAATTGGACTCTTGATACCGCTTGCCCATGTAAAAGGTTCTTCCGGCCTTAGGAAGACCGCCTCAATGGACAAGAGGCCTTTTGCGATAGCTGTTTTCATAAAAGTTCCTCCAATCTATATGAATCAATAAATTCTTTACAAACTCTTTCGTATGCGGCCACAGGGTCGTCTGCTTTGGTGATAGGTCTACCCACCACAATGTAATCAGAGCCCAGCTCTTTGGCCTGTGCCGGTGTGGTGACTCTGACCTGGTCGCCTTTGTCGCCGTCCGCAAAGCGTACTCCCGGGGTCACGGTCAGAAAGCCGCTGCCGCAGGACTGGTGAATTTTGCCGGATTCCAGAGGAGAGCACACGACGCCGTCAAGACCGGCCTCCTTTGCGTTCTGCGCATATTTGATGACCACCTGGTCCAGTTCCTCCGGAATCAGAAGTTCTTTCTGCATTCTTTCCTGGCTGGTGGAAGTCAGCTGGGTTACGGCAATGAGCAGCGGGCGGCTTCCGTCTTCGCGGGTCAGACCCCGCAGCGCCGCCTTCATCATATCTTTCGTTCCGGCTGCGTGAAGGTTGCACATGTCCACATCCAGCCTGGACAGAGCAGCCATGGCTTTTTCCACCGTGTTGGGAATATCGTGGAGCTTCAAATCCAGAAAAATCCGATGGCCTCTTTCTTTAATTTCTCTTACGATGGCGGGGCCTTCGCTGTAAAAAAGCTCCATACCGATTTTTACATATGGCTTCCTGCCGGTGAATCTGTCTAAAAAGTTCAGCGTGGCTTCCTTTGAGGGGAAGTCGCAGGCGATGATTACGTCTTTACCCATTTCTATTCTCCTTTACTTGCGGCAAGTTAACTTTAATCCGCGAAAATTTTCAATTATATATAACCGGCCTCAGGCTGAAACTGCAGGCTATTTCACAACACCGATAATATCGGAGAGTTTTTCAATACCAAGTTCTCTGCAAACCTCCGGCAGGTCCTCGATGATTTCCTTGCAGGCGTACGGATTCACCAGATTAGCGGCGCCTACCTGAACAGCTGTGGCGCCGGCCATCATCATTTCGACTACGTCTCTGGCAGAGGATACGCCGCCCATGCCGATGACCGGAATGTTTACTGCATTTGCCACCTGATAGACCATGCGAACTGCTACCGGAAAAATCGCCGGACCGGAGAAGCCTCCCATCTTGTTGGCAATAACCGGCTGGCGGCGGGCAATGTCTATGCGCATCCCCAAAAGGGTATTGATTAAGCTGATACCGTCCGCGCCGGCGGCTTCACAGGCGCAGGCGATGGCCGTGATATCGGTTACGTTGGGGCTCAGTTTGATATAGACAGGTTTAGATGTCACCGCTTTGACTGCGGCTGTAACCTCCGCTGCGCTTTCCGGCAGTACGCCGTAAGCCATGCCGCCGTTATGAACGTTGGGACAGCTGACATTGACCTCGATGATGCCTACCTGCTGCTGTTTGTCCATGGCTTTGGCGCAGTCTACGTATTCGTCCACGGAAAAACCGCTGATATTGGCGATGACAGGCTTTTTATAAATCTTCGCAAGGCTTGGGAGCTCCTCTGCGCACACGGCGTCAAGACCCGGATTCTGCAGTCCGACGGAGTTAATCAGACCGCTGGGACATTCCGCGATACGAGGAAGAGGATTTCCCAGCCTGGCTTCCCGGGTAGTTCCCTTAAAGGAAATGGAGCCCAGAATGTTGATATCGTAAATTTCAGCGAACTCCCTGCCGTAGCCGAAGGTGCCGCTGGCAGGAATCACCGGATTATCCAGGGTGACGCCGCTTAAAGTAACTTTCAAATCTACCATTTGATTTCCTCCTTATATAGTACGGGACCGTCCTTGCAAATTCTCTTATAGCCATACTTGGTCTGGCAGGTGCAGCCCATGCAGGCGCCGAAACCGCAGGCCATTCTCGCCTCGAAACTGAACTGTCCGTCAGGAGTATTATCGTAAACGGCCTTCAGCATAGCCTCCGGACCGCAGGCATATACATAGTCAAAATCCATCTCTTTCATGGCGTCTGTGACGAATCCTCTGATACCTGCCGAACCGTCCGCTGTGGTGAGCACCGGTTCAATCCCCAGAGCGCGGAACTCCTCAGTCAGAATTATATCGGAGGCCTTATTGAACCCAGTGATAACCCGGGGTACAATGCCCTTATTGACTAAAGCTTCGGCAAGTCCGTAGAGAGGCGGTACGCCGATACCGCCGCCTATGAGCACCGGGTTGTCTCCGCACAGGGATATGTCAAAGCCGTTGCCCAGGGGCATCAGCACATCGAAAATGTCGCCTTTCTTTGCCTGGGCCAAAGCTTTGGTACCCTGGCCGACTACCTTAAAGATGATGGTAATAAAATTCTGGTCGTAGCTGTAGATGGAAATGGGCCTTCTCAGATAAAAACCGTCCAGCTTGATATTGACAAACTGGCCTGGCGCGCTGACCTGGCTGCAGTCGCCTACCAGCGTCATCACGTAGATGCCTTTCTGCATCTCCCTGATATGGTCTACTTTAAGCAGTTGTCTCTTCATACTTGATTTCTCCTTCTACCATGGTTATCATGACCTTTCCGTCAACTTCCCAGCCGGCAAAAGGGGTCGCCTTTCCCATGCTGAGAAAATCTTCCGGATTGATGGTAAAGCGGCGGTTTAAATCTATTACGGTCAGGTCCGCCGGCGCACCGTCCTCGATGCAGCCGCCCTCAAGGCCAAACCGCTTTCTAGGGTTGACAGCCATCAGCTCTACCAGTTTTTCCAGGGAAATAATCCCCTTTTTAACCAGGTTGGTATATAAAACCGGGAAGCTGGTTTCCAGGCCGACGATGCCGAAGGCGCTGTCTGCAAGGCCCTTGGCCTTTTCCTCCGCGCTGTGCGGCGCGTGGTCTGTAGCAATCATGTCGATGGTGCCGTCCTTGATACCGGCAATGAGAGCTTCTTTATCGGAAGCCGCCCGAAGAGGCGGGTTCATTTTAAAGCGTCCGTCTTCTTCCAAATCGCTGTCGCTGAGCACCAGATAGTGGGGGCCGGTCTCACAGGAGATATCCACGCCCCTGGCCTTTGCGGCTCTGATAACATCTACGGTTTCCGCAGCGGAGATGTGGCAGACATGGTAGCTGCAGCCTGTTTTTTCGGCGAGCTGTGCGTCCCTTTTCACCTGACCCCATTCGCTTTCTGAGCAGATACCCTTGTGTCCGTGGGCCCGGGCATATGCCCCGTCGTGGATGTAGCCGCCGAATAACAGAGACTCGTCCTCGCAGTGGGCTACAATCATTTTGCCCAGGGATTTGGCCTTCCGCATGGCTTCCTCCATCAGTTCGCCCGCCTGCACGCCTTTTCCGTCATCGGAAAAAGCGCATACGTAAGGCGCCATTGCCTCCATGTCGGAAAGTGCGCTGCGGCCGTCCTGCTGCTCTGTAATGGTGCCGTAAGGAATCACCTTTACCACCGCGTCTCTTTCAATAATGTCAAGCTGCTGCCCCAGGCTTTTCATATCCGCCGGCGCAGGATTCAGATTGGGCATGGTGCATACGCAGGTGTAACCCCCTCTTGCCGCCGCCATGGTGCCGCTTTTAATCGTCTCCTTATAAAAAAAACCAGGCTCACGCAAATGTACATGTACATCGGTGAAACCCGGAATAATTACCTGATTGGTGCAGTCAATTATCCTGTCTGCACGGTTCATATCTGAAGAGCTGATGGAGTCGACAAAAAGCTTACCATTGGAAACAAAAACGTCTTTTCTCTCAAACCCGAGTGGTGTAAAAACAGTACCGTTTTTTAACAAAGTCGTCATGTATTCCGCTCCTTTCTTCCCTATTTAAATTTATTTTTGCTCAAATCTTCAATATATTAGCATGGATTTTAGCTTCTGTCAATAGCTTTAAAAAGCTTTTAGGAGAAAAAATCCCGGACCAGAATCAGCAGCACATTTCCATCGTAAAAGACCTTTGCAACGGAGGAGTGATCCACTGCTTCTACGATTGCAGAGGACAAATCCGGCCACAGAAGTCCCAGGACGGGAACCAGCACCGCAAAGAACAGAAGCGCCAGAATCAGGCCCCTTGCCATACCGAAGAGAAAGCCCAGAAATCCGTCCACAAATCCGGTGACGCCGTCGTTATATTTGCGGGAGAGAAAGTGGACGATGATAAACCCCACCAGCTTTATACCGAAAACGATGACGAGAAAACTGATGACCGTCATCAGGGCGTCGGTGATGGCCGCAGCCGTTCCATAGGTAAAATCCTGGGTTCCCTGCTCCATCCAGCCGCTGAACAGGTCGGGGAGAGCCTGATAGGGACTGCTTTCTTCTATAGAGGTCTGTATCCTGTTCATAATAGCGGTATTGATGGTGTCGTCCAGCTCAGTATAGTCCATGAGCACGTCCTTCATAAAGCCGACGAAAATGAATCCCAGAATTACGCAGACGAACCACTGCATAAAGCTGGCCACCGTCAGGGCAAATCCTTTACGGGCGCCAAAGACAGTGGAAACCAGTATGATTCCCAGCACGACTATATCCATGATTATGCCTGTCCCTGATTCCATTCCCTTTCCTTTCCGCATAGCCTGATTTTTTCTTCATATATATATTACAGGAAATATGATGAAAAAGCAATAAGAGGAGAATGGACAATGTCAGGAGATTACAGGAAATTTAACATAGAAATGAAGAGGGAGATTTCCGGCTACAGGCTTTGGAAGAGAGGCATGGACAATGCTGCCTGCATCATCGAATCCTATAAAGACAAGAGGTCGGTCTATTTTGCCGTTTCCAATCTGCTGCCGTCGGCGGTACTTCTTCAGGAGGAGAACAAAGAGTACCATCTGATTCTGCTGGGAGCGTCTGAAGGCGAAGTCATACATAAGGATTTCGGCACGTTCTTTGTCAATACGCGGGGAGAGGGAAGTTTTTTCAAAAAGTTTACAGGGCCTGCTGTAGAGTGCTACACCCACTGCCTTCTGGTGGTCCTGGATAAAACCAGCAGAAAGACGCAGACCCTGTTGTCCGGCTCTACCCCATTCTTTCAGCGGCAGCGAGCGAATCCGGAATGTGAGGAGCAGGAACCTTGTCAGGAGGAAGAGGCGTCTATAAAACCCCTGGCCTTCGGTGAAGTCTGGCAGGTGTTTTTCGATGACTTTGACGAGAATGCAGCGGATATCTTTGCCCCTGAACGGGATGAAACCGGGGCCGTCTGGTGCAGAGTCAGCAGAAGCAGCCCCCTGCCGAAACCCCTTCTGCCCTGCCGCGACCTGATTACAACCTATGGGCATTATCTGATAGGAAGAAAAGAGGACAGATGTTTTGCGGCAGTGCCGGGAAGATTTTTACGGAAAGAGCAGCCCTGCAGGGAGGAAGGATGCTTTTCTCTGTGGCAGCCCATACGCGGCGGCGAGAAGTATTTTGATACTCCGGAAAATATGAGCGACCAGATGCAGGAGGAAATCTTCGGCTATTGGATTGGGGAAATCGACAGGGAAACGGGGGAGATAGCGGCCATTTGACTTTGATATTAAAAAACTCCCGCGAAAATATCGGAGCGGGAGTCTATAAGCCGCAGTTAAGCTGCGGGCCGTCTTCTCTTAATTAAGGTTACGCAGGAACCGGCGATATAGAATAGGAAGGTGCTTGCCAGAACGGACCACACAGGAAACAGGAAGTCCCATACGGCGTCGGGGTTCAGCAGCCCAAAAGGAATCACGGGAACGAAAAAGGCCGTGACCGCCAAAAGGGCATACAAAGACAGTTTGCGAAATGAAACTGCCGTGTATTTTTTACTCCATGAAAACAGCAGAAACATATTGCCTGCCATATACACCGCGGTACATGCCAACGAAAAATTTTCTGCGATTTGACGGAGAAGAATCTGCCTGGTAAATCCTTGTCCGGGCAAAAGAGGCAGAAGCATGCCTCCGGCAGAGAGGATGGCGGCATGAACCAGGATTCCCACAGCGGCAATGAGAATCAGAAAAACCGCGGCTTTTTCTCTTTTGCTCTTCTTTGACATGAAATTTCCCCTTTGCTATTTTAAATTCATGTGACAGCGACTTCTTTTTTATCATTTTATCAGACCGGCAGGGTATGTCAAGAAGGGACTGCCGCATTTTTAATTTTTTGACTTAAATGCTGCACGGGTATGCACAAATTCTGATACAAAAAACTGTTGAATCCTACGATGAATTGTGGTAACATTGTAAAATGTATGAATAAGTTTATGAAAGAGGCCCTGGCAGAGGCGGAGAAGGCTTTCTCGCTGGGGGAGGTTCCCATCGGAGCCGTTATCGTAAAAGATGGAGAGATTATCGCCAGAGGGCATAATCTGACCGAAACCGCCAAGGACCCGACGGCCCATGCCGAGATGATTGCAATCCGGCGGGCTGCACAGACTCTGGGAGGCTGGCGGCTGATTGGATGCGACCTCTATGTAACCGTAGAGCCGTGCGCCATGTGCACCGGCGCCATGATATGGTCCCGCCTGAACAACCTTTATATCGGGGCCATGGACCCCAAGGCAGGCGCCTGCGGCTCGGTGTTTAACATACCGGAAGAAGACAGGCTCAATCACAAACTTCATGTAGAAACAGGACTTATGGAGGAAGAATGCGCCGCCATTATGCGGCAGTTTTTCCTTCGGCTTAGAAATAGAAAGAAAAAGAACAAATCGGAGGAACTAACATGAAAAGAATAGGCGCAATGCTATGTCTTGTATTACTGGTGGTCTCAATGACTGCGGCAACTTGCTTCGGCGCGGAGGGAGCGCTGAAGATTGTGGATGAATATCCGAGGGACGGTCAGAAGAGCACCAGCATTGAGAACATGAGCGTCAAGCTGACCTTCAACAACGATATGGGCAACAAGGAGTCTGTTGCAGCCAACGCAGACTGTTTTAAGATTACAGACAACGAAGGAAACGCTCTGCCGATTCGGGTGTTTTACAATCCGAAGGACAGCAAGGAGGTCATGGTTCTGGCCGATGCGGTGAAGATTGCGGAAAGCAGCGATATCAGCGTCAAGGACAATACAGAATACACGCTGCATATTTCGGCGGATGTAACGGACAACGAGGGAAATACGCTGGGCGCCGATCAGACGGTTTCTTTCACAACCCTGAATCAGAAGCAGAACACCCAGGTATATATGATTATGATGGTTGTTATGTTCGGCGGTATGTTCATGTTCTCATCTCGCCAGGCCAAGAAGAAGGCCGCTGAGGCTCAGGAACAGACTGCCAAGGAAGAGCCGTTCAACCCGTATAAAGAAGCGAAGAAAACGGGGAAATCCGTTCAGGAGGTCATCGAGGCCCACGAAAAGGAAATGGCCAAGAAGGCAAAGAAGGCCGCCAGAAAATCCAAAGAAGAAGATAATGACGACGATTACGAGTACGAAGAAGAGGACAATGGCAATTATAAGGTGAAAGGTCCGAGACCGATTTCCGCCGGGGGCAGCGCGTATGTGACCGGAAGAGCAGCCATTGCGGAAGCAAGAAAAGCTGAAGAAGAAAGACTCGCAAAGAGAAGAGCCGCTAACGCCAAGAAGAAAAAGAAATAAAAGCTAGTTAAAATGAGCGGGGTTCCGCTCATTTTGTACATAAAGAATCCCTATGAAAGAAATTAAAATATTATCCTTTGCTAAAATCAATCTGTCCATTGATGTGACAGGCGTACTGGATAACGGAATGCATCAGGTGGATATGATTATGCATCAGCTGTCTTTCCACGACGACGTGACGATTCGGTACAGGAAAACAGGGGAAAAGAATCCGGGTGAATTTGATATCGATGTTACCACCAACCGGTACTATATCCCCACCGACGAAAGGAATTTGGCTTACAAGGCAGCTCTGCTGATGATAGAAAAATACGGCCGGCGGATTGCCGGAGGACGGGTGGAAATCGAAATATTCAAGCGGATTCCGGTGACCGCCGGTCTTGCCGGCGGCAGCGGCAACGGCGCAGCCGTCCTCCACGGACTGAATCAGCTTTGGCGGCTGGACCTTAGTCTGGAAGAACTCTGCGCTCTGGGCGCTGAACTTGGTTCCGATGTGCCCTTCTGCGTGATGGGGCAGGCAGCCTTTAATTTTGAACTTCCGCGAAAAATGCGGAAAAGCCCTCTGGCCCTGTCCTGTGCCAGAGCCACCGGAACGGGAACAGAACTTCAGGGTCTGCCTGCTGTCAGAAAATCTCTGGTTATTGCGAAACCGCCTATCGGCGTTTCTACGAAGGAGGTTTACGCAGCCATTGACAGCTGCACCATCAGTGAGCGGCCTGATAACGACCAACTGGCAAAAGGACTGGAAGAGAAGAACTTTGATTTAATCTATGATAACTGCATTAATGTTTTGGAGAACTACACTTTGCGGGCGTATCCGCAGGTGAAAGAACTGAAGGATACCCTTTTAAAATGTGGTGCAGCCGAAAAAGTATTGATGAGCGGCAGCGGGCCAACGGTCTTTGCCATGTTTGCGGCGATTTCCGACGCGAAGCAGATGTGTCAGAAATTGAGGAAGCAGGGTTATGAGGCCTATTGGACTAAGACTGCGAAATAAATATTAGGAGAGGGATATGTTGAACTTTGATTTACAGAATCACAGACCATTGAGAGAAATTGTCTATGAACAGTTGAAAATGCAGATTCTCACCGGGAAGATTGTACCGGGAACCAGAATGATGGAAGTAGAGCTGGCCGACGAGATGGGCGTCAGCAGAACACCGGTCAGAGAAGCCATCCGTAAATTGGAGAAGGAAGGTCTGGTAACCATTGAGCCCAGAAGAGGCGCCTATGCTTCCGACATTTCTGTTAAGGACATGGTGGATACTCTGGAAGTGCGTGAAGACTTGGAGGCCCTTGCGGCGGCGCTGGCTGCGGAACGGATGAGCGAAGAGCAGATTGAAGAACTGCGCCGCATCACCCAGGGATACAGCGAGGCCATCAAGAACAGCGATACGGAGAAAATTATCGGTTTTGATGAGAAGTTCCACAAGCACATCGTAGCCTGCAGCGGCAACAAGACGCTGATGCAGCTCAGCGAGACGGTACAGGAATTGGCCCTGCGCTTCAGATATCTTTACTACGACGATTTTTCCAGATACGCCAATATGCCGGTAGAGCACAAGCAGATTATCGACGCCATCGTCAGCGGCGATGTGGAGGCGGCAAGGGAAACCGCAGACAATCATGTGAGAAGACTGAAGGAGTTTGTTATCAGAGAAGGCGAAGCCGTATTCAATCATACGACCGAGAAATAGACGAAGTATCGGTAAATTCTAAAGAAACCAGAACCCGGAGATTTTCCGGGTTCTTTTTTTGCGGCGGTCGGCATAGATTCTAAACAGGAATCATTTTGAAGGGAGAAGAGCCATGACATACGAAAACGATATACCGGAGTACGCCCTGCAGCCGGCCAGAGCACCGAAAGTTATTCCGGCGGAAGCCATTTATAATACACAGAAAATGATATATCCGGCGGAGGCGCAGACTGTGACCTACCAGTTTGAAGAGGATATTCTGGTGCCGGATACCAAGCCGGACATGAGGGAAATACTTTTGATGGACGCAGGCGCGGACATTATGCCGGCAGAGAAAAAAGTATCTCCCAAGACTGATGACCTGCTCAATCTGACAGGGACCATCACCATTCAGACCATTTACGACTCAGAAGAAGACGAAAAAGAGCCTATTTCCATTACCTCCAAGGTGCCGTATAAGTATCAGTGGAGTCTGAACCCCATGGACCAGGCCGAGGGCGTCTTTGACTGCCGGGTAAAAAATCTGGAATTTATGATAGTCAATGAGAGAAAGTTCCGGGTGAAGATTACTCTGGAGTTTACCGGACAGCTGTTCTGTGAGCGGGAGTTTCAGTTCTTTGACGGTCTCAAGGAAGAGAAGCTGGAAACCAAGAGGGCCCAGGCTTCTATGACCTGTCTGGAACTGACGAAGAAAGACGAAGTCTCCATAGACGAAACCTTTAAATGCAAGGATACTGCTATGCAGCCGGAATATATCCTGAAGCAGGATTTCATCATTACGGAGAATTACCGTCAGGTGACTACGGAAAAAGTGGTTATCAATGGATTTGTATTCTGCAGCCTGCTGTATTCTGCAGTATCCGCCGATGGTGATAACCGCCAGACGGTGATTTGCCAGCACAACCAGCGCATCGAATTTACACAGTTTATACCTATTGAAAAAGAACATAGAGGAAAGAACTGGAACGCTGTAAAGACCTCTTTCAACAGCAAGAATCTGACGGTTGCCATTGAACACGAAGGGGAAGAGGAGGAAGAAATCTGCTTCCGCATAAAAGGCGATGTGCAGACCAGAATAGAGCTTTATGAAATGCGGCAGAAAGACGTTATCGTAGACGCCTACCACCGGGAGAAGAACTTCCAGTGCAAGTTCACGAGAAAAAATATTTCCAATATTTCTGACGCGGCTATGGCAGAAACTACCATTCGGGAAATCGTCAATCTGCCGGAAGGCACCAAGGCCGCCGAGGCTGTATACTGTACCGGTAAGGTTATGGACTGCCAGTGCGCCTGTGAGCGCGGCAGAATCGTAGTAACCGGCAGCGCTTCCTGCTGCGCTTTGTGGAAAGACCAGGAAGGCGGATTCCACGGCGCAAAGCTGATGCCGGATTTCCGGGGTACGGTAGACATGGAGAAAGCTGTGGCCGGACAGAAAGCCGGGTGCAAGCCGGTTCTCAAAAGCGCGTGGGTGGAGCTGATAAATGAGAAGCAGCTTGAAATCAACTGCACCATTTCCCTTAGTGTAGAACTTTACACAGGGGGAGAAATCACTTTGCTGGAGCAGCCTTGCTTTGCCGATAAACCCCAGGAAAAGGAATATCCTATGGTTATCGTCACCATGAAAAAGGGGGAATCTCTGTGGGAGCTGGCCAAGAGATACAGAACCACGGAAGACCATATCCGCATGGCCAATCAGCTGGAGGAAGAGCCGGAAGCCGGAACCAGACTGTTGATTATTAAATAAAAAGGATGTATAATCTCATAGTTTTTGTCCATACTCGCAGGTAGAAAGGATGGAGACTATGAGATTGACATTATTACAGAAAGAAATTTTAATCTGGATGATTTTATTTTTGGTTTGCGCCGGCGGGGGGATATATTACATAAACCATATTCCCAACGAACACCCCGGTATCATTCGGCTTCACGTGGTAGCCAACAGCGATTCGCCGGAGGACCAGGCGCTGAAGCTGGAGGTAAGAGACGAGATACTGAAGTTTATGGACGGACAGGAGGACCTTGCGTCGGCCAGAGCCTATATTGAGGAAAATACAGGCGCCATTGAGGACATCGCTGAAGAGGTTATCAAAAGCTACGGCTACGAGTATCCGGCACACGCCAAGCTGAAGGTTACCTATATTCCGGAAAAGAGCTACGAGGATTTAACTCTGCCGGCAGGAAACTATGAGGCTCTGAAGATTACCCTGGGACGGGGAGACGGCCGTAACTGGTGGTGCGTTATCTTCCCGCAGCTGTGTCTCGTAGGGGAAGAAAAGGACGGCGATAAGATTGTCCTCAAATCGAAGATTAAAGAGATGATGAAGAACAATCAGGAAGAAGAGGCTTCGGAGAAAGAGGCCCGAGAAAACGGCGGGGAATCTGACGGGGAAGCGTCGCCATATCGTGGACGAGCTCTGCAATTTGTGCTAAAATAGTGCCGAAAGAATGTTTGGCTCAGGCCAAGAGGAGGACACTATGTTAGTTTTAAAAAATGCACGTTTGATTCCGGAGCTGACGGAAGGCTACGGAGAAAGATTTGGAGATGTGGTCGTTGACGGCGGTATTATCGCAGACATCAGGCCGGCAAACTCAGTTTCCGCCTCGGAGGAGGAAGTCATCGACCTGTGCGGAAAGACTCTGATGCCGGGTCTCATTGAAGGCCATCTGCATCTGGACCTTTGCGGAAAGAATACTTTTGAGGAAAATGTAGAGCCGGATTCTTACCGGGTCATGCGCTGCCTGCGTCTGGCACAGGACAACCTGAAACAGGGATATACTACGGTGCGCGATGTAGGAGACAGAAGCAATATCACCATTGGCATGGCCAAGGCAGTCAATGAAGGTATGGTCATGGGACCGGATATTCTGACAAGCGGCATGATTATTTCCCCCACAGAGAAGGGCAACGAATTTTTCGGCGCCATGTATGCCGAAGCCGATTCCGCAGACCAGTTTACCAAGGCGGTCCGCAGGCAGTATCAGCTGGGCGCCGACTGGATTAAGATTATGGGAACCGGCGCAGTGATGAACCCGGGCGGTGAGCCTGGTATGCCGATTATCTATGAGGAAGAACTCAGAGCAGCGGTGAGAGCCGCCGACTATGTGGGACTTCCTGTGGCAGTTCACTGCCACGGTACTGAGGCAATCAAGATGTGTATCCGCTGCGGCGTGCGCACGGTAGAACATTCTTCCATTATGGACGATGAATGTATAGAAATGTACAAGGCTTCCGACCGTTCCTTCCCTATGCCGACCATGTCGCCCATGGTAAACTTCCTGGAGTTTCCGGAGGGAAAACCGGCCCATTACGTGGAGAAGGCGAGACAGCTGGTAGACGGCCTGATTGAGGGTCTTAAAGCATACAAGAAAAACGGCATCAAGATTGGCTGGGCCACCGATGCCGGCGTCTACGAGGGAAGTCATGGCAACGGCATTTATGAATTTCGGGCAAGGGTCAATCTGGCAGGCTTTACGCCGCTGGAAACCCTGATACAGGCTACGAAAAACAACGCGGAAATTCTCATGATTGATGACAAGGTGGGCACCGTAAAGAAGGGAAAACGGGCTAACCTGGCGGTCTTTGACGGAAATCCAGATGAAGACATCGAAGTCCTGAATAAGGTGGCGCTGGTGCTGAAAGCAGGAGAGATTGTAAAATTATAAAGAACCCTTTAGGAGGAGAGAAGGAGGCTGAGCCTTCAACTCTCCTCTTTTTCTAAGGCGTCGGTCAGCAGAGCTTCTATAATTTCCCCATAACCCATGCCGATGCCTTTCAGCATGTTTGGATAACGGCTGACGGCAGTAAACCCGGGAATTGTGTTGACTTCGTTGAATACAATTTCACCATGGGCCGTCAGAAACAAATCTACCCTGGCAAAACCGCTGCAGCCTAAAATGCGATAAATTTTTACGGCGGCCTTCTGTATCTCAGCCTCTTTTTCAGCATCAATCCGGGCCGGCATGTGGATTCGGGCCGTCTCCTGTGTATATTTTTCTGTATAGTCGAAGAAGCCGCAGCCCAGCTCAATTTCGTCCACTCTGCCCAGGGTCAGATAGCTGCTGCCCAGCACTGCGCAGCCCACCTCAAAACCGTCGATATTCTCCTCTATAATAATTTCGCTGTCATATTGAAAGGCCAGCTCTGCGGCGCCGGATAGAGCCGAAGGGTCTGTAACCTTTGTAATCCCAAAGGAAGAACCTGCTCGAAGAGGTTTTACAAAGAGGGGGTAAGACAGGTGACTGACTTCCTCCATAAGCTGGCTGTCTGAAAGCTGCTGTGTAAGATGAATCGCCTTGGGCGCTTTCACTCCGGCAGCCTCTGCCAGCAGATGGGCCCTGTATTTATCCATGGAAAGAGCCGAAGACATAGCGCCGCAGCCTACCACCGGAATACCGGCGGCCTGGGCAAGTCCCTGCACCGTGCCGTCTTCCCCGTTTTTACCGTGGAGTACCGGAAAGACTGCGTCAATCCAGGTGAAAGTCAGACTGTTTCCCGTCACTTCACAAAGTCCGTGGACTGAACGGTCGGGAGATAAAAAGGCTGCCCGGCAGAGGTTTGGATGGTCGTGCCAGGTGTCGTTTAGGATTCGCTCATATTCTCCCAGGTAACGGAACCATCTGCCGTCCCGGGTAATCCCCACGGGAATTATCTGATACTTTTCGCAGTCCATGTGAGTCAGCACGGCATAGGCGGACTTCAGAGAGATGGGATACTCCGGAGAGTAACCGCCGAATAAAACCGCAATGGTCTTTTTCATATTAAAAACCCCTTTCTTATTGCGCGGCAGAGGCCGCTTCTCTTTTTAAATTCCTTAAAATATCCTCAGGCAGGGGATAGTCGATAACGCAGGAATTGTGATACAGAAATTCCTCTGTGATTTCCGCTGTGAAACAGCTGGTCTTGCGGCGGACTACATCGGCTTCCTGACGAATAACGCCCTCTTGTTCTGCGTAATGGCAGGACGAATTGAAAATCTCATAATCATAACATTTTTTACTGCTGCTGCGCACAGCGCCGCAGATGTAATCTCCGTCAAAAGAGAGGGTTATCTGGAACGTGTGGGTGGTATTGTTTTTTACCTTTAAATCCAGCCAGCCCTCGGCAATGGTAGCGTCGACTCCGGCCGGCTCATCCCAGCTGGCGGGAACGATGGCTTCGCAGCCGTGACCGTGCCTTTCTGTTACAGTCAGAGGCGTATGGAGGAACAGCCAGTAAAGCAGATTGCTCAGCTGGCAGAGACCGCCTCCGTATTCTCCGCGAATTTCACCGTCTACCAGACTGAGGCCATCCAGGTAAGGCTCTTCTCTGTCGGCGTCTTTTATGGCATAACACAGGGAAAACACTTCCCCCGGCTTGATAATGACGCCGTGAACTTTTTTGGCAGCCAGCTTCAGATTGTGGGCCTTGTTATACTGAAACTTTATATCGTAGCCGCTGTGCCGGTTAATCATCACGGCCTTATCTGCGAAGATTTCTTCCGGCAGCAGCTTGGGGCTCCTGTCCAGAGCATAGCGGCTGCGGTCAAGGCGCATTCCCAGATAGAAAAACAGCTTTCGCTGGGCTCTGCGCACCGGCAGCAGCCATGGAAATAACTCGGTCAATCTTTTTCTTGTCATATGTGAGCCTCCTTTCTGGGCGTTATGGATGTTCTTTCTCAATAAAAAACCATAACCCTGGTATGTTTCTATCATACCTGAGTTATGGTTCTGATTCTTATTGGAAGCCTTGCGGTCATCTTGTGTTTTTCTGCGGAAATTCTTGCAAATTTCCCACAGAAGGATTATAAGAGGCTTTGGACGCCAGCCGCCGGCTGGGCAGGAAGGGTTACTTCAAAACGTATCAAATCGTCTTTGCTGAAGGCTTTAATAGAGCCGCCGTGAAGCTCTACGATTTCCTTGGCGATGGCAAGGCCCAGTCCGGCGCCGCCGCTTTTGCTGGAACGGGAAGTATCCAGCCTGAAAAACTGTTCAAACAACCTGCTGAGCTTTTCTTCGGAGATGGTATCTCCCTGGTTTTCAAAGGACAGATACACAATGCCCTCCTCCAAAGCTGCACGGATACGGATACAGCTGTTCTCATAGCTGTAGCTGACCGCGTTGCGGAGAAGATTGTCAAAGACTCGCTGCAGCTTGTCCGGGTCGCACCGCACCATCATGTTTTCCTCTGCGTCCAGCGTGCAGGTAAGATTTTTCTCCGCCAGCATGGGCTGAAATTCGTAGCACAGCTGCTGGAGCATCAGAGAAAGATTAATCTGCTGCTTTTCCAGGGAAATATGAGATAGACTGAATCTGGTAATCTCAAAGAACTCGTTGATTAAATCATCCAGACGTTCCGCTTTGTCAAGGGTGATGTTGATATATCTCTGGCGCATTTCCTCGGAAATCTGAGGTTCGTCGCGAAGCAAAGTCAGATAGCCTATCACCGATGTGATTGGGGTTTTCAGGTCGTGAGCCAGGTAGGTAACCAAATCATTCTTTTTCTGCTCGGCTTCTTTAGCAGCCCGCAAATTGTTCAGGGAAGTAACTTTCAGCTGATTCAGCTGCCCTTCTACCTCGGAAAGCTGGGGCGACAGCTCCACCAGAGTATCGTCCTGCCGAGTAACCGTCTCGGCTGCCTGGATGAGTTCGAGAATATATTGATAGGGCTTGTACCAATAGTGGCGGAGGATGATATAGAAACCTGCGCCGTAGTACAGCAGGCCAAACCAGAACTTTCTCAGAGAGGCCCAGACTGCCAGCCGATAAATTGGCTCTGTTCCGTCCCAGACAAACAGGCCGAAAACTAAGATTGCGATAAAATAAATGAGTACGCCGCTGATAAGCAGCAGAAAAACGGCTGCCAGCATGCGGCGGAACTGTTGTTTCGCAAGTTTTTTATTAAGGGTATTATTCTTCAATTTTGTATCCCACTCCCCATATGGTTTTGATAAATTTCGGATGTTTCGCCGGCTCGTTTAGTTTCTCCCTGAGCCTGCCGATATGAGCCATTACCGTGTTGTTGCTGTTGCTCAGGTATTTTTCTCCCCAGACCTGTTCAAAGAGCTCTTCGGAGGAAACTACCCTGCCCTTGTGGTCGCACAGATACCAAAGGATGGAGAACTCCAGCGGCGTCAGGGTAATTTCCCTGCCGTAAAGGGTACAGGTGTGGGTGTCTTTACTGATAACCAGACCGCGAATATCGTACATGGCCAAAGGCGCCTGCACCGCAGCCTGATTGTAGCTCTTGTACCTGCGCAGCTGGGTTTTCACCCTGGCGGCAACCTCCAGCGGGTTGAAGGGTTTGGTGATGTAGTCGTCGGCGCCCAGGGTCAGACCCATGATTTTGTCCATGTCCTCAACCTTGGCGGTCAGCATAATCACCGGAAAAAAATATTTCTCGCGGATTTTCTGCAGAAGTTTAAAACCGTCGATATCCGGCAGCATTACATCGAGGACAGCCATATCCAGCTGGGTTTCAGCGATACATGCCAGAGCGTCAGACCCGTTATAAAATTTATGTACTATGTAGCCGTCGCCTTTGAGATAGACCTCAATCAAATCGGCAATCTCCTTTTCGTCGTCGACGACCAGAATGTGTTCACTCATAAAATTGCTCTCCTTTTCCCTTTTGCATTACTTTAACATATTTGAAAAAATTGGGCAAGGGGCATTCCCGCTCTGTATTCTGGTGTGAAGCCAGCCCAGATAACCCGTGCTATCAGAAACCTGTTTGACTGAGGAAAATTGGACTATTCACAACGCCAAACGCACTATTCGCCCGTTTTTGTAGACGCAGACATTTTGTTATGCTATATTATCTGCAAGAAGTTTTTGACCGAAAAGGAGGATGGGCAGTATGGAGCTGAAGCGGGAAACGATTTGTGAGAACACGCTGGAAATCATCACGGAATACTACCGCCTGAACACCGAACCACTGTTTTCCGTCCTGTCGGACAGCTGCGTGTGGCTGGGAACTGGAAATCTGCTTGTTTCCGGTGCGGCGGCGATTAAAGATTTGTTCAAAGACGGCTTTATCATGCCCGCCTACCGCTTGGAGGAGCCGGACTTTAGGCAGATTGAAACAGGTGACGAGGGGCAGCTTATTGTCCTTGGACAGTACGCGCTTTATCCGGACAAAGACGCCCGGCTTATCAGCGCGGCCAAACAGCGGGCTACATTCTGCTACCGGCAGGAAAAGGGCGAATGGCGGCTTTTCCATATGCATGTCTCTAACGAGTGGAGCGAGCTGGTGGGCGATGAGGTTTTCCCCGTCCAGATTAGCACGCAGACTTACCGCTATGTCAAGAAGCTGCTGGCGGAAAGCGGGTGCAGGAGATCCCCGCCGCTGGTGATTAAGACTGACATAGCCAATCAGTTTGTGGATACCAATATGGTGATTTACATACAGGCGATGGATAGGAACTGTATTCTCCACATGCTGGGCGAGCGCAAACAGGTTTCACGGGCATTGAAAGATTTGCAGGAGCAGCTTCCACCGAACTTCTACCGTATTCACCGAAGTTTTTGCGTCAACGGCGACTACGTGGCGAAGATCGAGCGCTACTGCGTCACCCTGATAACGGGCGAGGAGCTTCCTGTCCCCAAAATGCGCTATACGCAGATACGGGAAGAGCTGACTGCCTTGATTGAAAAGAGGAAAGAAAAAGATGAGAAAAGAGCTTGACAAGCTACGTTTGAACGCGATATACTCAGACAGACAGACAGACAGACAGACA